>JAGVLK010000004.1 GCA_020049835.1 Candidatus Babeliales bacterium | reverse complement strand
TATTTAAAAAAACATTGCGCATATCATAAAATACTGCTATTATACATATATAACTCATTATCGAGTTTTGCCAACGTTAAAGTTAAAGGGTTTTATTATGACATTCTGTATCAATACTATACAGCTCGATCATAATGAAGGTATCAAATAAATACATACTCACTACTTTTAAGTAGATGATGTATGTTTCTTTAAGCAACAGTCTGAGTTGTTACTCAATGTTCGCTTCAACTATTTTCAAATTTTTTTATTCTTAGATTTTTCAAGGACATAATATGTATCTGTATAGTTTATGCAGACATATGTTGTTATTGTTTATATTTGCTTTAGGTACATATGCGCCAATGAGGGCTATGGACAATAATAACAACACGAATTCAATGCTAACATTTGCCCGTGATGTAACGGTTGGCACTATTGCGGCCACTACTGAATGCACCGTAAGTCACCCATTGACCATCATAAAATATCGCTTGCAGCAGGGTGATAAATTAAGGCAGATTAACTTTAACACACGATTTTTGTACACAGGATTTGGTCTGAATATAGCTTCTATGGCGCCAACAACTGCACTGCAGTTTGGTATTGAAGGTGTATTTAAAAAATTGCTCCCGGATCATCCGAGTAAGCCGATGTTGAGTGCATGTGGTGCCGGTATTTGTTCGGCAGTAGTAAGCTCCCCAATTGAATTAATGGTGGTGCATTTACAAAATGAAGAAAAGCGTCGGCTGGCTACCGATGCAACTAAACCAAAATTAACTGCGCATCAGATAATCAGAGGATTAGTGCTGTATGGTGGATATCCGGTGTTATCACGCGGTATGCTACCAAAAGCATTGCGTGAAGGAGGTTTTGCAACCGGTCTTTTGTGGGGAAATGGCAAAATAAAAGATTATCTGCAGCGAGCTGTGGGCAACGGTGTGGCTGCAACCATTGGGGCTAGTTTGGTGACGGGATTAGGCGTTACTGTGGTTACTCATCCATTTGATACGATATCTACCATTATGCAAGAAGGTTGTAACGTTACATCTAGCGCACCGCGTAAACAGCAGGTAACAACTATGCGGCAAGCTGCTCGAACGATATATCAGCAAGGAAAATTGCGTGGTTTTTATAAAGGATTTGCGCCGCGTGTCATTTTTGTGACAACTGCGATAGGTGTCATGGATAAAGTTCGACATGATCTTACTGCATATGCGAATCGGTTGATGGAGTAACGTAAAGTTACGAAGCGGTTAGTTTTTTGGTATAATTAAAGAATATGAATTAAACGCAAAATTATCGATTTTGCATTACATATAAAGGCAATATTATTATGAATTACGTTTCTACAAAAATGGGTTTTTGGGCAGTATTTGCGCTGGTAATGGGCAGTCAAATCGGCTCCGGTGTATTTATGCTTCCCGCGCATCTGGCGCCCTATGGTGCCATCGGCTTGAGTGGTTGGATACTCTCTGCACTTGGTGCAATTACGCTTGCATTGGTATTTGCACAGTTGTGTGCATGGTTTCCGCAAACTGGTGGCCCGCACGTGTATGTAAATAAAGCGTTTGGCAAATATGCGGCCTTTTTTACCGGCTGGACATATTGGGTAATCTCATGGGTAAGCACAACAGTCGTGGTTGCAGCCAGCGTTGGTTACATGACGGCGTTCATGCGAAGTTCTAACCCGATGCTTAATTTAGCGCTGGAAATTGCACTATTAGTTGGCGTGACTGCACTTAACTTTCGTGGTGTCAGTGCAGCCGGCCGTGCAGAGTTTATTTTAACCTTGCTCAAATTTGTGCCGCTTGCGCTCGTGCCATTAATTGCACTCTTTTATTTTGATACCGCACATTTTACCGTTGCGCCTGAAGTTGCAAATTTAACGTTGGCGCAAATGCTCAGCCGAGTGGCATTGCTTACCTTTTGGGGATTTATCGGTATTGAATCTGCAACAACACCGGCAGAATCGGTGGAAAATCCAAGCAAAACAATTCCTTTAGCTGTTGTCGCCGGCACCATTTCTGTAGCATTATTATATGTCGTTAATAGTGTTGCGATTATGGGCGCTATTGATGGTGCTACACTTGCACAATCGCAGGCGCCATACGCCGATGTTGCACGCATTCTTTTTGGAGGTAATTGGCATCTGCTTATTTCCGCCATTGCTGCGGTGGTGTGTATTGGTACGCTGAATGCATGGACATTAACAAGCGGTCAAATTGCATTGGGACTGGCACAAGATGGCTTGGTACCTGCGCTATTTGGCAGAAAGAATGCACATGGAGCTCCTTATTGTGCATTGCTGATTAGTTGCTTGGGTATGATTCCCTTATTAATGTTAACAGCAAATGCGAGTCTTGCAGCACAAGTATTGGTAATTATCGATTTTTCTGTGACCGCATTTTTGTTTGTGTATGGCATCTGTTGCATCAGCTTTTTAAAGCTGCTGATACAGCGTACTGAACGTATAACGGATGTATTGCCACAACTCCTATACGGATGTATTGCATTGGCATTCTGTGGCTGGATTATCTACCAAACGCCGTTGAGTACTATTGCGATTGCGACACTGTTTAGTTTGAGCGGTTTACCATTGTTATGGCGGCTTGTGCGTACGTCATAAGGTCGTCATAGTGTAATACAATTCTTGTGTGATCTACTGCTGTAATAAGGAAATACACAGAATTTTTCTTTAAACAGCTGGGTATCATGACTTTCAATATAGCTTAAGAGCAATGCATACGTGACAACGTGTCGATAAATGGATCGTTGTTGATCAATATCAAGGGTTAAAACTGGTGCACCCATATATACTACATAAAGTTCAGAATCATTAGTGTAAAGAGCCGGAATCTGTTCTTTTAATAAGCGGTTCATCTGTATAAGAGCTGCCATCTGATACTGTTGCCATGCAGTGTAGCGTACTGTCAGATTATGTTGTTCTATAACCCTATGTAGAGCTTCTGTACGTCTATCAATAACAGATTGCATGTTATTGATATGATTAAAAAATTCTGCTCCGCTAGCTAAAAGTTCAGGATGTATGGCGCAACTTTGCTGAATTCCTTTATCGCCAATATGTAATAATGCGAAATGCAAATCAAACCCTGTAGAGCAACCTTGTACCAGAGATGTATGTATTAAGGACGATAATTTTCTATCGGTTATGAGCATTGCACGGGGTGTTAGCGTCGGATTCCATGCAGCCGTATAAATATAAAAGGGTAATACTATACATGCTATACCTGTATACTGCATAATGACCTCCTGACTAGCGCTGCTGATTGAGCTTGGTAGCTCTAATGTTAGTGTACTCTTGTCAGGAAAAAAAGCTCAACTCTTTAGTTGCGATCCGATTATATGCTTATTGCAGTATGCATTTCTTATCTTTTTTTTGTTTTACTTGGGATAGTGCCAGTTGGCTGCTATAATCGTGATCAAAAGTTGTTTTATCAAGTAGTTCCTGTTCGCTGAGAAGTAATGCAAAAGCAATGATATGCATGTGCAATCTTTCTAATTGATTGGGTGTTAATGCCGCTGGAGCTGTTCCATCACATGACACAGATAGATCAGATATATCTGCGGTAATCCCGGGAATGGCACTTTCGATAAGAGGTTTTAGTTCATTTAAGACGCTCATATGATACACTTGCCACGCATCATGCCGTGCAGCTAAGGTTTGTTTGATTTCAATATATGAAAGAACTAACGAACGTCGATCAGCAATTGCTGTTTTGGCAGTAATCTTTTGAATTGTATGTTCGGCTCCGCGCTGTAGTACTATGTCATCAACACACGTTTTTTGTACGCCACCCTTTTCCGTTATGGTTGTCAATGCATTATATAATGTATAATCCTTTTTCTTTATACACTCATTAAGAAGCGCTGTAATTTTGGTATCAGTTACAAGAGCTGCCTGAGGCATAAGAGGAAACGTAAGTTTAAGTTTTGCAATAGAACTATCGGAGCTGTTGCTAAGTGCGCTTATACTCCTCATACTTCTTCTGCTTTTTCCGCTGCTACCACTGGCTGCTGATGCGGGCAAATATAGTATTACAATTAGTGCAAGAAAATAGCGCATAAAGCCTCGATCTAACGTGTAAAAAACATATAGAGTAAACAATTAATTGGGGTTTCGGTGTTAAAGTGATAGTGTGAATCATAGTCTACTATCAGTTAATTCAGATTACAAGTATTATATAATTTTGCAAAATTATATAACGATTATGCGATTAAAGTGAGCTTAGCTACTCGAGCTGCTGCTGGCGCCATCTCCTTTTTTAAAAAGTCCTCTCAAGCTGCTAAAGCTGCCAATACCGCCTCCTGAGTGTTTGCGGAGCGTCATTTTTGGTGAAGATGGTTGATTAAGCTTTAACAAGGGTAGCTCGTTTATAAAAATATGCTTAAATGCATCAAGGTCGGTAGCCTCAAGTTCGCTGAGCATAACCGCATATACTAATATATATTTGATTATAAGGTTTGCCTGTTCAGGTGAAAATGTCACCGGAGCCAGTCCCATAAATGCTACATAGAGCTTTGAGGGATCAGTTGTAATGGTGGGTATCTGTTTTGTTAATTGTTTATTGAGTTGCATCATAACTGCAATATGATATCCTTGCCAGCATTCAGATCGCATTGCGATTTGTGGTTGGGGTTGATGAGCAAGCTTGCGAGACATAGCGATATCTCGTTGTTCAATAATGGACATGAATTGTGCATGAGCATTATGTACTTGTTCATGATTTTTTAATTCTGCGATGCAAATTGTGCGTAGAACTTTTGTGAGAATGTTTGGTCCATTACTATCGTGCTCTTCAATAATATCTGCAATCCGCATATCGGTAATGCCAATGGCCAGGGGTTTGAGCAATGATTGCACAAGCGGTAGAGCTGATTTTTGTTGTTCAAGCGAGCATTTGAACCGTGGATAGTTGCTCATTTGATGAGCATGTAATGTACCAAAAAGATCAGGGTCAATGCGTTCTTGTTCGCCAAGCATATATGCATAGGCAATCATATACTGGTGTAGATATGCTGTTTGTTCGGGAGTAAACGTGGTAGGCATAGGATCATCAAATGCTATGGATAATGCATTTGTTTCTTTGGTTATAACTCCTGGCAGCTGATTTTGTAAGCGATTATTCATAGCCGCCATGATAGTGGTTTGATACTCTTTCCAGGCTACAAGGCGTGTCGCGGGCGCTGATTGTAGTGAGGAGTTATAAAATTGATAGACATGTTTACGTTGCTCTGCAACAGGACTTTCTGCAGTTATTGAGGTAAAGATTTTATAAGCTTCATTTATTAATAGCGGATCATGTGTAGTAGATACTGAAATATTGCGCAAAATAGAGGCAAGTAACGTATCAGTTTGGTGCAAACGGTTAAGATCTTTAATAATGCATGTGGTTTGCATATCGGTAACATAGGCAGCAAGTGGTGAAGGCAACGCTTGCGCTAAAAAAGATTGTGATCGTAGCGTGGGTGAATCTTTTGTTGCGGATATACCCGGGCGTGGACTATCTTCCGATCGTGAACCGCTTAGTTCAATAAGCGAGCTTACCGAGGCATGGCGTACCAATTTACCGCGCGGTGTTGATAAGGGCATAAAGCGGGGGCTATCTGATTGTGATTGTGAGCTTTCTAAAAGTAGGGAGCTCACGGAGTTTTGTTTTATTAATCTACTACTACTGCGTGGTGTGAGTGCCCCGCATGGCATAGGTATACATTGATCAGTGCGCGGTGTTTTAGGTTCGTAGGTAACTTCGGTGTTACTTGTATCAGAACTTTCTTCGTAGGCTGCTGCATATAGGTAGGGTGTACAAAAGAGGAATACTAGTATTAAATACATATAAACCTCCCCTATTTTTAACGATTATTTATTCCTTGTGCAACCACTTTAGCCATGCAGGTAATGCAGGTAATTGCCATCTTGGTTGTGCTATATCTTCTACTGTAGCAGTATGAGAAGTAGGATTTAAATCATCGTTAAATATTTGTGCAAAAGCAGCAGTATCGGCCGTATCTATTCTGTGCAAATTAAGGGCAGTTACTAAGAGAAACACCATTACTAAAGATTGTTGTTGCTCATCAAGCTCGATATATTCATTTGCGATCATAGTCTCATATGGTGTTGATTTTATTTCGATTTTTTTAATGCTGCGCTGTGTATTGAGATTATGGACTGCAGCAAACGAGAATCGGAATCTGTTCCAATGCTCAATGCGCTCATCAAGCGGGCTGTTATGCACCGATTGTTGCGCGGTTTGTAAATTCTGACCAATGATTTCGTTGAGCAGAAGTTTTTGTTCCTGCTCTTGTGCTTGCTGCATGAAAGATGGGCATTGATGTGCAATGGTAGCAAGACCTTGCGTAGCAAATTGTCTATAAATGACGCCCATATCACTATCGGCAGCATCACGATCGCTTTGCTCAACGTCGGTGTATGCGCGTGCAATTTTTGTATCGAATACGCGCATGGTTTGTGCAGTAAAGATGTTTTGTTCGGTAACTTCCACAGCTTGACTTGCAGTATGTATGGTAATGCTCATGCATACAAGAAGTAACATACAGAGCATACAGTTTCTCCTTTTTTATTTATGTACGCTGAAAGAGTGAGGCAACCATTGACCATACAGTACCAGACGGTGCAGGTTTTATCTCAGGGGTTATTTCCTGGATTGTTGGAATTCTTCCCAAATGCTCATCCAGTAGATATTGAAGCGCCTCAGGATCTTTTGTTTCCATGAAGTTAAATCTAAATGCTGTTACCAACAGACTGGCAATAAAAGTAGAACGATGACCAAATAGTTTTCCGGTTGGTTCTGTTGCCGACATTTGCAAATCTTCGTTTGCAATTATGGTATCCTTATGGGTTTCACGGGCTTTAAATCCCGGGATGCCGCTTTGCAAGGTTGTGTGATTAGCAGTATCTAATGCATTATTTAAATCTTTCCATGCTGCTACGCGCATAGGTAGTGGGTTGTTGGTGATATCCAAGGTTAGTTCAGTTACACGAGTATATTTGTCCGTTGCAGCAAATCTGAAAGAAATTTCCTTTTCTAGAGCGCGAGCAGCTTCTTTTGGATATCTTTTTATTATCTGTCCAATGCCTAGCTCAAAAAATTCTTCGTATACGCCTGCAATAGGACTTTTGCCAAATCCAGGCTTTGTAGCTACATATGCATCTCTAATTTGGGCATACGCAAGAGTTGCAGCATTAGAACCGATGGGAGAATCTGCACCAAACAATACTGTTTTCGCGCAAAGGGTGATAGTACAGGACTTACGCATAAATTGAATATACTGACCTAGCTTGTCAAAAAAGAAAAAAAGTGCTGCAATTTTACGTGTAGTAACAAACCTAGCGTAAAAAGGAGCACTTAAAGTGATAGTAGCAGAAGCAAATCAAAAAAACAATCACCAAAATACACCAAATTATGTTAATGCAATATTGGCAGCAACTGAACGCAAAACTTGCCCTAATTTGGCTAAAGCGGTTAATGTATCACATGATAGCATATTCAGGTCATTAGAGCAGTCAGACAATAGGTGCTCTGATTTAATACAACTCGCAAAAGATACATTTGGTGATACTGAAGTAGAAATGAAGATAGATGATACCCGATTAGAAAAGCAATATGCAGAATTAATAGAAGGTGCTGATGAAGGATATGACGGTAGCAGTCATCGGCCATGTATGGGTTTACAAATAATAACTGCAATGCTTGCTAATGCAGTTGTTAAGATCCCAATTGAAGCATCTGCATATATAACAAAATGGCTTTCTGGATCACCACATTTGACCAAAAGTGACATCGCAATAAATATCGTTAATAAGTTTATGTACATCTTCAATATATCGCGAATAGTTGCGGATGCTCATTACGCAACATATGACTTTATATCATTTCTTCAGCAAAAATGTTTGTCGTTTTTGATGAAGTTGCCTCGCAATCGAAATGTAACAATAAATGGAACATTAGGTCAAATTCAAGATCTTCTAAAAATTAAAAAAAATGAACGTGCGAAATGCCAAAGAGGTTTATTTGAAGGACTTCCATGCTATTTCTATGTTGTCAAGGTTGATAAAGCCAAAACAATATATTTGATCAGCTCTGATTACATTGATCCAAAGATAGTTTATGAATGTTATCAAACAAGATGGAAAATTGAAGTTTTTCACAGGGCATCTAAACAATTGCTTGGATTATCTGAATGTCAGACGCGTTCATTGGAGAAACAACTTCAACATTGCCGTTTTGTCATGCATGCGTATGCACTTGCAGATATATATCGTTATCAGATGGGCTTACCAACAACAGAAGAGGCTATTAGACAACTCCGAATCATAAAACAGAGAGCCCAGTATTCTTTAAAGTTACGATCAGTTCAGGAAAATGAATATTCTGCGTAAGTCCTGATAGTAGCAAAGATGTATTTTTTCATGTTGTTCTTTCTGTCTTGGTATAAATATAAAAGTTTATTTAAAAAATGAACCTGCCCAATTTAAAATTGAATCAAAACCCGATGGTTCTGGAGCCGGCGCAGAGGAATGCTCAGGTATTTTGAATTTTTTTGATAGTACATTATATGCTTCATGGTCACCTTCAACTCTTCTGTTTATATTACATGCAATGACAAAAAGACCAACTTTAAAAATATCAACTTGTTCAGGTAAAAGTTGCAGATTTCGATTTTCTACCATGGTTTTATATGCTGACTTTTTAACCTGAAGCCCGGGAATTTGTGCTTGTAAATAGATTTTAAGTACTCTTTTAAAGGCAGAATTGAACTTCACCCATGCGGCAACACGATATTCAAGAGAGGTAGCCGCTACTAAGTGCAGTGCTGTATAATATTTTTTTTGTACTTCGGGAATATGTTTTACTAGACCGTCTTCCAGTTGATTGGCAAAAATAAATAAATTCGGGTAAGCATCAGCTAATGCATTTACTCCATACTGAGAAAATTCTTGATATATCAATCCAATATCTGTTTGGGAAACATCAAGTCTTCGTTGCACTATTTTGCTGCGACCTGTTGCCATCTGCGTATCAAAAAAAGCTGCAATATGAGGGTTAAAAGAGACTGGAGGTACTGTTGTTTGGACAGCAAGATTATTGCTTTCTTTTTGTGATGCCATGTTTCGACTTACAGCTTGTATATATGCTAATGCATCTTCGCTTGGTGTTAAGGAATTGCTGGCAGCATGCGCTGCAGTGCACAAGGAGAGCGCGAGAATTTTTACGCTGTTTTGCATGAGTTTTCCTTTTTTCAAATATTGCAGTGGAATTCTGATAGCATGTTAACATGTTACTGAGTGCTGTGCAATGATTTATACGTGCGATGCAATGTGACTTTGAATAGATTTTACAATCATGATATACTAGTAACATGCAGACAGAAAATATTAATTGCCATCATCATGAACTGGAAACGTTCAAAGCCGCCGTATATGCATTTTACCATGCACAAGGTCGGCATCATTTTCCGTGGCGCATACAGCATGATCCCTATAGTGTGTTAGTTTCAGAAATTATGCTGCAACAAACGCAGACATATCGTGTTGAGCCAAAATTTGCGCTCTTTATGCAAGAGTTTCCCAACGTGCATGTGTTAGCAGAAGCTTCCTTGCGTGATGTATTATCCATGTGGCAAGGGCTGGGGTATAATCGGCGTGGTAAAGCATTGTGGCAAAATGCGCAGCGTATAGTGCATGAGTTTGATGGTCATGTACCATCATGCACGCAAACATTGCAAACGTTTGCATCCATTGGTCCAAATACGGCCTGCTCAATCGTTGCTTTTGCCTACAATAAGCCGGTGGTATTTATTGAAACCAATATTCGTGCGGTCTACTTGCATTCGTTCTTTAAAGAGCAAGAAAATATTAAAGATAGTCAGTTGATGCCTTATATCGAAGCGACATTAGATCATGCCAATCCACGCGAATGGTATTACGCTTTAATGGATTATGGGGTGTATCTAAAAAAAATGGCGGCAAATCCCAGCCGCAAAAGTGCACATCATGCTGTGCAATCAACATTCCAGGGTTCAGATCGCCAAATTCGTGGCAGAATTATTAAGTTGATGGTGGCGCATGGTACGCTCAAAAAAGATGCGCTGCTTGCACTACTTGGTTCAGAACGTAAGCGCTATGAGACTATTTTAGATGCATTAGTGCATGAAAAGATGGTAACGTTGTGTGATGATACGTTATTTATTTAATGCACTTGATCTATGTGTTTATAGTGATATCTTCTAAAAGAAAGCACTTCTTTTGCTTACTATAGTTGCTCAAATTTGGTTCGCGCTTGTATATAAAAAAGGGAATCTCCATGAAGTTTGATATTTGTGTAAAATTTTGTACCATATTGTTTTTCACAAGCACCCTGGCATGGGGAGCGGATAATTTTATTAAGGTTAATAAGCACAATGTGTTGTATACATTTGTTCCATTCGACAAGCCGACAGATCATTTTGTAAAAAATGTTTTTGAAAATTGGGAAAAAGAAACCTTTGAAGTTTTTGATCAGGTAAAAGATTCATCGGGTGTCGCGATTGACTTGGGATCTTGGATAGGCACAACAGCAATCTGGTTAGCTAAAAATTTTTCCCATGTCATTGCAGTAGACGCTGATCCCATTTCATTAAAATGCTTGCATATGAATTTGAATGCATCAGACTGTGCGAATGTTACCATTTGTAGTAGGCCGATTTCAGACAAAAGTAAAGATGTTGTGTTTGGCCCACGGGGTGCAGTTCTTAATGAATCTATTTCCTATATTAAAAATCAATCTGATCAGCCGGATGATTATGTTGTACGGTCGATAACATTTAAGCAATTAATACATGATTATGTATTTAAAAATCCAATGTTGGATGGAAAAAAAATTGCCCTTATTAAATGTGATATAGAAGGTGGTGAAGAGAATATTATAGAAGATGTACTATATTTTGCTTATTATAACAACGCAAAAGTTTATCTTTCATTTCATTTAGATTGGTGGAAAACTAAAAAACTAGCTGATTACGCTTATCTCTTTAAATATTTCAAAACAAATTGTCCGACTTCTAATATTGTTGAGTATTTGGCGGGAAATCCTTTTGCTTCAATACTTTTTGAGCCGTTAACTGATGCCGGTGTGTTAATCAAAAAAAATATGCCCGCTGTTATTATAGGCTATAATCAATATACGTATATAAAAAATATGGTGCAGCAATTAGAAAAATATACCACAGATATTATTGTGGTTGATAACAATAGCAGCTATGCACCGTTGCTTAACTATTATAACGATGAATTTCATTACACCGTGCTCAAGCAAGAGACTAATTACGGTCACAAAGTGTATTTTAAAGATTTTATTCAGAGTTTAGTTGGAGACGTTTATGTTCTGACTGATCCGGATTTGCAATTTAATGCAAATTTACCACAACACTTTTTAGAAACTTTGGTTGATATTTCTAACCATTTCGGTGCCGAAAAAGTTGGTTTTGCATTGTGTATTGATGCTCCGGATATTCGGACAGATTTGTTCTACAGGGGAATTTCTTTACAAAATTGGGAAGGTCAGTTTTGGAAAACAAAATTGGATTATCCTGTCGATAGTCATTTGGAGTTATACAGTGCAGAAATAGACACAACTTTTTGTGTTGTTAACAAGGCCTTTAAAGAAGCCAAAAAATGGATTCGTGTTGCAGGTGATTATACGTGCTTACATTTACCGTGGCATAAAAATTTTGATGCTATATTGGATCCGGGTGAATTTGAGGCTTATCTTTCAAACAATATATCTACGTCATGGTTTAGGGCGTGAGCTTGATTAAGACGTTTCTTAATTATTTCACGTGCTTATTCTTGAACGCGACTGTCCGCTTGTTCATCGTCACCACACGCTTTATACAAGCCATAGCCTATGCCGGCGGCTGTTGCAAGACCAAGACCAGTTTTAAAGGCATCTTTAGCCAATCGTGGGCGTTCATTTTTTTGGATGTTTGCAATTAGATCTTTTACAGCAGAAGATTTCGATTGTATGCGATCACGATAGTTAGTTATGAAGCTATAAAAATCATGTTGAGCTTCAGGAACATTCTGCAACATGGAGTTGATAAGCTCGATGGCTCTATTTTCTTCACCCAATGCCTCTTTAATGTCTTGGTTATATATGAGTATTGGATTCCAGTTATCAGCAAGCCATAGCAGTTGAGGTAGATTTGATTTTATATAGGGATAAAGCGTTTTAATTGTTTCAGGATGTTCTTTAATTATCAGAGCTGCAGTAGCGGTGGAAAATGGAAAAGGATTATCGAATGTTTTACCTATTGATTGCACCAGATCATTTGAGGTAGTTGGATCTACTTGAATAATTTTTGAAGCCACATCTAAAAATGTTGACCATCCATACTTTATGAAACTAGGATCTTGCTTAATTTGTTCAATCATCTGAGTTGCAATTTCAGGTGTCATTATGTTCGCAATAAGTTTACCGCCTGCTTTATTGGTTGTTCGATTACCGTTCCATAAGAGTCCATGTAGGCTAGTATAATTTGCTGAAGAAATAATCTCTGCTGCAGCATCTTTATCTTGCTGTGCAAGAGTATAAACAATGGATTTAATATTAGTATCAATATCTTTAATATTTGGCTCTTTAAGTAATGCGTCGAGCAACAGAAGAGCATTTTCTGGAGTTATGCGGGTAGATAAATCTTTGAGTATTACAGCTTGCCAAAGTTTATTAGGTTGCAATGAGGTATCATATGAAAATGATTTGAGGTATTCAGCCGGTGATTTTTGCCATGCATCTTCAGCTAACTTGTTCCATCCGGCAATATCACCTCTCCAGACCCATCTACTTTCAAATCCAGGTTCTGTTAATCTTGCATATTGATAGCCTTCGACAGCCGGATGAATTTCAAGTCCCTCTAGGGATGTTAAATAGGGTGATATGTCAATGCTAGAAGTAGTCCCCGCGGAGGTACTCATTCTGCACTTTTGTCCTGTTAAAAATGGTTGATAACGCCCAAGTGTTGTACTCAATGTTCCACGTGCTGCAGGTGATACTGCAGATAATGTTTGTGTAGATCGTAGATATGCCTGGCGAAGCGGTTGATACATACGTGCAGCAGCATGCAATGGTGTAGTAAAATGTGTTGTCAGCAGTAATGCCGTTATAATGGTTAAAGCGTAATTCATAGGGGCATCCTTTTATAAATGGTAACCTTTGTACAATTTTTGCTATTATACCTTTATTGTAACACTTTTTAGCGTTTAAATACAATGTTTTTACACAAAAACTCTAACTTCATAGAATGTCGCCATTTAATAGGGTTATTGGTTGGCCTGAGTAGGGGTTTTAAGGAAGGTCCTTCGACAAGCTCAGGATGATTGAACGATTGGTTTAGGATGATTAAAGTATAGTTCTTAAAAGCGTTGTTTGCAGAGTATTAAAATTAATTTAATCATCCTGAGCTTGTCGAAGGACGGTCCTTAGATTAAGCTCATTAAAAAACATTTAGCCCATGAAAATTAAAACTATGCTCATAACCGACCTAATTGCCCAGATCGCCGATCGATTAATGCCAGAACTCAGCGAAGAAGCCGTACGCAAAAAGTATGCTTGGTGGTTGCTCGAAAAGCTTACCGGTAAAAGTCACACCGATCTTTTGTTGCAACGCACACTTACATTAAACAACGAGCAGCATGCGCAACTGGAGCAATGGATTGGTGCACTAGTTAAAGAACACAAGCCGCTTGGGTATATTTTAGATGAAATGCCGTTTGGTAATCTTATGCTGCGCATGCGGACGCCTGTGTTGATTGCACGTATGGAAACAGAAGATTGGGTGCTGCAATTTATAGATAAACTCAAAAAAGCGGGTTTGCAACGTTTTACGCTGCTTGATATGTGCGCCGGTTCAGGTTGCATTGCATTGCTTATTGCAGCAACATTTCCCCAAGCGACGGTCTATGCAGTTGATATCTGTCCTGATGCACTTGCGCTCATGCATGAAAATAAAGCACGTTTAAAGCTCACGAATGTGCATATTATTGCTTCCGATTTATTTGATGAAGTTTCGCATGAGTTGCAGTTTGATCTTATCGTAACCAATCCCCCGTATATTACGGAAACTGAATATGCAACCTTGGATGCATCGGTAAAAGATTGGGAGCATAAACATGCATTGGTAGCAGCGGATGAAGGGCTTGCGCTTATTAAAAAGATAATTGCTCAAGCGCCCACCTATTTGCGCCATCATGACACCGTAAAGAGTGCACAGATACCACAACTTTCCATTGAAATAGGATATCAACAGGGATTGGCGGTAGAGCGTTGTATGATCGATGCCGGATTTGTTAATGTACGTATTGAAAAGGACAGTGCGCACAAAAACAGGGTAGTTACCGGGAGTTTAGCAGATGTGGCCATTACCAAAGGTCCATGAGCAGCGATTACAGATAGTGCTTTGCGCAGATCGTATTACCTATGCTTATTTTGCGCATACGCATAACAAACGCATAGAGCTCAAAGCATGTAGCAGTAAACCATTAACTATCACCAAAAGCGGTCTTCTTTGGGATTTACCGCAATTACAACAACAAACGACAGATTTTGTGCAAACACATGCATTAGCCGGTGCTCAAGTGCAGGTACTGCTATTGCGTCCGCTGGTGCATGAAGCACTGGTGTATATGGTTAACAACGTAGCATCACAAGATGATCTTGTTGCAGAGCCAATGGCGCATCATCAGTATACACACACGTTACTTGGTCCATATGAGGATCATTATCTTTTTTATGTGGCGCGCATTGCACGGGCATTGCTGTTGCAGATTGAACTTTTGCTGCTGCCGGTTCCGGTGCATTTAGCTTCGGTGTCTACGGGGTTTTCAGCGCATCTTGAGCTGTATAAATATATAAAAGGGTCCGCATATCGCTCGGTAGAGCTTGCATATGCCATTGATCATACTACCATTAATTTTACGGGTAATCTCGCCGATGTGCTAGCAGCATTGGTTATAGGTGGTGCATTGCGCCAGCATGATGATCTGTATTATGCTTTGGGAAGTTTTTTAGGAGATAAATAATGAAATGGAATCAGTTTGGCAGTTCACCATCGGTTGCAGAGCAGCGCGCCATTCGCACCTGGCTGCTCTATACCGTTTGTTCATCAACGCTATTGATCGGGCATATTCTTTTTGATATTGCGCACAACTGGTACACGCATCAAGCAGATAGCGTGCAGAATGCCGACACATCAGCGCAAACTGCATTGCCCGCTGCATTGCAAGAAAAGGGCGCACTTAAAAAAGAGGTTGAGCAGCTGAGTAAAAAGCAACATGAGCTTGCGCGCATTCGCCAACAATCAGCAAATCCATTTCGTTTATTGCAAGAGTTGCATGCGTTATTTGCAGGACGTATCACCTTAATGTCATTTGCTGTTGAAGATACGCGTGTAACAGTTACATTGCTTGCCGCCGATCGTGCCACGTACGATCAGTTTATGCACAAGATTGCCACATTGCCCGATACGCAGAAGTTGGAGCTCCAATCACTTGAGTTGCTTGCAGATGGAGTTGTGCAAGTTAACCTTTCGGGTCATCTTTAGGTGGCTCGTCTAATGAGCTGCAGGAATTGCATGGAGTGACTGAACTACAAGGTGGCAAGGGGCTTGCAGGAACCACTGTGTCGGTGGCAATCTGTAAGTTTGATGAAGATGCACTTTGCTGTGCTTCGATTATTGGTTGTGTGTGATATTTGCGCATGGTAATTTCCCGCCATATGGACGCAAAATCAGTATCTGCGCCATGAACCTTACGTATTTGTTTCTGTTCAATAATGCTTAAAATTTCTCCGCGATTCATCATATCTTCAGCTTCTTTGAGTGCAAGTGGATGGCCAAGATCGTGCGCTTTAAGCAGTTGCTGTGCAATGACATAGTATCCTTGCTCAAAGACTATGTTTGGCACATGAACTTCATGTTGATCATGAGGTGTTTTATAAAAATGATGAATATTTGCTAAGGCTATCTGTGCATAGCAATACAGTGCTTCTGCATTGTTAGCATCTTTTGGTTCAAAGTAGCTTCTTAAAATAAAACCTCTGCATAAGTTAGCAAAGTCGTTATTGTAAAATATTTTCAAATGCTGAGCTTTCCATGTAGTGATAGTTTTTATTTGCTGGCTCAAAAGAAATTTTTGGGCCTCTTTGAGTGCATAAGGAGATCCGTGGTCGTGTGCCATAAGGAAAAGATTTGCTGTGCCGATGTAGGAGGATTCAAGCGATACATAATCGTCATGTTTTTTTGATTTTTGAAGTCGTTTAAAGATTTTATCCAAATCATTCATGCTCGTAAAAGCTGAGCCGTACATATCGCGGGCAACTTTGGGAGTAGTGGTTCTTATGGGAAACATTCTGGTGGGCATCGATTCTTGCCGGATTTGCATTTTGTGTAAACGTATAAGTTCTTCCATTACCAATGGTGGCAGTTGTCGATACAGCTCACGTATTTGCTCCGGTTTATATTCACTATCATTTGGACGATAGATGCCAATTTCATCTTTGTGCGGAAATTCTCCCAAGTCCTGTCCTTCAAGTTCCGCCATAAGATCGTCACTTGCAATTACCGGTATGGAAGGTTTTTGAGACTCGCTTGAAGTTATATTGAGGCTACAGAATTCAGCAAGTGCTGCGCAAACTTGCATGTGAGGACCGGAGCCGTGCAATAAGGTTTGTATGCTGCATTGATTACATAGTTGTTGAGCACGCTTGAGTATCTTTTCTGATGGTTGACTGTAGATTGTACATGTTACGAGTGCGCCCATGAACACAGTATATTTAAGCATAACACCTCCTCCTTATATGCCTTTTTTATGATGCTAGCATAGATGCTGGTGGTAATTCTAGATGATCACGAACTTGATCTAAGAAAGTTCGTATGTCTTGATTAATTCATCATTTTGTCATCCTCCCAGCCTTGTGCGAAGTCTGGGAGGATGACAAAAAAAGAGGATGACAAAATAGTGTTTTTTTGACGTAGTATAAAAAACTGCTATACTTTTTTTATGTTTTTTGCCTGATTATCTTTTATATACAGGAAATTTTATGCAGAAGTTGATTAAACTTATGTGCGCTGTAACTATATTGTGTGTCTATTCACTCCAATCAGCATCATGGTGTGACAGTTTTAACCAATGGTTAGAACAAGAAGTGCCGGAAAACCAAGCAGCAAGTCAGCATCATGCATTAATGCGCACTTATGCTTCACCTCAGCGCAGTGAACAGCCTGAAATGCCGGGAGCGGCATCACGTTATGTTACTGAAAATTTAGCAGCAATGCTCAATGGCAGCCGTTCTGAGCAGCTACAAGCGAGTAGCTATCTGCAAGAAGCCATTGATAAAAATACACTCACCCCCGAAACAGGTTTATTGGCAGTGCAACATGCTAAGTTGTTAGGCATTCCTCGTGATGAGCAAATAGAAATGCTATCAACATTATTAGATAATAATGATAGCATCATACAAATTAAAGCCTTACGCGTAGCAGAAAAAGAGATGTTAGCAGCGGATCTAAAAAGTGTTTGCTGTTGTGCGGCAGGAATTACATTGAGTGGTATCGCTGCATGGATGTATGGCCCATTTGCTGCGATGATGAGCGCGTTATCAACGGTAGCAACGTTGCGTGATCCGGTATCCACATCGTCTCGTCTACAAAAAAAGATTAGCGTAGTTAAAACAACATTGTTAGCAAAAGAAAAAACAGAGTAATTACTATCCCTGTTCTCGTTATTTATTTAAATATCGGTATGCTTGAATACGAAGTATAATATATTACTCTTTGTAGGTTTGGTATGCTCAAGCAGCTTCTGTTTTCATTCTGCTGCGGGTTGTTGTCGGTGCTTGTTATAGCGCATCATGACCCGTGGATAAAAGAGCTGGTAGCAGAGCGCATATGTCAGCATGCCCCCGAGCTATTTGCCGGAAAACTTGCTTGTACTTGCAGTGATATCTCGCTGATGCGGCGTACTATTACGTTGAATAATCTTTACATGCAACCTATTAATGCAGATGAACATTGGCATTGGCATGCTGATCGTCTGCAGGTGCATTGCTCGTTGTGGGAGTTCTTTTGGTATGGTACGCTCGATTTTTATAATGAAATTGATGGTTTGACTGTCTATATACATGTAGTAGATCAAAAACTTGATATTGCACAGCATCTTGAATATCTGTTTCGTGCACCTAGCAGTATACTTTACTCGTTTTTGCAATCGTTGCGCATGCGCAATGCGACCGTACATCTCAAAGATGTACAATCCGATTTCTATACACATATGACGGCCGATATTCATGTTAATAAAGTGGCCAATTGCTTTAAAACAACCATAGATCTGTATGATGGTGGGCTGCGTTATCAGCAGCGTGAACTTTTTGGGCAGATGGGTGGTTCGTTGCAACTGGATCTGTTTGATGGCAAACCATATCTTGATATGTGCTTAGGTGGTGCCGCATCAGTTGCCATTGCACAACTGGGGCCGGAAGCTATGCCTTGCCAAATTAACTGTTCCTGGCAACACAACCGCGGTATATTTAGTATAAAAAATGTTGATCATACTTTTGTGATAGATCCGGTGATTGTAAAAAAAGATCACAACGGATGTGCTATTTCGGTTGCCGCACAGATGCCGTTACATTATATGTGGCGCATGTCGCGTGAGCCGCTTGAAGATGACTATCGGATGAGCGGTGCTTGTAGCTTTGAACTCAAATACAATGATTATAATAACCGTCACAATCTGCATGGCCATGCTGTAGCGCAACGTATTGCATGCAATGATGTTCATATCGGCTCACTTGCAAAAATGAATTTTCAATTAAAAGACCAAGCATTTGAAGGTGATTTTTATATACAGCGAACTTCCGGTGCATGCGCCGGCGGAAACTGGCAGTTTGATCCACGCACACTGTTGGGCTCGTTGAAGCTTAAAAATAGTGCACGTTTGAGTTTTTCTCCTGAGCATGACTGGCGTATTCTACCCGATGATAGCACGTGTGCAATTACCTTGCATGAAGATAAAAAGGTGGAGATTTCCTATGATGTCAAAGCAACGCACGCAAAAACAAATGATACGCTCAATTCTGCCGGTAGCATTATCGTAGATGCTGATGATCTGCACGCGCACGGTACGTTCGATCGTGCGACATTTAATATACATGCGCTTCATAGTCCCGATATTCTGTGCAAGCGTATACATATTGCACGTGAGCAACAAACGTTGCTTGAGTGTGAACATGATGGCGCAGCATATAAAGGATTTATTGATGTAGCACTCATTAAAGAGATACTCAAACGCTACAGCCAGTTTAATCTGCAAGGGGAAGGGCAATTTAATGTTCTGCTCAAACAAGATGATGGCGTATATAACGCTGATATTCACTTAGACAACGGAGCAATACGTCTACCGCGTACCTATAACTTTGTTAACGGGTTTGATGCGCAGGTAAGCGTGAACCAAGATCGTGTGGTAGAGGTTAAAGATCTTGTATGTACACTGCACAACGGCAAATTGAGCAGTGCCTGCATGCGTGCAGCGTTTACGCAAGATTTTACTCTGCGTTCATGTTACCTGCCTATACTAATAGAACAATGTCTGTTTAATATGGAAAATGAACTCTTTGCTATGGTTTCAGGTGATCTGCTGTTTTGCAAAAAAGAGCAGAGTAGCGGCCTGTTGCAGGGTAATATTCTGCTTGATCGTGCACAATTAAAAGGCAATATTTTTTCCGATGTGTTTCAAAAAAATATGCGCAGTTTTACCGCGCACTCGTTTGAAACCGGCGATGATCAGGTTAAATGCGAAGTAAAAATACAAACCAAAAATCCTATCAAAATTCAGACGCCATTTTTAATAACTGATGCGCGTATAGATTTATTATTAAATCAAACCGTGCGCAATCCTGCCTTGACCGGATCGGTGCAATTGCAAGGTGGGCAACTTAATTTTCCCTATCGTCCGCTGTATGTGAGCAAAGGGGCATTGCATTTTATGCCCGGTCGTTTAGAAGATCCGTTAATTGAGCTTGTTGCAAAAAATAACATCAAAAAGAACAATATTGTGTTGCAAGCAGTAGGCTCGTTGCAGGATCATCAAATAACGTTAGAATCATCCCCTACACTTTCTGAAGAGCAGATTATATCGTTATTACTTGTGGGCTCGCAAGAGGAATCGCTCAATGTGGTGATGCCGGCATTGTTGATGCAGAATATTAAATCGATGGTATTCGGGTACGATCAATCAACATCAGCCATGAGTAAGTATTTTAATAATTTCCTCAAGCCATTTAGGCGTATTCATTTAGTGCCCAGCTTTGTAGATCAAAGCGGTCGTGGTGGCTTGCGTGGTGCCATAGAAATCGATATTAGTGATCGTTGGCGTGCAATTATAGAGAAAAACTTTAGTCTTACTGAAGATACACGCTTTGAGCTTGAATATCTTTTTTCTGATGATATTAGCATGCGTGTGGTTCGCGACATTCGTCGTGATTTAATTGCGGAGGTGGAAACGCGCTGGAAGTTTGGCTCGCGCTAATATTGTTGTTTTTCTACTATTTGCGCATTTTCCATGTTCAGTCCCTCTAGCTCGCCGGCAATTTGTAGTACGACATCATCGCGGGATGTTACTGTTGCAAGAGCCAAAATATTGGGAATTATCTCAGAATATAGCGTCTTAGGATCTTGGCCACCAAAGATGCTTCTATTGCGTATAAGAGTTGTTGCAAGGTTTAATTTTTGTTGGATGAGCTGACATTCTTCGGCCGTTTTTGCTTGACCAATTAATGCACTAAACGGTTCTATGCTGGCAACCATATGATTTAATTCATCGTTGTATTTGAGCAGAGTCCCATCACTTGCAGGCGTGAGTTTTATGCACACTTGGTTTGTAAGCTGCTGTTTTGTTGCTTGCAAAGATGCGTCTGCATCAGCTGCAAATATGGCTGTGGAAGAAAGTAAAAGCCCTGTTATTATTGCTGTGCGGTGGATCATAATGTGCTCCAGGGTAAGATATTTGGTTTTAATATTTGGTCTTAGATTAAATAGATTAGTTAAAAAAGTAAACAGTTTCTGGACTAACAGGCCCGACTTCGCCGAGGCAGGTCAGCCATCTCTCGTTGAGCTATGGCTAGACGCAGCAAGCCAAAAATTGGCCTATGCAACCCATAAAAAACGCAGTTATACCAAATTTATTTACAAATAACAATTAATATTAATACACTAGAAGGTGAGCGGTTGTGCTCACGAGTAATCTGCGATAATTTTGAAATTGAGGTTAATTATGTATAAATACAATATTATAGCTTTAGCGTTGTTGTTAGCATCGCCATTGCATGGTGTAATAGCCGGCAAAAAGTTTGAGCCCATTCATGCAGCTGCAAGTGCAGGCAATCTTAAAGGAGTAAAAGCCGCGTTAGTGCGTGGAGCACAGATTAACGTGCAAGACAGTAATGGTGACACAGCGTTACATCGTGCAGCGCGAGCGGGGCATGCGTCTGTAGTTTACTATCTTATTGGGCAGCGCGCTCACCTTAATGTTAAGAATAACAAAGGGCGCACGCCACTGTATCTTGTTGCCGAACGCTTGCGCACCGAACAAGACAGGCAAAAGCAGCGACAATATGCCAGAATTGGTATGACGTTGCTTGAATTTCGCGCAAATCCAAACATAGCCGATAACAACAAAAATACGCCATTGCATGCAATGATGGGCAAGTATCGCTCAAGTAATACCGCGACCACAAATATATGTGGCCCAAAACCAAAACGTCAGCAAAAAGAAGAAATCATACGCATGCCGGTTGATGCAGCAAAAAATAAAATTTCCTTGGTGATACCGTTGCTCTATGCTGGTGCTAATCCAAATGCTCAAAATAATCATGGTGCAACGCCATTACATGTTGCAGCCCGTGAAGGGTATGTGAGCTTTGCGCATGATCTTTTTAAAGTGCACCATGCCCCGGGGAAAAAAGTGATTGCTGTAAATGTACATATTAAAGATGATCAAGGCAAAACACCGCTGCATTGGGCGGCTCTCAAAGGGCATTATCAACTGGTGGATGACATTCTAAAGCATGGTGGCAATAAAGATATAAACTTACCGGATAACCGCGGAAGAACGCCGTTGCAGTGGGTATTGCGTCAACGCGGCAAAGGTGCAGTATTTTATGGCGTTGGGTACCATATGCCGGCGCAGCATGCACTCAACATTATGCGATTACTTTTAGAACATGGTGCAGATCCATTGCTTAAAGATAGTGATGGCAAATCGGCACTTGATTGGTCGATAGCAAGACCGCTTACAAATCCACAAGAAGCACAAGCGGAGCAAAATCTATTGCGCAGCTATGCAACGCGCCATAGAGCCCAGGCGTCGCTTTCAGCTATGCCGAGGCAGGCCCCGGTTACTCGGCGATCACCAGCCGTGGCTGCGCCGGCATTTGTACATTAATCCGCGATGCGGGATTAAAGTTGTTGTGGGTTTGATGCGATTTTATTACACTACCCAGAGGTAATAAAGCTGATAGAAGATAGTAGTAAGCAAAAAAAAGGGCGTAGCATGAAGAAGTCATTCATAAAAAAGATAGTTGCCTATTGTTCGCCACTACTTCTTTTTATCCTACTCGGTTCAAGTTATTACGGTGGAACGCACACAGATTCGGGCACTGGACGCAAAGGGTTTGCGCTTAAGGTTCCGGTATCATTTAATAAAACACATTTTATTGTAGGGCTATCTGCAACGCCTGTACAGCATCGTGATGAAGCAATCAACCAGGCAGGGTATGAAACGGTCCAAGAAGATGATGGCGTATTGTGCAATAAGGCATACTTTTCACCTGACGATGATCTGCAGCAAAAATTAATAGATCTCATTAATAGTGAGCAAGAAGAGATATCATTGGCAATTTATGCGTTCACCAACAAAAAAATTGCTGACGCGCTTATGGCTGCACATCAGCGTGGAGTGCGTATAGAGATTGTTGTTGATCCGGGATTTTTATCTGATCGTTATACCAAAATAGGGTTATTGCATGAGCATGGCATTATCGTATACATGTATAATCCGCAGCAGTCACCGACAGCACGTAAAAAATCGATGTCTAACATCATGCATAATAAATTTGTACTGTTTAAGAAGAATTTAGATAATCAAACTATGGTCTGGACAGGTTCATTTAATTTCACCAATTCAGCGCATTTGAGTAATCAAGAAAATGTGGTAGTACTTAACTATCCGTCAATTGTGCGGAGATATGAACATCAGTTTAGGGAGCTAAAAAAACGTGCCATGTTGTATCAACCACATTAATATTTGTGTGTAGATAATAACAACAGGGGGCGACTGGAGTGTAGCGTACCGTATTGCTTTGGTACAGGCTTCATTACCACAGCTCCTTCTTAGCTCCGTTTTATGCTATCCCCCTTCAGAAAAAAAAGCAAGAAGTTTTAATCATGAAGTAGGGCTATCGTCATCTGACGACATGCAGAGCTCTTATCGCGTCGCGCCGAACAATATGCTGTCTGGCAGAATGTACAGGAGGTATAGTCTATTGAAATTGCCTCTGCAGGCACACCATAAGTTTCCAGTTGAAGCTGATTAAATTGTTGTACATCGAACATGGTATCCGTTGCTCGTTGCGTTAACGTTGCATGACCATATGGATGTTGTTCAACTTGCGTAATAAGCTCTTGCCCGACAACATAGCAGCATGCGCCTATGGATGGGCCAAAAATAATCTTGATATCATTAAGTTGCGTGCCAAATTGTTGTTGCATTGAGCGTAAGGCGGTAATGGCGATATTTTGTACTGATCCACGCCATCCGGCATGTACTGCTGCCACCACATGATGACCCCGATCGTAAATGATGATGGGCAAACAATCTCCGGTCATAATGCCGATGCCTATGCCGGGCATTGCGGTGATAAGATAATCAGCTACCGGCTTAAATGGGACAATCTGTTGCTGACGATCGATGATAATGCCGGTCGCAGTATGTTGTTGCTGTGCAAATAGAAGTTCATTGATTGGTAGTTGTGTGCGCAGTTTTGACCAAGGTTCATGGTTTAACAGGGAGTCGTATGTTGTATTGAGGTAGGTTTCGTGATGTAGGTTGTCGCTGGCATTGCCGATGTAGATAGAAAGGTTGGTGTGTGGCTGGATGATCATGGTAATCCTTGTAAAATAACGCGACCGTATCTAAAACAATTTTGTAAAATATTCATGAGCTTTAAATTTGATTAAATCATAAGTTCCCATTTTTGTCTTCCTCCCGCCTTAGCCAAAGGCGACGGCGGGAGGAAGACAAAAACGGATGTACATGGTGTACATTAATTTAAGCCATGATCAAATTTTCAGATAATTTGCAAATAATAAGGGCTGCATGCAGTATAGCACACAGCCCCGTGTTATTTTAAAAGGATCTTATTACTTACGCAAATCTATCAAAAACCGTATAACGATATTGCTCATCTTTGAGCTCTTGTTGTTTGCGCGCTTCTTCTGCTGCTTTTTCTTCGCGTTTGCGCTTCTTGCGTTGTTCTTCTTCATATTTACGGCGTTGTTCTGCGCGCTCTGTTTCCTCTTTGCGCGCCTGTTCGCGTTCAGCCTCGCGGCGTTTGAAGCTCTCTTCTTTTTCGCGCGCTGCACGGTCTTGTTCACGACGGCGGTCAGCGTCAGCTTTTTGACGAGCATCTGCTTGAGCACGTTCGCGTTCGCGTTGTTCTACCTGTTGAATGCGTTCGCGTTCGCGTTGTTCTATTTGGCGTGCACGTTCACGTTCACGCTGCAGTTGTTGGTCAAGTTGTTGGTTTTCGCGATCCAGCGCATAGTTTTGGCGTTCTTTTTCCAGTCTTATTTCTCGTGCTATACGTTCACGCTCCAACCGAGCTGCATACGTAGCTTGTTCACGTTCGCGCTGTGCTTGCATGCGTGCATATTCTGCGCGTTCACGTTCACGTGCAAGACGAGCACGCTCAGCAGCTGCTTGTATACGTTCATATTCAAGACGTTCGCGTTCAATACGCAGACGTTCTTGTTCGGCTTTAAAGCGATGGTAATCATTAACTAGGCGCACATAACTTGGATCGTTAACGACCAGTTGATGTAGGTAGCGCATAACCTCAAGTATACGTTGTGCAATGGTGGCGCGGTTATAACCAAGCGCTTTATTAATGCAGCCCTGTAATGAATTGATATCACATTCCAGTTTTTTGATGTAGCTAATCATTGCATAGGTATCATGATATTTGCATTGTGCTTGTTGATAGAGCTGATTTTTAAGATATTCTGGATTGTATGCATAGCTATTATAAAGAGCAACTTCTTGTGCATAGGTGTTCAAACAGTTTTTTTCTTGCGTAAAGAGTGCAAAATAGGGTGCATGCTTGCATAGATAATCTTCCAATGAGCGCAGATCGCGAGCCCATACATCAAGATTACCTTGTGCAGCTCGTAGTTGTTCTTGCACTATAGAGTTCGTACTATAATGCCTGCTGCGTCGCATATAATTTAAGCATTCGCTTATTTCTCTGCTTTGATGCTCCAATTTCCATGAATGTACGCTTACATGTACATCATCGATAGCTAATGTATACAGAAAATCTTCGCTTGGGCACGTTATATACACATCCAATATATTTCTATACTGTATAACTTGCTCGAGTAGGCAATTGCTCCGTCTTAATATATCATTTGGGTTGGGGTTGCCCCATACATCACATTGTTTGCCGATTGCATATATACCGCACAGCGTAGCTGCACCCGCTACGGCTAATCCGGCAATTTCAGGACCTGATAGCTCGGCACGTAGAGTTTTATGAGGGGTTGCTATGCCGAAGGTTAATACCGTCAACAATAAGCTCTTTTTCATCATAATAAACGACCTTTCGCGTTTAAGAGTATTATGTTCTCTTTTACTGTAACAGGTTCTGGGTCGTTTGCAAGAGGCCTTGGGGGTCGATGATTTTATTTATGTATATATGAAATTGAATATGTGTGAGCATTGTTGACAGGAAGGGGGGGTAGAAAACGCAAAAGGCTCCTCATGCGCGTGCATGAGGAGCCTTATAGATTCAAAATAATGGGACTATTAGTTAGGATTACCTAAATTCAGCTGCAAATTCTCGCTGATACTTTAAATATGATATGATTTCTTTCGCATCGTCTTGCGATCTTTTCCATTTAGAATCGCCTGCTGCAGCGTTCTTTAAAATAGCACGATAACCAGGGTTTTCTCTTATTTCTTGTTCCATTTGGTCAAAATCACCTTCAAGCGAATGTTTTACTATAGAAGCATGGCGTGATATTTTTGATGCCAGGCTTTCTTTTTCAGTGGTTTGGCCTGTAGCAGGTAGATGTGCTTTAATTTTTACAGCAGCGTCATGTAATTGTTTATCTGATGGGCTGCTTGTTTGAGGTGTTTGCGTAGCTTTGATCTCTATGGTACTAAGTAAGCGCGGTGTATTATAAATTTCATTTACGGCAGCTCTTTTTTGTTCTTCGTTGCTGCTGGTAAGTGCATGAGCCAAACGGGTAAATTTTGCTCCCAAACTTTCACTGCTGGCAGCGCCTTGCAATTGTGCTCCTGCAAAAAAAACCAATATGTATATGTTCTTCATAAAAAACTCCTTTATCTGTCTTTACGACAAATAGTTTTGGTTAATAATAGATACAATGTAGCCCCGCGCCACACCCTTTATTTTCTATTATAAATATATCATTGTAGGGGGCAAGAAAGCAAGAGTTTGAAGATTTTTTTACAAAATAGCGATTTGTTCGTATATATGAGCGTTTCTAGTGCGTTTTTTAGAGTATTTAATAAAAAAATGCAAAAATGTGGTTTTCAACCCTACATTGGCTATTCTATAGGTGGTATCGTGGTATATTGCAATTTGTATAAGTAATTTGCTATAATAAAATTAAATAAGGGGTCTATCCAAAAAAGTAGTCCCAATGGAGGTCGTTGTGAAAAAAGTTCTATTTTTGTCAGCTATTCTATCTACTGTTAACTTGTTTGCCGTAACCACGGAAAGCAAACAAGATCGGCTTTTTAATCTTATATATGCAATTGGTATTGCTGACGTTGTAACGGTACGACAAGAGGCAATAGCTGATATAGTCAATTTAAACGATGGTATTTTTAGTCCATTGGGGCAGGCGTTGCATCTTTTGGCAGATGAAGAAAATAAACGTGATAACGCAGATACGACTAAAATCGATAAGTATAAAGAGATTATATCTATACTACAAAGTCGTGGAGCGATTGTTCTCATTGATAGATGGGACGAGTGGCTAGCTTCCGGTAGAAAATCAATTATTTAATTTGTTTGTTATTCATTATGAGGAGTTTTATTATGAAGAAAATGATAATGATATTAGCGATTTTGTTTGCTGCACCTCTGCTTGCCAAAAGTACAGAAACTAAAGAAGATAGGCTTGAAAAGCTTCTTATTGCAATAGATGAGGTTGATTTTGCTCGTGTTGCTGAATTGGCAAGCGTAGATATAATTAATCTTGATGATGGTATATTTAGTCCACTTGGACGTGCATACCGTTCATTGGTGAATCTATCACGTAATTATGTGCCGAATGCAAGATATAGTTCTGAGCAAGAATATATTGCTTCTTTACAACCCCGATACTTGCAGATTATAGCGATGCTTAAAGAGCGTGGCGCGCATAAAATAGTTGATAATCAAGAAGAGTGGGCTGCTTCATGGGGCAAATCAGCATCAGAATCGGAAGAAGAATCTGATGAGATGGATGGTGAATAGAGTTCATCGAGGAATTGCATTAACTAATTTGATTTGAATTACGTTACATTAAAAAAGAGATGAGCTTTGTGATAAGGCCCATCTCTTTTTTTGTGTTATACAATAAAGAGTCTTAGCAGTTATGCTTTATCATGATTATTGTATTGCTGACGCAAGAATGCAGGAATATCAAGGTGTTGTGCATCAAGCATGGTATCATAATGAGCAGTATCTGATGTTGCAGACATGCCCTGATAAGCAGCTCCCATATCTGCTGCTTTTATTGGCTCTTGCTCTTTTTTATGCAGGAGCATAGAAGCAGTCGCTTTTGGCTGAGCTTTTTCAAGAATCGTAGTATCTATATGATCCTTGTTAAGTTCATCAAATCCGGTTGCAATAATAGTTACCGAAACCTCTTCGTCAGCCATAGTTTCATCGATTACTGAACCGATAATGATATACGCATCTTCATCAGCTTTTTCATACACAATTGCAGCAGCTTGTGAAATTTCATGCAAGCTCAAGCTCGGGCCACCGCTAATATTAAGTAGCACGCCACGTGCTCCTTGAATATCCATGTTTTCCAGCAGTGGAGAATTGATTGCTTTGAATGCTGCCTCTTGCGCACGTTTTTCCCCCGTTGCGCTTGCAGTACCCATAAGTGCAAGACCGCGATCTTTCATGATAGTTCTGACATCGGCAAAATCCACGTTAATATGACCCGGTTTTGTAATGATATCAGAAATACCTTTGATCGATTGTCCGAGCACGTTATTGATCATAGCAAATGCATCGATCATAGAAACATGTTTGTCTACAACATCAAGCAGTTTTTGATTTGGTATAACAATAAGCGTATCGACCTCTTTTTTAAGAGCATCGAATGCTTGTTGTGCTACGCGTGCGCGCTTTTTACCTTCGAATGTAAATGGTTTTGTGACAACCGCAATTGCCAAAATACCTTTTTCTTTTAGACTACGTGCAATTACCGGCAATGCACCTGATCCGGTGCCGCCGCCAAGGCCCGCAGTTAAAAAGACAATGTCCGCATCCCCAACAGCTTCAAAGATCTTATCAAGATCTTCTTCAGCCGAACGTTTGCCTAGTTCTGGATCAGCACCCGTTCCTAACCCTTTAGTCGATTTGATACCAATCTGTATCTTATGTGCTGCTTTTGAAAGATTAAGTGCCTGCGCGTCTGTATTTGCAGCAATAAACTCGATCCCATTATAACCTGATTCAATGATGCTATTAATTGCATTACCTCCACCTCCCCCTACGCCGATGACTTTAATGCAAGCTACTGCTGCGTCACGTTCATCACGCGCAAGATTGATCATAATAGATTCTCCTTTTGGCTAAAAGAAATCATTAACCCATGATTTCATGCGTTCAATAACGCGTTTAACAATTTGACCGTTGTGTGCTACTCCAAAAAAATCTTTTTTCTTATGCATTGCATATAAGAGAAGACCATATCCTGTTGCGTACATGGGGTTTTCTAAGGTTCCGGGTAATGCGTGAATTGCATGAGGTTTGCCTATGCGTACCGGCATATTGAGCATACTGCTTGCAAGTTTATCAAGGTCGCGTAGCTGTGAGCCGCCGCCGGTAATAACTAAACCGGCAGTGCATAGAGGATGTAATTTTTTTTCATGAAATTCGCGAGCGACAAGTGTCATAAGCTCTTGTGCACGCGCAAAAAGAATAGTACTGAGTAATCTACTGGATATAGAGGTATGATCCTGCTTATGAGGAAGCTCTACACTAATTTCTTGATCAGGAAGTTGTAGGTTAATGTTGCCATAGGCGATTTTTATGCGTTCTGCATCTGCAATAGATGTGCGTAATCCGATGGCAATATCATGGGTAAAATGGTTGCCGGCAATCGGTAAAACCATGCTGTGGAAAATACTGCTATTTTTATAAATGATAAGATCTGACGTGCCACCACCAATATCAAGGAGTGCAACACCAAGATGTCGTTCATCCGGACTGAGCACCGCATATGCTGATGCGAGTTGTTCAAGGACGATATCTTGTACTACAATTCCCACTTCTTGGCAGCAGGTGACTAAATTTTGCACTGAGGCGATAGCGCCCAAAATGATATGCGCTTGTACTTCAAGCCGTATGCCATGCATACCGATAGGATCTTGAATGCGTTCCTGCCCATCAATAACAAACCATTTGGGCAGCACGTGCAATATTTGATATCCTTCAGGAACCGGTATTGCGCGTGCTGCCTCTAAGGCTTCGGTAACATCGGCTTCGCGAACTTGGCCTTTTTTGATAGCAACTGCACCATGTGAATTTTGCGAGCGAATATGTGCTCCGGAAATACCTATATGTGCGCGATCAATAGTAAGTCCGGCAGCAAGTTCAGCCTCTTTGATAGCAAGTTTAATTGATTGTATTGTTTTGCCGATATTGACGACGATACCGCGCTGCAAACCTTCTGATGGTGCCTTGCCCATGCCGATAATTTCTATGGTATTACCAATTTGTTGTCCTACGAGGACACATATTTTTGTTGTGCCAATATCGATTGAGGTAACCAGTTGCTCCTTTAATACTTTGGCCATGTATTACCTCCTTGCTTGCAATTTAGAAATAATAATTTGATTGCAAAAACGAACATCAGCACATATGCCGTCCGGGTAACGATCTACCGTTTCAAGTTCATGTTTAATTTTTTTACATTGATCAACTATTTTTTTATCCGGCAAACTCGTGCGATTGCAGACCAGTTCCATATTATCACGCTTCATATGGATACGAATTTCATGCAGGTGGTTGCAGGTGATATAACTGTGAGCGATAATTTCTTGGTCAATTTCTTGTAGTGCGGTAATAAGTTGTGATGAAACTTCCGCAGTTTCGGGGTCTGCAAGGGTGGTGTCCAGTTGTGTAATACCGCGCAGGTATGAACCGTCAAGATATTTTTTTGGCATTGCACTGGCGTTTTGCATGAGTATTTGATCTTGTTGCACCAACTCTATCCATGGTTTATGCAAGTTGATCTGTGCACGAATGGTATGGTCCGGTGTTTGTGCTATGGTTATACTCTGAATATAAGCGAATGTTTTTTGCATATTATGCGCTAAGCGTGTAGTTGATTCTTGCTGATAACGTTTTGGATCTTCAAGATATCCTTTAAGTGCGGTTATACCTTCAGAAGATGCCAGCGGATCAACATGTGTTACAACATTGCGTACGGCAAATATATAAACTGCCAAGGTGTGTACGGTAATGAGAAAAATCAGCATTGCGCCGATGGCGCAGGTACTCTTTATATGTTCGTATCTCAGTTTCATACTGCCCGCCCTTTTATTCCCTTGTCTAAGGTGTACCTTTTTTTTGCTGCGGGCGTCAAGAGATGAGAGCAAAAGGGGTTTAAATTTGCCTTTTCTACAAGAATCTATACGCTAGAGAGCGCAAACGTTGCGCGCATTATACTTTTAATATTAAAGAGGGTTTATTCATGATTCGTTACCTGCTCTTTCTCATGTTCAGTACTATTCCTATCCAAGGTTTTATACAAATATCTAAGTATATAGAAAACTATACTTGGGATGATTATAAAAATTTTGTGTTTAAACAAGATCTTAATTATGGCTGGGCTTTACCTGCGTTAGAACATGCAGGGCAATTGCTTCTAGAGCCATACATGCTTACAAAAATTACTAACAAAAAGGTCTGTGCATTTATACGTGAACAGCTTGGGCGAGCGGGCGTTGAAGAGCCGGAGCGCATTTCTATTATGCGTGGTATATCCAGCGATACTCATTATTCGGCAAATTTCAATTCTATTGCTATGAGCAATGCAAATTATAAAGAACTCAAGGATCTGTTGCGTACCATGCGTAGTTTAATGAGAGACCCTCAAATAGATGCAGAGCAGATTGCATCTGTGCAGGCAAAGCTGGATATTCATGTGGCACTTATCCATCATGAGGCTGGGCATCTGAAATATCATGATAATTTTAATATTTTAGTGGTATTAGCCGCTACGGGTGCAGCATTTGATTGGTTGTGGAACAAAATTGCACCTACATTGGGAGCGGATGCATATATGCGGGGACGTGAATCATATACAGATGCTTCATATATAAAATTGTGTGGATTGTCATGTACGAGAAGATTGCTATGCGAACTTGTAAAATGTGCATATTCGCAGTTGGTCGAATGGCGCGCTGATGGTAATATTGCTCAAGATGTTAATACGCTCAAAGGGGCTCAAAAATTTTTTACTTGGGTGCATACAGGGATAAAAAAGTCATGGGCTGTGCTTAGTATAGATTTGGATAAGTACCCATATCTCACTTATGCTGTAGATCCATATCATCCACGAGCATCTAGACGTGCTGAATCATGCGCAGAACGTATTGCTGCGCTGGAGCGTGTACAAGCGGCTTAATCTTGTTGTGTTTTTTCTTTTGTCATTCCAGCGTAGGCTGGAAACCAGCGATAAAATAAAAACTGATTACAATTACTGGATTCCAGCCTACGCTGGAATGACAAAAAGATTGGAATTGCAATAATGTATTGTTTTTAATCTTGTTGTGCAGCTAAAAAGAGCATAATCCCCGCAGCAACGGAAGCATTAAACGAAATATCCGTTGAGCGCTGTGGAATAGTAACTTGTGTACCGTATTTAAAGATCGAGCTACTCACGCCGATATCTTCACTACCAATTACCAAGCATAATGGCCGTTGGTAGGTAATGCGTGCAGCATTTTCACCTTTGAAATTGGTTATATATAGATTGTATCCGGCCTCTTTGAGGCTTTGCGCAGCTTGTAATGGCGACGGCGCTTGATATATAGCAATATGTTCAGCAAGCCCTGCAGAAGCTTTCAGCGTTGCACCATTGATCGGTGCGCCATGGCGTTGGGTAACAATTACACCATCAACACCAGTGCAGTATGCAGAACGCAAGATTGCGCCAAGGTTGCGCACATCTTGTATGCCATCAAGCATCAGCAAAAAGGGTGCTTTGTCGGGATTAAAAAACTGTTTACGATACACAAATGGTGCAGCAATAGCCACCAGCGATTGATGATCCGGCGTCCCGGCCAGATGTGCAAGTTGCGCCTTATTCACGTAGCTTATGGTTACCGGGTAAGTAGGTAGCATTGCCTTTATCTGAGCAAATGCTTTGGGTACCGGATCGGTAGTATACAGGCGTATAATTTTGCGTGCTTTTGCTTTTAAAAGCTCAATAATGGGGTGAACGCCATACACTATCTGTTCAGGAGAAACTTGAGAAGAGGTTTTTCGTTGCATGCTCATATTTGCCGTTTGTTTAAATTGATGTTATTTATAATTCTTCATGTTCGAGTTCTATATCAAAGTGATGTGGCTCACGCACAAATGATAAACCTAACAGCACAATAAGTTTGTTCTTTGCAAGAAATGGTTTGTAATAACCGCGCTCTTTTATTTGCGCGATCGCTTGCGCAGCAGATTTATTAAACTTTATTTCTGCAACATATATAACATTTGGTACATGTAATATCAGGTCGATTCTGCCATCACTCGTTGAATATTCTGAGCTGACTTCAACACCGGAAGCAATACAGAGCATGATCAGGAGCGAATGGTAATATTTTTCTTCTTTTACATGTAACTGATATGGTATATGGGAAAAGAGTTGCAGAAGAATATCTCTTAATTCTGCCATATCACGCTTTTGTAATGCGGCTTTAAAATCTTTTGCAAGAATTTCAAGGCTAGTAACATTAATGTTTGTTATTGCTTGCAGTAAATATTTTTGAAATGCCACTTTTACTTCAGCATTAGGATAATCGAGTTTATAAAAATGATTGCTTGGATCGTAGTCAACAATGGTAAGATACCCTGCCTGAAACAGTAGAACAACCAATGGTGCAGCATGTACATCTAAAGCTCCAAGAGAATCTTCAGAAACTTCCAATTTTTCTGCATCAAAGGTGCGTGACTCTCGGCGCATCATATCAACGAGAAAGGTTGGCGTACCGGACAAAAACCAAAAATTTCTAAATTCTTGTGCTGCTAATGCATGCATAAGGGAAAATGGATTATACACAGCTACATCAGATTTTGAAAATCGATACCCGTTATACCAGTTCTTAATTTCTTGGCGAAGAAGTTCAGACGATGTTTGTGATGCATGTGCCCAATGTTGTACGTAGTTAGAAAAATTGGATGCTATTTCCTGCTCAGTATAACCGCAAATGCCTGCATAGCGCTGATCGAGGGTTATAGTTTGCAAGTTGTTCATGCCGGAAAAAACACCTGCTTTAGAAAATGAGCTTATCCCGGTGATAAAAACAAAGTCTATTTCTGCATCCAGTGCCTTAATGGCAGCAAAAAAACGACGCGTAGCATCACGAATTGCAGTTGCAAGCTCAACATCTTTAAGTGCATGCAAGATGGGATTATCATATTCATCGATGAGGACTGCAACGGCACCGAATTTTTTGTGTAAAGCTTTTACTAAACCGTTTAAAGCTAATTCGGGTTTTACTGTATCCAAAGAGATTGCAAGTTTATAATCTTCAGCAATTTTTTGTAATGTGTAGCACAAACCTTTATCAAACGAAGCCACATCGTTAATGCCCATGGAAGATAAGTCGAGCACAATAACTCCATGCTGTTTCCATGCAAAATCAGAGCTATCGATCCATAGATTTTTAAAGGAATCTCTATTGCCGGTCAGTGCTTCTTGGAGCATAGAAACAAATAAAGATTTGCCAAATCGGCGAGGACGTGCAAGAAAGAATCGTCGACCGCCGGTAATAAGATTGTAGGCATACTCCGTTTTGTCCACGTATAGGTAATTCAACCGACGTAGTTGCGCAAATGAGCTTATATCCAAAGGTAATTTGAGCATGAAGCTGATCCTGATAATATTAAAGTCGATAGTTTCTTTAAATTGATGTAGTATGTTCATCATAACAAAAAAAACTGAACGATAATACACCCTATGTATCAGCCAATCTTTATTGAGCTCAGCAAAGCAGCTCTTGAGCATAACATTGCCATATTTAAGCAGCTTGCGGGCAACGCAGCACTCGCATGCGTAGTTAAAGGTAATGCATATGGCCACGGCATCGCCCAGATAGTAGAGCTTACGCGCAATCACGCGGCAATTGCCTATTACGCAACAGCAACCTTAAGTGAAGCGCTCAAAATTCGTGCATTGGCCGTTACCAAGCCCATACTGGTTATGACGGTGGTTGAGCATGATCCGGAAGTTGCAGCGGTCAATGCTATTGATTTGGTATTACATACGTGTGCTGATATTGAACGCTTTGCTGCCGCTGCGCACAGGGTAATGCGCCCATTGTATCTGCATATAAAAATTGACACCGGATTGGCACGCTTTGGTTTTTTACCCGAGGAGCTGCCGATGGTGCTTGATGCGCTTGCACAGTATCCATTACTCAAAGTTCAAGGTCTTATGAGCCATTGCGCACAAGCGGATGCTGATGATGCAACCTATACCATGGCGCAAATTGCACAGTTTAATGCATGTATCGATTTGGTGCAACAGCGAGCATTGCAGGTGCCACATGTGCATATGCATGCAACGGCAGCATTGCTTAAGTATGGCCTACAGCGAACAAACATGGTACGTGTTGGTGCAGGTTTATATGGCATGAGCCCATCAACCGCATATGCACAACACCTTGCAGCACGCGATATAGTGATGCGCCAACTATTAAGTCTCAAAACGATAATAATTGCGGTCCGTTGGTTGCCGGCTGGCACAGCGGTCGGTTATGGTTCAACTTATATAACGAATCGTCAAACACGTCTTGCGATACTTGCTGCAGGATATTGCCATGGATACCAGCGCCGTGCATCCAACTGTGCGTATGTACTAGTGTGCGGGCAATATGCGCCGGTGCTCGGGCGCATTGCGATGAATAGCATTACCATTGATATTACCGACATTCCTGAAGCTCAGGTCGGTGCAGAGGTTACGCTTTTAGGAGATTATCCGAAAGTTCGTATGACAGAGTTTGCGGAAATAATCGGTAGTTTTAACCCACGCGAGGTTGCCGTCGGGCTTGCGGTGGATATTCCGCGCATCATAGTGCCATGAGCATAGCTACTATTTGACACTTTTATGTTTTGATTATACCTTAAAACTAACATTATTTAAATTATTTGAGAAAGGTTTTCTGCATGAAAAAAGGTATACTTTTGAGCATGTTCTTAATGAATATACTGTTTAATGTCTGTGCTGCAAATACCAGCAAACCACAAGAGCGTATAACGTATACTAGAGCAGAGCTGGCAGAATTTATGGAAGCAATGTCATCGCGTGCAGAAGTAGCACGCTCATGGATACAAGGTTTTGGGTTGGCAGGACTAGTGATTGGATTGTGCAGGCCATCAGAGCGACAGGATACTAGATCTAAGCAACAAAAATCATCTTCCATAGTTGCACATGTAGTGCGGCTTGGAGGTTATTCGGTCGCTGGTGCGGTAATTGGTCTTTTACTTAATCAAGGTTTGGAGGCACTTGGAGATTATCTGGATGATGAGCGAGCGGAAGATTCTCAAGTGAAAAAAGATGATCAATTTGTTGATTCCAAAGCGCAACGTGGATGGCAAATGGCACGCGCACTTTCGGCAACGGAAAGACTTATAATGCCATTTCAACGCGAGCAAGATCATAGAAAGCTCTTCTTTAAGATAAAAAAGAATGGCCGCGTCACGCGTAGTTAGGACTAATTTTTTTCAAACAAAATAAATACCAAGATATCGCAACAGCATGTATACTAAGAAAACCATGACTAAACTTAAGTATAAAACTACATAAGGCACACCACATATGTACATTGTTGAAGGCAATATCGGCGCGGGCAAATCTACGTTCTTAACCTTAGTTCAGGAAGCAATGCCGGAAGTTTCGGTAGCGTTGGAGCCCATTCATGATTGGCAAGATCAAGGATACGGGCAATCATTGTTGACCAATTTCTATGAAGCCCCGCAACGATGGGCCTATACATTAGAAACATTAACATTAATGTGTAGAATCAGAGAACAGCTGATAGAGCAGCAGATGTATGGCAATACAGTGCGCATTGTGGAGCGCTCAGTCTATTCAGGGCATTACTGTTTTGCCAAAAATGGTTATGAACATGGTTTCTTGACCGGCAGTGAATGGCAGATGTATCAAGAATGGTTTAGCTTTTTGACGCAACATACGCGGCCACCAAAAGGGTTTATTTATTTGCAGATTACACCCGATGTTGCATTTGCACGTACCAAAAAACGTCAACGACCTTCAGAGAGTAGTTTGTCATTAGATTACCTTGAGCAAATACACAACAAGCATGAGCAGTTCTTACTTGCAAAAGATGGTATTACTGAGCAGATGCGCAGCATTCCGGTACTGGTTCTTAATGTTAATGAAGAATTTGCAGCCCATCCGGAAACATTTAATCAGCATGTTGTAGCGCTGCGCACATTTATTGAGCGGACTGTTTAAGCAATATTCAAATCCTTTTTGAGCTGTTGAGTAAATGCTCCGGTTGCTATGCTATCAAGACCATATGCATATATATTTTCTTCCATAGGAAAAATTTGCGAGCCTGGATATACAACGATAACGCAATCGAGAGAAAGATCTTCGCGTGCAATGCGCATAGATTTAGTTATCCTCGGGCTATCAGAATATTTGAATTCAAAGCCAATCCGTTTGCCATGCTTCATAATGAGCAGATCAAGTTCAGCGTTACTTTGGGTTGACCAAAAATAACATTCATGAGTTGTTGCTTGTAATGCATAAATAACTTGTTCAAGCGCAAATCCCTCCCAAAACGATCCTAGCACGGGGTATCGTTGTAATTGCTCATGATTTTCTATGCCGAGTAACGCATGAAGAATGCCGCTATCACGGATATATATTTTGGGGGATTTTACTTGTCGTTTATGAAGATATTCAAACCACGGTAAAAGGATGCGTACCATAAACGTGCCGGCAAGAATATCAAGGTATTTGCGAATGGTGTGATCTGAAACACCGAGTGATTTAGCGATTTCAGCAGCATTAAAAATCTGTCCCTGATAGTGTACAAGCATAGCCCAAAAACGTCTCATCTGTTCAGGTGGAACATTAAAACCCAATAATGGAATGTCACGTTCTATAAATGTGGTAACGTATCCTTGGCGCCATACAAAGCTTAATTCCTCGTTTTCAGCTAAATATGAACGAGGAAATCCACCGCGTATCCATAATGTTTTGCTATCTTTGGTTTCAAAAAGAGTGAATGGTGGTAATTCAAGGTACCCAATGCGTCCGGCGAGTGTTTCGGAAGATTGGCGTATAAGATCGCGGCTTGCGCTGCCTAGGATTAAAAAGCGTTGATTTACACCAGGACGATCGACCAATACACGTAAAATTGGAAACAGATCAGGTTTTCTTTGAATTTCGTCTATAACAATGAGTTCGCTAGTAATTGAGGTTAATCCAAGCATAGGGTTATCAAGTCGCCTGAGGTCAAGTGGATTCTCAAGGTCGAAAAAGTGAGCGTCTTTAATTCCTTCTTGCTCAACGTATGCGCGTGCTAATGTGGTTTTTCCTACCTGTCGTGGCCCAAGAATGCCGCAAATAGGGTGTACCTTGAACTGAAACGTGATTTGATCTAAATAAAACTGCCTAAGCATAAAAGTTCCTTGTATTTTCGAAGTCATAGTTCGAATTTACAAGGAACTTTTGTTTTTTTCAACATATTTTATCTTTTTTATCAAAAAAAGATCTAAAATTCAGTATAACGCGGGACCTCTGCATCTTTGGGCTGGCTATGGGGTGCTTGTTCAAAAAACTGTTGATAGTCATAGTAGTCATGTTTCTGTTTTTTTTGCATTGCTATAACGGCTGCTATTCTGGCTTGCTTAACTTCTTGCGTTGAAGGTGGCAATGCTCTCTTTTCTTGGCATTTAATGGATGCAGTAATTATGAACAGTAGTGCAACAGTGTGCTTCATACAATACCTCTCAGGTAAAACTGTTAATGAGGTTACTACCATGAATATACAGTTTTTTGTTATCAAAGCGTCAATGATACATAGCATGTAAGTAATCAATTACTATGCGATCGCTCATGGGAATGATCTTCAAGAGACAGAATGTCATCAAGATCATTATCAAAATTGGACAATGCATATGTTGCATGTAAGTTAAAATTACGAGGACCAATTAATGTAGGCACCTCGATTTTTACGCGTATCTCATTGTTTAGATGGGCATGAGTTACAGCTTCTTCAATAGCATTAAGCTCATTTACAAATATCTTTGCTAGCTCAGGAGCTTTAGTTACGTTATAGCGCGGTATAATGGTAACCCGTAGGTTGCGCGCAGTTGGATCTGCAACATAACTGATATCTAAATGTAATGTCTTTGCTCGCCCGCGTACGCTGGCATACGTACAAAACAGTGGTCGATCACCATAATAGATAATGTGTGGTCTTCGACTGGGTTTTTTACTGCATGCTTGTTCTATATATGTTACGGGATTCTTAGAATGTCTTGCAGTAAGCGGCCATAACTCGGCATTAAGATTAAAAAAGGTGCGCAAAAAGGCTAATTGCGTTAATTGATCACTCTGTAATTCTTGCCATGTTTCTTCATACGTTTGAAGCTGATTAAGCTCTTCTTTTTTACCTGCAGCAGTTTGTAATTGCCCATTTAGAAGCATTATGGAGCCTGCTTGTGTCCACTTAATAGTTTGTGCTTTTTGTAGTTGATCACTTACTTTTCTTAAGGCAGTTCGCTCATACCACCATCCCAGACCAAAAGCCAATGCTACAAAACTTGCTATATATCCATAATTATTTTTAACAAAGGCCATGCTTTGTTTGCGTATAGCTGCAAATTGCGGGGCATTAAAATCAATTTTTGGTATTTTATGTATAGATAAATTGAAGTTATTACTATTAAACAGGCCGCAGTTAAATAGATGGGGTGGTAGCGGAGTTGCTTGTAATCTATGTGAAGTTAAAGCTGAAAGTAGTAATAATGCGATTATGCGCTGGTTCATAGTATCGATTAACCATCCAATTAGATATTTTTAGAAAAAGAGATTTCTCATTCATAGCTAATGATACCATAAAAAATTAAAATGTCGACAGCCTTCACTTTCACTGCTGTTTAATGTTTACACCAAAATTTTAAAAATTTTGTGCTTTCCAGCTTTTACGATTATAGCATTAGAAAGCACAACCATAGCTCTAAAATCGGTAATCACCTGTTCATCAATGCTTACCGCACCTTGTTCAATGAGTCGTTTGGCATCAGAGCTGCTTTTGACCGCTTGTAGCAGTTTAAGCAGATCAACTATCCATAACGGGTTAGCGGTGCCGGCAGGGATCTGAAATTCTTGTGCAGCAGACATATCATGGCGCTGGAAAAGCGCTTCAAACTGCGTGCGTGCTTGTGCAGCCTCTTGAGTTGACCAGAATTTTGCAACAATCGCTTCGGCCATGTTTTTCTTTACATCCATGGGATGCGCAATGCCTTGCGCAACTTGCTCTTGGAGCTTAGCAATACGTTCAGGTTCAACATGCAACAATAAACTCAAATAACGCCATACCAGTTCATCGGAAATGGACATTAATTTACCAAATGCCTGATCTGCCGGTTCTGCAAGGCCAATAGCATTACCCAATGATTTAGACATTTTCTGTTTGCCATCAAGACCTTCAAGCAGTGGCATGGTAAGCACAACCTGCGGTTCTTGATCAAACTGCTCTTGCAAGTGGCGCCCGAACATAAGGTTAAAAGTTTGGTCGGTGCCACCAATTTCCACATCGGCGTTCAGTGCAACTGAATCGTACCCTTGCATAAGCGGGTAAAGCAGTTCATGCATGCCAACCGGGCGTTTTTCTGCAATACGTTGTGCAAAATCTTCCCGCTCGATAATCTGTGCTACCGTCGCTTTACCGCACAATTTTACCCAATCGTATCCTGAAAGTTTTTCCAGCCAGCTGCTGTTGTAGCAAATGGTAAGCTTTTCAGGAATCAAAATCTTTTTGACCTGTTCAAAATAGGTCTGCATATTGCGCTGAATATCTTCCGGCGTGAGCGGTGGGCGCGTTTTGGAGCGTCCGCTGGGATCACCAATGCGTGCGGTATAGTCACCAATAAGAAACAGAACTTCATGCCCAAGGTCCTGAAATTGGCGTAATTTGCTCAGCACTACCGCATGGCCAAGATGCAAATCAGGTGCAGTTGGATCGGCACCAAGTTTAATTTTAAGCGGTTTGTTGCGTGCTAATTTTTTTTTAAGATCTTCCAGCGGCAATACCTGTGCGGTGCCCTGTTTGATGATCTGTATTTGTTCTTCTGCATTCATGGCGTTCTAAATTTCGTATATTGATGGTTACGATTAGCTGAATAATCCTAAAATGGCGATTGAGATCATAATGCTCAATTTATAAAAAAAGTACTGAATTCGTGTACCTAAAAGAAATAGTATCAAAAATGTGGTGGCCAAGGAAACGATGCGTATTGCCTGTTCATCATCAACTTTAAGCGGGATAAATATTAGATCAACGGAGGCTTGGATAAAGCGCAATAACCCCAGACCGCTGTTCAGCCCGATAAATGCTTGGAAAAAGTTGGTGACAATTTCGCTAACGCTACCGGTGGTAATTGCATATGCTTGCATGAGCGCAAGGGTAATGATAGACAGAATAATAAGAAAGGTATGTAAAAACGTTGAGCTATAATAGGTGATAAGTATTTTAAGGTCACGCAATGGTGGCTTAATTGCGTAAATATCGATGGGTATTTCGCGTCCCCAACCGAATCTTAATAATACCAATACAATTGCACCTATGGGATCGACATGCACTAATGGATCGAGTGTTAAAAACCCTGCATAATCAGCCGTGTCGTCTCCCATTTTTTTAGCAACCCAAGCGGTAAATGCACCGGCAAGTGTAACGGCAACTATATAGGCAAGCATTAAACAGAGCGTATTTTTGAAAAACTGGATCGTATCAGGAATAATAGTCGACATGAACATGGGTACGTCCCACAAATTAAGCGGTTGATAAATGCGTATCACACTATGTAAGTGTAAAAGAGGATTTATGATTGGTCAAAAGGTTGTTTATATGCGCATATATATTGCTCAATTTTCCATAGTTTGCTAGAGTGATGCCTAGTTTTTAGCATCTATATAAGGAGATTGTATGATGTATACCTATCGTTATGTACAGTTGAGCATTATCTTGATGATGTCCGGTTCTGTTCTTCAGGCTGCATTGACTTCTGCTGAACCCACTCGATTCAAAACAGAAGCGGATATACATTTAGGAGTTAAATTAGCAGCTCTAGGCGCAGGTTTTACAGCCGGAGTAGCTGAACAAACAGCGGCATTTGCCAGTTTTGTATCACTCATGGATAATACCGAATATACAGTTTTGCCATGTGCTTTATATACTGCACATTGGGTTGGTTCGTTTAAATTGGCTTTTCATATGATGGCTAGCTCTCAAAAAAAAATAGAAGAATTACAAAATTCAGAAAGATCTTTTGTACCGGTAATGATTAAGATGGGATTCGATCGTATTTATAAACCTCATGAATTGGAAGCATTTCGTGACAGTTATCTGCAGTTGTACAGAGGTGAGCAAGCTGCTCCTCGATTAGATGGTTCACAACTAGATGCATCGAGCGTTTGCGATGCATACAACGCATTATTGCAACAGCAAGTTACAAAGTTACACTTTTGGGGTGGCGTTTTAGCTGTAGCAACTGTTGGGCCAATTAGTGGAGCTTCCGGCACTGTAGCTTTGTATAAGCTCGGTGTGCTTGATCCATCAACTAAACTAGATTGAGGAGTTTGCGATGCATCTATATTATGTTCGTTTGAGTCTTATGATGTTCATGATAACGGCAACTGTGAACGCTGCAATGGTACCAAAATCAACGTTGCGCTATGGATTTCATACAGAAGAGGATGTATCAGCTAAGGCAAAAGCTCTAGCAGCAACATCCGGCTTTATGGTTGGTATGGCAGAACAGACATTAGCATTTAAGTGTTTTTTATCCTTAGCAACAAAGCCGGAATTGACTGCACCAGTTGTATGGTTACTGGGCAATTGGGTGGTTACAGCAGGTCTTTCTTTCATGTTAAAAGAAGCAAAAGAACAACGGATAAGTAAGTTGCATGACAGCAATAAAAAACCTTTTGCTGCAAAAATTGTAGCTGATTATTTGTATCGCCAAGGAAGAATTCCTCTGCTAGAAATTCCTCAAGTTGAAGCTGCATATATACAAGCGCGTAACGGAGCTGCTGTTAAAGATGGAGATACTTTGCGTGCATGCCATAATAAACTATTGCAAAATGCTGTTTTGAGTGCTTTTTTTTGGCGCGGATGCGCTGCTGCCACCTTAGGTGGGCCGGTAACAGGTATTGTTGGTTGTTATGTGTTGCATCATACGGGAATACTTGATGCTCCGTTGAAATTCTAAATTAGAGGATACATTTTATGAAACAACATTTATTTATTTTTATGAGTGTAGCCGCGGTAGCGCAGGCAGCGCAGTCATCACTCGTTACCACACATTTTATACAAGAAGCGGATATTGCCACGAGTGTAACGCGAAAATCCATGAAAATTGGTTTTGCGGCCGGTTGTGTCCACCAATTTGCAATATTTGGTGCAGCAACTGCTTATGCGCTGGTATCTAGAGGGGATTCCAAAGGGGCGGCATTTGGACTTATTGCCCAATGGCCTATGTGTGCTCTGTTTTCAATTATGGCACATGATGTCTATAGCAATAAAATACGTTATTTGACGCAACTAGAAGATATGGCCAGTGAATGGTTGCATGATGAGATTATGGGCAACGGTGATATCGTTTCTCAACACAAATTTTTGCAGCAATACAAGCAACTTCGATCCGGTTCTGCAGTTTCTGAGCAGGCTTGTGAATCGAAAAAAATTTATGCTGCGTATAATAGGATGCTGGAATGCTTCGTGACAAGACGTGCATTTGTTAAAGGATATATAGCTGCTTCAGTGTTAGGGCCGCTGCCATCCATAGGCATAGCATATACGCTGATTAAATTGGGTTTGATGAGATAATATAGAAGTGAGAGATACAATGCATTATTGTTTGAGCTTGATCATAACTTTATTAGTTGCAACTTCAGCAATTCAGGCTGCTTCAAGCAGCAAAACTATGATTGAAATTCCCAAATTTAAAACGCAAGCGCGGATACCACGACTCAAGTATCAGCTTGCCGGTTTTTTGGTAGGCAGTTTTCAGCAAGGGGCAACAGTTGCATTGATGGATAACTACATGCAGGTGGAGCAATATTCATTAGGGCTATATTTTCAGTGGATGCTATGTGTAGGTAGTTCAATTTGTGTGCGCGCTGAATTTGATGCAAATGTACGCGATTTGGCGGCGCACAATAAAACGTGTGCACGTATGATATTTGATAAGTTGCATCCAGAAGGTACTTATGCTGATCCTGAAGAAGGTGGCAGGATGTTTCGAAAGCACGATTTCGTAGAAACATTTAAGGAAAAAACAAAACATACCGCTGATGTATATAATGCATATAATGCTTTGCTTGTCCGGAATGTAAAATGGCGCTCATTTTGTGAGGGATATATAGCTGCAACAATATTAGGGCCAATACCCGCGTTTGTCGGTTCGGCTGCATTGCTTATGTTAGGGGGTATGCCGCATTAATTCAAAAGGATAAAGCTACGTATGAAAATTTTTATGCTGATTAACATTGGATATAATTTATTACTATAGAAGGATACTACGATGCAACTACGGTTTATTAGTTTCATGAGCATAAGTTTATTAATAGTTGCCACAGTTCACGCTGCCGCAGAAAGCAGTAAAGCACTCATTGAGCTTCCCAAATTTAAAACAGAAGCAGATATTCCCAACAAGACACAATTACAGTATAAACTTGCGGGCTTTTTGGCTGGAAGTACACAACAGGCTGCAACATTCATTTCAATTACTCATATAATGGAGAGTGAAAACGCCAGTGTATTAGGAATTTTAGGGGAGTGGATTATATCTCTGGGTGCTTCTATGTGTATACATGAGGCGCTTGCAACTGATATAAAGCATCTTAGTGCGCATAAAACTGAATGTGCGAGTATGATATTTAATAAACTTGCGCCACTTGGTATAAGCCCCAATTCGCAAGAGGTTGCAACCAGAGAGACTCGGTTGCAAAACTTTATTGAGGAGTACAGGGCTGGTAGAAATCATACGTCAGATGTTCGTAATGCATACAATGCTCTGCTTGAATCCAATATACAATGGCAATCATTTTGGGATGGTTATGCATGTGCAGCAATACTGGGTCCCATACCGTCACTCGCTGTGGCATGTATGCTGGTGCAACTGGTGAAATAGGCTTCCATGTTAATAACACAAAAAGGATACATACGATGCAACAACGGTTCATTAATTTCATGAGTATAAGTTTGCTGGTTATTACGGCTGCTCAAGCGGCGGCGTCAAGTGATAAGGCACTGGTTGAACTGCCCAAATTTAAACAAGAGGCAGATTTTCCAAAAGCAGACTATAGACTTGCGGGCTTAATGATTGGAGGTGCGCAGCAAGCAGCAATGACAGTATTACTTCCTCGTTATGTGCTTCTAACAGAAGCTATGGATGGCATTTTTGTGCACTGGTTAGGATCTCTTTGGGGCTCATTTTGTGCACATGCAAAATGTGCACAAAATATTCAGCATCTTACTGCACATAAAACAGCATGTGCGCGCATGATATTTAACAAGCTTGCACTCAATCCAAATCCGCACGTGGCAGCAACTAGAGATGACCTATTGCAACATTTTATTAAAGAGTACAAAGCAGGAAAAAATCACACAGCAAATGTTCGTAATGCATACAACGATTTACTTGAATCTAAGAGCTTATCCGAAAATTCCAGCAAGCTTAAAATTATGAATGGATGAAGAAAGCTGGCAAAGAGCAAGAAAAGATTCTTTGGTTTTTGTCCAACAAGTTTTGATGCCACGGTTCCATTGTTGAATGCCAAAAACTTGTTCGATTCGCCACCGGCCGCCGGGTCTTAATACTTTTTTTGTTTTATCACGCCTGGTATTTGTAGATGCGAACAATGCTAAATTTGCTTTAGCAAGCTTATCGCGTAGATGCTTAGCATCCCAAGCTGAATCTGTGCTCATGACCTTTGGTTTATCAACAAACCTTTCAATTTGCGGGAGATGGGGAATAAGTAGTTTAGAATCATGTGTATTTGCGGCATCAACGAGAACAGATAAAATGATTCTGTTCCAATCTGTAACTATTCCTTTTTTAATACCATTCTTGGCTCTATCTGTAGGGTTTTTGCCGCCAAATCGTGCGAGAGGCGCTTTTGCTGATGACGTATCGCTTAAAAATGATTCTGGAAAACCCAAATGACGAATAGCTACATCAGCCGATTTATTCAAAATTTTATCAAATACGCCTGACTTTACCCAAATTCTAAATCGACCATGCACAGTTGTCGGACGTCCATAATAATCTGGTAATTTGTGCCATTGCGCTCCAGTAACCATAATATAAAAAACGCCGCTCAAAACAATTTGTGGATCATTTTGAGGCCGGCCGACACTGGAAGATTTTGTTGGAATAATATTTTTGATTTCGTTCCATACATTATTTGATATCATAAGCATTAGAGCTCTCCTTTTTTTGGGTTTAATCTACCGGCTATTTTAGCCAATAAATTAAGGAGATGCTCTATTTATCTAATTTTCGGATAAGCTCTAATATAAAATGGCAATCATTTTGGCAAGGATATTGGGTTGCTTCAACATTAGGGCCAATACCAACAATAGTGTGGGCATTGATGAAGTTCAGTGCAAAACCAAGTTAATAACTCAAAAAGGGCAATTCTATGAATAAACAATTTTCCTATAAAACTATGATCTGTACTGCGCTGGTAATGATCAGTGGTACGATACATACTATGATGTTGCAATCAGAGCCGCTTAAATTCAAAATGGCTGGAGATAGTTCTTATCTAAAGGTTTACAGAAATTGTGAAATTGCAGGCTTTGTTGCCGGATGTACGCAACAGGCATACATTGCATATCAGGGTTTTTTTGCAGAACATCCTGTGGCAGGTGGCACCGGTATAATGGCGGGATGGGGGCTTTCAGTTTTTTTTTCTTACGCTTTAAGAAAGTATAAACAAGATGTTATAGTGGGTTTGCATACGTGGCAAGATGATGCAATTCATGTGGTATTTGATCATATGCATCAACCGCCACCTTTGTCTTTTGATAAAGAGCCGGGCAGAGAAGAAAAAGCTGCCGCCTTTATAGCGAAGTATAAACAGATGCAACGTGGCGAGATTCCATTGGAGGCTGATGTGGTCGCTGCGCATAATACAGTGTTACGTCGAGCTATTGCAGCTAAATCGTTCGCGCAAGGATTTATGCAAGGTGCAGCGTTGGGGCCACTGCCGACGTTATTTGTGTTGCATATGTTAGGATATAAATAATAAAAGGTATGCGATGGCTTATAGATGTTTCTATATGCCTATCATGTGCATAAGTTTATTCTTGCTTAAGAGCAGCATACATGCGGCAGTGATAGAAGGCCCTCGATTTAAAACAGCAGAGGACATGTCTAACTCCCTCAAAAATTCTCAACTTTGGGCGGGGCTTTTTGTCGGTTGTGTGCAGCAAGCAGTTATTATGCGTACAACTCTTGATCTTGAAGCAATGCAAAAACCTACCGGCGCGCTCATTGGCTTGCAATGGCCATGTTTGCTTGCGATTGCATGTAGGATGCTATACCAATCTAAAAGGCGTATTCATGAACTTACACGAATAAATACTACATCGGCTCGCATGGTGTTCAATCAAATATGGCCACTATCAAGTTCGCGTTTAACGTTGGATGAGCGGCAAGAAGAGTTTGCTGCTTTTTATGCCGGTTACCATGCGATGCGCACTGCAGAGCTGCCGTTGTATATGGAGGATGCGCATCTCATTTGCAGCACCTATAATAATTTATTACTTGAGCATGTCAAAGATTTGCATTTTGCCAGTGGTTATGCAGTTGCTGCAGCTCTTGGCCCGCCGGTGGGATACTTAATATTGCAGCTCATGGGTCCGGATGCAGCAGCATGGCAGTGAAACTGATTATAGACAAAAATATATGTACGTAATACAATAGCCGCACATAGAGCACATAACACAAGGATTTACTATGCATAGATTATATATGGCAATACTTACCATATCTATTGGCATAGCTCAAGCAGCCATGATTCCGCAAACAGCGGACAAATTTAAAACGTTTAAAGAAGTGGGCGATCCGATTCTCGATAAAAGTATGTTTAATGGGTTTAAGGTAGGTATGCTCCAACAGTTGGCTTTTTTTTCAGTATGTCATGCAGTCAAAGGTCAGTATGCATTTGGGGTATACGGCGGATCATGTTTTGTAGCAGGATGTGCAGCATTACAATATTCTTTTAATAATCTTTCTAAAGCAACGGCTCTTGAACGTATAGATGAACAATCTGCACTTATGGTATACAGTCGCATTAATCCATTCGTTAATCGTGTTAATGAAACAGAAAGGCAGGAGATGCTGAGGAAATTTTTACCTGTATATACAGCGGTACGTCAAGCAGGTACTGTTTCTGGTGCACACGTAAACATCAGTAATGCATATAATCAATTATTAACTCAATATGCTCAAAGATTTTTTAATGGCTTTGGGTATGTACTATCTGCAGCATGTGGACCCTGCGCAGCTTTACTCTTTTTAACGGGTTGTACATTTGGGATATTACCGTGCACTATGGAAGGGTACGAATAATAGAATAGACAAATCGCCATGCGCGTAATACAATAGCCGCAACAAAGAGTATCGTAATATAAGCAAAAAAAAGGAAGCTCTGTAATGGCAAAAAAGCGTGTTGCAACGCGTAATGAGCATATCACAACTACACCATCCATTTCTTCATGTTCCTATTGGTATCAACTAACGGTAGCAGGATTTTTGATCGCAGTTACGGTAATGACCTATTTTTGGTCACTGCATTATGGCTTTCAGTTTGATGATGTTGCCAATATCCAAAAACATTTTCAGCTGCGCCATTATGATTTTTTTTCGCTCTTTTTTACCGGAACGCGTTGGATAAGTTATTGGATTAATTCCATTCATTATAGCATTGGTAAGTTCGATCCATTTTCGTATCGCGTAGGTAATCTGATAATCCATACCATTAATGGGTTATTAGTATTCTTCTTTTTTATGCGTGTACTTGAACTGCAAAAAGTAACCGGCTTCTTTAAACGCAATGCACTTGCATTAGCAACTATTACCGCATTATTATTTTTGCTGCATCCGGTACAAACACAAACGGTCTCCTATGTAATTCAAGGTGAGCTTGAAGGGCTTGCATGCATGGCGTTATTGAGTATGGCGGTATGCTTTTTGTACGGATTCAATGCGCGTAGTAAAGCGGGTATGTACAGCGCAATAGTAATGCTGTTTATGGTGGCGCTCTTTGCATGTGGCACTAAAGAGATTGCCATTATTGGGCCTGGATTGCTGTTGGTTGTCGATTGGTTTTTTGTAGCTCGTGGGAATCTTAATGATCTGCAAAAGCGTTTGCCGCTTCATTTGGTGTTAATGCTTATGGTAGGCGGAATCTATGTTTATTTTTTAAAGCCCACATTTTTTACTGATATCCTTGGCTTTAAACTAGCGATGAAGAACAACATTGGCAATATCATTACGCATGATCCTGCCGATAAAATAACTCCTTGGTTTTTCTTTATTTCGCAATTTAAGGTGATTTTGCACTATTTGGCTATGTTCGTATGGCCATTCAATATTAGCGTTGAGTATGATTGGATGTTGTGTCGTAGCTTTTTTGCACCCGATTGTATTTTTCCACTCATGCTGTTGTTGGCAATTGCCTATGCAGTGTATCGGCTTATGCGCAAAGATCCGCTGCATCCGGTAGCATTTGGTGCAATGTGGTTTTTCTGTTGCCTTGCGCCGCGCTCGAGTATTATTCCATCACCGGAGTTGCTCGTTGATTATAAAACATATACCGCTTCGATGGGATGGCTTTTTATTTTAGCGGTTGCGTTAGTTAAAGCAGTTGAGGTTGTTGCAGCGCGCGCGGCAGCTTTGCCAATCGTGCCAATGCGTTATACTGCTACTTTACTTTTGACCGGCATGCTGGGCTTTTTTACCATCGAGCGTAATAAAATATGGCGCTCAGGCAAAGAGTTTTGGTGGAGTGTTATTGCAAATGCTCCGGGCAAAGCGCGAGCATATAATAATTATGCGGTTGAAATAGCGCAAAATGAGCATAAATATGCAGAAGCGATTCCCTATTATATAAAAGCGACGCAGATGGATAAACAGTATGCCGATCCTTGGAATAACATTGCCGTATGTTATAGTGAGCTCGGTCGGGTTGACGATGCTATTGAAGCGCTCAAGCAGGGGCTGCGCATACATAGATATTATCCTGAAGGGTATAATAATTTGGCATCATTTTATATACGCAAAAAAGAATACGATCAGGCAGAAACCTGTTTAATGAATGCATTAAAATTACGCCCCCATTATGGCAAGGCATATTTTAATTTAGCAAATTTGTATAACCAAAAGGGGCAAGCAGCAAAAGCATTAGAGCAGCTTAAAAAGGCTTGTACCATCGCAGACCTTGATAACAAGTTTGGATATTCGACCTATGCAAAAGCTGCCTTTGTGCAAAAACAGTATGACGAGGCGATTTGGGGATTTCTTAAAACGATCGCGCTCGATCCGCATGACACCGAAATACTCTTTTCATTAGGTAATGCCTATTATATGGCCCAAAATTTACCTGATGCAATTGCTACATTCCGGCAAGTGGTTGCTCAGCGCCCTGATGATGCGCGCGTTTTGTTTAATTTGGCTGAAGCTTATTTTAAAAGTGATGCATATGATGACGCTCTTGCCTGTTTTAAACGTATTGAGCATAGAATGGCAGAATTACCCCAGATCGGCATACGTATTGCCGCATGCCATGAAAAAAAGGGGGATTTTGCAACTGCGCGCGCCTCGCTTGAACATATGCTACAGTTGCCTTTGGATGCTCAAACGCACATGAATGCTCGTACTCTATTAGCTCAATTTGATCAGCAATATGCAGTAAGAATAGAGGCGTAACCGGTATATGTTCCTTTTTGACCAAGCGCGGCTTTAGCAGTACACTTTAAGAGTACAAAGATTTAAATGCTCGTTTGGGCAGGCATGGGTTGCACTATATACCGGGGATCGCGATGGATAAACGTTACGAACATAAAGACTACGAAGCCAAAATACGTAGTAAATGGGACCAAGAAAAGACATATGCGCAGGAGCAGCATGAAGGGCCCATGTGGTCCATCGATACGCCACCACCGACCGTTTCAGGTAATCTGCATATCGGGCATATATTTTCTTATACGCAGACCGATATTGTCGCCCGCTACAAACGTATGCGCGGGTTTAGTGTCTATTATCCCTTTGGCTTTGATGACAATGGCCTGCCAACCGAACGTTATATAGAAAAAAAATGTAACGTATATGCCCCAACTATTGGTCGTTCTGCATTTATAGATTTATGCCTCAAGGAAACGCATGAAGCTGAGCAGCAGTTTATGGATTTATGGCAACGCATGGGGCTTTCAGTAAATTGGGAGCATTGTTATTCCACCATTTCGCCCCAAACACGTAAAATTTCGCAACAATCATTTATTGAGCTGGTGAACAAAGGGTATATCTATCGCAAGCATGAGCCGGCACTCTATTGTACTACCTGCCGCACATCGGTTGCCCAGGCAGAACTTGATGATCATCAAGAAGCATCATTTTTTAATGATATTGTCTTTAAAGATGAGCAAGGCAATCCATTAATTATCGGCACGACGCGTCCAGAACTACTCTATTCCTGCGTTGCACTATTGTACCATCCACAAGATGAACGCTATCAGCACCTTGCAGGCAAACAGGCACAAGTACCGCTTGCCGGGCATATGGTGCCAATTCTGGCTGACGATTTAGTGAGCATGGAAAAGGGTACTGGATTGGTAATGTGCTGTACCTTTGGCGATAAGACCGATATTCTGTGGTTCAAAAAGCATAATTTACCCTACAAGCAATCGATCGGCTTTGATGGCAAATGGACTGCTGATACCGGCTCACTTGCGGGGTTAAAAGTTGCAGATGCACGCACGCGTGTGGTGCAAGAGCTGGAAGCACATAAAGCTCTTATTAATCGCCGTCCGATTGAGCACAGTGTGAGCTTGCATGAGCGCTGCAAAAAGCCTATTGAATACCTGATGCTTAAGCAATGGTTCTTGAATATTCTGGACTACAAGCAAGAATTTATAGCGCTTGCAGAGCAGATTTCCTGGTACCCTGCATTTATGAAGGCGCGCTATGTTGATTGGGTACAGAATCTTAACTGGGATTGGTGTCTTTCGCGCCAACGCTTTTTTGGTATCCCATTTCCGGTGTGGCATGTTGAAGGCACCGATAAATTCTTATTGCCACCGGTGAGTGCATTACCCATCGATCCACAAGAGACAGCATACCCGGGTGAAGTTCCGGCAGAATTTGCCGGGCGAAAGCTGATTGCTGATACCGATGTTATGGATACCTGGAATACCTCATCGCTGACGCCGTATATTTGTTATCAGATGCTTAACCTTAATCCGCAAGATGCGGATCTGTTTAGTGATGCAGCCGCTCAGAAATTTATACCGATGAGCATGCGGCCCCAAGCACATGATATTATCCGCACCTGGGCATTTTATACCATTGTAAAATCATGGATGCATAACAAACAGATACCATGGTCGTCTATTGTAATTTCCGGTCACGTACTTGCCGATGCTAAAGAGAAACTTTCTAAATCAAAAGGCAATGCATCACTCAGTCCGGAAAACTTATTGCAAACCTATAGTGCAGATACCGTGCGCTATTGGACTGCATCGGGTAACTTGGGCCAAGATGTAGCGTTTTCTGATAATCAGCTTAAAATCGGTACTCGTTTGGTGACTAAATTATGGAACGCATTTCGGTTTATTTATGAGCATACGCAGGAGGTTGATGTAGCAGCGAAAGTTACACTCTCTGTAGAGCATCAATGGCTCGTGCATGAAGCCTCTGCGACCTATACATCATACGAACATTATTTGGAAAAGAATGAGTTTGGGCTTGCACTTAAATCTGCTGAAGAGTTCTTTTGGCAACATTTTTGCGATAACTTTTTAGAGTTAGTTAAAGATCAACTCTTTAATCCCGATGCGTATGATGCAGCACGTGTTGCTGCGACGCGCTGGACGTTAGCTCATGTTGGCTTGCGTATTCTGCAATGGTTTGCACCCTATATGCCATTTGTAACTGAAACACTTTATGAAGCGATGTACAAAAGCAAAGTTGGCATAGCATCATTGCATGCAACTAAATTTTTATCTGTGCAGCAGGATCATATATTCCCGCGTTCGGTTGAGATTATGAATGTACTATTGGCTATTGTTGCACAGGTGCGCAAACTCAAAACGGAGCAGCAGCTTGCGCTTAATTATCAGTTGGCAAGTTTAACGATTGGCATACATGATACGGCGATGATACAGGATCTGCAAGCAGCGCAACAGCTCATTAAAGGCGCAACCAAAGCGGAGCTCATTACGTTTGAGCCTAAAGGTACCATCCAAACACATATGCGCCAAGATGATACCGGATGGCATGCATATACGTGCCAACAAGCAAAGGAATAGATCATGATTTTACTGCGCAATGAACAGACGTTCCCCGTTGATGTACAGAAGCTTAAGCAAAATGCGCGCATAATTTTAGCAGCACTCGATTATGATGATTTTGATCTGGGTATTTTACTGGCAACGCCGGAAGTGATACATGAATATAACCGCACGTATCGCGATAAAGACAAGCCGACAGATATCATTTCATTTGCATATCATCAGATACCGGCAGGCGAGCGTATCGAGGCGCTTTCAGATGAAGATAAAAATTTAGGAGATCTGATTATTTGCCCATCCTATGTGCATGACGATCTTGAACGTTGGGGGCAAACCTTTGAGCAGCGCATGAACGTATTGCTGGTGCATGGCATTTGCCATCTGCTCGGTTATGATCATGAAAAAGATGAAGATTACGAAGTGATGAAGATACAGGAAGATTATCTGCTCGAAAAAATAAGTTAAAAAAAAGAGGCTTGCTATCGCGATGATAACAAGCCTCTTTTAAAGTTCTGACGAACTTACGCGTTTCTTAACTCGCGCGAGTCTTTACTATTTCTTGATTTACACGAGAGCTTGAATCGAGATTGATTGCTTTAGGAGTTTCAGAAGCTTTTTTATCAATTTCTTTTATTTCTACATATTGAGTTCCTTTTAAGAATGCTTGTATGGCATTCTCGTCCGCAATTGCTTCTTCAAGCGAAAGATATGTAGGTGAAGTTAAGCGAGCGAGTCCCCAGCGTTCTGCAAGACGGCCTCTGATAGCGAATAATATTTCTAGATCGGCAGGATCTATGTCTCTTCTATTTGACAGTTCAGCTAGTTGATCATAGTTGTTTATGCAGTCTTCCATTCCAGGTATTTTTAAGGCATCAACGTTTGCAGATGTGCTTTCAATTGTTGCACGAAATTCAGCGTTACGTAACATATTAACGAGTTCCCAGCACGATTTGCGTTGTTCTTGATCTGCTGCAAAACAGCCAGTAGTTAAACCGGCAAGTAACAGTAATAATGATAGTTGTTTCATGAAAAAAATACCTTGTAAGAAATTGTCTACGTTACGATTTTTTTGAGGCGAACATATTTGGTCCAAATATTGCAATAGCTGCAAGTGATAGTGCTGTGATCATAGAATATGTAGCTATTGTATTAGATCTGGCTATCTCAGATTGAAGCAATTCTGAATTAGCTTTCAGGGATTCTGTTATTGCGTTTGTATTCTCGTGATTAGCTTTAATAAATTCGCTCACGATTGATATCCGCTGATCGAGGGCTGCTGACGCTTGTTTGGTAGCATCATTTAAAATTACTGCGTCTAATGAATCTTGACCACGCTGCGCTGCTAAATGGCGTTGGATTAATTTAATTGATTTATGATCTTTGCGGTTTAATTGCGGATTTTGTGCTATGCGCGCGAATTTATCATAATTTTCGGCACAATCGTTTAAACCGGGAATTGAAGCTGTTGCTTCTAATGCTTCCTGTGGGGTCGCATATCGATTAGTATCGCGCATCATATCAATAAGGTCCCAGCAGGATGCTGCGGGTTGTTCTTGCTCTGCTGCAAAACATCCTGTAGTTAAACCGGCAAGCACAAGTAATGATAGTTTTTTCATGAAAAAATACCCTGTAAAATAGCTGTAAACATTAAATATTCTCATTAATTGTACCAGCAAGAAGGGTATTATCAACTGCTAGGGCTATTTTATTACAGCCTTGAGCGCGAATGGTTGCGAGGTTTTCTTTTGGTAGCTCTCAACGTTGATGCTCGATGGCGTTGTTCGTAGCGATCTAGTGCGGCTTGAAATGTACACTCTCCATTCTGCTCATCAATAGTATCATCAAGATAGGTGAGTGTTGCTCTCAGTTGCCCCTTGACCTTGCGGTCTTTCAGGAGATCTTTAATGGCTGCCTGACGTTCTACGCAGTCAGCAAAGTAAATGGTGGCAACAATATCTTTCTTAAGATCTTCTCGCTCTTGTCCTGTAACGATGTCATAATTAATAGTCCTGGCGCTTAGTAGTTCTACCAGTTGCCAGCAGGGTGGTTGATGATTTTCAATATCAATATGATCAGGTTGTTGAGGATGCGCTTTGCATTGATGGCACGGATCTGCAGGTCCGCCGCAATCTTTTTCCGGCTCTGCTGCAAAGCAACTTATAGTTAAACTGGTAAGTAAAAGCATTAAAAACTGTTTCATGGTTGCTCCTCTATCTGTTGTATGAATGGTGCTAGTCGCGATTTAACTTCTGCCAATGATTGGGTAAATTCAATAAATTCCGTCGTTTGCATAAATTGTGGAAATTGCTGCGCTTGCTGAACTATTTCTTCACCACTTTGTAGCAAGGTGATTGCTTCTGTAACAAGCTCTTTTTGGGGTATAGGTTCATTATGCGCAGTCAAACACAAAGGAGTTATCAAGACAAACATATATCCTATGATTGGTTTCATAAAGCTCCGTTATAAAAATAGACTGAGTACAATTATACCCAGTCTATGTGTAGGCTATTTAAAAAGTCACTACTTGGTATGAAACTATGCCATTACATATGCAAATCACGTGGTCGTTTGTATGCAAGTATACAAATACCAATAAGATTTGGAATAGCTACTAACGTAATAAGAATATCCATAAGCAACCATGCAAGCACTACATGCAACATTGAACCGATAAAAATTAACAATACTGTTGCGAGCATATAATAGTTGACTGCTTGTTCGCCTACAATAGATGCTGCCGTTTGGCGGCCATTAAAGCTATTACCAATAACGGTGGTCAGCACAAAGAGGGAAATGCTAACGATCAATACCAGTTGGCCAATACCCGGTGCGTGCATTTTAAATGCTTCATAAATAAGGGTGCTTCTAAAAATACCGTGTTGCCAAACGCCGGTAACCAGCACCAACAATCCGGAAATCAGCGAAAGCAATGCATCAGCCGCCATGGAGTACATGGCAAGAATACCTTGATCGGTAGGTTTTTGAGTGTCTGCCATTGCGTGTGCAATAGAGGAAGTACCAAGACCTGCTTCAGTAATGTACACGCCTCTGTAGACTCCTTGGCTAATTGCCTGGCATAGTGTTGCTCCCAAAAATCCGCCAATTGGTGCAGCTGGCTTGTAGATGCAATTGCAAATAAGCCAACAAGCTTCCTTGAGCGCCGTAGTATCTTTAAAGAGAATAAAGAACGCGAATGCGATATAGAATACAAACATGATAGGCACCAGTTTGCTAGCGATATTGCCAACACGCTGTGCGCCGCCAATCAGGACGATAAAGGTAAGAAATGCGAGTCCGGCTCCCGTGACCCATTCAGGGATATTTTCTTGTGCAAAAATCGCCGCAAGTGTGTTGGACTGTACCATTGACCAACCAATAAAGAGTACCGCCATAATGTAGCTGTACCACAATGCGCAGCCATTGCTTATCTGCTTAAGATACTGCATGGGGCCTCCGATAATATGGCCGTCAGCTGCACGTTCGCGTGTAATCATAGCAAACGTAACTTCAGTAAATTTGGTTACCGATCCAAGCATGGTATAGAGGAGCAGCCAAAAAAGTGCACCCGGGCCACCGGCAAAAATCGCTACCGTAGGGCCAACTAAATTACCCATACCGATGGTAGTTGCCATCGCTGCAAAGAGTGCATGAAATGCATCAATAGTGTTAACATCACCTTGCTGGTTGTGTACCTGTTTGCGCTTCATGCCATCTTTTAATATGGAAAAGAATCGCGGCAATGCGCGTATCTGCAAGAATTTTGTTTTAAAGGTAAGAAAGATACTTACCGCAAAAAAAAGTATCGTGGTGGGAATGTCTAAAAAATCTTTAATATGGGTAAAAAAGGTGAGTGTATCCACGGAGGATCTCCTGAAATAGATAGTACAATATCAAGTACTATAGCAAAAAAAAGGAGATCATACAATTTTATTTACAACTAGGCGATTTGGATTAATTGCTAATATTATTTAACGATAAGCTGCGCTGGTACAAGTACGTGTTTTTACAAAAAATATTTAGCTCAATGGATTCTCTTTTTTTGCCTGCCCGCCATAGCTTTTTTTCACTCTCTCAGTTTCTAAGAATAGATTTGCGACGGCTGGGTTATCCCCGAAGCAGCCTGCCCGCCGAAGCTTTATGCGTAGGCTGGGAGGATGACAAAATTCGGTTATGCCGCGCAGGCAGCGCATGGTCTGTCATCATCATTCAGACCGTCATCTTCTGCGGCAGGAGCCGGTTTAGCAGGTTGTGGTTTTGCGGGCAGTTCAACCTTTGGCGTCGGTGTTGCTTTTAGTTCTGCCGCCGATTGTGGGGTCGGTGTTTTGACCGTTACGTTTACCGGCTCAGCTTCCGCTATGTTGGTTTGCTCTGATTTTTGGATGTTTGGTTGGAGCACAGATTTTGTTGGAGTTTGCTCGGTCGTTGCAGCTTCTTCTTCTTTGCCTTTTTCTACGGTAGTTTCGCCAATATCATTTTTAAGGAGAGCGGTAGCTCCTGGACAGATAGCTTCTATTTTCTTTTCATCATGTGCTATCTGGCTCATAACTTCTTGAATTTGTGCTTCGAATTTAGCAAAAATTTCTGAAACCAGCTGGTACTTATTTTTATTAGACGCAAGCAGCGAATTATTCATACTCGTGTCGGCGATAACGGTAGGGTTTTTTCTGAATTTAAATTTATATGAAGGTTGATAATCCCCTGGAAGTTCACCTTTGAGAATATCTGTTAATAATAATGTTTTTTCTTCTTTGCCCCGTGGACCGCATTCATGTTGGGTGACAACCAAAACGATTTCCCATTCACCGGTTGGTACGCCATTTATTGTCATTTCTTCACGTGCAACTGCCCATCGAGGTAAATAATGACCACCAAATGAGGTTCGTTCACCCGGTTTTAAGGTACGGGCCTTTTGCTCGTCCTTTATATAATCTTGTGGGAGATTATGGGTAAATTTAAGAGATAAATTCTCTTGGGTAATTTCTGCGAGTTTGTAGGTATTATTGGTGTTATTTATGATGGTATTAAGGCAAGGATGTACTACTTGTACCACTAAACTGGTAACGATAACTGCGGCGACTCTGTTTTTTTTCATAATATTCATCATGGGTCCTTTTTTAAGGTACCAGCGCCATTTGGCGGGGTACGGTCTCTTAATTTCTATCTATAGATAGATTACCATGAAAAAATTACAAATAGCAATGATTTATAAAGAAATGGGCCTTATTCGGCCAATTTCTTGAATGCTTGGGGATAATCATCCATTACTTCTTGCAATGCCTTTTTGAAGCTCTCATCGTTTTCCATTCGGGAAGGGGTTTCGATGTGGCTGGCGGTATTTTCGCCGGTGATTTGGTTGGCATCTTTGGCCAGTTTTCGTTTATTGAGTTTTTTGTGCATTATTTGCCTTTGGTATATACTAACGAAGACTTGATGTATGATTTTCTTATGAATATTAATTGTGGTTTTCTAAGCATGCAATGAAATCATCCTGAGCTTGTCGAAGGATAATCCGTTAAAAATAAGCACAAAATATCATGATAAGGAAGATCCTTCGACAAGCTCAGGATGATTTCAATATCAAAAATTCACGGATATTGCTTACGACACATTCAAAGTGACTATATCCATTACGCAGTAAAGAAAAAAAAGCTATGCATAATCAATACGGTCTTAAAAAGCATACATTAGCCAATGGGCTGCAGGTTATTATTAAAGAAGAGCATGCAGTGCCCAAAGTTTCAGTGCAGTTATGGTACAATGTCGGTTCCAAAGATGAGCAATCGGGGGAAAAGGGGCTGGCACATCTACTTGAGCACATGATTTTTAAAGGCACGCAGCGCATGTCAGAATCGGATATTAATGTGCTGACGCAGAAACTTTCAGGCTATACCAATGCATTTACCTCGTACGATTACACGGGATATATATTCGATTTTCCTACCGTGCATTGGAAGTCCGCACTTGATATGCTTGCCGATTGTATGAACGGCTGTACCTTTAAAGATGATCTACTGCAATCTGAGCTCAAGGCGGTGATTCAAGAACTCAAAATGTATCGCGATGATTACCAGCGCTTACTCATAGATCATATTACCAGCAGTATGTTTGGTGACCATCCGTATCATTATCCGGTCATTGGGTACAAACAGGATCTATGCGCCATTACCCAACAAGGGTTGATGGCTTTTTATAACAAACATTATGTGCCCAACAATGCCACGTTGGTGATCGTCGGTGATGTGCATGCAGCAACTGCGCTTGCGGATGTAAAGAACTATTTTGAGCATATTCCGGCAAACTATGCTTATCAACGTCCGGAGTTTTATGCGCAAGAGGATATTGCACAATCTGCTATCACATTGTATCGTGATATACAGCGACCTATTTTAATGTACGCATGGCGCGTTCCCGGTTGTCGCGAAAAAAAAGATATTTTCTTGCACATCATTGCAGAACTTATCGGGAGCCAAACATCACTATTGTTCCGACGTTTAGTTGATGAATTGCAAGTTGCAACCAATGTGGAAACATTTATAGATGATCTTTTTGAACACAGTATACTGCTGCTTATTATTGAGCCGGTAGATGCGGATGCGCTGCAAACTATACGCGCAGAAACAGAACAATTTATTATAGATTTGCAAACAAATTTACCAGAGGACATTGATATTGCAACCGCGCATGCACAGCTGCGTATGGAACAGCTCCAAATGCTGGAAAAAAATCAAGAGCATGCATATGCATTAGGTAAATATGCGTTAGCAGTAGATGATCCTGCATATCTGTATGCGATGATGGATGTGCCATTAGCGGAAATTAAACAAGAAGTTGCCGCGATCTTGCAGCGCTGGATAACACCAACTGCAATCTATGAAGGGCGTGTATTACCGCTTACCAAATATCAGCTTAATCAGTGGCAGCATATACAGCAAGAAGAGGATCGCATGGATGCGCGCATTCTTGAGCGCAAAGTACGTACATCAACGGTAGAGCCGGCTGAATATGCAATCAAAGTGAGCAAGCATGAGCCACAAATTTCAGATCCGTTGCATTATCGCACCGTTGAATTAGAAAATGGGTTGCGTTTATTGCTTGTGCCATCAACACCCACAGAAAAAGTGGAAATAGTGGTAAACATAGATGAAATTGGTGATGCAGAGCCGATTGCCGGACTTTCAGAATTGCTGTTTGCACTCATGCAAGAAGGTACTACCGAGTATACAAAAGAAGCATTTACCCAACTAGTGGAATCGCATGGTATGCAATTGCATGTGCAAAGTGGTCTTATTTCTTTAACCTGTTTTAAACAGGATATTGCATTAGCATTACAGTTACTATATCAAATGCTTACCAAAGCTACCTTGCATCATGATGCGGTGGAGAAAGTGCGGCAACAACTGTTGGCAGCGCTTGATGATTTTTGGGATACACCGACTGAATTTATTGGGCAACTGGCACGTGAATATGTGTATCAAGGCCATCCATGGGCAATTAACAACCTAGGAACCAAAGCATCTGTTGCCTCCATTACACGTGATGATGTACGTAATTTTTATGAGCATGCAATAGCACCCGGGCGTATACGTATCGCTATCGTTGCAGATGCCGATGCGGATATACTAAAGGAGACAGCACAGCAGATATTTGCATCATGGCAACGTCCAACACCTGCTGCAGTTGTGTATCCTTCATTAACGCTTTTGCCAAAGAAAGAGATTGTATACCCGATTAACCGTGATCAGGTAGTGCTCGCATTTGCGGGGCTTTCAGTTACACGTAACGACCCGCGCTATAATGCATTGCAACTGTTTGACCAGATACTTTCTGGTGGTGTGCAACTTTCTATGAGTTCACGTCTATTTGGATTGCGTGAGCAAACGGGGTTGTTTTACACCATTCGCGGCTCGATGCTTTCAGGTGCAAGTAAACAGCCGGGCATGCGCTATATACGCACTATAGTTTCTAATGATCGTTTACAAGAAGCAGAAGAAGCGATTTTGCAAACGGTTATGCAAACGATTGAGTACATTGAACAGGATGAACTTATCGCTGCACAAGATGCACTGATTCATGCATTGATAGACCAATCCGGAGCGCAAACTGCGCGTGCACATTTGGCACTATTTTTGGATCTGTACCATTTGCCGCATACATATATAACTGACCGCATGCAAGAGATACGTGCATTAACGGTGACTGAGGTGTGTAACGCTGCAGCTGAAGTTTGCTCGCCTGCTACTTTAAGTATTATAAAAGCGGGCAGATTATAGCAAGCATTATGATGTCCGTGGACATTTTGCCGTATCAGTAGGCTCGTCGTTAGTTCGTTGTAAACGTTTTGTTGATTGTTTATGCCGTGCTTGTGTAAGAAACGCATGCTTCGTACTGCGCCCGTATTGATCACGTAGTGTTAATTGTTGCCATATTTTACTACTGCCTAATATTGTCTGGCTCATGCCTAAACCCATAGTACGCATGAGATGCCGGACATGTTGTCGATAGTTCTTATATCCCTCTTTAATTTCCAGTTCATTATAGGCAAATGTTGTTGCTAAAAATTTAGATGGAAAACCAAGATGTGCAAGTGTTACTAACATAGGTACAGTGCGCCAATTCATTGGACTTCTACGTATTACTGTTGCAATATCAAGCTGTGCTCCCATTGCATATAAGGCGATAAGAATATGAGGTTGTGATGTATGAAATATAGGCGTAATGCCTTTATTGCAGGGAGTATTGACTTGATGGCCAAAAAGCTGTTTGAGCTTTTGAGGAAAATGCGAATTTAGTTCTCCAAGCGTTGCATTTTGATTAGCAAGATAATGCAAGGGAGTCTTTCCCAATGGATCAGTTACATCTATCAGGCGTGGATATTTTTCTGCAATCGTAATCACGTGCTTATAATCCTTAGCCTGAATTGTTGAAAGCAGCAAACATACACCACTGTGACTGGTTAGTTTAAGGTCATTTGATGCTTTTTCTATAACAACTGTGTCCAGTTCAAATTTTGTCGCTAAAACATTAATGTCAAATTTCAAAGCATGTAAAGTGCCCAAAATACTCTCATTCTTTTTCCAATAGGGTGAACACATGTCGATAGTCTGTTCATCAAGGCGAGCACCTGCGATATAAAGGGCAAGTAGCATAGGTGATTGTCTAGCCATCTGGATTGGAGTGAATCCACGCTTATTAGGTATGTTAAGTTGCTGTTTAAAAAGCTTTAATATCTGTGGAAAATCGGAAACATTCGGAGGATTGCTGGCACAATAATAATGCAGCGCAGTGTTGCCTTTTGAATCGGTTGTATTTATAAAGTTGGGAAATGCTTGTGCAATTGCAATAGCTGCTTGGTGACGAGACGCATCTTGCAATGCAAATAGAACTGGACAAAGCGGTTCTTGACGCCTAATTTTAGCACCAAGCGTGTTGTAATCTATTACAGTAGCATCAATTGCTATATCAGAAACATTTTGAAGCGTTGTAATGATGTTGCCGATAGTGAGTGAATACTTTTTGTAAGGTTCAATATCAGCCATATGCCATTCTTCATCAGAATTAATGAGTGCGATAAACGTAGCTGCATCGATAATTTTTTTGGTAATTTTATTTTTTCCGGTAGGTATTACCGATGTAGATGCAGACGTAGCAGTAGATGAGCTGGCACACATGGTAATTTGTGCGCAGACTAAGCTCAAGCAAAATAGGTAAAGTGGACATCTCATAGTAGTTCCAAAAAGTTATTATTTATGAAGTTCTTTGTCGTTGCGGAGTGTTTGTGGATTCATCACATGAACGTTGTTCACGTTTTCTAGATTGCGGTTCATTGTGTTTTTTAAATTGTGCACGCGCATGCAGCTCACGTTTGCTATGTCGTCCAAGTTCTTCGCGCATAGTCAACGCAGGCAATGCATGCGAAAGTGGCAAGCCAATCATATGCGTAGCTTTCGCCTGCATTCTTTCATGCATCTTTGGTGCAAAACGTCGACTTGCTTCAAGCAAAGCATCTTCGTAATAATTAAATGTAGTGGCGAGAAATGCACTTTTAAATCCGATATAATGCAAAAATGCCAGAATCTCCTCATTGTCGCGCCATGGCTTTGGAGGCTTGCGTGCAATCATTGCAGGATCGAGTTCTGCTCCCATCATATAGAGGGTGAAAAACGTTTGCATCTTTTGTGTTTTAAAAATAGGTGTCACCTTGTTCTTATTGGGGATATTAACCTGATGAGCAAAAGCTCTTTTTAATTTTTCGACTGTTGCAAAATGTTTTTTACGTTTTTCATCATCCATAGTTGTTGTATTTATAGTATGCGCACATTTAATAAAATTGATCAGCGGCAAATCTCCTCGTGCATCAGGAATATCGATATAGTGAGGGAATTGTGATGCTATTTTAAGGGCAAGATCTAATCTATTGGTAAGAAGCGCAAACATAAGCGGCGAGATATATTCTTTGCGTCTGGGCATATGAGTGGGCATGATACCTTCATATATGGTGATTATGATACGCATATCTAATGAATCATTGTGAAAACAGTCAAGTAATTCCATCGTAGCGGTATAATCAGCATCATCACTTTTTATTGTGGTATTAAACAGATCACTTACTATCGCTGCAATTTCTCGTTGGTGTGATTGCATTGGTAGGTGAAGATCTGTTACATCGTTTGAAAAACTTGCGCATAGAGTACATTGTGCATAGAATAACCATAAACATATATATAATAAATTCATACGAGTGCCTCGCGTATTACGTTGTACGTTGGCGTTTTGTGCCATCTGCAGATCGATCATCAGTGCGCTCACGTTTATATTGGTCAAGCAGCTCAAACTGCTCGCTCATTCTAAATTCAGATTCTTGACGTGCGGCCGTGCATGCTCGCTCGAATGTCGCTAGTCTGCGCAATTCAGGTTGTAGTAAGCGTCCGACTTGTTCGCGCATCTGTAGCGTTTGATGCATTGATGTTGCGCCAAGCACCTGTTGTTTTTGTATTAACAGTTCAGTTGTAATGGTGGCCGCTAGCGCCGGTGCAAGAGATTTAGATGCCCAGTGAATTTTTGCCTTAGGAAACTCAAACGTGGCAGCTAAAAAGTCGCTGCTAAAACCTAAGTAATGTAGTGCACCTAGCATATCGTCGTTGTACCAATAAGAAGGGCGCAAGGTATGTATGGAAGGAGCATCTATATGAGCACCCATATGCATGAATAGAGCGAGTAAATGAGGATTATCAAGAAGAAAAATAGGTGTCGTTCTTAGTTGATTAGGTATATTGATCTGATGGTTCAATAACTTTAAAAGTTCGCGTGGTGGCAAACATTCATCACATCTGCTGTTGCACGCACAATCTGTATTTGCACTCAGATAATGTAATAACGTATTTTCGCATATATCAGTACCATCAATATGTTGTGGAAATGCTTTGATCATCGCTATAGCGGCATTATAATATCGCAGCTTAAGCGCACATTGCAATGGTGAAAGGTATATATATTGATACTGTACGAGTGCGCCAGACTCGCTACTGTAGCATTCTGCAAAAGGGAATGTGAAATTTGCATTGCCATAATTACGTTGATGCAGCATGGCTATTGTGCGTTTGTAGGTTGTATCACGTTTATGTTCATCATTGATAATGTGATTTTCTAAAATATCTCGTGAAAATGTGTGATCTACATATCCTGCTGCAGAAGATGAACTGGCGGCAAAACTGTACATAAAAGCTGCAAGGATGAGTGCAAATAATCCGTAATGCATGAATATTGGATTCCTATTAGTATGAAATTATCCTTTTATTGTAGCATATTTTCGGAATTCTTCACGATTACGTAAGGCAATAATAAAATATGTTGCGGGTGATGCGCTCAATGCCAGCAGGCGCTTACATTCCCGATTGATTATGTTTTGTATGGAAATGACCTGTTTATCTGACATGTGGTAGCACAGATCTTTATCTTCACTACGTATAAGTGCCGGATTTGCACCAAGTTGCATGAGGGTGGTAATTTTTTGAGCGATTCGTTCAGGAAAAGGATTGGGGTCATACGTTACCGCTGTCTGGCCATCCTTGTTTGTGTGATGAATGTTTGCCCCATGCAGCGCAAAAGCCGCGATAAGCTGTGGCTTAGTGAGCAACATAACGGGAGTAATACCCAAATTGTTTGGCCGATTAATCTGTGCATTACAAAGATGTATAAGTGCACGAGATATTTTATTTAAGGGCTTTTCGCGTGGATTGCGCTCCAGACTTCTGCACAGGTAATGTAAAGGCATATTGCCCCGTGAATCGGCTATGGTGATGTAGTGAGGAGATGCCATTGCCAACATATACCCCAGAAATATTACCCCTTTATGGAGGGCAAACATAAGTGGCGTAAGCTGCTCTTCGCGTTGTTCCGCGCGAATAAAATAAGGCTGCTCGCGATATGTAGTAATAATGGTAGCGGGAAAGGTAATGGTGCCTGAACTTATCGCACATTCATGTTCTTTGAGATCCTGCACATAGGCTTTATACTGCTCAAAGGTTTTATTGTTGACAACGGTATTATGACATAAATTATGCAGCCGTTGCATAAGATTCTGTGTGGGTTGATCCAATAGCTGGTGTGCCGTATCTTCGGCTGCGCCATAGCAGATGTATGGTACTATGGCCATATAGAATAGTGTGCGATACTGCATGCGTGGCGATCTCCAACGTTTTGGTGTACTGTACTTTGTTTTATGATACTACATATTGGCTGTTAATCACATTATCCTCATGAATATCATTACAAAACAGTTGCAGATTATAGCATTCAGGTTATGCTAAAAATCTTATAATACCCCACAAAAAAAAGGTACGTAATGAAAGCAAAAAAGAGTATACTCTCTATAGTTATAATGTTATTTCTTTCACATCAGATGGAGTGCCGTTTTATGAATGTTATACATAAAGTTCTTAGTAATGGTTTAACCATACTCATTAAGCCAAACCGCAATGTTCCTAAAGTTTCCATGCAGGTGTGGTACAATGTGGGCTCCAAAGATGAGCAAACCGGTGAGCGTGGCCTTGCGCATTTAATTGAGCATATGATCTTTAAAGGGACTAAAAAGCTTCTTTCTGAATCGGACATTAAAGCGGTGGTGCAGAAACTTTCTGGTAGCAGTAATGCCTTTACCTCGTATGATTATACCGGCTATATTTTTGATGTGCCTTCACAAAATTGGCAGCTGTTACTACCAATTATGGCAGATTGCATGGTCAATGCAGCATTTAATGATGATCATCTAAATTCGGAAATGAAGGCGGTTATTCAAGAACTTAAAATGATCAAAGATCAGCATTCGCGTGCTTTGTCCTTTGATCTGCTGACGCTTATTTTCCCGGATCATCCGTATCATTATCCGCTTATTGGGTACAAACAGGATTTATGGTCGGTGCGCGGCGCCGATCTTGAGCGCTTTTATAAAAAACATTATTTACCAAACAATGCAACGCTTGTGGTGGTAGGTGATGTTGATCCGGATGAATTTTATGCAGCTGCAGAACAGGCGTTTGGTCATATTAAACCAAATTTGGAATATGAACGTCAGATTTATTATCATAACCCTGACATTGCTGCAAAATCGGTGAGCTTATATCGTGATATTCAACAACCGACGGCTATGTATGCCTGTGTTATTCCCGGTGCTGGTGCCAAACAGGCGCACGTTACCGATGTGCTGTCGCTTATCTTGAGCGCAGGTAAAAATGCACGTTTATATACTAAACTTGTTGATGAACTACAAATTGCAACGGCGGTGGCAGTCGGCGATCTTGATCTGTTTGATTATGGTCTGTTACTCATAACGATAGTTCCAAAATCGGTAAGCGATTTGCCGGCAATTGAAGCGGTCATAGCTGAGGAATTGCGAGACATTGCCCAAAACGGCGTTCGAGATCAGGAATTAAAGGTTGCACTTAAAAAAGCAAAAATGGCGGAATATACCTTGCTTGAACAAAACCAAGCACAAGCATCTACGATCGGTAAATATTTCTTAGCAACGGGTGATCCGCTCTATGCATTTACCTATTTGCATATCGATCCGGCACAACTTAATAACGATATAAAAGAGTTTGTTCAACGGTATATTCGTACTACAGTGATGCATAAAGGTATAATTTTGCCATTGCCACAAGAAGAGCGTGCACATTGGCTTGCATTACAGCAAGAAAGCGATGCTCTTGATGAGCAGATTCTTTCGGTGCGTACGCGTGCAACAGCGGTTGAAGGGACGCGCTATGCAGACACCATTCAACCGCGCGAACAGCGAAAGTTTGATTTTCCTAAAGGGATATCGGCAACGTTAAAGAATGGCCTTGAAGTTATCTGGTACGATTATGATATAGTTCCAACCATCAGCATTGTTGTTGATTTTAAAGCTAAACCACATTTTGATCCTGAAGATAAACAAGGGTTATTCGCGTTTGTTGCACGTATGATGCGCGAGGGAACTGAGCATTACAGTGCGCAAGCATTCACCAATGAACTTGAGTCGCGCGGTATGTCATTGCATGTATCACCCGGTGGTGTTACGCTTACCTTGTTAAAAGAGGATTTGGCAAAAGGGTTAGAATTATTACAAGAGCTTTTAATGCATGCAACATTTCCTGCAGATGCGGTGGAAAAGGTGCGCGCGCAGATGCTTGCTGAAGTAAAACAGATGTGGGATGATCCGCGCTATTTTGCACGCCAACTGGCAAATGAAGTGGTATATAAAGGGCATCCATTTGCAAAAAATGGCATGGGTACCGTTGCATCATTGACGGCAATTACGCGTGATGATTTGCTTAAGATGTACAAAGCAACCATTGTTCCGGAAGAAGCAACTATGGCGGTTGTTGGTGATATAGAAGATTATGATATTGCAGCGCTTGTGCAAGATAGATTGGGTTGTTGGCAGGGGCAAGCATTACCCGAACCGGCATATCCGGCATTAAGCAGCGAACGACAAGAGGTTGCGTATCCAATTAATCGTGATCAAGTTACCCTTATGTTTGCAATGCCATCAATTACCTTTAAAGATCCTGATTTTGATAAACTTTCGTTGTTTGATCAGATATTTGGCAGCGGGGTGCTCGGCTCTATGACATCTCGTTTATTTAGTCTGCGTGAAGCGACAGGGTTATTTTATACCATTAGTGGATCGACCACATCGGGTGTAAGTTTGCAGCCGGGTATGGTATTTGTCTATACGTTAGTATCGTTAGATAATTTAAAAGCTGCTGAAGATGCTATACTGGGCATGATGCGCACCGTTGCAGATACGATAACGCTTGAGGAACTGGAGGAAGCAAAACGGGCGTTGCTTACAAATTTGGTAAATCGATTTGATACAAGCGCTAATATTGCTCGTTCATTCCTGTTTTTAAAACGGTATGAGCTGGAACCGACCTATTTTGATACTCGTGCAGCGCAGTTGAACGCTATCACGCTGGATGAAGTAAAAGATGCCGTGCGTAGGCATTTGTTGGTGGATGACTTGTCAGTGTTGCGCATTGGGCGTATATAAAAAGTAAGCATGAAAAAGAGCCGGTACAAGACCGGCTCTTTTATTCTCAATCTCAATCGTTATTCAGTTAGACTGAATTACTGACCGCAGCTTATAGTATCAGCAGGGATGTGTCCGCCAGCGATAAGCTGTTCAACTTGCTCTTGAGTTGGAACCACTTGGCAACCTTTACGGCCAGCACAGCGGTAAGATATTGTTGTATTAACATCTTTAATCAAGTCAACGCGAGCAGGTTCTAAAGCACACAATTGTGGTTTTTCGCCTTCGCACACGTTATTTGTGCACTCAACGATGCATGCTGGACGCAAGCAATTTGTTGGCGCGCACTCACGTACTTCTGTTTTGCATGGGCTGCAATTACGGTTTTTGCCGCAACGGCCGCCGAAAAAGCCAGCTTCTACGTTTGCAACTGCAGCTAATAACATAGCTACTGCTAATAGTTTCTTCATCATAATGTTCGTTCCTTATAAAAGGTTATTAATATACCAAATTGCCCTACTCAAGATCTTGCGGTAGTTCTTTTACCTATCTTCATCATAGCACTATATATTTTCTAATTGCAATATTTTTTAAAATATTTAATGACATATATGTTTGTGGTGGCAAAAAAGCGCTTAAACTAAAGGGTTTTTGAGGGCAAACTTTTTTTGATGGGGTGATAAAAAGTAGCCCCGCGCCTGTTGTTTTATGTAATTATTATGTATTGTGATTGCATTACATTAAGAAGAGTTTGTCTTTATTTACTGTGTTTTTTGATAATGAATACGCATGATTCTTTATGTCTTCCTCGCTTGCGGGGATCCAGTATTAGTTATATTTCTTAATCATCCTGAGCTTGTCGAAGGACCTTCCTAGTATATTTTTTCTTATGCGCCTGCCGCGCGGGCATCAAGGGCGTTCTTAGCCTGCCCGGCGTAGCCTTGTGCGAAGCCTGGGTCAACGCCCTTAATAATCCGAGACACAAAAGG
>JAGVLK010000019.1 GCA_020049835.1 Candidatus Babeliales bacterium | reverse complement strand
TTTTAACCGAGCTTTTTGTGAGCGCTATCGACCGCGCTCACCTGCCATTCATCCCCAGGCTTAAAAAGCCGTGGGGTTTTCTGTCAGGTTAAATAAACTAGATGCACAAAGCAGTAAGCTTAATGAATTGGAAAAAAAAATGAATACAGCGGAACAAAAACTAGCCAAGCTGGATGAAAAACAAACTATGCAAGCTTCTATGAGCAATCCGGCAAATTGGGATGCACGCAAGAGCACTCCTGCTCCTGCGCCAACAAAAAAGGCGGAAGTCCCCGCACAACAAAAGTCGCGTCCTGAAGCCGAAATCATCCTTGATCCTATAAATGAAATTAATGATTAGCAATTGCCCCCATATTAAATAGTGCTATCCATTTATATCAGCCCATTTACAGGATCTGCCAGCATAACGCTCAAGACTAGGCAAAGAAAGCGGTTTCTGTTATAATGTACATAAGCATTTTACAATCCCCCTTGATCTTATGTAAGGATACTAAACCGCATGAAACGACTCTTGCAATCTGAAACCGTTGCCCTTGGCCTTGCCATATTCTCGATGTTATTTGGCGCGGGCAATTTGATTTACCCACTAGCCGTTGGCATGCTTTCTGGTAATTTAAATGCTATCGGCATGGCAGGATTTTTAATCACCTCCATATGCCTACCACTTATTGGTATTTTGGCTATGATTCTGTTTAATGGTGATTATACAGCGTTTTTTAATCGTCTTGGCACAACAGTTGGCACTTGGTCTATCTTTATCTGCATGCTTATTCTCGGACCTATGGTTGCTATGCCCCGCATTGTAACACTTTCTTACACTATGATGTTGCCCTTTTTGCCGCAGATGAGCATTATGCAGGATGCTCCATACGTTGTCTCAGGTATATTTAGCATCTTATTTTTGGCAGTAACGTTTTTGCTCACATATCGTGAAAGTAAGGTTGTTGATATTCTTGGTCGCGTTGTAAGTCCGCTCTTGCTGTCTTCCCTCATGATTATTATCATTAAAGGGCTTATGAGCGCACAGAGCAGCACCACCGCAACTACCGATGCTCTTGGCGTATTTACCGCCAGCCTGCTGCGTGGGTACGAAACATTAGATCTACTGGGTGCAATATTCTTCTCTGCTATTATTTTGGCTATGTTGCGCATGAATCCTGAAAACAAAAACAAAAATGAACGTCAACTTATGCTCATTGGTCTTAAAGGTGGCTTTATTGGCATCGGCCTGCTCGCAATTATTTATATCGGTATGAGTTATTTAGGCGTCTATCATGGTTATGGCCTTGAAGGCATCAATCCTGGCGAACTGTTTAGAGAAATTTCCATCCGTGTGCTTGGTACACATGGCTCTCTTATTGTTGTTACTGCAGTAATTATGGCATGTCTTTCTACCGCTATTGCACTCACCGTGGTAATTGCAGAGTATATTCAACATACCGTGTATCGTGGCAGCATCAGCTACATCGGCGCATTATTGCTCACCATTGCTGCATGCATACCGCTTTCTACAGCTGGATTGGATCATGTGCTCAAACTCACGGGGGGCGTGATTACCTTCGTTGGTTATCCAACACTTATTATGCTGACGTTGTGTAATATTGCATATAAAATCTGGAATTTTACACCGGTTAAACTACCGGTTGCCATCACCTTTGTTGCATCACTTGTATGGTACTACCTGAGTTAGAAACTCTATTTAACAACTATCATAATAAAAATTCTTCTCTTCTTGAACATACACAAAAATATTTGTTACGGTGAAACGAAACCAATTTTTTAATAAACAGTCAAAAGGAGAAGTCATGTATATTCGCATATACAAATTTACGATAAGTTTAGTCTTGGCATCTACTTGCATGTCAAATCTTTCGGCAGCATCAGAGGAATCCATTCCCAAACAAACTTTAGCTGATATTACGCCTTTACATTATGCAGGCAAATTGTCTTTGCCCGCACGCAAAGTATTTAAATGCTTTGGTAAGGAAATTTCAACATTAGAAGATGGAAACCGATTCGCACAAAAATATCTGATGCCATCGGGTGAACGATGGAAAAATCAAACAAATCCGTTAAATACAGTCATGGAAACAAACAGATCTAAGTTACTTAAACATTTCGCAGCACTCGGTCAAGTTCATTCTATTTACCCGGAAAAAAAAACATATGAATGGGCGCTTATTTTAAGCGATATCCGATCGAATGCGCGTAAACGATTTGAGCATTTTCAACAGTTAGTTGACGTTGGTAACACTTTCCAAAACATCGCATTGCTATCTGGTGGACAGCCGTTAGAACCAGAAGAAATGGATGGATTGCCATCCGAAGCAACAACGCAAACCGATATGATGATATTTGAGTTCAATAGACTTCCATGCGCTCCTAAATTTACACCTTTGATAATCGATTCTCCCATGCAAACGATGCCCGATGGATCTATTCGTCGACCGAATACTGATAGTACGGTAAAGGATTTTTTAGCTACAAAGCCTGCAATCGGTGCATGTTTGGCTCTAACTAATAATCCACACATTCCACGCCAAACAGATGTGGTTAGGTTCTATCTTGATCAAGAAAAGTATCCAACTACCGGTGCCGGTCCTGCTGCAGAATCGGAAGAAGCCATAATTACTCACTGTGGTGAATTTGCACGTGGATTATACATGGCATTACAACTATTGAAACAAGCACAGCATGCGAGCAAAGAACAGATGCAATAATGCTAGCATTGGCTCAAAAAATAGGCTATACTCTCCCCATTAACATCATTAACTCCATTTAAAAGAGAGGATACGTATGAATGTACGTGCACATATTAGTTTGGTAATTTTAACTATGGGTTGCATTACAATGCCTGTAACGGCAGATATAAAGCTTAATCCACTTATGGACCGACTAACAAAAATTAGCACAACACAAATTACCGCATTGATTGCAACGCTCGGCCTAGTATTCTGGTATAAAAAAAGCAAGGTTAGACCAATTCGTTGTACATATGACGACTTCATCCATGGCCGAAATTTGCAATATGCGACAGATATTATTCCAGGATTTCCTAAACTGCCCGGCAAGGTAACTATTAGAAACGAAAATGGCGTACCCGTAACGATGAAATATAGAGATGAGGTTAAAGGTTATGGCCTTCTTTATTTAATTGAATCTAATGCCAAATACCTTGGTCGTGCAGCTTCGTGGCCGGCAATTCTTTTAGGTCTGATGCTCGTATTAGATTCAAAAAAAGAGGATACATTTGACTTCATTAAAACAGCGTTTGGTTGGCTTGTTGGACATAATTCCAAACAAAAACCATTCTAAGCATTTGCTATAGATAATCTTTGGCCCGGATCTGCCGGGCCTTTTTGTTGCGCGATTTTTATGCTATAGTAGTGAGGTAAATAGCTCTTAACTGCTCAAAAAACAGGAATTATCAACTCATGAAACAACACAACCTCAACTATGCAACGCTCATGTGCAGCATATTTTTATTTGTACTTGCGCCCGGATGCATGCAATGGCGTACCCAATCGCATCTTGAACGAGCTGAATCATTAGTACATGAAATGAATTTACGCTACCAGCAGGAATATCATCTACTGGCACAATATGCAACCAAAGAAGAGCGACAAACTGCGCTCAAAGACATTATCCTCATACAGCATGAATATTACTTGCAAACAGAAAGCGCATGGACAATACGCTATGATAGCAAAGTATATCGTTGCTACCCGTTTATTCGTTACAAAAAGATTGTTAACAACGATATCGCTCGTCTAAAAAAAGCGTTTGTACGTATTTCTGTGTGTGCAACACCACTTGCACAAGAGCTTTTGCATCAACTACAGGATCTGGAATTGATTCTCACGCTGATTGTTACTTTTGATGCATACCAAGAAGAAGAAAAAACTTGGCAGCAGCATAAACAACAAGAGGAGCTCAACACGCTACTGCACAAACAAAATGAATATTTAAAAGAACAGAATAATCTGCTCAAAAAACAGAAAAATGACACGCGCGCTGCTGATGATGCCAACGCAGGCACTATCATTACGCCGGCTTATGCTCCGTATACTAACCATATAAACCCACCAAGAGGATAACGATGTTCAAAAAATATATATTAAGTGCTTTGGCTGTATGTTCATTTGCGCAAGCACGCGATTCTGAAGTTGCTCTTGCACTTGGCTTGGGTACTGTTGCGATCGGCGCAACACTCTGGGCATCGGGAAGATTAGCATACGGTCCAATGGTCGTAGGCTGTGCACGTGCACGTTATGCTCCTGAACTAGCTCTGGTGAACCATTATGGTGAGTATGCTCAGCAGCATGGATGGAATGGCGCACTTGAACTGGACCTATGCACTAATCTAAAAAATCGTGCAGTACAATTTCATAATATGAATCGCGATAAATATGGCATTACTGTTACTATCGATCTGTTGCAAGGTTTACCCGCGGGATCTATTTGTTCTGCTTATTATAATTATCCATTGATGCAATATATGTACGATCTTGATTGGTATATTAACCGCTTACGCGTTATCAATGCGCTGCGTATGCATAGCGAACGCGATGCAGTTGCCATGTTACTCTATCATCTGTGCTACATTCGTGATCTTATGCGCAGCGATCTTGATCTTAATCGCGAAGAACAGATGTATCGTCAAGCACATTTGACGCAACAGATTCAACAGGTTAATGTAGTAGCGCAAGTACAAGAGCCTGCGCAAACAACGATTCATATATATTAATTATTTTTGATCTTTTGCATGCTTTGCAAAATATTCAGCTTTGCTCTGCTCATCGAGCGGGATGCCATCTTGGCCTTCATGCCAATTTGCAGGGCAAACCTGACCATGTGTCTTTATAAACTCCAGCGCTTCTATAATGCGTAAAACTTCATCAATATTACGCCCAACACCCATATTATTTATCATCATCGATTGTACAATGCCATTAGCATCAAGAATAAACAATCCGCGATAGGCAACTTTCTTATCTTCGTCCAGCACGCCATATGCACGTGCAATCTCGCGCGATGTATCTGCCAGCAATGGATAAGTAACGCCACAAATGCCCCCTTCTTTACGCGGCTGCATTAACCACTGTATATGTTCTTGCGGCGTATTAATCGAACAGCCAATGATAGCCACATTATGTGCAGTAAAATCCGCAAGTTTCTCTTGAAATGCTAACAGTTCCGTGGGGCATACATAGGTAAAATCCTGCGGATAAAAGAAAAGCACTACATACTTTCCTGCATAATCTGCCAATGAAAACGGTTTTACTACTCCCTGCTCTACTGCGGTTCCAACAATATTTGGCGCTTTTTTTCCAATCATATTACACTCATTAAGGCATTATTAAAATAATGCGACTTTGATTTGAACAACAATAAAAATGCCTTATGCTAGATTTTTACTTATGGATAGTACCTTTTGTCATCCTCGCTTGCGGGGATCCAGTATTCTATTTTTTTAATATTTAAAATGATTTTAAACAAATTATCTGGATCCCCGCAAGCGAGGATGACAAAAATAGTAGATTAATTAATGTTTAAAAGGAGACTACCACATGAACACACCCGAACATCGCGTAGTCATTATCTACGATAGCACGGACAACTCCGTATTTGAAAGCCAACTTTTGCAACCATTATTACAATGGCGTGCAGCAGCTCCCCATCGCACGGCAACAATCATCAGCTGCGAACAACAACCCAACAATCGACCATCACAACGCGCTGGTATTAAGTGCATCTACATTAAACGCATACCCTATATTGGGCGCATGAGCCTTTGGTATGCAGCACTGCGCGTGTATCTATATGTGCGCAAATTGCAATCGTATGAACTTTTTGCGCGCGGGCCATTTGCCGGATACATTGCACGCACAGCAGCTACAAGCGCATGCATACAGATTATTATACAAGCGCGTGGTCTTGCAGCACAAGAATATAGATTTACACAAGAACAACGGGGAAATAGAACATTGCATACACGTCTACGCATTGCACTCTTGCATGCACTTGAACGCACTGTATATGGCACACATAACCACAACATTACTATACAGGCAGTCAGCTCAGCATTGCGCGCATATTTAATTGCCGAGTTTAACGCTCCAGCCGCACAGATTACATTGGCACATGAAGATATTCCACAACCATTAGATGCAACAACTCGCGCAAGCTATCGCGCCGCCGTGCGTACTGAACTTAATATAGCACAAGATATTCGGCTTTATTGTTACAATGGTTCCTATAAACCATGGCAATGCCCGAGCCAAACGCTAGAATTTTTTAAAAATGAGCTTAATAACGATCCAACCGCGCATTTACTGATTCTAAGCGGGGATCGCGATGTATTCATGCAAGCATGCAGGCAATTTTGCCTCCCAGTGCATACTTATACAGTAATTTCAGTCCAATCATATGATGTAATCAGACATCTTGCCGCGTGCGATTTTGGCATGCTCTTTCGGCAGCAGGATGTCATTAATTTTACCTCTCGACCCACCAAAGCATTGGAATATTATGCCGCAGGCTGCATAACCCTGCATAATGGTACCGTAGATGCCTTAAACTGCCTACCTGAGCAGGCTCGGCTATACCGTACATTACCTGGAGCTTAAGTAATTTGCCTTCCCCCTTGATTTTTATGCCAAAATATGTACAATTATACATATAAAGTCATTCTATCACTTATGATAAATGGAGAACCCGATGAAAAAGATAATTTTAGCTTTAGCCATAGCTACAGCAGCCGTTGAGCACAGCTTTGCATTGTTACCGCCGGTGCTGAAGTATATTGCACGAGGACCAATAATGCAAGAGAAGCTAGAAATGCTAAGAAATTCTGCCCAAAACGAAAATAAACCGCAAGTTCAAACCCCGATTGAAATGCCACAAGCTACTTGTGAATTACTCATAAGCTTCTGCGCAGATCTTTTTGATCCTGAAACAATAATAACAAAAGATTCTACCCAATATAGCCAGTTCTTAGCAGTACGTACGTGGGCAATCAAAAATGGCGCGCTCAGAGATTGCATACAAAAACCTGAATTAATGAATAGAGTACGCAAAGCCCTAGCCCTTGAAAAAGACGTACCTCATACAGCCCTAGCTAATGAAATGTTCCGCGAATTGGTCCGAGATGTTGCGCTACAAGAATTACGCGATGATGTAGAACAAGATGCAATCCAAAGAGAAAAAGCTCAATCTAGCGCGTCTTAAGCCGTTCAATACTCGCCTGCATAAAACCGGTAAATAACGGATTTGGATCAGCTAAACGGCTGGTAAATTCCGGATGTGCTTGCGTTGCCACAAAAAATGGATGTTCCGGTAATTCCAGAAATTCCATTAAACGTGTGCCATCATGGCGCGTGTAATGCCCAGAAAAGCGCAATCCTGCAGCTTCTAGTGCCGGCACATAAGTCGGATTAACTTCATATCTATGGCGATGGCGTTCTAGCACAAGAGAATCGCCTGTTTGTGTATCAAGCTCAATGCGCCGAGCCCCGCGATATAAAGCAGCAACTTTACTTGCCGGATCAACTACCGCCGCGTAGGCACCTAAACGCATAGAGCCGCCAATATCATGATGTGCAAGCAACTCTTTTTGCAATGGTAGCAAATCAATCACCGGATATGCAGTTGCCGCATCCACTTCAGTCGTGTGTGCACCATGCAACGCACTTTTGCTACGCGCAAATTCTACAACTGCCAATTGCAAGCCATAACATATACCTAAAAATGGCATCGTTGTTTGACGTGCATAGGCAATCGCATGCAATTTACCTTCCACACCCGATGCACCAAAGCCACCGGGGACAATGATACCATCAAATTTTTGCCAATCTACACAACTACAAGTGCTTATGTCAGTACATTGCTCATGTACCATTTTCTGTGCATCAACCCACGTGATATCAACTGCGTAACCTAATGCTGCTGCAGCATGATTACATGCATGTGCAATACTCACGTAGCTATCAGCTATAGAAAAATTACCTGATGCTAAATATTTACCCACAATCGCGATGGCAATGCGTCGCTCTTTTTGGGTAAGCGCATGAATCTGTTGCTGCCAACCAGACCAATTGGGCGCGCTGCAACTTTCAATTTTAAGGCGCTGCAATAATTTGCGCCCTAATTCTTGGCGCTCAAAATTAAGCGGTATTTGGTAAATTTGATCTACATCGGGTGCATCGATAATATGTTCAGGTGGCACATGTGCATATATTTGCATTTTCTCTTTGCGCTCACGATCCATCGGCTGTGCAGAACGACAAATAATAAAATCTGGCACAATACCTTCTTGGCGCAATAAACGTACCGCTTGTTGCGTTGGCTTTGTTTTCATCTCTTCAAGATGATGCGGAACAGGCAAATAACTTACCAGCATATGCACTACTGAATCGCGTCCAAGCTCTTGCTCTAACGCTTTGGCCGCAAATAGAAACGGCATATTTTCATAGTCACCAACGGTGCCACCAATTTCTATTATAGCCACATCATAACCGGCTGCCGCATCTTTAATGCGCGCAATAATTTCATCTATAATATGCGGAACATACTGCACCGTTTTGCCTAAATAATCACCGGCACGCTCTTTTTGGATAACTGCAGCATATATTTGTCCAGCGGTAATGCTATTTTTTTTCGGCATACTTTGATTTAAAAACCGTTCATACGTTCCTAAATCTTGATCAATCTCGCCGCCATCTTCTGTCACCCACACTTCACCATGTTCAGTTGGGCGCAAAGTACCGGCATCAACGTTAAGATATGGATCGATTTTAATAAGCGTAACGGTAAGACCGTAATTTTTTAAAATCTTGCCTACTGATGCCGTTGTTATGCCTTTGCCAATGCCTGAGACCACACCACCGACAACAAATATATATTTTTGCATACAGCTTCCTTATAATAACAAGCTCGCGATCATTGCAGACAATAAATTTGAAAGTGCTGCTGCAAATACCGCATAAATACCAAGCTCAGTTAACCATCCACGGCGTTCAGGGATCAGCGCACCAATGCCACCAATTTGAATACCGATGCATGAAAAATTTGAAAATCCACACAAAGCATAGGTAACCACATCAACCACCCGTTCGGGTAAATTAAGTGCTACCATGTTCTGATACGCAATCAACTCATTAATGGCAACTTTGGTTCCCAATAATCCGCCAACATCTAATGCTGTTTGACCGGTAAAACCAAGCAATAGAGCAAATGGTGCAAACAGATACGAAAAAATAAGTTGTAAATCAACACTCGGTAAACGCCATACAACATTAAGCATTGCAAGCAGCGCATTCACCATATCAGAGCCATAATGCAACAGTGCATTAAAGAGCGAAATAAGTGCAATAAACGCAATAAGCATGGCGCCTACGTTTAATGCTAATGATAATCCATCAAGCGTACCTGCTGCAATTGCATCAAACATATTGCTTGCAGATGATTGCATTACTACGGTTACCTGCTCAGTTTGGGCAGATGTTTTTTCTTCCGGGATGATAATTTTTGCAAGCATTATAGTTGCCGGAATAGCCATCACACTTGCCGTAAGCAAATGTGGCGCCGGTACGCCCATTGCGGCAAACACAACCAGAATTGCGCCACTAATGGTACCCATGCCACTCACCATCACCACAAATAGCTCTGATTTAGTCATGACACGTAAATAATCGCGCACCAACAATGGTGCTTCCGTTTGACCCAAAAAACTGTTAGCAATTGCACACAATGTTTCTGCGCCCGTAGTGCCCAACAATGGCTGCACGAGCCAGTTAATAGCAAGCACAAGTTTTTGTACAATGCCCCAATAAAAAAGCAATGCCATAAGTGCACCAAAGAAAATAATTACCGGTAACACTTTAACGGCAAAAATAAAACCCCATGGACCACTTGCATCAACCAGTTGACCGAAGATAAATGATGATCCTTGATCTGCAAATTGATAAATACGTGCAATTGCACCGGAAACTCCGCCTAATATTGTTTGGCCTACCGTGGTTTTAAGCACAGCAAGCGCAATAAGAAATTGTAATCCCAGTGCATGCAAAACCAATTTGAAATCAATCGCTTTGCGATTTTTTGAGCATGCAACAGCAACGGCTATAATAAGACCGATACCAACGATATTTAGATATCGATTATGCTCAATAAGATAACTCAATAACATACGTGCAACTCCCAGAGGTTAAAGAATAAAAAAGTATGTTACGAGTATAAAGGAAAAATTATAAAAAGTCGCTATGCAAAACATGCATATCTATTGAACATCTATTACTCAATCCAATAGCGTTGCACTATGTTGTCAGCGGATAAACTCACCAGATTATGCTTTGCTCGATCATACCAAAGTTGGCGCGGCATAGCCCCACCTGTAGCAACTCTGCCAACTCTTACATTAGGTTTGCGTATATCATAGAATTTAATTGTACCGTTCTCGTAACCAATAAAAAGTCCATGATTTTTGATTGCAAGAGCAGTCGGCACACCAGCTTTTTTATTATCTGCTGCATGTGTTACTTTCAAGGCCTGAGCATCGACTGCATACAGATTACCATCTTGGCTCACCGCATAAAGCACTTTTTCTGCCTCGTCAAAAGTGGCTATACGCATCGCTTTACCATTAAACGTAGCATGATGTTCTACAACACCACGTTCTAAAGCTTTTGATTGTACATCACCGTTTGCATGAACCGTGAACAGTGCATCATCAACTACCGCCATGGCGAGTGTCGCAGATGTCTGCTGTTGAATCGCATCCAATGTGCGTCTACTTGTTGACCAGCGACATATCCTATCCGCTGCTGCTGAAAATAGTAACTCTTTGTCTGGTGCCAAATAAAGCATTGATATGGCAGGAGAAAGATTATCGCCTAACTCCGGTTTATAAAAATCAATACTATCTGCAGGCCTATGCCACTCCGGTTCTGGCTCATTAGAACTTTCTAAGACATGAGAATCACTGCCCAAATCGATTTCCCCCAAACGCGAACCACAGCTCATAAAAAATTTTTGTTTTTTTGCATCTACTGCTAATGCGGAAATCGTCTGCTCAGGGAGCTCCAACGCTATAATTTCTTGAGGTTGGCTTTTTGCACTTTGGTCGCGCGGCAAACGTATAGATGCAATTCCAGTAGATGATAAGTAATAAAGTTTACGTGCAAACACAGCGGGACTTGCGGTTATACAAGTTGCAACGGAGGTTGAATATATTTTTTTACGCAGCACTGCATCGGCAGCACCTGATTCACTTGCGGCGGAAATAAAACCATACCCAATACATGCCCAAAGAATGTATATCTTACTATATAACATAGGATCTCTCTTCATTACTTTTATACATTGAATGTGAGGAAATACTTTACTGTGCGAGAACCGCAGCAGAACGTAGACGTCGTTTTTCGCGATCCATTTCAACAAGTGCATCGATGATACCGTCCATGTTACCTTCCATGAACATATCGAGGTTCTTTAGTGTAACATCCACTTGATGATCAGTAACACGATTTTGAGGAAAATTGTAAGTTCGGACCTTTTCTGCGCGCATTCCGGTACCAACTTGCTGTTTGCGCTCGGCACTCATTTTTGCTTCTTGCTCTTCCAATTGTACGGCCAAGATGCGTGATTGCAAAATCTTCATCGCTTTTGCTTTATTTTTGTGCTGCGAACGTTCATCCTGGCAAGACACCACTACACCGGTTGGCACGTGCGTAATACGCACTGCAGAATCGGTAGTATTAACGTGCTGACCGCCGGCACCACTCGCGCGGAATACATCGATACGCAAATCGGCAGGATTAATATTAACCTCAACCTCTTTTGCTTCCGGAAGCACCGCCACCGTTGCCGTTGACGTATGCACTCTACCTTGTGTTTCAGTCGCCGGTACTCGCTGCACGCGATGCACACCCGATTCATATTTAAGATGACCATATACGCGATCACCCTTTATATGCACAACCACTTCACGCATACCGCCAAGATCAGTTGTACTGAGATCTTCCACCGTAAAACGCCAATGCTGCTTTTCAGCATAAAGTTTGTACATACGTAATAGATCCGCAGCAAAAAGCGCTGCTTCCTGGCCACCGGCACCCGCTCTTATTTCTAGGTATACGTCGCGATTGTCACGTTCATCGGGCGGATACATAAGATCTTCGAGCTTTGCAAGCTCTTGCTTATGCTGTTGTTCAAGAGCTGTTAATTCTTCTTGAAACAGCTCTTTCATCTCCATATCATGGGTCTCTTGCAGCGCACTACGTGCCTGCTCAATTTCCTGCATAACAGCGTCAATCTGCTTTTTTTGTTCAAGCAGCGTTGCTAGTTTTGCATGTTCTTTTTGTAATACAAGGCGCTTATTGGTATCAATATCAGGAGCGATAAGTTCGCTGCTGAGTTGATCGTAGCGCTCTTGCATACGAGCCCATTGATCGATCATAATTTATTTAACAAACTTTTTATTAAATTTATCAATACGACCGGCAGTATCCAAGAACTTTTGAGTTCCGGTAAAGAATGGATGGCATTGAGAGCAGATAACTACTTTAATCTCTTTGCTTGTTGATTGTGTAGGGAATGAGTTTCCGCATGCGCATTCAACCATGACGTCATGTAGTTCTGGATGTATATCTTTTTTCATAATATCCTTTCAGGCACTTAATGTATAGATACATATAGTATGCCAAAAATATACTCATTGTAAAGGCTCTTGTGCCTGTTTACATGCTTTCAGGAAGGCGCTCAAGCTCTTCTGCCATAGAGCCTTTGACCATATGGAGTATTTCTTCAATATGATGGCGATTGCCACGAAAGGTGATACCCTGCTCCGGATCGTACATAATCTTAACCCCATGACCCTCTAAATTGATGATTTTACACCCTTCGCTCATATTCACTGAAGTTGTATAGACACCGCTGGCTTCAATACGACCGGCGATAATATTAAACATCTGGTTGGTGCCAATCACGTTAAAAGGCCCTATTTTAAGGGCATAAACCTTATTTTCATCCAATGCAACTATATCCAAACGGGCAAAGCCTACGGCAATCATCAGCGGTGATGCAATCGTGGTTAATACAATTACTACCACAGCAATCACGTACTGATCGGCAGATATAATATGCGATCCACGCAAAATGGTAGAAATTACCAGGCCGACCTCACCGCGCGCCACCATAGAGGAGCCAAAAAGATACCCTTCCAAAAGCGACCAACGTTCAGTTTTCCTTCTGCCCGATAGGTTACTCAGAGTCGTAGCCATGTAGCAAGCAATAATTTTGGAAGCAATTGCGACGGCGAGCAAAATGCCCACGGTAACCCAATCCGCCGTAGTTAATAAGCGCAGGTTCAGCTGTAACCCAATGGAACCTAAAAAGAGGGGCAACAGGAAGGAGCGCACAAATGGTGTGATAACCTTTTCTGCTTGATGGCGATGATCCCCCATGCGATGGAACAACCCGGCAAAAAATGCACCGGTTATGCCCGCCAAACCGCCAATTAACTCCGCAAAGGCAAAATACAAGAGCATGGTGGCATGGGCTGAAGTTGTTACCAAAAAGGATGAATGGTGCTTTTTAAGCCAAGCAAGCATAGGTGGAATCATAAAATAACCGGTAAATGCAATGCCGGCAAATGAGAGTAACATATATACCAGCGCTTCAGCAATACTGCTGCTATGCCCCACATGTGCTAGACCATATACTGTGCCAAAAGTGCCCGATTGCAGGCAAATAAAGAAAATCGAAAGTAAAATAATAGAGAAAATATCATCAATAATAGCCGCACCGAGTGTAGCCTGGGATGATTTTAAATGCATTTTGCGTTGTGCAACCAGCATAGCCACCGGAATAGAGACACTCGTTGCTGAAAATATTAACCCAATACCAATTGCAGCGATTAATGAAAATTGCCCGAGCACATAATGGGCAACCCACATGGTCATGAGGATGGGCAGCACCGCACCTAAAATGCCGGCAGTTGTCGCCGTAAGACCAACGTTAAACATGTCTCGAATATCAGTTTCATGCCCGGCAATCCACAACAAATAACTTACCGTTAAACATGAAGATGCCAAAACTACAAAATAGAGAAACAGATCCGATGATGCCAGCGCATAAAAACTACCGGTCAAACCATCTACAATTTGCAATGGCGCATCAAAGATCGACCAACCTAATAGATTTAAGCATGATGGCCCGAGAATAATACCACCGATGATTTCTCCGGCGATGGTTGGGCAGTTACACAGTACTTTTAATATACGTCCAAATGCCACTGTGCCTGCAAGCAACACCGCAATAAAGAGTGCAAATTTGGCTACAAACACGGTAGGCAGACCACTACTGAGCAAAAAACCCTCCGGAAGTGAATACTCTTGTGCATACAGCGAACTCGATACCATTAATCCAACAATGGAACATAATATTTGCGACATCTGCACAGGAAACCCCTTTATAGTATATATAACGTATGAATTGCTCTGTTTATCACCTCTTATTCTAATAGCACAGCAAAAAATTGGCAAGTATAGTATGCTCTTGTGTATACTCAAAGTGCAACTTGCACATATATCGTATGCAAGCATAGTACAAGGAGATTTATTGTGGACGGCGGCATACCTGTAAAAAATGGCATCGTTATTCCTGAACATGAACTTATAATTACCACAAGCCGCGCATCCGGTCCTGGTGGACAGCATGTAAACAAAACGGATACACGCGTTACGCTCACGTGGCACATACCCACCAGCAGTGCATTTAATGATGAACAAAAAGCGCGCTTACTGGAAAAGCTACAAGCAGAGCTTACCGTTGATGGTGCAGTTGTAGTACACAGCAGCGCCTCACGCAGCCAACTACAAAACAAAAAGGCTGCATACAAAAAACTGGCTGACAAACTGCGTGCAGCATTGCACGTTGCTAAAAAGCGGATGAAAACGGTAACGCCAAAAGGTGTGCAAGAAAAACGATTACACAAAAAGAAATTGCACAGTCAACTCAAAGCCTCACGCAAAAAATCGTTTGACGATTAAAATGCATAGATTTTAAATATGCTGCAGAAAGCTACGCATGCCGTGAATATAATGATTTTTCGACAGCGACGATTTCAGCCATCTTTTTTAAATCTACAATCAGAAGCGGTATTGTACAAGTCGGCATAAGTTGTTCGGACATAAGCCGGGAAAGTTCTTGAGCATGATTTTTTATCCTCAAAAGTTCGACACCTGGTTGTTTATATGTTTCAGAATCATGAGCTAAATCAATAATATATCTATCTGCATGTGGCATAACTATAATCTGCTCGCACTGCATATCAGGCCCCTGCGGAAATGCTAAAGAATAGGTAACTTTAAATAATTCAGTAGGATCATCAACCTTCAACTCAAAATCAGTTACAACGTCCGGACCATAGATTATTGAACGCCTATGCACGAAAAATGGATTACTATCGGCGCCTTTCATTGTATCGACGCCTTTCATTGTAAGATTACTTGAGCGAGCCTCCTTTAATGTGCCTATAAGAGCTGCTTTACAAATATACAGAGAACCGCGATCGCGACTTGATAATATGCCGACAGCTGCAGGAGCCTCACCAGCTTTAAAATTTAGATTATGCGCAAACACACATGCATGATGAAGAGGCTTTCCGGGAACTTCAATATATTCAATTGTTGTGCAAGCTTCAAGTGGATCAATAACTTTTGAGCTGGCCAAAGGCGAATCACTACAGTTCGGGCTAGCTACGGGAGAATCCTCCCAGAGCCTTTCTGATGAATCGCTAAATAGCATTGGAGAATGAAGATCGCTTGCTGGAGAAAGATCGCTCGCCTGTATATAGGTTAACGGCAGTAAGATAAAAAAAAGCATATATGCAGCGGCAAATTTTGCTTTATTAAACATAGTTTTTTCCTCTTATTATGAGCGTTTTTTTCAAGAGGATAACTATGTTCGGGACGATAGTCAATGGGTAGGCAAACAATAAATAGATAATCGCGTATCGGGTTTATTACGTATATCTCCTGATAAGATAATAATTTTTTTGCCATCAGAAAAAAATCGCCCACATAAAAATTCACGGTTCTTTTCCGAATGCATCTCCCAATGCTTTTGCTGCTGATTTATGAGTGTTATGGTATGCTCTCGGACAAAAACAAACCATCCCGAATAATAGTTTATATAGTGATCTATGCATTCAGGTGGTTTAATTTCATGGGATTGCTTAGTAATAAAGTCAAAAAACCCTACATTACCTTCATCTGTCTCATATAAAATTTGATTCGGACCAGGCATATAATATTGCACATTAAAATTTTGTGCCATCTGCACAAACTGTGCAAACAGTGGAAATCTAGTTTTAATTGTTTCCTTGTTTAAACAGTCAACAGAAAATGTTTGCATATCTACGCATATAGTATCACCCTCAGCAGTAAGAAATAATGCCTTATCTTCATCCCATTGATATAGTGGACTAAGAATCAATGGATGATTAAACTTAGTGTGTATTTTTTTAAATGTCCGTGATGCAATATCAATAACTATTAAAATATTATCTTCTAGACAATCCAGCATTATTTTCTTGCTCGAAAAACTGGTGAAAATTTGGTATACCGCTGGCAAATCTAAAATCGCAACCTGTTCGATCAATTCCATCTCTGAATATATCGCATATCCGCCACGATCAATCACAATAAGCTCATCACCAAATGTTTGAAGAAATTGTGCATATCCAGGAATACGGATTTCATGAACTTTAATCATACGATTATATCCTTAATTTTCTACCTAAAATTGCAGTATCAGGTATTAGTTCACCCAAAATTGGATCGGCAATACCCAAATGATTTTTTCTTGCATCATAAACCTCTAAATGCGCACCTTCTCCCGTATGAAATGTATCGCGATGATAGAATCTGTCATTGGATAAGCTTTTATATACCTTTGCTCCACCTTTCTGCTCTATTTTACCAGTATATTTAAAAAGATCACTTTGCTTTAAAACTGTTTCGTGATCTAAAGGAACCCGTTTTGCTTTTATATATTCAATATTTGAATATTTCTTAGCACTGCATCCGGTTGAAATCGAGTTCTTATTATTTCCCTGAATATCAATTGATCTGTTATTAATACCATTTGATGAAATCGCGCTATCAGCAATCTTGATCTGAATACCTTCAGGGGTCATCAAGATTTGATCTGCACATGGCGCACGCCGCTTCGCAAATGAAAGTACTTGACCTTTCATGCGACTAAAAAAATTTGATAAGCTACTTAGAATTTTATTATCAACTGCCCATTCAGTTATAATAGATACCGATGCTCCAAAAACTTCCTTTGTACCGTATTTTGTTTGTTCATTTGTTAGCCAATCTATGACAACACTAAATCGCGCAGTATAGCTCTGTAATTTTTGTACCCCTTTTGCAGGATCTTGCCAATATGAAAATCCAATATCCCCTAAAATTATTCCTAGTTGAAGTGCTATTCCATATGGCCCGGCAAGTCGTGGAAAGGCTTTTATTGCATATCGTGCGGCTGTTATCGAGAAAATTGTTGCAACGGGATGATTCATAATAGTTGTAACAGCCCTTTGCGAACCATCAACCAAACCATTAAATCCGTATTTTGCAAAATCAAGTAGAGACCAACATAGATCTGTAAACATGATTGCTCGCTCAGTTTGCCCAGCGTGATTACAAAGCAGTCCTGTGTCATTGAAGGCATAAATATCCTGTCGTAGTCCAGCATCAACAATATATGACTGTTCTAATGCCGATAAAATCTTAAGCGATTCTTCATGCAATGCGTGATTCAATCGGCTTCCGGTACAATAACGATAGCGATCAACATTGTATCCCAATTTTAAGAGGGTTGCTTCATCAGATTTAGATACAACATAATTTTTAGAAAGAGTTGTTATATCACCGTTAACAAACGCCTGATATGCCTGTCCCCTAATATCTAAACATTCTTGCAATGTTTTAGAAAATTGAGAATAGGAATTAGCTTGTTGCTTATATTTCTCTGCATTTGCTGCAAGCTGCGCTATGATTTTCGAAAACTTGGCTTTAGCTCTAAATGCGAAAATATTTTTGGGATAAATAATTTCTTTGCACAGCACCGCATGATTAATTTTCTGTATAATATCGCTGTAATCTGGCAATGTTTTTATAAACTCAACAAACCTTTGATTAGAATATAAATCAAAGTGATGCATAATTTTGATCTGCTGTTCAACAGAGGGCTTAGTATCAATAAATAAAATACCTCGTTGTATAAAATAATCTCTAAAATTAACAATATCAGGATTAGTGTAAGATCCATCCATGCCGCCATTGGAAATTTTGACAAGCTCATTAAGACTTCTTTTTTTTGATCCAAAAAAATTAGTAATTTCTTTAACCAATAAAATTCCACAACCGATTGCCGTTGCAATAGCACCTTGCGATGTTTCTTTTGATAATACGAGTCCATTAAAGGTATCTGTACAAAAAAGTGATTGCAGATACCCCATTATAATCAGCGAAAGAATGAAACTCTTATAATGCTTCACAACGTCCTTTAATCCTTTTATCTTCTTCTCTTAAAAACAGCAATAATCCTCCAGATTCGAATCCCTGTATCTTCTCAAGCTTTGCTTTAAATGATGAATTGCACCTTGCACGTTCAATTGTTTTTGTCACATGGATTTCATATTCTGGAAATGTACGGATAATCTTTCTAAAAAACCTGAACTGATATAAATTGAAGCGCGACAAAATATTTAAACGTGCCAATTTATCATGATAATCATGTGATCGTTCTGTCCCGGCATAACCCAGAGCTAACTCCATTAAAAAATCCTCCACATGATATTTCATGTTCTGCAAACTTAGTTTGGCCAATGAATGTAATGACCAGGCATTCAAATTTGTAAAACTATGATCATCAGATGAAAAATATGATTCCTTCCAAATAAATGATCGTAATAGATAAGAAGATTTTAAGCAGCTGTAACATACATATAATGAACCTACTAATCCAGCTGCAACAAACCCTAAATAACTCAAATACGAGGGATCATTCGTTAAAATACTCATAGTTTCTTTATGCTCTACAAATGTATCATTTACATATATAGCGTCTATGTGACTCCAAAAGCATAATAATAGAAAAATCATAAATATTTTTTTACTCTTATGCATAATTCGCCTCTTGCAGCATTACAGAAAACTTTTCTGAGCAACCATTCTGTACGATATCAATGGTAAAATCTTGAAGATACCCCGCACGTCTGTTTTCTAAAAATACAGTAAATACTCCTTTAAAATTATTGTCGTCAACAACAATAATTTTTTGTATTTGCTCGTGAGCCTTAATAATAACTAATTCATCATCCTTGAGCAGCATACTTTCAAAAAAAACATAAGTATTATATTCCCTCCATAATATCGCCAATGATGTTAACAATGACACAGTCTTGATACCAATATTATCCAAACAACCCGCAATATAAAGCATCAAACCTGGAACAAAAAGACCTGCATTTGAACGATATATTTGCTTATGCGAAGGCAATTTCAAACCTATATTGCGTTTAGATAGAACAAAATCAACATCGCTATCATTCGCAATTGAAATGAGAAATGGCCTCAAAGTTGCTTCTGCCAAAAATGGTGCAAATACATGCCTAGCATCATCTTTACTTGGCGTATAGGTCTTTATCACAATCTTTTGAGCAATATTATATCGCAGCAGTGCCTCATCGCTAATGTCTTCAATGTACTCCATTCCCCAGCAGACACCAAATAATAAGACAGAATAGTGAGCAACTTTTAACATATCGACCTTTACAAGAAATTGTTTTCATTTTTTTATTCAACTGCTATAGTAGTCCAAATTTGAATATCAACAAAGTTGAAAACCTCATGTATAAAAAAATTTTTCTTATTATAGCGTGTAACCTCTACCAGCTCAATCATTGCTTTTTCCAAAATGCTGTACATGCCATTTATACTGTACTCGAAAAGCGCGCTGAATATGCTAGCCAATTGAATAATGATCTGAATAGACTATGCAACTTTAGCCTTTCCTCAAAAATAGACAACCCTATATCCCAAGAGGTTATTGCACTATCAGATTTTCCGGGCAATGTTCCTAAAGAAGCTCATCAAATAGTACACGCTTTGACAAATCCACGAACATTTACCTGTAGCCCCGGATATATTTTTTATGGCGAACCCGGAACTGGAAAGAATACACTCGCTCATGCTATCGCCAAAGAAGCTAAGGCCTATCTTATCGATCAACCGGCGTCAGAATTTATGAACACCTACATAGGAAAAGGTGCCGCAGAAATACGCAAACTCTTCTTGCGAGCAAAAGATCTTTCACGCAATGCTCCCGTAATTATATTTATCGATGAGATCGATACTATTGGGAGTCGCGGCTATAACGACAATACTGAGGTAACCAGCACATTTAATCAACTGCTTAATTCAATGAACCATATTGAAAGTTATCACCCTATAGTTGTAATAGCCGCAACAAATTGTGAAAATAAAATTGACACATCATTACGCCGCACTGGACGATTCGCTTTGGTACACATCAAGATACCAAATCAAGAAGAACGCTTGAGTATCTTAACTTATTACGCGCGCAAATATAACTGCCCGTTTAATGAAAAATTTTATCAAAGAATAGCCCAACAAACAGACAATTTTTGTTGCGCTTCGCTTGAAGGAATATTTAGGCAAGCATCATATATTGCTGGCACAAAATCAATCCCCATTATCGGCAGAAACCATATCCTTGAAGCAGTCGAGCATGAAAAAGCTTTATATTTGAAAAATAAGCATATCCAAGATGAAAACGAACAAAGATCACATGATAACATACAAGCAGAGCATCTAAATCATTCAAGGCATCAACTTTCATTAGGTTTATTCAATACAGTATTGGCAGTAACAACATTTTTAACTTATTTATTCGTCTAGGAAATCCATGAAAAAAACATATTTTGTGATATATTTCATCCTTGTTGCAATCATACCCGCACAAGCCGATAATTTGAAAAATACGGTTAAAACCTACTGCGTTAATAATCCGGAACTATACCAACAGGTTGTACATATTATCGATAATGAGACGCAAACACCTGAACAAAAGCTTACACAGTTGTCTATATTACAACAAAATGCTTCTGCTGATTTAGAAGGGAAAATATTAGAGTGTGTTGATATTTATACTGAAATAGCCCTTGAATTACAGGATCATGCAAATGGCTTTATGACCATAGACCAGCTTAAGGATGAACCTGAAATGAGCTTAAATCAGGGTGCTGATGTTTTTAAAATGAGATTACTTAACGCATTAAAAAAACTAGATACAACAGCTAAGATAGCTCTTATGTATGCTCTTTGTACTGGCGACAAGCAACCTAGTGATCCAAATCAAAGCTCATTTTTTGATGGCATCACATCCACATTGAATAAAAAAACTACACTAATTGGTGTTATATGTGCTGGATTGATAACTACGTATAGCTATCTCTACAATAAGCTAACTAATGTTAAAAACAAGGCACTTGACCAAACTCCATTATCGGAATGGATATCGTCAAGCGAAATTGATAATTCAACAAGTAGGTCATCATTATTACACAAAATAGCTGTGCAATTTCCAAGCTACGATGCGTTCCCCTCAGCCTACGAATCACTTTGTGACAACACAATAGTACCTACATCATCAGTTGAAACCTTTTTAAATGCCGCAAAAAAAGAAGAAAAAATATTACACACTTATATAACTTGGGAATCATGGGCAGAAAAACTATGTGTGGCATGGTTGCTTCCATTTTCTAAACAAGAAAGCTCTATAATCAAAAATAAATTACAACAAATATTAACTATGCAGGAGATAATATAAATATGCGTAAACAAATATTGCTTACTTTAATCTGCATAACAATCAATAACCTTTATCCCAAATTTTATCCCAACGAGTTTCTACAAGAAAACTTTGATAATCCTAATACCATTAAGCAAACAACCAATGAAGCTCATAAAGAACTAGCAACTACATTTTCAATATTACCAAAAGAGGTTCAACAAGAAACTAAACGCGTTGTTGAAAATATAAAGAACAACTCTATAGATACTCGCGAATGGTATCAAAAAAAACGATATTGGGCTTTAATCTCCACCGCAACAATTTGTGGTGGAGCTGCTGGTGGTTATGGAACGGCAAAATTGATTGCTTTAGCCAATGTCTCACAAACAACCGCTGCTATGGCTACACTTGCAGCAGGAACAACAACCGGCGTTGCCACCGGCGCAGTAACTGTTTATGCAATTAGCGAATACAAAGGCTATGAGATAAAAATTGTCAAAAACGGCGTATACATAACCAAAAAAGAACAAAAGTAACAAACCGCTCGCTTCTCTGCGCGACATTATGCTATCATATATAGTATGAAAGTTACTAAAAAAAGATAATTAACGCCTTATTCCTATCGAGCGCTCAGCTCAACAGATAAATCGCCAATGGAGCGATTCTTAATCATGCTTATTTTGTATTACTACGCAGTGCGTCTATATACATGAGCAAACGCGAGCAGCAACACCATAGCTACTAAGCTCAGGACAACAACATAGACAAAGCCTAGCAGCGCCGAATAATGTGTCCACAAGAAACCGATCAATGCACTGGAAATCAGTGTCGCAACACCTTCTGATGCTTGCAACGTGCCATAACCAAATGCACGAATCTCTTCCGGTAACATATGAGCTGCGCAGGCAATTTTGAGCGTTGATTTTGCAGCAATACTTACAGCGGCACATATAAATATACATGCACAGTAAAACAATGATGCTTGTGGTTTAATCATCAAAAGGGCAGCACCGGCAAATAATCCGCAGCCAAACAGCGCCAATAATCGTAATTTTGAGCCATAGTCACCTAAAACGCCAAGCAAAAATTCGCTTACGGCGCGTGTCAGATTAAACAGTGCATACAGCAGTACCACCAACTGTGCCGCATTACTACTACCACCCGCCTGCAACATCTGTTGTGCACGCGCAAGCAAGAGTAGTTTATTAAAACAGCCAATTTCAAAAACAAACAAAATAGCGACAAAGAGTACAAATGGATAGGGCAACGCACGTACATCTTGCATGACACTCCGCATGCGTATCGTCTGCAGTCGCTCTGCTTTAACCGGCGCTTCCCGCGTGAGCCATATAATGGCAGCTACTGCCAACAGTCCTGGAATCGCCGAAAACAAAAAAATCTGTTTAATAGAAAAGAATGATGCGCATACAAATGCTACCAATGGCCCTGCCAATGAGCCCAGCGTATCCATGGCATTTTTTAGACCGAATGCGCGCCCATAATACGCAGGCGCTACCGTTGCTGCAATAAGTGCATCACGTGGCGGCTCACGCAAGCTGCTTCCGGTAAACGATAAGACACGGCATAAGGTAACTTGTACGAGTGATTCTGCGTATCCGGTTAAGGTAGAAAAAATCGCAGAACATGCATACCCAAATGCTATAAGTGGTTTTTTACGCTCTAACCGATCACTGACAAAACCTGAGCCTAAACGCAAGAATGCCGCACATGCATCAGCAATGCTGGAAATAATACCCAAAAAAAGTGGAACTTGCGCTGCCTCAACAAACTGCGCCACAATCGTCGGAATAAAAGATACCGTCATTTCGTGATTAAAATCACTTAAAAAACTGGCGAGCCCAAAACCGGCTACTTGGTATACCCAACTATTCATCGATACTCTTTGCTCTTGTTATAAACTTTTGCATGAACTACAATTTTTACAGCAGTCGCACTCGCTTTTATCGCTTTGCTTGGTGCAGCGCATAATAACGTCTGATGATGCGATTGAATCGGTTCAAATGCCGCGTTTATTGCTGCTACTTCCTCAGCTAACCATGATGCAATAGCAGTCTTGTGCGCTCTATCTGCAGCAAAAATCGTCTGGAAGCATAGGCACAGAAATATCATTTTTTTCATAGAGCCTTTGTCGCATTTATTTAATTGTTATTTTATTATTAATGTACTATTTCTAGTATATAAAAAACAAGCGATTACCGATAGCAGCAGATTTGCCATTTTTTTGTTGATTAAAGGGTTTTTGATAATGTACCAATTAAACGTTCAATCTATATGTTCCCCAAACGGGTACCCGGATCGCAACCGCATGATATTGGCATCATGGGCGGCACGTTCATTGAACATGCCACCGCAGAAAGACCACATCTGCGAGAATTTGAACACATGATCAACCGAGCAACAAATTTTTTTGGCGAAGCTCAGCTTTAATCCGTATTACCGCATCACGCAACGCGCGAGCAACAGTTATGGCACGAGCACCGTTATGCAATCTCATTTTTGTCATCATCGCTACGGGGATCAAGGCCATAACAAACTCCAGTTATAGTTCAGATGCAACTGGCGCAACGATCATCGTATTACTTCTACTCAAAACAGTATCACATTCACCCCGATATATCGATACACAACCGATAATGAATAATAAGACGATAAATCCAGTATAAAACCAATGCAAACGCGGGATTTTAGTATCAAATCTGCTTTTAATAAGATAATCCAAGCCAATGTTAAAACTCAAAAGTAATGAGCATATAACGCATGAAAATCCTACAATCCCCCACATCGTGGAAACGGTTTTAAGACATTGAAATTCGATAACCAAAAATGAAGTAATTGATGCAAAAAGACCAAAGACCGTTATAAGTGAAGCGCGCTCGACAAGCACCTGCTTTTCAATCTCTTTGGTTTCATTTCTAATATCATTCTTTGTTTGATCACGAATCTCATTTTTAGCCTGTTCAATCATAGCTTTAACGTAATCAACTGTTAAAACAATCTCATGCTCAGAAGTAGCTGACACATCAGTTACCTGCGCATTCATGATATCTCGTTGCTGCTCCAGCATTATTTGGCGCCTTCATCACTTAAAATCATTTTGAGAGAAAAGAAATAGAGTCTACCCGTTTCATTGCCCACAAGCGTAATCATCGGTATGGTACGGCCGCCAATGACCAAATTACTCGTAACTTGCATATTAATTGGCAAATTAACAAAACCGTCAACAAGTGATACTTTCTCAGGAATTTGCAATTTTTTTGTATTGAGCGCTAGAATAATTCTCTGCTTAACTTCAGGCGTAAATACCATAAATTCCAATTTTTCTTTTTCCATACATTCATATCCCTGAATAAGCAGTACAACAAACTATTTTATGCATATCATAATAGCATCGCTGCATGCTCAATACAACAATGTGCTCAGCTCACCAGAGCTTCTAAATAAGCTATCTGTTCATCAACTGAAGGCCACCATAATGCATCACGAGCAGCTGTACAACTTTTGAGGAGATTAATGTATGCAATCACCACATCGGATTTACCTTCGCTGATTAATGCACGCGCACCGGCAAGATCCGCCTCTTTTTCCTGTTGTTTAACTATCGCAGGTAATAGATAAGCATCTGCTGTTGCCGCAGCTATAAGCATTTGAATTGAAAGCATAGAATATTTAAGTTTTCCATCGACGCCCATCAAGTTATTAAATAGTGCGAATGCAGCGCATACTAGTGGTGCACATATCGCAGCCCCAATAACCAACTTTTGATGATGCCGATGCGCATAATGCCCGGCTTCGTGGTAGATTTGGATCAAACGTTCCGGCAGCGAACAGGTATCAAGATATGCTTGATCCAACCAAATACCATATGCAGTGTACGATGACAATGCATCAACGCGCGCTATCATGGGGCCGACGCCGTTTGTCTGTTTAATGGGCACCTCGTGGGGATTGCTTACGCCCAATGTGGCCAATGCTTGCCGCGCCAGATCGGCGTACTCTTGGCGCACATCCTGATTTCCCAACAGCCAACAATAGAATTGCGATAGCATATCTTGTGCATGCATACTCGGTGTTACAGTTAATAGTGCACATATAACTATAAGATTTCGTTTATTCATGATAACAACCTTTTAAAATGATATAGATTCTATCATTAGCATGCACGAGCTCTCTGCAAGCGTCAACAGCCTGCATCAACAATATGCAGGCTGCGCACCATATATTATTTACTTCTGCTCAAGAGGGCAGCAATACCACTCGCGATAGCCAACCAACCCCAGCGAATAAGTTTGGCAAAATCCATACCACCATTTATTTCATGCAGCATGGCAGTAATAAATACCGAGATCAACAACACTGGAGCAACATAGCGCACACTATAATACAAAAGTGAGCGCTTACCCGACGCAGTAAACCACACTTTATGCTTTTCGATGGTATGTGAAAGCCACATAAAGCAGACAATCTCCGCTATACCACTAATAAGCATATTAAACCCCGAAACCATGGGATCGATAGCACCGATTATATATTGCCCATTACCCATGCAAAAAACTGCAGCCAATGCCATCATAATAGTTGTTGCAATCGTAACTGCAGCTTTACGCGTACGACCAAACTCAACTTCAATGTTACCTGCAGCACTTTCGATAATAGAAAACACACCGGTGATACCTGCAATAAAAATGCAGAAAAAGAACAATGTGCCAATAACCGGATACAAATAACACCCGAATGTTTTCAAGATGGTGGGAAATACCACGAACCCAATTTCAAATGGTGATGCTGTGGTTACCAAACTCTCAAATGGCACATTCTGCATAAAGCTCATATACCCAATGCAACCAAATACCGCAAACCCGGCAATACATGAAACCAAAAAATCACCAATAGTGACCCAAAGCATCGCACGCGCAACATTAATTGATGCGTCTGCATGGCGCGAGTAACCGGTTATGATCCCCAAGCCCAATGACAAACTAAAAAAGATATGCCCAAATGCGTCCAACCACAAACGTGGATTACGTAGTACCGCAAAATTTGGTATCACGTAATGTGCAAAGCCTTGCCAAGCACCCGGCAAAAACATAACTACAATGGTGAACAAGGTAATTATAATCGCAAGCATAGGCAAAAATATTGAGCACAATCGCTCAATACCAGCACGAATATCACGCGAAACTACATACCATGCAAACAACCCAATAAGAGCTGTACAAAAGAACATGAATAGTGCAAAGCTGCCTACATCACTAATGCCTGCAGATTTATACAAAAATGATGAATTCAAAAATGCACATGCATCATCGGTAATACTGTTAGTCGCCGTAAAATAGACATATGCCACCGTCCATCCGGTAAGCAACATATAATAGCCACCAATGGTAGTTACTGCCAAAATTGCAAGCCACCCAAAAAATTTACCGACACGACCGGCGACTTGACCATATGCAGATACCAACGGCAAATGAAAATATTGCCCAATTACACCTTCCAAGCAAAGCAAAGGGATACCAAGTATTATGATCGCAGAAATAAAAGGTACCAAGAATGCGCCACCACCATAAAAATAGGCTTTTGCGCTAAATGACAAAATATTAGCAAATCCAACGGCCGATCCGATCAATGACCAAATATAACCGGTCTGGCTTGCCCAACTGTTTTTTTGTGAATCCATAATGATTCTCCAGAAATAGTTAAAAATAGATAACATACGGTTGATATAAACATTCTTAAAAGCGCATTTAATAATCCAATCATCCTGAGCATGCCTGCCCGACATAGCCTTGGCAGCGTCCGGGTCGAAGGATTTTTCATTATAATTATATTTCGCGCTTAACCTTTTAAAGGAAAGTCCTTCGACCCGGACGCTGCCAAGGCTATGTCGGGCAGGCATGCTCAGGATGATTAATAACTATAATGCCACCAATCGATATACTTCTTGGATCAAAAAAGAGGCAACAATTTTAAAGAATGTAGTGTGCAGTAAAAGAATATTATAGGCCGAAGCCTAATAATGAAGTTAGGAATAAGCAGTTTAAGCTTTGGACAGCAGAAAATGAGCGCGAAATGCGCTGCATAGCAGGAACAGATATGTTAGAAACGTATATAGGAGCCATCTTAAAGCCTTATATAGGGTTAAACTATCTATTATTAACCAGTATGCCAATAATAACCATTGTTTGTCAAATGCCCCCATAATTTAAAAAAAAATCCCGGCGAATCAAGATGACCCGCCGGGAAACTATCAATTTAGATATTATATCGTATATCGTACCGATCCTCATCACGAAGCTCAGACAATTTTTCATACTTATCTGCAAGATCAGTGTACTGTTTGGTTGCAGTAATTGCATGTTCAATTTGGTATAACGCAACTGCGCGTTCATCCAAGAGCTGTTGCATCTGTGGATATGGCCGTGCATAACGCGCAAGCGCTGACACGCATTCGCCACGCAAATTTTGCAATGTTCTTACAAAAGTTATTAAACCAAACCTAAAGACATGTGCATAGGAACTATAGTTAAGCAATTCTGTTTGCAAACGAGTAGCATCATCTTTAAATAGTTCATAGAGCTGCAACTCACGTGCACACATGCCTGCCACTTTTTGTTCAAGTGAATACAATTTAAAGTAAGCTGCATGCTGTTTGCTGAATGCAATTATTCGCTCCATAATATCAGCCTGTACATGTAGCATCGCTGCATGATGTTCAAGCTGTGCTATCATTGCATCATCTCTATTTTCTTGCACAGAACGCATAGATTGCAAGCGTCCATCAATTTTTTTGATCAACTTTTGCATATAGAACAAGCAGCTAGCCATAGAGGTAACGAAGCTTGCGTTACTTGCCATAATGCGCAATGCATCCTCTTTGGTATCATCTTCTGTAGCAGTAAACTGTGCTATAAGCTCTTGATAATCTTCTAGTTTTTTAGTGCGGCAATCAACTTCATCCAAAAGTTCTTGTGGTGTTGGATATGCCCACCAACCATAAATTCTACCAAAATCATATACAACATATCCGCATACTCCCGTAACAAACAGTTTTACCGCATATTCAATCGCCGTTTGAGCGAGCGGTACCGATTGTTTATCGGCAGGCATAGTTGTCGCACACGTGAGTAGCGTAAGTGCCAGATGTAATTTCTTCATTGCAATCCTTCCGTTGAGGGGGTGTTAATATTATTGCCCCCCATCATAGCAAGTTACACACAGTTTGCAAGCAATGATTATAAAAATCAGCACAAAAAAAGGTTCAACTATTAAGTTAATGGACACATAGAAATTTATTAGAAGCGGAATGCATACAAAGATGTACAATTGATCAAACTAACACCCTTGAAGTACTTGAGAGAACAGTATCTCTGTGCTAAAATATGCACATATAATTCACGCATCAAGATGCATAACAAGGATATCTCATGAATTACTTATATATTGCCTGCGCAATTTTATTCACTATCCGTTGCACACCATGCATGGCTGCAGATGCTGCATCGCAACAATTTGGTCAACAAGCATTGCAACCTACACCTCACATGCATGCCACGTCCTCCCAAGATATTGCCACGTTGCTGAGCGACTACGCTCCTCAGCAAGATCCAAAAAAACCACATTATCTGTCTGATGCGCAAGTGGCAGCATTAAACAGTGCGTTAGCTAATTTTTTTGGTCTAAAATTTCCGGGATTGTTAGAGCAATCACAACGATAACTAACTATTGCTTACCAACCATTTATAAACAGATCCGATCGACTTTTACAAGAAGTTGCTCGTCGAACGCGTTTTGATTTTTGAGATAAATTTTTGCGATAACCACCATTAACGCGCAACATGTTTATTGCTTTTTCAGTTTGTGTAACTGCATCTGCAGGCGATAACCAATCATCATTCTTAATATTTATTCTTCTTCTTGGCGTAAATTGCATTATGAATTCTGCCCGAACTGCAAACTTACGTGCCAACATAGGATATATATCTTTAAATAACTTTGCTGCGTTTGCCGCCTGCTGATACGGTGTAAAGGCCCCCCCGCACAGCGGCAATTGTGCATAGGTACTTTTGGCTGCAATAGATCGGTCAGCACCCGCACGGAGTAAGAGCGCAATGAGATACAATGCAACTCCATTGGTAATATCCGTGCGCGGCACAACATAATGTAATGCGGTAATATTATCATGAACTGTTTTTTTTGCATTAACATTGGCTTTATGCTCTAGAAGCATGCGTGTAACAATAGCAATATCAAACATGCGCTCACGCGGCACACGCGCACCTACTGCTGCCATGAGTGTGGTTTCTCCCGACAGCGATCGTCTATAATTAGGATTTGCACCACTATGTAAAAGAGTTGCGACGCTAGGCACATCGGCAGTTTTAACCGCGCGCATTAATGCTCTATCTTTTTTTCTATGCCCAATGCGCTCTACTTCCGTTTGGTCGCTGCATGCTGCAGCGCACATTTTTGCAACAAGCACTACGCTTACAAATAGTATAATCAGAAATGTGTGCAATGGCGTATAACGCATGAGATAATCCTTATTAAATGATAAATGCAGAGCAAAAATTGCATTGTATTTCAATAGATGCATTTTCAACAAAAGTGTAGATTTTTGTTTTTTTATTATATATATATGATGTATGCAAATCCATAAAAAAGGAATTTCTGTATGTATACGTTAAAGAAGCTTTGTATTTCATTTTGTGTAGTTAGTTTTGCTCTAATTGCGCATGATCACGTTCGCGCGCACACACATCCTAATGATCATAATTTATCGCAAAGGATTGCATCTCTGGTTAAAATATTGGACCAATCTTTATATGAGACTAATATATTGAGTGCCCATGATCCTCATGTTACTCAATATGTAGTTGCATATCTATCAAATTTAAAAAAAAATGCATATCGGTGTCCATATCATGCGGCGCGCCACAAAGAAATTGTAGAACCCCTGTATGCTTATTTGGCAGCTTTACCCGAAGAAGAACTATCTACGCAAATCAAAGATCTTCTTTCTACGCGGCGCCCTTCCGCAAACGTAGTCCCTAATCCCTTGAGCGTCATTAACGCACAGGAAATCTGCTGCCAATGTGCCGGTGTTTTTGGAACCGGCGGCGCAACCGGATTACCGAGCCCAATTGTGCCAACGGGTATGACGGGCAACACCGGTTCAACAGGGCCAACCGGTCCTACCGGACCAACCGGCGCTACCGGACCTGCCGGAAGTTCTACCGGTAATGCCGGACCAACCGGTAATCAAGGTGCTACCGGCAATACAGGAAACACAGGCGCAACTGGAACGAGAGGTCTAACCGGCGATCAAGGATCAACTGGTAATCAAGGACCAACCGGTAATACCGGTGCTACTGGCAATACAGGCAATCAAGGGTCTACTGGCAATACAGGCAATCAAGGACCAACCGGTAATACCGGCAATACTGGAGCAACGGGCAATACCGGACCAACCGGAGCTATTGGTAATACCGGTGCAACCGGTAACACAGGTAACACGGGTTCAACCGGCAATACTGGCGCTACAGGTAATATTGGATTAACAGGTGCAACCGGCAACACGGGTACAACCGGTAACACCGGTCAAACAGGCGCAACCGGTAATCCAGGCAACACAGGTGCTACTGGCAATACCGGTGCGACTGGCGCAATAGGAGAAACTGGA
>JAGVLK010000006.1 GCA_020049835.1 Candidatus Babeliales bacterium | reverse complement strand
TTTTAACCGAGCTTTTTGTGAGCGCTATCGACCGCGCTCACCTGCCATTCATCCCCAGGCTTAAAAAGCCGTGGGGTTTTCTGTCAGGTTAAATAAACTTTGCAATGCTCCTTCAATACATAACCCCTTAACTTTAGTGGGAAGCGGCGATTTGTACGCATCTATCACGGATATGCATAGATGGATGCAAGGATTATTTTCGGGAAATATAATAAGCAGCGAAAGTTTAAATATCTTACTGGATTCGCACATTATTATGGAAAACGCTGCAACCAGATGGCATGGATATGGATGGTTTATTGATACATCATCCGGCAAACGAGTGTTTGAATATAGCGGTGCGCTTGTAGGATATGCATCAAAAGTTATGCATATCGTTGATGAGAACATTACCATTATCGTATTAACAAATCGTGAAGACTATGATCAGCTTTCTGCCATATGCAGTACATTACCAATCTTACTACATGCACAACGTTGATATAAAGACATTATTCGTGAAATTTGTATGCAAAGTCTGCTCTCTTAATATAATCTCTTGTTTTCAAATCATATACATTGATGCCATGCATACTAAGTACATTACTTTCTGTAAGAAATAGTTTTTGCAACTCTGCGGTAACGCTATCAAGAATACGTTGTTTTATACGGACAAGTGTTTGCTCTGCAAGATCCTTATCCGGGATAAGTGCCTTGATGTAGTTCGCGCGCAAATGCCCCAAAGAAAGATGTGGTTTATACGCAAAGCGCTCGCTTTTTGCAATATCATATAAACTGTTTTTATGAGTCTTTTTATAATCTTCATTAAGTTTATGCATACTGCTTTTCATTGCTGCGTTTAACGCAAAAAGTTCTTTGTTTGGATCATCAATCATTACAACCAGATCTGTTAACGCACGTTCACCCATGGCATCTTCGCCAAAAAAAGCTAAATTGCTTGTTAATGAAGCTGCTTTTGGCGAACTGTTTTTAACCAAAGCATCAATGTGTGTATACAGATCAACTCTGCCCTCAACATCAAAGTCATTCAGATAATAGATCGTTATCGCTTGTCTTTTTTTAAAGAAAAATGGTGGAACATCTTTATCCAACGTATATGCAGCAAGCTCTTGCTGAATAATGTTTTCAATTACCGGCTTAAGACTTGTTTGTAGTTTAGTAATAATAGCACTGTCCAATGGAACCTGAACAATGAGTGACTCCATCGCTATCTTTTTATCATCTACAATACATGCTGGCAGCAAACACAAAAACCAACCATATAAGCAGAGATTACGCACGTGCATTCACAGTCCTCTACAAAAATCTTTACTTATTTTAGCGCCCCTTAACCATGTTATCAGAATAAACATGCGAAAATACACTATTTTTAAAAGCGGGCTATACTATAATAGTATAGAAACCTAAACCAAAATCGTTATTTGCAGAGGAATAATATGCAGATTGTAGAGCAAAGCATCTCTGTTGCAGAATTACAACAGATGTCAAATACTATGTTTGGTGGGCTTGTAAAAGCAGTCGTTGACATAGAAAAAGGCATTATGGTGGTTGATGCGCCGATGCACTCTGACCAAGAAGAACTCCTTTTAGACCAAGATTCTAAACAAGAGCATTTGTGGGGCATAAATCTTTTTCCTGATAAATTCGGTACGGATTCATTTATTGTTTTTGACTCTATGATTAATATGCGCCCGGCATGGGAAAATCATAGCCGTGGAGTTGAAAACGATCACACACGCGCAGTAATTATCAAAATTGTTCATCAATTGGTAAAGCGATGAATATTTCATTAAAGCATCACGTCGGATTAACTCCTGAAGCGTGGTTTAAAAAATCTTTGTTTGTGCAATTAGCCAATGTTGGCGCGGATATTGATCGCACTATTAATTGGAGAGACAAAAATACACAATATAGCAAAGACGCATTTGAACGTGTATTGGAACTTTTAAGTTTGACCATTCTTGATCCTAAGCATAAACGATCTACTCGTAGAGAGCTCGTTCGGACACGTGAATGCTTAATCGATTATTTTGTATATGATAATGTGTATAAAACAAGCGACAAAATTTGGCATGATTATTTTTTTCAGTTTAGCTATGCTGCTGGACTTGAACGTGAACGACGCTACAGTCAAAAACTATAAACAATTTGAACCAACCTGCTCTAATCGGATAATCTTACTAATCCATGAGATATCAAGCGTTTTCCTTTTGGTTATAGCTTGAGCGCCAACAATCCTGCAGATGATCGTTCACCATGCCAACTGCTTGCATAAAGGCATATATGATGGTAGAACCTACAAAAGTCATGCCACGTTTTTTAAGATCTTTAGATAATGCATCACTTTCGGGTGTGCTTGACGGCACTTCTTTAAAGGTTTTTGGATGGTTGATGAGCGGTTTATCATGCACAAAGCGCCAAACATAACGATCGAACGAACCAAACTCCTGTTGAATGTTCAAAAAAACGCGCGCATTTTGACGTACACTATTAATTTTTAAGCGATTACGAATAATTGCCACGTCATTGCGTAATACTTCTAATTGAGCGTCTGATAGTGCTGCAATCTTTGTTGCATCAAAATTATGAAATGCATTACGATATCCTTGTCGTTTTTTGAGCACCGTCTCCCAACTGAGCCCTGCTTGCGCTCCTTCAAGTATTAACATTTCAAACAAATGACGATCATCATGCACGGGAATGCCCCATTCATTATCATGGTAATCGGCATATACTGTTTGGCCCAGTTTATCGCCAAAACAACGTTTTTTTATCATTGGGTATATACTTTCTTTTGAAGAAGATAATCTTTTACATGCGCACGTTGTGAAGCTTCATTCAAAATGGCATAAAGACGAAAACGATCGAAGTTCATCACACGCGAATGGCACAATTCCGGTAGCACAGACCGCACTAACTCGGGTACCCTACGTTCTTCTTCAAATTTGCCCAGCGTAATATGCGGTAAAAAACTCCATTGATGTTGGTGCTGGTGCTCATCAAGCGCCGAATGTTCATGTAAGCGTTTTTTTATTGCTGTTAATAGCGTATTACTATTTTCATCAAACGTATAAAAGATATAGCCGCTATCGCTGATATAAAAACCTTGAGCTGTTATTTCCTGTTTATGAAATTCGCTACTTACCATGCTGAAATGCTCGTCAAGTTCGGGTGTCATTAACTTTGCAGAAAATGGCGCCACCAAGGTAGCATGAGCTTCATTGACACCATATTTTGGATCATACAGATCACGAAAACCTTCTTGTGCGTCGGTTAATGTAACCGGTATGGCCACATAATACATGGTGATTTTTGTCATTTTATTCCTCGTTTATTTCTTACCAATGATGCGCATAAACATTATATATGATATAATATAGATATTATAGAAGCATAGGACATTCCATGGATAATAACATCGCTTTGTACACAAAGCGTCTTAATCTGCAGAATGCGACGTTTACGCGTATCGATCATGCTGATGCGATGGTTGCAACGGTATATAAAGTTACACTACCTACCAACGAACAGCTTATTTTAAAAATATGCAAACGCACTCGGCATTATTACCGCGAGCTTTATTTTTTAACCCACTTTGCTGACACCTTACCGGTACCACGTATTATACAAGTTGTAGAACCAACCGATGGCATTGATGGCGCTATTTTAATGCAATATCTGGAAGGCAACCTGCTCACGCAAACAGATCTGACCAATGAGCTGATGTATGAGGCCGGGTCAATTCTTGCACGCGTCCATCTTAATCGTACTGCCGGTTACGGAGATCTTATCCATCCTGATAGCTTGAACCCCGATCCGCAACCCTATTTTGTGCATAAATTTAACGAAGCATTGACTGAGTGCAAAAATCATTTGCCGCAAACGTTTCTTGAGCAATGCCAAAACTATCTTGATACACATCTTGATCTGCTGCTTAATGTAGATGGTCCATGCATAACCCATCGCGATTTTCGGCGCGGTAATCTTATTGCACACAATGGCAAAATTAATGGCATTATCGATTGGTCCGGAGCATATGCAGGCTTTGCGCAAGAGGATTTTTGTTTCTTGGAATATGGTAACATACCGATTGATCCTATTCATAAACAGTCGTTTCTTGATGGATATGCCAGCATACGGCCCGTACCTGAATACAACGCTATAATGCCGCTCTTGCTCTTCGATAGGGCTTTAGCCCTTGTTGGTTTTACGTTCCATCAAGGCACCTGGCAAAATATTCATGCAGATACGTATCACTATAATCGACAATTTCTTGATAATTTCTTTTTAAATTCTGAAATGCACACGCGAGCAAACAATGAATAAAACTGAAAAATTTATTATTATAAAAAAACATACCCTATTTCTTTGGATAATTCTTGTGTCATTAATGCAACAATACACCAACTGTATAAATCCATCATCTCATGCCATGTATAGTACGTATGCTCAATACTATGATCGATTTTATACCATTAAAAAATATGATCTGGAAACAGTTTATATACATGAATTATTGTCTAAACATGGAGCGTTGACCATATTAGATTTGGGCTGTGGGACAGGAACTCACCTGGCGGGTTTGGAACAATTTGGATATACATGCGTAGGTGTTGATATAAATCAAGAAATGCTTGAGTTAGCACAATCAAAAGTTAAAAGTAGAGTTGTTCAAGCGAATATGCACAATTTCGATCTTAATGAAAAATTTGACGCCATCATATCGATGTTTGCAGTCTTTAACCATAATCTTACAGATGAGGATGCTTTAGCTACCTTACAAAATATCAAAAGACATCTCAATAAAAATGGAATGCTAATTCTAGATCTGTACAATCCACAATCATCGGGCGAAAAAACCGAATGCTATGGTGATATTATGCGCACAATGAAGTGGGAACTTGATCGATCAACAAACATTTGTTTATCAAACGTTTCTTTTACTTCAAGCAATTTAACGCATGATTCATTATTTCCATTAAAAATCTATTCGATGGAATATATTGAGAAATTATTAAAACAATGCGGCTACACATACATTCATTTTTATGATAATTACACCCTTAAGCCAGGCACCCCGAGCTCAAAAAATTTAATTGTCATTGCTTATAATTAACCGAGTTTTAACTTGTCCCTACTTTAAAAGAAGCTATACTTATTACTGTAAAACACTCAAATCACTATTGTTATGCGCAAAAAAGTAATATGAATATCCCGTTAAAACATCACGTCGGATTAACTACTGAATCGTGGTTTAAAAAATCCTTGTTTGTGCAATTGGCTAATGTCGGTGCCGATATTGATCGCACTATTCATTGGAGAGACAAAGATACAAACTATAGCAAGGCCGCATTTGAACGCGTATTGGAACTTTTGACATTGACTATTCTGGACCCTAAGCATAAACGCTCCACTCGCAGAGAGCTTGTGCGCACGCGCGAATGCTTAATTGATTACTTTGTATATGATAACGTATATAAAACAAGCGATAAAATTTGGCATGATTATTTTTTTCAATTTAGTTATGCCGCTGCACTTGAACGTGAACGACGTTATACGAAACAATTATAAATAACGCAAAGTCAATCTAAAAAATGAAGAGCTCAAACTGTATAAACGAATTTGAACCCTGCATCGAATCAGATCTTTTCAGTACCCCATTTTATTATCTGCGTCATGGAGAAACTGATTGGAACAATTTGAATCTGTTTCAGGGACGAACGGATATTCCATTAAATAATCATGGCATTGAACAGGCACGTAAAGCTGCTGCAATGATACAGAACAAAGGTATAGCAACCATTGCATCAAGCCCGTTATTGCGCGCTGCACAAACAGCTCAGATTATTGCGCAAGCGATTTCTGCACCAATCGTATATATTGATGATCTTAAAGAAGGTTTCTTGGGATCTTTAGAAGGCACACCCAAAAGTGATCCGGCATGGGTTGATAAATGGCGTAGTGGGGCATATCAAGCTGAAGGAGTAGAACCATGGACGCTCTTTACACAGCGCGTTATGAAGGCAATCCAGCAAGCACTTGAACTACCGGGGCCGGTCTTAATTGTGGCACATGGCGGTGTGTATCGCGCCATCCAGGATGCATTAGGATTACCACTCGTTGGTTTACCCAATTGTGTGCCGGTCTTGCATAAGCCAAGCAAAAAATAATAAACGTTAGCAACGCATGCCGTTATGCAAGAAGAGGCCATAACAAACGTTATGACCTCAATGGTATCTTAATGAGAAGCTTTTTCTTTAGCCTTTGCAAAAAAAGCCTTTTGGCTCGCTTTTAATGGCTTAAAATCATCAAAGAAATATGTACGTACGTTCAATAACCTTTTTACTTTATGATAAGTAATAAGGTCTGGTGCCATATGTTCAAGCAACATCTTAAAATAAAGATTTTCAACCTTTTGCCTCTCATCCATAGCATACCGATGATCTTCCACGGATTTTGTAGCCCACAAGCTCTCAAAAACTTTACCGTTATCATACTGCGGCTGTGCAACAACTGCAGCGTCTTTGATTACACTGCGCAACTTATTTACCCGAACTATTTCTGCTATTCTTGGATCATTTGATGCAGGTGCCTCATTAAGCACTTCCTGTACTTTTTGCTGGTGCTCAGCACCAACACGCATCATAAGTTCAATATTGGCGATAAATTGAGCACAAACAGCCTCCGGTGCAGTGCCACGAACGCAATCGGCTGCGATAACAGCATCGTATACAAAACGGCTTATATCGACCGGCTCTTGTGCATACATGCATGAGATTATTAACGTTAAAGCTAAAGTTAATGTTGGTTTATTTTGTATCATCTTGTTTCTTTTCATCTGTATATTTTTTGGTACGCATTTTGTCACCGTATGCCATATGGCATAGCACAAGATTTTCAAACAGCTTCCGAGTAGGGCCGTGAGGTTGATCGCTCGCATCATCAAGTGTTTCTTTTACACGCTCAAATATCTGGTAACATTCGGTTTGCGATGGCGGAAAGAAGTGAAACTCTGTATAACCAAGTACTCTACTAGCTCCACATAATGCAAAAAGCCCTCCGAAAGCACCTGCAACGCCGCCAAAACCTCCTACAATTCCCCCAATAAAACGCTGTCTTGTAGTGTATTGTGCCGACTTAGTGTATTGTACTGACACACATGCCAATAGCATGAACAACGATGCTCTTTTTAGTAGCAAACTCATGATGCGTAGGTCCTCTTATGTTATGTGATTAAAAAACAATAGATAGTGTAACAGCAATCATTTGCTTACGCAACCGGAGCCATTGTTCGTCTATCCTAGCAGCAATTTGTTAATTTTTACCATAATCTACACGTTCTCCTGAAACACCGCTATTTTGCCCGGTTTTTACCAGTTGCATGCCCCTCAGAGCACTGATATACTTAAAGATGAAACATAATTACCCTTTACAAAGGAATTTTAATGAAAAAGCTACTCTATATAAGCCTATGCATAAGCAGTATAGCCATACAGCAAGCCTATGGCGCATCAGCCGGTTTTCTTGGTCGTTGTGCACAAGCAATGCGTTGCTTGCTTGCTCGTGAGGCAAACCAAGCTCCCGCAGCGCGCTTGCAAGAACAGATAGCCTTTGAGCACGCTCAAACACGCCGCATTGAAGATGCAAAATCGCTTTTAACCCCAAATGTGCAACAGGTACTTACCGGGAATGATAGCGTCGCTGCTGTTTCTAACCTCTTGCAGCACAGTCCCGATCAGGAATGGCCTAGCGCAGTAATTTCCGCTATTGACCGCGATTTGTTCTATGTATTAACAAAAGAGAATGGACAAGCTGCACTTAAAACTATAGTTGAGCATAATAAGAATGCTTCAAATACCATAGTAGAAAGACTTAATCGTATACACTATCATGCGATGTTTTTTCTTGCACATGAGCATCCTCAATCATTTGTTTTTCTTTACTCGCAATTATGCAAAACTGACAGATCTAAAGCAAGCATTGTAAGCCAACTGAGCGGAGGCGGATTTCCTCACTCACCTGAATTATGTGAACGCATGGTAACATTTATGGCAGACGAGTCTCATAATCCTGTGGTTGCCGAACGGATACTAAAAACATTCACCTTTGGGCACTATGTGTATTTCATGCAACATGCACCCATACAAACGGCCCAGTTATTACAGAATTTACAAAATTACGGCGGACGTCGTCTAAAAGATATGACACTGGACCGCGTTATGCTAGCACCGCAAAAATAATTTCATAACCAAAGCTAAAAGGAATAATATGAAGAACAGTTTACTCCTACTTATAGTATGCAGCATAAACACCCTAGTTGCAGCGACCATAACTCCAGAACCTGAATATATCATCGGCTGCGATGTTGGTAGAGTTGAGGTAATTATCGGCATTTTTGCCGTTGTTGATGGCAAACCAAAACTCGAGCACAAATACACAACAGCAACCACAGCTATTACGGACTTTGCAACGCACATTGCCTCTGTTGTTGCTCAAGTACAAAAAGAACATGGCATCACCATTAAACGTGCATGCTTTGCAGCACCGGGCAATACAAATGCACAGAAAAATTTTATTCGTGCAGCACATTTGCCGTTTGTTATCGATGGTGTGGCAATTCAAGAAGCTACAGCAATGCAACATGTACTTGTAGTTAATGATTTTGAATGTGTAGGATTTGGTATTCAAGCAATCGATCAAGACACCATTATCACTTTGCATCCGGGCAAACCACGCGAACATGGCACACGTGCAATCGTTGGTGCAGGTAATGGCCTTGGATCAGGGTTAATGTTCTGGGATACAGCGCACTCATGTTATCTACCATCACCCATCAGTTATAGCTTTGTTGATTTCTGTCCGCAAACTGAGCTTGAATTAGAGCTTAATCGCTATCTGCAAGGCACCGTTGGTAGTGCTTCTTGGGGCAAAATATTAGGCGCAAGCGGCGGCATTACACGCATATATGATTTCTTAAATCTGCACAATAAACGCATATGCACGCAACCTACGTACACGAATTATCTGGATATCTTTGCAAATCGTTTTCGTGATGAATATTGCATGGATGCAGTAAAACTCTATATGCATCTGTATGCGCGCTTGATACGTAATGTTGCGTATGCACAGCTGCCATACAATGGTATTTACATTACCAATACCGTTGCTGAACGCAATCCGGAGCTCTTTACCGATCCGGCATTTATACAAGATGTGCTTACCACCAATAATCCGTTTTTATATGATTATATAGTTGAGATACCTATTTACTTGGCTACTCATCCTGATGTGCAAATGTTTGGTGCGGCGTTGTATGCATTGATATATTGCAATTAACAATTGCAGATATTTCGCGCTCATTCAGTAAGTTACGCAATGGTAAAAATAGATTGTCCGGCAACTGATCAATTTCAAACCAGCGCCACTCGTAACATTTATCCGGTTCGAGATTCTGTACTGGCCCGCCAGGATAATCTGCTTTCATGAAAATGGTCACATAATGCTTTTGTTCATCAAATACATCATTAGTAACTGCGAAAAATTCACTGTTTGATAATTGCAATCCGGTTTCTTCCAGAACTTCACGATGCGCGCATTCGTGCCAGCTTTCACCATATTCAAGATGTCCACCCGGAGGTGCCCACATGTCATGGCCATGTGCATTTTTGCGTTTGCCTAATAATACAAATGAACCATCCATGATGAGCACACCAACGCCCACTTTTGGTCGTTGCGTAACCATGATTGCCTCACTCTCGTTGTAGTTACTTACATTATCCTGTGCATACAAAGATCCTGAGCACATAACTAATGAACATAGAACAGTACTAAAAACAGTCATCTACTTCTGAAAAGCGCATCTCCTCGACACCATTAATGAGTATTGTCTCATTAAACATACGGTACGGACGCACCCACCAAACATCTTCACCCAATGCAGCATTCGGTTTAACCGATCTGTACACAACGAGCTTTATCTCATCATCAACATCCGCGGGTGATGTCAGCACTTTGCCTTCAGTATCATAGGCAATTTTAATCACTTTATACAGATCGCCTTTGTAGTGGCGATAGAGACCGCCTTCTTTAATTTCGCGAGCCGGAATCATAATTGCTCCTTTTTAGATGGTGATCTATAGTTATTAAAGAATCCATCCATTATTGCAGCAAGCATAAGCATTGAGCCGGCTGCTACCCCTACTGCCACGCCAAGTTTACCTTTGTGACGTCCAAACCATGATCTATTTTTTAAAACTTGCTTGCGCAATTCACTTTCAAATTCACGCAAATCATATACACCATTCTCGCTCGGCATTAATGCGCGCTGAACCACCGATGTTTTAACCTCATACAAGCTCATTGCTACGCAGGATCTACCCTGTGCATCGGCAAATTTATGGAAATATTCGTGGCCAACGACTGGAATTTTATCCCGAGGATCATCAATTTTATGAGCGTTGAGATTAGCGCACCCAAATGCGATGCTTAACATTGCTAAGTAGAGCTTGTTCATTTTGTATCCTAAACAAAGTAGACTAACTATTGAGGAGAATCTTAGCACAAAATAGGATAAAAAAATATGAGGCAAATATATGTTGCATATTAAATGTTTAATTCTTATCTATGCATGCACAGCTACCTACATTTATGGAGCTGCATATGACCCTCAAGAAGAAACTGATTATCCAGAGTTTATGACATCGCTTGGAGAATTTGTAGATGATCCAACTCCGTCACCAACGAGACCGATTTTATATCCATCAAGCTCAGATTCGGAAGATCAATTCGAAAATATATTTAATGATCTACCTTCAAGCTCATCACCGAAGTTAAGATTTTCTGATTGTGTTACCTGCATACAAGTACCAATGCCCGGATCAGCAGTTTTTTTCGCCCCACTCATTCGAGATCGTTCATATAGAACAAACCTAACTAATAATGCACCACTCACTGACAACTACAATGTGCTCGCATCGTGCGTGGGAGTAGTTTCATGCTCATTGGATACACAAACTGCAAACGAAGTTGTTGATACATTTGCATATGCTACACTTTCAGATAAATGCTTACCTTATACACCCTATGTAAAATTTAGATGTTATGATGATCAGGCAAGAAATCCTCATGTTTCTCCCGAAAATATTTCTACTCTTGCTATGGACCAAACCATAAGACAAAGATTAAAAAATAGTTCCGCAAAATTGGCCGCAAAACTCAAAATCACTCAAGTGAGTATTTCTCTTTGCTGGTACAACAGCACCTCAGAAAACAATTCGCTAAAACTGTATCATCAATCAATAGTGTACAACCAAAAACCAACAACTCCTGAATTTGCACGCCTAAGCAAGGAAGATGCTAAATTGCTTCGTGTTATGGCAGCATCGGGTATAATAGTACCTGCAGAATTAATACCCATCGTGCGCTTAATGAACTCCGCAACAGAATCAACTTCCGTTGCGCAAGCATCATCAACAAACGTTTTTACTAACATCATTCAACAAGCTCAGCGACTCTGTATAGGAGCATCGGATATTGAAGAACCCATTGTGATTAGACAACCAGAACCTACAGCAGCAACTTACGTGGCTGCTATCCAACGGCAAGCTCAACAGATGTGCGTAGGCGCCACTACAATACATGAGGTACCAATATATATGGTCAATGACAACTATCCTGCATATCTCGCACAAGAATTTAGTGATCATCCACTGCCTAGAGATGATACGCGTCCTCCATGCGCTCATCAGTGATTATGTTATTCACTAAGTGTACTATGACACTAACAGAGATCCATTATATAGTAAGGAATTATACATTATGCATGCAGTCACAGAACTAATAGCCTTCTGGAGTTTATATTTTGCACAATGCAATTTACAACAATTAATGCTCACCCATACACCAATCACCAGCGGATGCGGTCTTGTATATGAGCTACCGAATATTGTAGATCGTGCAGATGAAAGCTGCGCACTCGTGGATATGCGTGATATTGCATGGACAGAACCACATTATCATGTAGAAACGGAAATCTATTTTATTTTGCAAGGCAATGGACGCATGGTGATTGCCGGTTGTGAACAAACAATTGCAGCCGGCGACGTTGTTGTAGTCCCTTCCAACAAAGCACACTTTGTACTTCCGGGCAATGATCTTATTATTGGCGTTATTAACACGCCGCCGTTTAATGCAGAGAACTATATACCACTGACGGCAACTAACAGCACTGTTGGATTTGATCGCACTCAGTTTGATGCATTAACTCAACAATGATCTGCTATTTCTGGTGATTCGTTAAATTTTTGATAATAGTGCAAGCCAACTGCACCCATAATTAATCCTGCAGCCAATCCCAACGTCCCTTTGAATCGCCTAAAAAATGGAAGCGCTCGTTGGAGCTCACGAAGATCGTATACATTATTTTTCGGTTCCAATGCACGCGCAAGCAGATTGCGATCAATCCTGTATATAGTTGCTGCCATCCAATTTTTACCTTGACTGTCGGTAAAGAGAATAATCCGTTCATTACCCTTAGGTCTGATATGTCGATAATCAATTTCTTCTGCACTGATGCTGCTGCTGCCACATAAGATGCCAATCAACGCTAGATATAGTTTGTTCATTTTATCTCCTAAAATAGATAGAATAACTATTGAGAAAAATCCTATCACAAAAAAGGACGCCATGAACAGATTCATACTTTTTATATGCATAGTCACTCAACTACACTGCACAACTGTTGATCAACAAACCATCGAATTTACCGAATTGCAGCCACATCATATATCAGCGGCAAAGGATATTCTTTATCATATTGTGCATGAATTTAAATATACTGATTTAAATAGCATAGAGGAAATAGTTGATTTATGCGCACAACACAATATTTGCAAGGATTATGATGATCCTGATGCCTATTACTTTAATAACCGTGGTACATTTCTTGTAGTTCTTGAGAATGATAAAGTTATTGGCACCGGAGGCATTAAATTCTTTAGTGATGACACATGCGAGTTAAAGCGCTTTTATTTTACACCCGAAGCTCGTGGCCAGGGGTTGGCAACCAAATTAATGCAGAAGCTCATTGCCCATGCGCAAGAGCGGGGATATAAAAAGATCTGTCTTGAAATTTACCGCCCACAAGCACAAACCGCTGCGGTACGGTTTTACACTAAATGGGGTTTTCATGAAATTCCACATTACAAAGAAACAACTGCGTTGCTTTCAATGGAAATGGAATTAGATTAAGCCGTGATACTGATACAACTTTCTTAATTACCTGATGACGATGCCGCGCAGTTGCTCCGAGCAACTAAAAATGCAGCCTCTACATTACCCTCAATGAAGCGGAAATTATGTTTTACTGCATCGAGCGTTTCAATCCAAGAAGCAATTTCATCATGTTGAATTGGTAATTGGATGTGCTTTAATGCATCGCTTTTAGCAATAACACGTTCTGCATGACGTATTAATGCAGCTTTAGTTGGCAACGGATAATGCACAATATCAAACCTACTTGCTAAATTTACATCCGAGATACTATCATTACTTGCAACAACTACAAGCATCGGTGGAATAGCAAGCTCTATACCGGCCCCATCAGGACCATTGCCAAAATAGGCTGTGCACAATTTCGATTGATCTAAGTTAAACACACGTTTTGCTGGCGCACGCATAGATTGTTCATTCAACCACGTGGCCTCATCAATTACAACCACGGAACCACGCTTATTACGTGCTAACTGATTATGCAATACCTTAAGCAACGCTCCCGGTCTATCGGAAGTCCCTTCCAATTCGGCAGCTGAATTTATAACTAAACTCTCATAATTGACACTATCAGGCAACAGTTCTTGCAACCAGTTTGATAAACAGTTACCAAAATATGTTTTGCCAATACCGCCAGATCCATCAAAAAAAAGATAGCGGGGAGCCGGGCTCCCTTCAGAGCGCAACAATTGATCGACAAATTTCTTTACATTGAGATTAATAAGACAAAGCTCATGAGCGATGCGCGATTCAGGCGTATATTCTTCAAAATGATGTTCTATACGTCGATCTAACTCGAGCTTTACCGCAGCAAGAGAAAAATCTTCTTTAAATCGTAACGGTGGTTGCGGTTTAAACGTTGTAATTCCTAATGCAAAGTTTAGAAAATGTGTATGCCCTTCACGCTCAAATTCATTTGTACGCGCCGATATAAATGCACGTTCGATTTTAGACCATAGTAAACGTGAAATAAAGCATTTGTTTTTTGCAAAACGATCTTCGTGTGGTTCTAATGGGTTATCTGGCCAATTCATGAGGTTATAGCCGGACAAAATAATTCCCGGCATCTTAGCGAGCGCTGTAAACATAGCTGAAAAAATAGCAAAGCTACCTCCCATTGAACTGCCACCCAAAAGATTAAACGCTGCTACACCACCCGCACTAAAAAGTCCAATTTCTGCAAGTGCGAATATACCCGGTTCAGCGAGCGCTCGACGCCGCGTATTGTTGAGTCTGCGCATACAGGCTTCTTCATATGCTTGCACCTGATCAGTCATGTCCTCTTGTATGGTAATACTGTGATATGCACCATCATCCGAACTACCTTCTAAAAAAGTGTTTTCTTCAAAAACATTTTCATCGCAACCCATATGCTCCATTAATGAACGAAATTCTCCACGCCACAAATCACCTTGCTCAAACGCATCGGAATAACGTATTTTACGAAAATCATCCTGATTAGCTAAGGAAGATACAGCTCCGGCATGTACAAAAAAACTTCGAAATAAAAGCAATGAAACGATAATGACTATGCGCATTTTTGTGTAATGCATACGATATCCTTTGTAAAACGTTTGTTCGAGCTGGAAAAATTTACTGCAGCATCATTACACTCAATATCACAAGATGAGCTTGATTTTATCTTAAATAATATCATAAAACAGCGCTACGCGCTAATGGCACGCACTAAAAATTCCGCCTCCACATTACTTGCAACAAACCGGAAATTACATTGTTCATGCGTCAGCGTATCAATCCACTGCCTTACAGTTTGAACATCAACTACAATACCACTGCGACGCAATGCCTGACTCGTTTGCACAATCTGCACCGCACACTCAACTAATAATTCTTTGCTCGGCAGTGGATAATGTATACTATCAAAACGACTTGCCAATGCAGTATCAATAATTTCGTCATTACTAGCGACAAAAATTAACATGGGCGCAAGCGCTATCGGTACACCCGCACCATCAGGGCTATCACCAAAATAGGCGGTACACAGCGTGGATTGATCAAGATTAAAGGTACGTTTTGCTGCCGCACGCATTGCAGGATCGTTTAACCAGGTGGCTTCATCAAGTATTACTACTGACCCCCGCTTATTTTGTAGTAGTTGGTTATGCATCACTTTTAATAATGCTCCCGGACGCTCAGTGTTACCTTCCAACTCTTGGCCAGAGTTTATTACTACCGCTTCAAAATTAACACTCTCGGGCAACAGCTCTTCAATCCATTGTGAAAGTTGTTGTACAAAATAGGTTTTACCAATACCACCTGGCCCATGCAGATAGATATAGCGCGGCCTGCAGCGTGTAGTAGAATCGGCAAGTTGATCTATAAATTTAGCTACATTCAGCGCAATGTTCTGAATTTCTACCGCATTGCATGAGTTCGTTGTATAGTGATCAAAAAATGTATGGATTCTTGCACTCAGTTCATCCTTTATCGCATCGAGCGATGATGCGTTCATCTGTAATTTTGGTTGCGGCTTATACGTAGTAAATCCGAGCACGAATTGCAAAAAGTCCATATGCATTTGCCGTGAAAATTCGTTTTGACGTGCTGAAATAAGTTCCTGTACGATTTTTGGCCATAACACATGCGGAATAAAACATTTGTTTTTGGCAAAGCAATCTTCATACTGTTGCAATGGATTGTCCGGCCATGAACACAAATTACAGGTTGTTTGGATAATCGCTTGCAGCGAGCGCAATGAATCAAAAATGGCAGTAAACCCGGCAAAACTACCGCCTGCAGATTCGGTTCCTAATAACTGCATAACTGCCGCAGCAGCTGCTATGCGTGCAACTATTTCTATCGTCGCATAGATGCCAGGTTCTGCAAGCGTCAGTTTACGCGCAGTATTGAGTTTGCACATACAAGCATCTTGGTATACCATGAGTTGCTGCGCAACCGTGTGTTCATCAAACAAAGCAATGTCATATTGCACATCAAGATCAGAAATGTTCTGTAAGCATCCCATCTGCGCCATTAATGTATGGTACTGTTGCCACAGATCATCTTGGTTAAATGCGTATGCGTAACGAATCGATTGATAGGGATCTTTTGGAAGGGGAGCGGGTTTTGCATGTGTGTATAAACTAGAGCTTAATATCAATAATAAAGAAATTGCTTTCATGATACTACTGCGCATATAAAATCCTTTTGTTGTTGTGCTACATGAACTTTCACGGACGTAAGTATACCGCGAATTCGAAAAAGGTTATATACGAAATCCAATAAAAATTGCCCTATATGAGCTGCATCTGCTGCTTAACTCTTAAAATACGCAATACATGTTCATCAAGCTCATGCATACTCAAGCAACCATCCAAGAGCACTTCTTTAATCCTTGCAATTGCTTGCGGAACATCCAGCGAGCACAGCAACATATCATTACCTGCATGCAGCGCAGCACAAGCAAGCTCTCCCGGTGTTCCATATGTTGCAAGCGCACCCATACCTAAAACATCGGTAATAATGAGTCCCTTAAATCCAAGCTCTGTGCGTAACAGATCATGCACAAGTGTGCGCGAAAGTGATGCCGACGCACCAGTTTGATCATACTCCTGAACACCCAAATGGCCAACCATAACCATCGGGACCCCCGATTGAATCAAATGTATAAAAGGTTGAAATTCAACTGACTGCAGGCGCTCTTTAGAATGCGGCAATTGCGGTAATGCAAAATGTGGATCGGTTGCAGTATCACCATGACCGGGAAAATGTTTTGCACATGCAAGAATGCCGGCATCACGCAAGCCAGCTGCATATGCTGAGGCTTTTTTTGAAACTAATTCCGGTGAGTTACCAAATGAACGCACACCAATAATCAGATTATCTTCATTAGTATTAATATCGGCAACTGGTGCAAAATTAATATGTAATCCAAGCTCTTTTAGTTCTTTACCAATACATACAGCAATATCATATATTTCTTGATCGGTGCGCTTTGCTAACTGCTCATTTTTCTCACAACAAAAACCATCCGTAAGACGCATGGCTGAACCCCACTCCGCTGTCAGCGCCATAAGCAGGGGCGTTTTGGTACATGCTTGAAATCGCTCAACCATACTATATTGCGAAGCTCGTGTACCTTTGCCAACAAAAAGTACACCTCCTACATGATATTCACGAATAAGTTTTTCCGCATATGCAGGATCAGGATTAATAATTTTTTGTGCAAAATCAGGATTAAGCGCAGCATCAGTAAATGACGCAATCATGAAAAGTTGGCCAATCTTTTCTTCAAGACTCATAGAGGTTAGTATCTGACGAACGTTTTCTGATGTATGTTTTGTCTTACTGCGCAACGACCAAGTCCATGATACAGATATAACGCTGCTAATTAAGCATGCAGCAATGACGATTTTACTTCTCTTGTACATCCTACTCTCCTAGCGCAAATCAAGAATAATAAACTATTGAATTAAACGTAATCAAGTTTCTTTTTGAGCCTGTATAATGCAAGGAACATAAAGAGTGCAGCAAAACCTATTGCTGCAAGAACACACAACCAAAAATTGATATAGCCTTCTTGACCGGAGATTGCCACACGGGTCATTTCCGTCAAATAGATCATCGGGTTGCATAAACTTATGATCGCCATTGTCGGAAATACTTTATAGAATGCAAACCAAGAAAATTGAAAACCACCCATGAACCACATTGGGAAGATCATGCGCGACCAAACCGTACCTAATTCAGACATGTTATTGATTACACTTGATGCAAAGAGCGCGAAACTGCCATAGAATAAACATTGCACCGCGATTGCCAGTAATAACTTTGGATAGGAAATGGCCCACAGATCAAGCTGATTCTACAAGCACAGTTTACACAGCGGCAGCATAATTAAGGTTAAAATCCCATATATAATGAAGTAATATGCTGCTTTGCACATTAATGCAAGCCATGAAGGTATCGGCAACGTAAAACGATAACCCAATGAACAGTCGCCGGTAATATCACCAACAAACTCTACGATGTTACCGTACATTTCAAACATTCCTACCGCAGCTAACAGTCCACCAACTTGAAAAACACCAAAATCATCCGACAATCCAAACATAGGCGTTACAATATAACCCATTACAATGAGCGTGAGTATTACCCAAATACCAACGTCTATGGCTTTGCCCACCACGAGTTGCTTAAAGACCATCAAGTCAGCGGAGATTAATGCTGTGCATACATGCATATATGAACGTAGATTCATATAACATCCCTTTCATAAATGCGTTAGTTTTCTTCTGTTTTAGCCTGCATAAGACCGATGAAAACATCTTCTAAATTTTTTTGCTGGAAATCGGCCATGAGCTTATCAGGCGTATCAACTAACCGAATCTGCCCCTTGTCCAAAATGCAAACACGATCGGAAAGTTTTTCCGCTTCATCCAGATAGTGTGTTGTTAACAACACGGTAATGCCTTGTTGTTTTAACCCTTTGATAATTTCCCACAGATTTCTTCTAATATGAGGATCAAGACCAACCGTCGGCTCATCGAGAATAATAAATTTCGGGCGATGCATCAGTGTACGTGCAATCATAAACCGTTGCTTGTATCCGCCGGAAAGCATGGAAGCTTTTTCCTGCAAATAGTTGGTAAGCTCAAATTGCTCTGAGAGTTCTTTGATGCGCGCATCGATTTCCGCCGGCGCCATACCATATAACGCACCATCTGAGCGCAAATTCTGCTCAAGGGTAAGCATACTGTTGAGATTCGGTTTTTGTGGGCAAAATCCAAGTTCACGACGAAACTCAGTAATACATTTGTATATCGAGACTCCATTATACAGGATATCACCCTCTGTGGGTGGATGTAAGGTAGCAATAATGGAGGAAAGCGTTGTTTTACCCGCGCCGTTAATGCCTAATAGACTTAATGTTTCACCTTGATATATAACAATGTCGATACCTTTAAGAACCGGGGTGGTTCCGTATTTCTTTTTGATACCATTAATCTGTAGAAATATATTCGGCATGGATTCTCACGTTTTTTAACATTTTCTGAATACATTATACTGTACCATAGAGCTATCTAGGTTACAAGCGTTGGGTATTCTATTCGCAACGCAAATACAGGTTTAAAACCTGTTTTTTTCTTGCGAATAGAATAAAATGTTGCCTATATGTATAAAACAGGTATATTAAACATGTATAGACTATAGTATATGTGAAAGAATATTCTTTTGAATGCAAGCTTTCTTCTGTTGAAAACTTGCAAAAATTTTTCTAATATTATTAAATTTGTTGATTTACGAGAAAGGAAACTGTCTTATGCTGATATCGTTGTTGCAAACAATTACTAAACCCATGTTCGGCTCGTTCGAACGCGAAGAATTTAAAAAGTTCTTGCGCATGGGGCTTGCACTTACCTTTATTTTAGGTTCTTATTGGGTGCTCCGTACATTAAAGAATACCCTCTTTTGTGAACTATCCGGAATTGATAATCAGCCTATAGCAAAAACCATATCTATTTTTAGTTTGGTTATTTTTCTTGCAGGTTACACCAAATTGCTTGATAAATATGCTCGTGACCGCGTATTCTACATGTTGTCAACGGTATATGTTGTTGGTTGCATAATTTTCGGTTTCCTTATTCTTGCACCATACATCGGGCAAGAGGCTCGTTCTCTCGTGTGCGCACGTACAGGACTTGCATATTGGGCAACACAATTTATAGCCTATGCATGGTTTGTATTTGTAGAAAGCTACGGTTCATTAATCGTTGCACTCTTCTGGGCAATCGCATCTGACACTACATTACCTGAATCTGCAAAAAAAGGTTTTTCTCTTGTAGTTGCAATTGGTCAAGTTGGCGGTATCGTTCTTCCAATTACCGTAAACACGTTGCCGGGTAAACTTGGTTTTTCAACCATTGCACTATCAGTATTTTTGTGTGCAGCTACCATTTATGCTTCAATGTATTTCCTCAGATCGTTCATTAAGAATACTCCAAGCAACTTGATGGTATCTTACCATGGTAAAAATGAAGCTCAAGAAGAATCTGAACAAGAACCAGGATTCTTTGAAGGTTTCCGTCTTTTATTCCAACACAAATATCTCCTTGGGATTTTTGCTGCAGTAGCATTCCCTGATCTTTTAGTTGCTATATTCGATTTCCATTTCCAAGCTATGGCTTCTGCTGTATATCAAGGTCCAGAATTGGCTTCTTATATGGGGCTTTATGGTAGCGTTGTTAACCTTGTTGCACTCAGCTGCTTACTTCTTGGTATCGGTAACATTACTCGTATCCTTGGTGTACCGGTTGCACTTATGCTTATTCCAGTAATCTTTGCAGGCGCAATCCTTGGCTTTGTAACCCTCGATAGCCTCAACTTCCTGTTTGTGCTTATGGTTGGCTCAAAAGCAATCAACTATGCACTTAACGGTCCGGCAATCAAACAGCTGTACATTCCAACAACACATGACACACGCTTTAAAGCTCAAGCTTGGATTGAAACATTCGGTTCTCGCGGTTCAAAAGAAGGTGGTGCAATGTTTAACTTGCTCATAAAGCCACTACAACGTAGCTTGGGTGAAGTTGCTGGTCGTGCTCGTCACATTGCATGGAGCTCTTATCTTGGTTTTGGCATCGTTGCCGTTTGGTTATTCATTGCATTCGGCTTGGGTAAAACCTACAAGAATGCTATTAATGAAAAGAAAGTTGTTTGCTAATTTAATTTAGTGATTACATTCAAGAGCCATGTTGTAATGACATGGCTCTTTTGCTGTTCTAGGGAATAGGCATGCGTAATAATTATATTATTTGTGGTCTTGTGCTGCTTCTTATGTGCTTAAACGCTTTACATTATATTGGTCGTCAATCCTGTCGCGCACAACGAAACGACAGAGAAGTAGAAGCCCGGCACATAGCATCGTCCCAAAATGAAAGTAGGCCCATGAATTCCATTCTTTTAATGACCGCCCTCTTTGTTCCGCATGACTACAGCACACTTGATCCATTCGACCAGGAACAGCTGCCTCACCAGAAATATGTAAAATGCATTGATTGGTACCAACAAATAGATGATGCAGAATTTTTATCCATTACCTATGTAAGTGATGAATATCAAATTAAGGGCATTATCGGCAAACCTAAAAACGTAACGCACCCTCTGCCCGTTATACTCTACAATCGTGGCGGCAGCAATAACGCCGGCAAAATAAACGTGAAAACGTTAAGAGATAAGTTTTATTACTGGATACAAAAAGGATATATGGTTATTGCATCACAGTATCGTGGCACTGATGGTGGCCAGGGAACCGATGAACTTGGTGGTGCTGATATTGCCGATGTACTTAATCTCTTTCAAGTTCTTAAAGAACTTCCATATGCTGACACCAATAACATCTACATGATCGGCCATTCACGTGGCGCCATGATGGGACTCATGGCATTACGTGAGCAAGTACCGGTAAAAGCGGCAGTGTTTACTGGAGCCGTAACCGATTATTTTGCACTGGAAAAACTACGGCCTGATTTGATTCCCTTATTCAACACAATGATCCCTGGCATGCCGGAGCATAAAGAGGAAGCTTATACACGACGCTCTGCAATTCGTTGGGTAAACGAGATTAACACACCAATTTTGTTGATTCATGGCGATGCCGATACCGTTATAAATGTAAGCCAATCCATTACGCTTGCACAAGAGCTAGAAAAATATAGTAAACCCTGTTGGCTCGGCATCTACCCGGATGGCGACCATGCACTCGCCAAACAGATGGATGAAATTAATGAAACTGCATGGGAATGGTTTGGAATGGTTAGTGCCGATATCAAATAATAACCTATATTATCTAATCTTAACATTCTTTTGTTGCGCAATTGCCGTGTTGCACAACTACAAAAAGCAACAAATCGGATGTTTTACAGATAACCACACCATAAAAATGCAACATAATTGCATGTATTTTCAATATGGATTTTTATTTGCACGCGTAACCCCCATTGACAGACAACTTTTTAGTTATATCATGGTAATTAAATAGCATAGAGCCCAGATGAAGCAAGCAGGAAAAGATTAAGACACTTTTTACACTGGGACTATTTTTATGAACTCATCATAGGACGAGCTGTCTTTTATAGCCGTCAATCATATCATTTTTATTTAAAAAAAATTTTTTTTAAACTTTGCAGGAATTTTGTATGAAAAAGTACATAATGCTTCTGCTATGCTTAAATGCCTGTCTATTTAGCGCTGATGATACACGCCTGAAATTACTGGCACGAGAGCATAGTTACTTTGTTGTTGGTACAGTTAAGATGTTAAACACGAGCTCAACCTCGCCATGTGCACCAAGAAGTTTGCTCATTACAGGCACATCTGGTAATGGTAAAGAGAGCCTGGCACGAGAAATTGCAACCGTTTCACAACGAACATACAATGAACATCGCTTGAAGACAATACCCGGCTTTCAAGAATTTCTTGCCCGTCAAATAGAGAGCTGCCAGCCACATGTAACAATTGTAAAAAATGTGCATCTCATTCAGGATCAAGAAAAAACGTTCATGCAAGACAGTATGAAAGAGTTGAGAGAAAACAGACAACTATTTTTGATTGGAATTGGAGATCAAAAGCACATGCATCCCGAATTACATCAACTGTTCGATCATACCGTTGTGTTAAGCAATCCCACCATAAGCATGCGAAGGCTGATTCTTGAGCATTATCTTGCACAACAAAATGTATCTACAACTATGCTTGATTATTTTACAACCCACACTGAGCACGTAAGCTCGGGAAAATTGTGCTTGCTTGCTCATCAATTAATCCAGCGCGCACCTGAAGGCACTATTACCCGTGAACTTTTTGATGATATAAACACCCATATCGCACGCGTCCCAGCTGAGCCTGCATTTGGTGCTCGCGAATTTGGCATGCACTATGGCCCAGGTATCGCTGAACTTGTAATCAAAAGCGCCTTCGCCTTACTAAGGTACAAACAAACTAGGGGATGGATAGGAGAAGGGGCGCAACGAGAATTTGATATTGAGCTTTTACGATTAACTGGTGAGTTTATTATCACCGGATTACATACATTTATGAAATAATAGACACAGGAAAAATTATGTTTAAAAAACTATATTTACTAAACTTAATAACCGTAATACAGATGTTTGGCGCGGCCAGTTCAAATGATACACAACATGTATCACTTCTCCGCCCAGTACGTTTACCAGATGATAGATTAACTTCCCTATCACTAGAATTTAGTCCGCAACCCATCCAAGAAATTGCAAAGCGTTTGGCAGACCATACCAAACCTTTAGATATCAGCTGTAATAGAGCTTTGCTTGTAGGGGAATCCGGAACCGGCAAAAGTACTCTTGCTCGTTCAATAGCAAAAAGAGCTAATTGTCGTATACATCAATTTAATGGTACTGCGCTTAATGGAGATAAATATATTCGTTCAGGACAGGTAGCGATAGACACACATTTGGTTCCTATCATTGCCATGGCAGAGCAGGAGCGCCAAGTAATTATTATTGATGAATTCGATCGTCTTATTATTGCAGATGAAAAAGAAGGTGATACTAGGGACCGCGTAATACATTTCTGGCAAGTGTTGGATGAAATGCTCGCAACCAGAAACATCTTTTTTATAGGCACATGCAATAAAACTGAAGATTTTCCAGTCCCTTTAGAAGATCGATTACAAAAAGATTGTCGTCATCATATCAGCTTTCCATCGACTGCATTTCGCAACGCTGCATTGAAGTACCTGCTGAATATAGACTCTTCTGACAGAACATATGATGCTTCTATCGAACGTGCATCACACGCATCCGATGGATTATCTTTCCGTTCATTAGAAAGAATTGCATGTTACGCTCTCATAGAGGCAGATAAACACGGCGCCAAAATTCCATCACGTGATGAATTACTTACCGCGATAGAAACCGTACGCCCTAAAAAAGAGAATTTCTTAGTACGTACTCGTAAAGCAAGCATAGCATTCCTGAAGGACAACAGGGATACAATTACCGTTGTAACCAGTTTAGCAAGTCTTGGCCTAGGAGTTTATCAGCATCATCAAAGCATTAAACGACAAGAACAAATGCAATTGCAGCAACAACAGTTTCAGAATGAAACGACAACCCGTAATGAAAATTTCACACGTCAAATGCAGGAAAACCTACAGGCGGCCAATGAACAAGTTCGAAAAGACACACAACAATGGCAAGAAAAATATGCTAAAGAAGAAAGAGAACAAACGAATAATTTTCAATTGAATTTATTGAGATTGAATCATAATAACACTTTAGAGCTTACAGCAAGACAAGAAAATCTGCAAATAAAGTTGCACTCAGAGAATCTTAAAAATGCCGCTGATGCTGCTAAATGGCAAACCTGGACATGGTTAGGTTCGACAATTCTTAATGCAGGTCTTAATTACACAATCAACTGTCTCGTCGGAGGGAAAGGACAAACGTCAACACCAACATCATCTGATAATTAATAACGTAATAAATGTTAAAGGATCTATAATGTTAAGGAAAAAAAAATCATATAAGGATAAAAAATACCTCAACAAAATTTTCCTCTTATGGATCCTTTCTCCTTTGGTATTTTTCACACAACTATATTGTATAAATCCTGCTGCTATAGCCCAACTAGCAGTAGGGGCTTTACATCTCTTGAAAACAGTATGTTACTCATATTATGGCTTGCATTATCAAAATGCCTACAACATAAACCATGAAATTCCCAAGCTTCAACAACTCCATCCAGTTGCGGTACAACAAGTTTATGACGCCTCTTACAAAAATTTTCAACTTACCAATCAACTCACACAGCAACCAATCATAACACCAAACAATTATGTTGCATTTGCCAAATATACGCCACAACATAACTATACACCGTTATTTAAACCTATAAATGCAACATTAGCTCCTCAAGCATTAACCTATACTACAACACAAAGCGCTAACCATGGACCACTATTTAAGCTAGCTCCTTCACCTATTGCTCGGCAGTTGCATACCCAGATTGTAAGTACCCCTACAAAATGGAGTAACTTTTGCGTACAAGGCGCTGCCGGAGGGCAGAGCTTTCAACACGGAATCGCTCACAAACGGTTTGAAAATATCGCGTATGTATCATCCACTACCGATCTTATACTGCACCATGCTCATTGTTTGGATCATCTACAAGCCAAAGCTTTTGCGGTTCAACACTCGCCCATTGTGCATACCTATATGGGCAACACACAGGCATTGTTTGATAAAGTAATTACATCCGGCGTTAATGCCGCACAAGCGCATACGTTTACTGCAAACATCACACAGTTGTATGATGCAATTTCAATGGATATGAGCCGCGTAAGCGTACCAGAGGCTGCCGTTCTGAATGATATGCGTCACGGACTATACTGCCTAATGGACACTCTGTATACAAAGCAAGGTGACTTCATCGGTGCAGTAACAAATACTCAAAAACAAGCAGCCGTAGATATATATGCGCGTATGCTTGGCGATGTAACGCAAAGTGGATTTAAAAAAACACTCGATGCATCTATCGCTGCAGGCGCGCACTATCTTATTCCGGCACGCGATTATTATTTTCCACAAGGAATAGGGAAACTATTAACGCCGGTGCGTATGTTACGCACAACCATGCATAACAAGGTTATTGATGTTGCCTCATCATGGCGGCACGGAGAGCATATTACCGACAAAATTCGCTCAAATGCGCTGAACAACATTATTGGTGAGGTCCGCACCTTAATGCAACTCGGTTTTGTGGATGCAGCATCCGGCCGTGTTGAAAACTTTAATCCCGCATATAACCATGATGGTATGCGTGATTATAACCATTACTACACAGCGCTCCAAGAAGTACTCACCACATGCAAGTTAGAAACATTAAATGATTTGGGTATTCCAAAAATCTTTGAACAACACCCACAATGGAGCGATCTACGCCAAGCACTTATTAATGATCCTTCATGCAAACAACAAGTGCTCTATACATTAGAGCATGAACAAGCCATTGCTATAAATATATTGCAACAATTACAATTACCATCACCTTCAACTGATCAGCTCAAAACGGTATATGATCTATGTAATTACAGTACGATGCCCCATTTTGAGCAAACTATCGCCAACATCAACTCCTTTGCGGATGTACAGAAAGCAATGGATACGTTAGCAAATAGCCGTACCACCCATGATGCTCTACGCTCATGTTTTGCTGAACATGGCTTTGCGCCACATCAATATGAACCACACGTGACAAAGTTGGCGCAATGGGCAGATGATCCACAATTTGCATCCTGTGTACAGATAACACATGAACATCAGGGAACCATGCACGATCTGATGCATGTATTAGCCGAACGCGAGCGTGCATCTACTGCATTATTGACAAGATGCGACATAACACAACCTTCAGCCATTACTAAGCAGATCAGTTATCAACTGATTGACACGATGCACAATCCTTCACGCATGATAGAAGTTTTAAGCACCTTGGATCCACACCACGTTGACCCAATGATGCGGCAAGCATACTATGATTTTTTTGATGCGCAGGGCATACAGAAAGTTATACCCTTAGATGATCAGGTACGAACACTTATTGCTGATCGTATGGGAACAATTAATTTAGCTCTTGATCCTGAAATGCGTAATGCTTGTAATCAATTATCATTATTTACAATTACTAACCCACAAGAGCTCGATGTTATAACACGAGGGTTAAACTATATAGAGCTAGGATTGACTAGCGGTACTCACAATAATGTTATACGAGATTACGCAACAAAATATGCTCAAGCGTTAGCACAGCCACATGAAGACGCATTGCACATTCTTTCTATGAGCGACCTTGTAAATAGTTATATGCAGCCAATGCCGGCAGATATAAAAGCTCTCTATGGTGATGTACTGGCTCGTGCGCTTACTAATCATATAGACAAAGAATTGCAGTATGAATGCATGCAATCACTAACGCAAGAATTACAAACTGCTGCCATGCAAATCCAGGCCAATGATTTTGTAACTGCACGAACATCATTAGAATCAGCAGTTCATACGCACACACAGCCCAAACCAACTACACTATATAGAGCAGAAACATCATCTGATCTCGCATATGTAACTCGCCACGAACTGCCACATCGAGTAACAACTTCATATGGATCTGCACAACAAACATTGCAAAGGCAACAGGCAGCTATACTTGCCAAACTGCAAGAGCAAATCAGCAGCAATCAAAACAGCAATTCAAAGTCAACCGATCCTTATGCATTAGCACTCAGATTGCTCAAGAAAGGCAAATTTATTACGCAAACAAAAGATGGTGTAGTTGTAGCATTTGAAAATAGTACATTTGCGCATGTGGCAGCTGATGGCTCTGTTGATATGATGACACCTTCAAAGAAAACAGAAGGTCAGTTTGCACGGAGCGTATATAAAACGGCACAACATGGAACCGGCAGTGAGCTCACGCGAACTACACTACTTGATGTTGCACATGATTTAGGTGCTACCGTAAGTCATCACGCAGCTCCACATCGCAAATCTATACACACTCAAACACTACACGCTGATGCTCAAACATATCCTTTGAGTAGTTCATCGCATGGAATTGGCGACATTGAAGATCTGGGCAAGCTACTTGATCAATTTGCAAAAGCGCGCCATAATAATGCTCAACCGAGCTTCGGTGAAACTGTCTGCGCGGGCGGTGGTGACCCAGACGATCCACGAAATAATCGTAATCAATGGAAACAACCGGAACACGAAGTCATTGCGACATTTAAAACACTCGAAGATATACTAAAAAATGCCCAACGAGGAAATATCACAAATGGCCCATCGCGCATATTTGAAAAATCTGGAGACTTCAATGATGTATTGCTTGATTTCCATAGTATGGGCGCAACAATAGTTAAAACTATTCCTAAGGGAATTGTTGGTAGGCTACCTGATGGTAGATATATAAATGCCAGAAGCTCTAGCTCTAATGGTCCTCAAGAATCTGCACCTACTTTAGAGATTCAAGAAATGCATAGCAATAAAGTAACAAAAATTAGATATCGTAATTAAGGATTTAACATGAAGAAAGAACAATGGCTACAATGGAAACCTGCAGAAAACCTCGCAAAGGCACATTTTGTAGAAACTATAATAGACGAAATGGATCGTTTAATAATAACACTTTTTGAAAGTTACGAACAAAATAAAACATTTCAACTGATTTTTGACAATACTGTAATTGCATATAGGAGTGTCGATGAAGGATATCGTTTAATGACTCCTGATAATTGTGTACAGAATAATGGTACAAATCTATGGAGAGGATGGACTTTTTTTAAAGCATCTAATTCTAGCTATATCAATTGGTTACAAGAGCAATCAGATGAAAAAATTAATTTAAATGTAGTAACACATTTTGTGGTTTTCGCTGAAAATTTTATAGTTGATGTAGCTGCAATCAACGAACCCATAATTAAATATATCGATTAGTAAGCACATAAGGGATATCAATGAATGAAAAAGAAATATGGCATAAATGGGAACCTACAGTTCCTGGGTTATCAAAAAAATATTCGATCAAATTGATTGAAGATATAATCGGTGAATATAACATTTATCTTTATGATCATGGAGAAAATCGTGCAGTTCGTGTAAATTTTTATGAATCAACAGCTATCTCACGAAGAACTAATATTAACTATCGATCAGCAGAATTAAATAGATTGTCAACTGAATATGGCGAATCTTTTTTTAAAGAATGGACATTTTTCAAGATATCAAACTCTCAATACACTAGGGATTTAGTTGAAGAATCTTACGGCATGCTTGACGCAGCATATTGTACACACTTTGTATTTGTAGGTAGCAATTGCATTGTCGATGTGATAACTGATCATGAACCAAAAATAGAATTTATCCAATAACCGAAGGAAGGACACTGTATAAAAATATGACAATAAATGAAACAGTTTCACTAGAGAAAATATTCAAAGTTCTAAAAGAGAAGAATGAAGAAAAGCATGTGTTTAATAACAAGGAAATCTCAGAGCAAGAAGAAAATATTATTGATTACAAACATTTGCTAGACAATCTAGACAAACAGATTGCAATTATTGAAAGCACAAAGCATAACAATGATGAAACAATTAATGCATTATTAATACTCCGCACAAAAATATTAGATTTTATTTGGCATTATGAACAATTAGATAATTTATTGTTAAAATTATTGAAACAATATGACTTTAAAGAATCCAATTCACATTTATATTAAGAAATTAACATGAAAAAAATAACAATATTAGCTCTTTCACTATGCAGCATCCAAAACATTACCCTTGTGGCCAATGCAACAACTAATGCAATACCCATCGCTCATGAAATTGCCATTAGTAAGCTGCTTGCAAAAATAAGCATTTTAGAAGCTCGGCTAGATAGTTTGTCTTGGGTTGACTATGTAAGAATACCTTGGATATGTCTTTCAGCTGCATATTATCTATCTTCGTTCACTAAGTCAGAAATCTCTACCTTAAGCCCTTTGCAAACGAAATGGAATGCAATATACACACTTTTCCCGCTTATATTGTTCGAGACTTTAAGATTTCGTGACAATCGTATGATACCACTTTTATATAGGCAGATAGAGCAATTACGTTCTAAGAATATTTAAATACGTAAACATAAAATAACCTCTCATATACGAAAGAAATAGTCATATGAACAACTTATCAATCGTCGCTTTATCAATACTGTGCGCATTTAATACTATAGTATCCGCTGCTAGCAGTAAATCTGAACGTCTGTTTGAACACTTAAATAATGGAAGTTATAAACCACAACGTGAAGACATCGAGAATCTCATAGCGATTGCCGATGATCTAGAAGAGCTACAAAATATTTATAATAATAAAGCGATAATATTACCTCTAACAGCATTAGGTTATCTCGCGGATCAATGTGGATTACCCAATACTCTGGCTGTAGCTAAAATGTATATTGAAGAACATGGTGTCGACGAAAATGAGATTAAGGATGCATATGTTCGCAGTCGTCTAACAACTGAATCATTTTTTTATTCTTGGACCCAACAACCAAACCGTGATTTAAAAGCGTGGATACCTCGGTGCTTAACATTTGAAAGATTTATTGCAGCATTAAAGCCAACAAAGTGATAAGCTAAAACTATCTTGCACACATGAACGTGCGGATCGCCAATGGCACATCTTTTAATAGATCGTAGGTCATTCTCTGCACCGACGGATAGAGATCTTCACGAGTTACACCTAGATGTTGCAAAGTGGCATCAATTGCTATGACACGTAAAGTGTGTTCATTTTTTGTTTCTTGAATAATTGCTGTAAATTTGTTTAATGCTGCCAACTCTTTTTCTTGCTGGTTTTTACTGGTATCAGCATCTATCAGCCGCGTTGCGTTTGCCAACTGCGTATAACGATCATGAACGCTTGCTAAATATACCTCAATGGTACAGCACTCCGCATTATGCATCTGACTGGTACATGCACTATATAAAGGGGAACGAGAATCTAAATATGTCTCTACTAAAGGGAATTCTACAGCTCTGCTCTGAGCATATAACATTATCAATGCTATAATTACTTTTTTCATGCGTATTATCTTTCGTAACAAATATATGGGTATCTTTACGTTATAATATCACAAAAAAAGATTGATGGCCAATTGCTACTGTGTGCGCGGTAAGCGATATAACCGATAGGCAACAACTGCAAACAGCAACGCGGCAAATGCACCTGTAACAGCGAGCCCTACAGATGATAGCACAAAATAAAACAGCACTAACAAAGCACCTAAAATGCAGCCGCAAGTTACAAACAGCGGTACTGCTGCATGCAAAGCCATGAGAGCAATAATAGAAAGTATAATCAATAAGATTAAATTAATCTTTTTTTCTTGCGCCATTGTCTGTTGTGCCTTCATCACGCTTATTTGTTCAGCATCCTGTTGCTCTTTCATAATCTCTTTTTCTAAGATTACAAAACGTTGTTTCTGTGCATCTGTGAGGTGCTCTGTTTGTAGAAGATCAGCTTTTTCTTCATCAAAATCGGTAAACCCAAATATTTGCCCAATTGTTTGTGAAGTACCTTTAGAACTATATGCCGCAACCATTTTACGCATGTTTGCAGTCAGATGCAACATTGCAAACGCAATAACATATACAGCTATTACTTTGAGAGCAAACTTTCGACGTGCTTGTTGTGCCGGCGTATCACGTTGCACTGAACGCAGGTAGTATTGCCACAGCAGAATAACTATAACTGCCGCAGCAAACGCCACATACATCCACCAACTCAACTTATAAAGAATAGGGTTCAGTACAATAAATCCTCCGCCAAATAATGCCATTAATTCTGCATAACGCGGAACAAATATACTCAGCACGATCAATAGAAGTCCAAAGACTCCTAAAATTATCGATACTAAATTAACATACGATTCCAACTCTCTATAGAGATCCATTGAACTTTTATAGAGATCATGTGGGAAAATAACTGTTGGTATTTCACGCTCAACGGCAATAAGTTCATCCATTTGCGCAGGAGTCAGATGCTCTAATGCTAGAAGCGATGCTCTTTTCTCTTCCAGTGATATGCGTATAGCTTGAAAAGCATTAAATGCATCCAGCCGCGCAAACAAATCCAATTCAGGTCCTCTTGCATATTGAGCAACATTAAGTACTATAACAAATGCAATTGCACCAATACTGCTAACCCCAATAAACCGTAACAGCTCAAATAAGCGTGTATCTTTAAATGTCATGAATAATCATCCTTTATCGTTACACAAAACAACTCTATACAAGTAGCATACCCAAACGCCATTGCACCGCACAACAATGAAGCGCTCGCCGGCTTAAAAGCCGGCGAGCGCGGAATTCTTCGAAGCAAAACTCTACCCTACTACGCCGAGGCTTCGAAGGGTTGTTCCACTCGCAATTCATCCCCAAGTTTAAAACCTTATGGTTTTCTTGCGAAGTAGAATAAAGGCTTTCCTTTAGCATCCATAATAAGATACAATACAGATGCTTACCGATTGAAGTAACCGCGATATATAAACTCAGCTATATTTTTAAAGGCTCTCATATATGGAGATAATTGTTCTGCTGGCTTATTCGCGGATGTTCTCGATGCTTCTGGAGCTGTATCTGCAGAAATTGATTTTTTTGATCGTATACTCATTAATTTTTTTTGAAGTGCTGCACTTGATTCTGCAGAAACTAATCCCTGCGATTGTAGAATCGCTAGTTTTTTTTCAAGTGCTCCACTTATTGGAAGCTGCTCTCTCGGCTCCCCTGTAATAGGCGATCCTTGAGCCACGGCTGATGAAGAGAACCTCCATCTAATATCATCACCAATATCTGGATACCTAAAAAAAGCATTCCAGCGGGTATCGTGAAACTCGAATTTTATTGTAACAAAACGCGGACTTACCCCAACATTAACGTTATTTAATGTTATTCTCTGTCCGATAAAAGGCCGCAATGCTAGTTCAAGATCAGAAACCGCATTACTTGTTTTTGCTCTTACAAGCTCTAGAAGCAATGAGATATCATTAATACCTATAAGCTCCTTGATCAAAAATATTTGATTCGACTGGGTTTCCGCAGTGATCGAAGGAATAAACGCATCACGAATAAACTGCATAACGCCACCAATTGGCGTTTCTTTATCTTGCTGTGTTTCAAGCTCTATCCGGTCAAGCTGGTGCTCATTATTAATCCCTTTAAGCATAGAAATAAATCGCGGATATTTATTTCTTTTGCTCATAAAGGATTGCATATCAGATTTATAATTAGGATTCTCCGTCATCATACGTGCCAATGCCGGTGCATCATTAAGAGTAGAAATTCGTTCATTTGGCAAACTCAACAATATTTCACCAGCCGCAGGAACATTTTTCCAAGCGCTCTCGCGCAACGATAATTCATCAGCATTTGCAACCTGAGTACTAAACAAACCAACTTCAATTGGGACACTTATTTTTTTTGGATACACCAAAACAACTTCTGTGGTATTAGGCACTCTGATTGCTTTCTGTTCGTCTTCACGTGCCGATACGAGTACTTTACTCAACACTTTTATACGATCATCAATCTGATATGTCTGAAAACCATAGCCACCTGGTACCCAAATTTGCGGTATATTACTGCTCGCATGAGGAGACCCAGCATGGCGCTGCTGAGCTGAACCTAAAATTTTAAGCATATCGCTTAAAGACAATGCTGATTCTGCATATCGGAAGAAATCATCCCATTTATCTTCGGTAGCATCATCAACCCATGTTGGATCATCGGAGATAGCACCCACAATTATCTCAAAATTTATGTTTATCAACGTATCATTTCCTATAGCTTTATCAAATTGCAACAAATTTGCATTTTGACCTCCAGCACTACAGGTCTCTATAAATAGAGTGTTTACATATATCTCATTGGTGAAAAACTTCATCATATCTTTCATGGTTTTTACCGATACGCCCGCCACATTCGCTGATTCCTCAGGCCTATCAACATCTGTAGTCAAATTACCATGCCCATGTATAATAATATCCCAAACAGGAAGCCGTTTCTGCTCTTCAAGTAATTCTGTAGCCGCTTGCTCTTCAAGAGCCTCTTTTATTTTTAGATCATGCTCATGGGGTTGTATGCTGGTTTTAGATCGCAATTGAAAAACTCTACGCAATAAATTGGCATAAAATTCTACATCTGATTTTTGTTGTTTCGTTTGACGGGCAAAAGATTTCGGATCAAATGTTATGCGATCTTCATCGAGCAATAAAAGTCCCGAATTCCGATGTGTTGCAATATAAACTTTAGGAACAAAATACATAAAAGGTGCATCCGGTATCTTATAAACATCCCATCGGCTCCAGTCAACGGATTTATTACAGCACCGATCTTTCTTTGTATCTGCACGGCCATTACGTGTTAAAAAGTTGTGCACAATAGATTCACTTGCCATAAAAGGCACAAAAAGAGTTGTTATGGCCGTAGCAAAGCTTCTCACAACTGCTACATGCTCATTTTCAGAATTCTCCAGTGAGTCAACTAAAATAATAAATTGTCCATGCTTTCTATCGGGTACGTCACTAGAACTGCTTGCAGCTCCATAAACACCATTGGGAAATCCAAACAAAACGGCGATTAATATGTTAAACCAAAATGAAGCTTGCATACAACCTTTCACGAATTCGACCCTAATTTTATATTCTAATATAAATATATTACAAGTTGTGTCCGAATTGCAATCAATCAGGTTGAAACCATGAGTTTAAATCATTTTTACGCAAGAATATAAAAACTTATGAAGACTTCAGGGTTTATCGACCAAATTAAATTATTACATAATTAATTGATTGTAATTTTCTTTTTGCTCAAAAGAAACACAACAATAAAGCTTTCCTTTAGCATCCATAATAGGGTAAAATACAGACGTAACAATATCGAAGCTATATCGTAAAAAGGATCTCGTCATGACCACCATATTTGAAAAACCACGTTTTTGGGTTACATTCAGCATCATCAGCGCGCTCATGTTTGGATTTGCTTGGCATTATTTTCCTAAAGCATTGCCGATCATGCAGCTCAATATCACCATGGATCGCGAGCAGGCAATAACTGATGCGCGCAACCTCGCACAACAATATGGTTGGCAACCACAAGATGCACAAACTAGTACATCATTTGACACCGATAGCACAACTAAAACATTCATTGAGCTTGCCGGTGGCGGGCAACAGGCATTTACCGATATGGTACACAATGAGTGGTACATGCCGTATCAATGGAATGTGCGTCTGTTTAAAGAATTTGTTACCCAAGAGACCCATGTCTATTTTACGCCGGCCGGCGTACCCTATGGATTTGAATATAAGATCGCTGAAGATGATGAATTGCCATCACTGACCGATCAACAAGCACGCTCGCTCGCAGAAGAGACGGCACAGCAAGCATGGCATATCGATTTAACGCCGTATACACTTTTTGAAACAGCAAACAAGCGACAACCCAATGGACGTGTTGACCATACTTTTGTATATCAACGCACTGACCGTGATCTTAAAGATGGTAAATATCGCGTAAGAATTGTAGTTTCAGGCGATAAAGTGACGGAAATTAACCATTATGTACATGTTCCACAGGAGTTTTTATTAAAATACCGCGAAATGCGCTCAGCAAACGAATCTATCGCCAATGCAGCCGCAGTATTTGCCTACATCTTTTACATGCTTCTTGGTGCGATTATAGCGCTGTTTTTACTCATACGTACCGGATGGGTTATTTGGCGCGCGCCCATTATATGGGCAGGCATTGTTGCATTGCTTAATTTTTTAGCAGATCTTAATAGTCTTCCGCTTGAATGGATGCATTACTATACTGAACATCCCATGCACAGTTTTTTGGTGAATTTGCTGGTGCATGCAGGCTTCAATTTATTTATGAACTTTATCATGTTCTCGTTAATATTTATTGCTGCAGAAAGTTTAACGCGCCGTGCATTTGGTGGATCAGCACAACTGTGGCGTTCATGGGATAAAGGTGTTGCAAATTCCTATACTATTTTGGGATACACGATTGGTGGCTATCTACAGGTAGGTATCGATCTTGCTTTTCTGGTTGCGTTTTATTACATTGCTACCAACTATCTGGGCTGGTGGAGTCCTATTGGCCATCTTGCAAATCCAAACATATTGGCAGAATATCTACCGTGGCTTTCGCCGATTGCCATTTCTTTACGAGCGGCGTTTGTAGAGGAATGTAAATTCCGTGCAATACCTCTTGCTGGTGCAGCACTCATTGGCACACGATTAGGGCATAGGCGTGCATGGATTGTTGCTGCATGCATTGTGCAAGCATTAGTCTTTAGCGGCGCACATGCAAATTACACGTCCGTACCCGCATATGCACGTTTGGTAGAACTTATTATTCCATCACTTATATATGCCGGTATATATCTCCGCTTCGGGCTGCTCGTAACGGTTATTACACATTTTGTATATGACGTTGTCTGGTTCGCTTTGCCGCTCTTTGTTGCGCACACTCCCTATGCATGGGTAAATCAGATATTAGTACTCCTGGGTGCGTTCATGCCATTATTCGTGGTACTGTATCGCAGATTGCAAGCATCTGCATGGCAACATTTACCTTATGATAAGTACAACAGCGCTTGGAAGCCAAACGCGCTCAATACTGCAGCAGCTGATGCAACCACAAGTATGCTCGTACTACCAAGCAACAAAAAACTAGAACGTATATCACCAATACTCATTGCTCTCAGCATCGGCATTTGGTTCATCTTTACAAAGTTTACACCTGATGCACCACCGCTTGGCGTTGGCCGTGCAGAGGCAACAGAGCTTGCACGCACTGCATTAAGCAGTACCTATCCAGCACTAACCGAAGAACTTGCAACGCTTTACCCGGTGAGTATGCATGAAAAAAAATATCAAGGATTTGGCGAATCACGCGGCGGCTTGCAACACAAATATATTTGGCAAACTTATGGCAAAGAAACGTATGATAAACTCATGGGATCATTCTTGTATCCGCCTATGTGGCGAGTGCGCTTTTTACAATTTAACGGTGATCTCATTGAGCGCGCATACCATATCGCTGCATTAGTCGGTGCAACAACGTTGAGCAAACATCCTACCTATGCACCACTGGGTGTTACGTATAGCTTGCCTGATCAAGTTCCGGGCAACACTCTTGCAGAAAAAGATGCGCGCGTTATCGCTGACCGAGCATTAGTAGACAAAGGAATCGATCTTACTACCACCAAATTAGTAAGTGCTGTTGCACACAAGCATCCTGAGCGCCAGGATTGGGCATTCACCTATGCGCATACACAACTGTTACCGCAGGAACAAGCGCGCACAGTAGTTGTTGTAGAGGGTGATGAAGTACATTACATCCATAACGAAATACATGTGCCTGAAAGTTGGCAACGTGAGCAAACAAGACATGAAGGCACGGGCAATGCACTTATGACACTCATGCATCTCTTGCTTCGCATGCTCTTTATTGGCGGTACTATTTATGCATTGCTACAATGGGCTTATCGCCGCATTTCCGGTCGCGTATTCTTTACCAAATTTATTGGCTTTGCGGTGATTTCGATTTTAACCGTTATAAATGATTTTACACAGGTAATTGCACAGTTTAATACACAAGAACCATTTGCCAATCAAGTGTTGATAAACCTTAATGTTAATTTTCTACAACTCCTGTTACGCTGCGGCATTTTTGCATTTGTAGCATCCTATCTTATGAGTTATCGCCCGGCGCATCGTTATAAATCACAGATGTCACGCATATTGGCGGGCATAACATCCGGATCTATTATTGTTGCCGTCACCGCGCTGCTTGGTTATTTTAAACCGAGCTTAGAGCCAACCTGGCCAAACTATAATGCAATCGCTGGCTGGTCACCAGTTTTAGCATTTATCTTAAGCCACACACTTGAGTTTCTTATTCTCTGCATGACCTATGCTCTGGTATATATCATAATCACCTACATCAACAACAGACATCCAAAGTTGCAACCGCTTGCGGTTATTATCTGTATTCTTGGCGGGCTGTGCAGTTATGGCATGCAACCAATTGATAGCATCCCATTCTGGCTTATGGCAGGCACTACTATAGGGATAACATTCTATGCACTATGGTTTATTTTTATGCGCTATGCTTATAGCAGTATTATCTTTACTGGCGCAGTACAAATGACTTTTGCGATATTGCTGCAGATGTGGTACGCTCCGTTTAACAACGCGATCCTAGCCGGCATCATTACCATTATAATCATTATGGGTATAGCAAGCGTATGGTTAAAAGAATATGAACAGAATATTAAACGCGAGACAGTTAATTTTGATCTGTAGTATAACGGCGTGCGTTATTCGTGGACATGATGAAATGCCTGATTATTATGCAATTTTAGGCGTTAGCAGTTCTGCATCAAAAACTGATATACGACGTTCATATTTAGCATGGGCAAAAATAATACATCCGGACAAGCATCGTACTGATGATGCACATCAATCAATTGAAGATGCAACTCGATCGTTTAATGATATTAAAACCGCATATGATACATTGTATGATACTGAAAAGCGCAAAGAATATGATCTGAAATTGCTTGCCGGTCAAAGCGATGATTGTTGTACTGAAGCATCGTGCATGTTGTTGTCTAGTATTGTGTATGATCTGTATGCATTGTATCGGCAGTAGCTTATAGATAGTTTTATACATATTTAATTTGGTTATTTGATGACATGACAAAGTATATACGCGGTTTTTGTCATCCTCCCAGCCGTCGCCTACGGCTATGGCGGGCAAGCGCTTTTTTGTCTTCCTCGCGAAAGCGGGGATCCAGTATTCTGCATTCATTGGATTTATCAAAAGTATCATGAGAATATTATTGTTGAAAATTATAATATAATCTAATACTGGATCCCCGCAAGCGAGGATGACAAAAAACGGAAGATCCTTCGACAAGCGCAGGATGATTAAATTAATGACCTTTTAACCAATAATTTAAATCTAACCAAATATCTCTAGCGAACTACAGAAGAAATCTAATACAAAGAAAAAGAGCCCCACATCGTAGAGCTCTTTTTCAACAATCAAATCTAAATGTTACTCACTTACTTGCGGTAACCCTTTTGCATGACGATATTCATACAACCGTTGCATCCCTTCTTGACGTGCTGCAACTTCTTCATCGTAGGTTAAATCTTCGCCCTTTAATAATTTTTTAAAGAGCACATAGTATTCTTGATATTGTGCATCAGAAACACGGCCATCTGGATTTTTCACCGGCATGTTTCCTGTTAATACCCAAATGATCATACGTTTTGGATGATGCTTTAAATGATTCGATAAATATTTAAGATAAAAGCGCAAACGTACTTGTTGTTCTTCAGATGAATCACCACTGAACATTGCCAACACTGCCGCCATCTTATCTTTGGTAGTTCCCCATACACGTTTTACTTTTTCTTTTGTTGTTTCAGCAGCAACGGCTACACGTTTGGTAATCGGCAATGTATTATCTTTGGGGAAATTTTGCAGAACCATACTCAATGCTGCCATAGTTAGTAAGCTCACGTAATGCATAGAGCACCTTTTTCAATAAAGTTGTTTAACATTAATCTTTCATCTGCCCTTAGTATAGCGCAAATAGATAAGAAGTACAAAAAAAACCCCCAAGAATAAATCTTGAGGGTTTTGAATTAAATCTGGCGGTACCTGCTTTTCCAGTCCGTCTCCAGACAAGTATCATCGGCGCTGTAAGCTTAACTGCCGTATTCGAGATGGGAACGGGTGTTTCCCTACAGCTATCGCCACCAGAAAATTTTTATTTCAATCGAAAAAACTTTTAATCTTGTCTTGAAATATTTGTAGATAGGGTCTTAATTGCGAAATAATTTTTTAAATCGTAGTTAAAACATTCGATCTATTAGTACTGGTTAGCTGAGAACATTACTATTCTTACACTTCCAGCCTATCAACCTCGTAGTCTTCGAGGGATCTTATCTAATAAAATTAGGGGGTACCTTATCTTAGGTCGAGTTTCCCGCTTAGATGCTTTCAGCGGTTATCTCTTATAAACTTAGCTACCCAGCGCTGCTCTTGGAGAACAACTGGAACACCAGAGGTTTACCCATCCCGGTCCTCTCGTACTAGGGACAGCTTCCTTCAAGTACCCTACGCCCACAACGGATAAGAACCGAACTGTCTTACGACGTTCTGAACCCAGCTCGCGTACCACTTTAATTGGCGAACAACCAAACCCTTGGGACCTTCTTCAGCCCCAGGATGTGATGAGCCGACATCGAGGTGCCAAACCTCCTCGTCGATATGGACTCTTAGAGGAGATCAGCCTGTTATCCCCGGCGTACCTTTTATCCGTTTAGCAATG
>JAGVLK010000012.1 GCA_020049835.1 Candidatus Babeliales bacterium | reverse complement strand
AGGAGAAACTGGATTGACCGGCAATACTGGGGCTACTGGCAACACCGGCGCAACTGGCGCCATTGGCGCTCAAGGCGCTACAGGTAATACCGGCCCAACCGGTAGCACAGGTAACACGGGTTCAACCGGCAATACTGGCGCCACAGGTAATACTGGATTAACAGGTGCAACCGGCAACACGGGCACAACCGGTAACACCGGTCAAACAGGCGCAACCGGTAATCCAGGCAACACTGGTGCTACAGGCAATACGGGTGCAACTGGCAATACCGGTGCGACTGGCGCAATAGGAGAAACTGGATTGACCGGCAATACTGGGGCTACTGGCAACACCGGAGCCACCGGCAATACCGGACCAGCCGGAGCTGTTGGTAACACCGGTGCAACCGGTAACACAGGTAACACGGGTTCAACCGGCAATACTGGCGCCACAGGCAATACTGGATTAACAGGTGCAACCGGCAACACGGGCACAACCGGTAACACCGGTCAAACAGGCGCAACCGGTAACACAGGCGCAACCGGTAACACAGGCGCAACTGGTAATCCAGGCCCAACTGGAAATGTTGGTCTAACTGGTAATGCTGGCCCAACAGGCAACACCGGTCCAACCGGACCTGCAGGAACCATACTGGGAGTGTTAACATTTACAGCTGATGATATATTCCAAACATGCGACAGAGGAGTATTTGGTTATCCTATATACACTACCTCCGGTGTCACTGGTGCTGCTGTACCGGTTTCAAGTTTGTATACAAGTACAGATACCAATCTTAATGCATGTAATTTAGGTTTTGAGGTGCCTCTCGATTTTGATCCTACGGTGACTTTACAAGTTGATCTTTATTTCATAGTTCCTAATCAAGGTGGTAGCGGAACTAATATTGATATTCAACTTAATGCATCATTTATACCAAGCGGATCAAGCTTTATTAATACAACCGGATACCAGCAAACATTGAGCACGGGTGATATTGCAATTACTGAACCTGCAGCAAATAATTTATACACACAAAAAGTAACATTCTGTTTAACAAATACTGTAGGTCACCCAATTGCAGCAGGCGATTACGCATTGCTCACTTTCATCCGCATAACACCAACTACTGATGAATATAATATGACCATCGGATTAGCATCGGTTAATGTCAGCTATGGCATTACTACTGCAAGCCTAAGTTGTTGAGGATAACAGCATGATACTTAAAAAAAAGGATGCGTGGTGGCTTTGCTTAATAATACTTACCAACTTTTGTAAGCCCATAGATGAAATATTTAATGAATATAATGAACAAGATGTGCAAAGCAATACACAAACAAGAGCACCGGGAAGTTGGGTTCAACTTCCCAATCCACCATGGGGAGGGAGTCTCGCACTAACTGGATTTCAGCTTCTTCTGACCGATGGCAGTATGCTGGTAGAAAATACCGGAACACAAAATATTGGTACTCCCAATAACGGTGAAATGTGGGTATTAAAACCTGATAATATGGGAATTTATGCTAATGGCACATGGACTCAAGTGGCAACATTGCCAACCGGCTACGCACCATTGTATTTCGCCTCAGCAGTACTTCCTGACGGTCGTGCCGTCTATATCGGAGGAAAATTTAACGGACCGGCATCTGTTGGTTCGCCAACTTATACGAACATGGGAGCAATTTATGATCCAACAGCTAATGTGTGGACATCGATAACCCCTCCTGCTTTTTTTGGTTCTCAAATTGGAAATGCCTGCAGCGTAATTCTTGATGATGGTACATTCATGCTACAAAATCCATTTGGTACCAATGCAGCCTTATTAAATGCTAGCACGTTAAGCTGGACAGAAACCGGCTCGGGTAAGGCAGATAGTAATTTTAATGAAGGGTGGACACTATTACCCAATGGTAAAGTATTGACTGTTAACTGTTATACAGATGACATGGTTACACCTCCTGCAAATAGGCGCAGAACAGAATTATACGATCCGCTGACCGGTCTATGGACAACAACTGGCGACACAACCGTTTCACTTATTTCAGATCCGCCTCCTACAAATCCAAACTTTGGTCCCATGGGTCCACAAGTATTGCGCGCCAATGGCACGGTATTTGCTGTCGGCAGCAGCGGCGCCACCAATATATATGATGTTACTTCCGGCACCTGGAGTACGGGACCAATGCTACCGGTAGTTCCAACTGAAGGACAACTTTCTGTGCCATATGGTCCGGGATTGCTTTTACCCAATGGTAATGTATTCTTTGTAGCAGCAGCTCCTCCAACAACATCGCAACCACCACATTTTTTTGAATTTGATGGAATCAATCTTATTGAGCAACCTCAACCACCGCTGGCAATAGCTGGAGGATTTGCTTATCGTTGGGGCTTTCTGATACTCCCTTCAGGTGAAGTTTTTGTATCAAATCTATTTCGCAACTACATATATACTCCGGGTGATACCAGTCATAATTCTGCGTGGGAGCCGGTTATTTTTGATGTTCCCAAAAAAGTTCGTCCAAATAAAACATACAAAATCACCGGCGTTCTTTTTAATGGTATGTCGCAAGCATCCATGTATGGTAGCAACTATCAAGGAGCAACAAACTACCCATTAGTGCGGATAACGAATAACAGTACCGGACATGTATTCTATTGCCGTACGCATGATCATAGTTACATGGGTGTTGCCGCTACAAATTTAAAAGTAAGCACGAATTTTGATGTACCAGCTAGCATCGAACTGGGCAAAAGCACCATAGAAGTTGTAACCAATGGTATTGCTTCGCAACCGCTATGCATCTATGTAGATGTTTCTTGTTAGCAAGATACTCTCCGATGTTGCTCATTACTAGAGTCTTGACGAACACTTAACCGCTTACTATAGTTAACAGCGATTCATAAAACATACACAAATCAGGAGAATATAATGCATAGCAAGTCGCTTGTAACCACTCTTATAGCACTTTTTTCATACCTTCCGAGTAATGCAGTCACTCTTAACGGACAAGAAGTCTCTGCATATGGCAAACCGGGAGAACCAATCGTGTATCGTGACAAACAAGCTACCAACATTACTATACGTATCCGACATGGCGACATCTCTATCCGCTCCATCTCGATACCCAAAATGCAGATAGATGACATCGTTGACTATTATATAGATATTGAAAAACACAAAGATGCACTTTCACGTAATATTTCAAAACACGCACTCACTACATCTTCTCAACAGAATATATATGCTTACGGCACCTACATGGCAAGTGATACTGCAATTATCTTGCAAACAAATTCGAGTTTAGATATTAAAGAGAGCCTATTCAAATCACCGGAAGTGGTATTGATAAGCAATTCCATTCGATTAGAAAAATGTTTTATCGGTACCAAATGGTTGCAGATTGAGCCTACTAATCCCGATTCAATAATTAGTATGATCATTTTTGTATTTGATGAAAAAACACCCATACCAGCTTATGCACAAGGATTCATCGATTTTAGTAAAGATGAAACGATTCAGGATCTTGTAGTGCTCGGTGCGCAGGAAGTGGGTATTGTTTTTAAGCCTAAGGCGTATGCGCCAAAGCATAGCCATTGACTTGACGAAATAACCCTCACCTTCTATGATCTATATACAGTAACTACAAACCTTTATAAAAGAAGAGACTATGAAGCACATTATCATATTAACTAGAGCCATGTATGCGTTTGCCGCATTATCTTTGTACACAACTACAACGCCGCGCATGATTATCATTAATAATCGCAGCATCAATGAGTATTGCAAACCGGGCGAACCATTTGTATATCATAACAATGCAACATCAAATATGCATATACAAATCTATGACGGTGTAATGAAAATAACTCCTCACGCAGTAGATCACGAACATATCATCAACAATCTCTACACTGAAATTAAACACCATAAAGCCATACGTTCAAATAACGTAACGACGCATTCAACTGAGGACATATATGCGCGTAAAGTATACATGAAAAACGAATCATCAATAACATTGAACTCTGATGAAATTATTGAAATTGCAACGAGTATCATGGAAGCTCCCATAGTTGAATGCAAAGCTTATAGAGTTAAATTCAGTGATTCTTTTATCGACACCACTATGCTTCGCCTGCAACCAAGCAATCCTGATTCTGTCGTTAATGAAATGATTTTTATATTTGATACCAAACATCCAGCATTCGTGCAAGGACATATCGATTTCCAATCAGATGAACCCACAGGTGAGCTTATACTGTCCGGCGTATGCGAAGTCCAAATCTCCTTTAAATCTGAAGCTTTTATTGATACACCCGGAAGAGAACTTGGATTAAATTATGGTACCCACATGGCATGTTTAATGGCCGTAGCAACAAGCACTACCGGCCCAATACTAGAAATGGGCTCCGGTGACTATAGCACACCACTTCTTCACGCCGTTTGTGCCAAAGACAAACGTTATCTACTTTCTACTGATACCGACAAAAACTGGCTCAATCTTTTTGCCGATCTGGAAACTGATTGGCATGAACTCAAACATGTTGAAGTCTACGCAGATGATTGGTCTCGCAACCCGCAACCGGATGTGTGGGACACCGTAGGGGGTGATACACATTGGTCAGTAGTATTTATAGATCACAGACCCGGTGAACGCAGAGCGGTGGATATACAGCGTTTACGCGATAATACGGATATATTTGTAGTACATGACACTGAACATTCAGGATATGGTTTTGGACCAATATTGAGTAGTTTTAAATATATACATGTGGATAAACGCTACTCCACACACACCACTGTCGCCAGTAATAGAGTTAACGTTAGAAAACTTTTTAGTAAGTAGCCGGAACTCAGCATGAAACAAACAATGATATACGTTCTTGCATTATTAACCTTTGTGCCCGGCACATGGGCAATCAAAGTCCTCGATCGAGATATTAATGAATATTGTAAACCAGGCGAACTATTAGAATTTAGCAATGACACTGATTCCAATATGGGGCTAAAAATCAAAAATGGGAATCTACTCATTGGTTCTGCCTCTTTTAACAATACAAATTTTATACATGATCGTTATGCATATCTTAAAGGTCAAAAAAGATCCTTAACTAGTGATTTGGATCCTCGCCCTGACAATAATATATATCTATTTAAAACATACGCTCAACATGAATCTGCACTTGTATTAAAGGCTGATGAGATTATCGATATAAACTCAAGTATCGTGAAAGCTCCTCTCGTGGAACTTACTGCTGATAAAATTAAATTCTCAAAATCTTTTATTAAAACCAGAATACTGAGGATAAAACCTTGTAATCCCCATTCTATTGTTAATGATATTACTATTATTTTTAACACTGATACAACACTGCCACCTTACGCCGAAGTTAAACTTGATTTTATAACAGATGAACCTGTATGTGAACTTATACTATTCGGGGCACGTAAAATTCAAATCTCTTTTAAACCGGAAGCATTCAATAAATTACCCGGAAGAAAATTAGCATCTAATTATGGCACCCATATGGCATGCTTGATGACTGCAGCAGCCCATACAGATGGCCCAATATTGGAAATGGGAGCCGGTGATTATAGCACACCGCTTTTGCATGCACTATGTTCTAAAGATCAGCGTTATCTGTTGTCAACGGACACCGACAAAGAATGGCTTTCTTATTTTACTGATTTGGCAACAGATTGGCACGAATTTAAACATGTTAAAGTGTACACAGATGATAAAGAAAAAAATCCACAACCGCGCGTTTGGGATACCATCGGTAATGATAGACATTGGTCAGTTGTTTTTATTGACCATAAGCCTGGTGAACGTAGAGCTGTAGATATCGAACGTTTGCGCTATAATACCGATATTTTTGTAGTACATGATACTGAACAATTGGGGTATAACTTAGAACAAGTGCTCAGAAGTTTTAAGCACAGGCATGATGATACAAGATACACTACACGTACAACGGTGCTGAGTGACACGATTCCTGTAGAAGATTTATTCAATATCAAAGGATAACTATATGTCATATAAAAAATCTGTTTACCCAATTCTATTGTTCACCTTAGCTTTGCCCATGACCGCTCTGCCTGCCGCATATACGTGCGCGCAAAATACAATCGATATATGCGACGAGGAAAATGCTCTTGCCAAACAAGATATAAGCGATTTATATTGGGTATTGAACGGCATTATTACTGAAATGTCGAAAGTACCGGGATTAACGCCGGATGGATTAGTTAATTTGTTAGTGAATGATCCGACTGAATTTGTACTGAAACTTAAACATCTGCAAACAATAAAACCGCATGAATGCCTCACCAGTATTTTCCTAACAACTGATTATAATACTGCTTATAATGAATGTTTGAAAAATACGGGCGATGTAAATGAAGCATGGACAACAGTAGACAAGGCCGTACTTGGTCGCATTAAAACAATAATGAAAAACCGTGCGCGACTTGGCATCACACGCTCTGCAGATTCTTCAATATTAGCCTCATGTGCCATAATATCCGACCCTGGTGAAGTAATAGAGGTGCCATCAGTAGAAGCTATGCAAGATATTCAAGATCTTCTTACTTGGCAGGCGCCGCCTCGCCATTAATCCCATGGTGGAGCTAATTGAGAGAAGCTTCCATAATCTGAAGTGAGCATGGCTCGAGGTGCTGCATTAGTTGGTTCTTTGGGCGCATCAGGCATAGAGTACTACTGCATGCTTAAAAATCTCTATAAGTAGGCTCAGCAACTTTTTATAACGAAGATTGTGCGTGTAGCACTATATTTTGCGCTGCTTTCGCCGCAGCAGCGTAACATTCGGGAAACGAACATTTAAAATTTTCCATATCTGGTTGATCCGGTGCAATATGGGCAAATGTATGTGCAGCTGTAGATACTATTTCAGGGTCAATAACTATTTCTTCTTTTTTTTGTGCCGCAAGACGTAATATATGAGCTAATGCTGGCACATATCTGATATTATTTTTTATTGCTCGGCTATAACAGTGGATGGCACACATTAATTTGCCATCATATTCATACGCACGTGCAAGATTACACAGTACCCAATCTATCGGTTGTTGCTCAACTTGCAATTGTAATAGTGCTTCATCGTACTGTTTAATTGCTTCACGTATTTTTCCCTTGTTCCATGCTAATGTACCCAGATTGGCAAGTATATATCCATACTTCTTTTTGGCATCTTGCGCACTGATTTTTGCATTATACAAAAAACGTACCGCTGTATCATATGAACCTAAAGAAAAATGAGCAATCCCAATATCATGCAACACATGATGCGTTGGTTTATTATCTGCAGCTAATTTACTCTGTGCACGTCGCAACCACGCAATAGATTCCTCAAATTTACCCAGCTCAAAATAACAGTCACTAATGGTACAAAATTGCCGAGCTTTCTGCTTCTTGGCCAAGATCAAACACAATATCCTGCTTGCAACAGTGTCTTCGCAGGTATCAGCATGTGTACCTATATATTGTGACGTAAATTGTCCCTCAACCCGCTCAATGAGATAATACGTTGCAAATCTTACATTCAATGTTGCTCCTGCATGAAAAGGTAACCACTCATGTATCTGTTCACGCGTAATATAGTCAAATAAGAGGCGTCCATTCGTATATATCTGTATTTCTTTAAACGTACCTGATTCTTGGCCAGGCACACGCGCAATAACCCAGTACAAATCTTTATTGGCATCTTCTATCTGCTGTATTAATGTGTTTCCCCATAACGGATCTTGGGACTTGAGATCAACCTTTGTACAATGCTGTTTATTACTTGTGTATATATCAAGACAGGGCGTAACTACACGTTGTCGCTTGGCATCAGCTTCTATGACTGTTCTGAATTGGGGAATTTCTCTTTTTCTGGAAAAATAAGAACTATTTAATTGCGGAGGTGCGTGATTGTACGACTGCTGTGCACTGGAAATATACAGAGATAATGTAAATCCTATACATCCCAAAAGTAGTATTTTCATGCGCATAATAACCAATTTTTAAATAGTTTTTAAATGCAATTAATATACCATAACTGCTCTAATTTTAAAAGTACGGTGTTATTGTTGATGCAGCCCTTATTTGATGAAATTGTATACAACTAAATGACATATCCCACAAGCGGTGTACGCAACCTAAGTGCTAATTTCCAGATGAACTAAGGCGCGGGCTGGCAACAGGCATTTTCTTTACTTTCATCTCTCTATGTTGTCTCAGTAGAAAAGCACGCGCTGCTCTATGCGCACCCATATAACGCAGTTGCTCTTCGCGTTTATATGCTCCTATATCATCTTTATTTTTCCACCCAAGCAGATGATGAGCATACGCTGCCATATTTGTTGCGATGGTCGCTGGGCATAAACTTTTTTGCCGCTCAAACAAACAGAGAATATTAACAAGTGCGTACAATAATAATCGTGTATTGTGCGATTGATACGGTGTTTCAGTACTTGACGATGGCTCATTCGCTTCATCATGAACATGCATATCAAGGGGCTTTAAAACCTTATTATACTTGCCAAATGCTTTACCAATAAGACTGCTTGCACTTTCCATTGCATTATCGTTCATAGGTATTATCACTTTATCCGGTTTAGTTGGTTCCCTTTTATTTGCCACTTCTCCTATTTTTTCATACACGCGACCAAATAGATTCCGCGCCATATCCAAAGTCTGCACTGCCTCTGGTGATCCTACCTCTTTTTTTAATTCATAGCGCGCTTTAAGCAACCAACCTAATGGGATTAAATACTCAAATTCATGGTCTCGTGACTGCCAATCATTATGCAGAAACTGTTGCCAATAGGAATCAGCAATAGCATACAATACGTGCCCATGCTTGCGCGCTATAGTCTGCAACTCTGCACTTGCTTTAGTCAACCACACCAGTGCATCAACATTATTTTTGTGCGCATTTAAATAGCTGCCAATGGTAAACCATTGATTGGCAAGCACTTCACGCGCATCAGCGTGAGCTTCATACGATTTTGAGGTAGGTAATTCGAAGTTAAGAATTTTTTTTAGATTTGGATCAAGTTTAACATGCGGCGCCGCAACTATACCCAAAAATTTCGGCTCCATATCTTCACCTACCAGATAATATTCTGCGGCAAAAAATAGTTTTTCTTTATCTCCCGGATGATACGGAGTAATACCTTCAACAAGAGCTTGTTCTACATGAATCTGAACCCGTCGAGCCGGTGCATAGGAATAATAATAAAAATCCTTAATATATTGGCAACGAGCAATAATTCCCGGCATTTCATGTGCATGCCTTTCTTTTAAATACTCTTGTAATGTTAATCCCGAAATCGGGTCAATTGCCGTTAGATATATCGTTTCCGGATATTGTGATTGGCCAGTAACCGGTTGATCTATTACGTGCGTACTATGCACAAAGGTAAGTAAATTATAAGCATTAGCTGCATTGCCACGCGATGACATGCTGCGTAGCGCCTCCCGTTCATCAACATTAGTTTTAAGTGGCATTCTATGTTGCCATGCTGTACTTGATGTTCTTAATGTACCTTTGGATGCATGAAAACCACCCCGCGGTGGTGAGGCGCTTTTACCTCTTCTTATAACAGATCCTTTAATGGCTACAGATGGCGTCCGGTGATATGCGGGATCCATTAACGTGAATCGTCGCGCTCGGCCTGAACCGCAATTATCAGGAACAACAATATTTGGCGTTGATTCTGAAGAACTTGCATGTACTTGAGAATATTCTGCAGCAGCTATAAGATGAGCGTTCATAAGAGCCAATGCTATACGTATAAGCAGGCGAGTACACATAAACTTTCCTCGAACAAAATGGTGCATATTAACTATAGTGATACTATGTCTATTAATCCATAGTACCACATCGTCAATCATTGCTGTCAATGCTCGTAGACATAATCACTAACAAAAGCTCATTGAATACCTATAAACATTCCTTTTAAAGTGAAAACCGAGTATACTAAAGCAATATCAACATACGTTTAATTCGCAGGAAATTACACTATGCATAGTTTTATAAAGCCAATACTCTTGGTAGCAATATTTGGAATGTGTACTTTACAAGCCGCTGCATCATCAAATACTGAAGAAACTTCAGCACATGCACTCATACCACTTACAACTAACCCTACGTCACCCTATGCAACATCCTATACATTGCAAGAACTAACAAATATAACCGACATACGTACACAAATCAGCCGGCTCGACAACTCTTGTTTACAACAGGTTGCAAATATTTGTAACGATATATGCGATCCACGCATATTCTGTGGTTTTTTTTGCTGCTTCAACGTGTGTCGTGCTACACAATATGCTGACGAAAATGATAGTCTCAATCATGGTTTCTTATCATCTGATCTTGATAAACTGGTACTTCCTCAACTCGTCTATGGATCGTTTGGTTGGAGCGTAAGTACACTTGCATTTCATGGCATACTTAAATTTAAACGCAAACGATCTCGTGACGCATTAGCAAGACAATTGCAAAATGCAGTAGACAAAAAGAATAGTTAACAACTATTGTATCTTATAACTATACATGCTAGCTTTGATATAAACAAAGCATATATAATTTTACTTTGTTTAATTTATAAATCAAAACTATACAACTTAGAAAAAAAGGAATTATTGTATGTATGGTTTAATGAAGCATCGACCAATTGTCTATATAACTGTTTTAGTTTTAAGTTCGCAAACAACCTTATGCGCTTATGCTAACACATACGGTGAACTTGCACCGCATATTGCAGCTTCCATAGCAGCATTGTCCAAAAATACACCTGATGATGTACCCATCATTTCTGTTGTTGCGTATCTCAAACGTGCCCTTGCAGATCAATCATATCGATGCCCTTATCATGCGGCAGAACATGAACAAACTATTCAACAATTCTATGCATATCTCTCCACCATACCAGAACAAAATCTCACACCGGAACTCAATGATCTACTCACAATACGTCGTCCTACCGCAACAGTAGTTCCTAATCCTGCAAGCATCATCAATGCACAAGAAATTTGCTGCCAATGTTCCAATGTATTTGGTACGGGCGGCGCAACCGGAACGCCAAGTCCAATTTCTCCCTCCGGCATAACCGGCAATACCGGCGCCACCGGATCTACCGGGCCTACCGGTCCGGCGGGCAATACCGGAGCAACGGGTAACACAGGAGCAACGGGCCCTACGGGTAATACCGGCACAACGGGTAACATCGGTAATATTGGACCAGCCGGCACCAAAGGAGCTATAGGCGACCTTGGACCAACCGGCAATACCGGCGCTACAGGTGCCACTGGCATTACTGGAGCCACCGGCAACACCGGACCAACTGGAATAACAGGCCAACAGGGCATTACCGGTAACACCGGGCCAACAGGATCTCGTGGCATTACCGGCCCAACCGGCCAAACCGGGCCTACCGGCGCTACCGGCAACACCGGACAAACCGGACCGACAGGTAACATGGGTACTACCGGAGCTACCGGACTAACTGGAGCCACTGGTAATACCGGATCTACCGGACCTACCGGAAATACCGGGGCACAAGGCAACACAGGTTCTACGGGTAATACCGGAGCAACCGGCGTAACCGGAGCAACCGGCAACACGGGAGTACAGGGCAACACAGGTTCTACCGGCAATACAGGCGTTACAGGTTCTGCAGGTGCTACAGGAGCCACCGGCAATACCGGCACCACCGGCACCACCGGCAATACAGGTGCTACCGGCAATACCGGCGTTACCGGTGCAACAGGCACTACAGGTGCTACCGGTAATACAGGACAAACAGGTGATACCGGCGCTCAAGGCAATAGGGGCGCTACCGGCAATACCGGCACCACCGGAGCAACCGGAAATATCGGTTTTACCGGACCTACCGGTCAACAAGGTACTACCGGTAATACCGGAGTTACCGGCAATACAGGTCAACAAGGTGCTACCGGCAATACTGGCAATACCGGCGCTACCGGCAATACAGGTCAACAAGGTGCTACCGGAAACACGGGAGCTACGGGCGCAACCGGTAATACCGGCGATACCGGACCTACCGGAGCACAAGGCGCTATGGGCTCTACCGGAAATACCGGCGCTACCGGCAATACAGGTCAACAAGGTGCTACCGGAAACACGGGGTCTACAGGCCCAATAGGAAATCAAGGAGAAACAGGAAATACTGGATCTACAGGTACTACAGGAAATACCGGCGCTACTGGTAACACCGGCAACACCGGCCCTACAGGTCTTACTGGCGCTACCGGCGCTACCGGCAATAGCGGAGCTCAAGGAGCTACGGGAAATACCGGCAATACAGGAGCTACCGGCAACATCGGCAGCACAGGAGTTACGGGTTCTATCGGCGCTACCGGCAATACCGGTGCCACTGGACCTACAGGTAACACCGGCAATACCGGACCAACCGGAGCACAAGGCCTGACCGGCAACACCGGTAATACCGGACCCACCGGCAATGCCGGCAACAGGGGAGCTACCGGTAACAAAGGTGCCACCGGCAATACCGGCAACACAGGACCTACCGGCAATACAGGGCCAACCGGTAATGCCGGACCAACTGGTAACACCGGTAACATGGGACCAACAGGAACTGCTAAAACTACCGTTAATTATATTTCAGCTTATTCAACCATAATACAAAATGTGACCACTGCAAACCAATTTCAAAATGTGCGATATAACAATATAGGTACTAACAATGGATGGACAACACTAGGAAATGGCGGGAACTTTACCGGATTCATCCCAAATGCAACCGGTATATATCTTGTTACGTATGATGGAAACATATGCTCATCAACTAATGGTGCAGGATTTGTCGGTGAAATGATTGTGTTACTTGATGGTAACCAGATTGCAGGCAGTCAATCACATGTATCTGGAACTGTACTTAACGCTAATTTATTGAAAGCATGTTCGAACTCAGTTATTGTACCCATTGATCCTATTGGTATTATTACGTTTCAGGTAGGTGGTTCTACAACAACCACACAAATGGGTGCGCCTTTTACTACTGTTCCCAATAGCGCCACATTTTCCATTGCTAAAATTCAATAAAAAAGGGTTTACATGTATAATCCAATAAAATATTATGCAATCATATCTATATTTTTTTACATTCTGAACGTACAATTATGCGCACATACTAATACGTTTCCTCCCGTGACGCAAATTGCATCTTTAATGAGTTTAATTGATCAACCTTCTTATCCGGAAGATCAGTTGAACATTGATGCAACTTGTATCCCATTATTAACAGCGTATCTTGCCGCCGCATTAGCAGATCAATCATACCGCTGCGCATATCATAATGCAGAACGTGAAAAAACTATTCAACAGTTCTATACCTATCTCGCCACCATAGCAGAACAAGAGCGAACGCCGGAACTGAATGATCTACTCACGTCACGGCGTCCGACTGCAACAGTAGTTCCCAATCCCGGGAGCATTATTAATGCACAAGAAATTTGTTGCCAATGTACCAATGTTTTTGGTACAGGCGGCGCCACAGGAACTCCGAGTCCTATTGATCCTTCCGGCATAACCGGCAATACCGGCGCAACCGGACCTACCGGGCCTACCGGGCCTACCGGCAATACCGGCATCGGCACAACAGGCAATACCGGCGCAACCGGAAATACGGGCGCTACCGGAGCTACCGGTAATACCGGACCAACCGGCACCAAAGGCCTTGTTGGCAATCAAGGTCCAACCGGACCTACCGGAGCTACCGGTAACTTGGGTGCTACCGGAGCAATTGGTACTACAGGATCAATTGGTACTGCAGGATCTGCTGGCACTATTGGTTCTACCGGTTCAACCGGCACCACCGGCGCTACCGGCCCAACAGGACCTACCGGCGCTACCGGCCCCACAGGAATTACCGGACCTACCGGGCCAACCGGCAATCAAGGAGAAGCAGGTGCTACGGGCATAACAGGACTAACCGGCGCCACCGGGCCAACCGGAAATAATGGATCACAAGGATTAACCGGACCTACCGGCAATACCGGACCAACAGGCGCTACGGGTACTACCGGGCCTGCAGGTGCAACCGGAATACCTGGCAATACCGGCAATACCGGTCCAATGGGCAATACCGGCAATACGGGAGCTCCTGGACCTACGGGTAATACCGGTGACACCGGCAGCACAGGAAATATGGGGCAAACAGGTAATACCGGCCAGACCGGTACTACAGGTTTTACCGGACCTACCGGCATGCAAGGAGCAGTTGGAGATACCGGCGCCACAGGAAATACGGGGCCGACTGGCACTATCGGCAACACTGGTTCAACAGGTAATACCGGTCCTACAGGTAACATCGGAGAACAAGGCAATACCGGTAATACCGGCACGACCGGAATAACCGGCAACACAGGTTCTACCGGACCAACAGGGCAAACCGGTGCACCTGGCACCACCGGTAATACCGGTGGGACGGGACCAACAGGAGTTACCGGTGCAACCGGCGCTGTCGGCGCAACAGGTGCTACCGGAACTACAGGAACAATGGGTATTACCGGCAATACCGGTGCTACAGGAGCTACCGGGATTACCGGTTCAACCGGCCCTACCGGTTTTACCGGCTCTACCGGCAATCAAGGAATAATTGGTAACATTGGAGCAACTGGAAATACTGGTAATATCGGCAATACCGGCGCTACCGGCAATACCGGTGCTACAGGCACCACGGGCAATACCGGTGCTACAGGAGCTACCGGACCGACAGGAAATACGGGTGCTACAGGTAATAGCGGCGCTACCGGCAATACAGGCAATCAAGGTAATACAGGAAATACCGGACCTACCGGTAATACGGGTAATCAAGGAGCTACCGGCAATACGGGCAACACAGGACCTACGGGTAATACCGGTGCTATCGGTAATACCGGCAACCGAGGAGCTACAGGCAATACAGGAAATACCGGACCCACAGGCAACACTGGCGCTACCGGCAATGCGGGTGCTACCGGAGTTACCGGAAATATGGGCCCTACCGGTAACCAAGGAAATACGGGAGCAACTGGCAATACAGGCCCTAATGGTGCTGCAATTACGACTAATTTTATTTCTGCTTATTCAACTGTCCCCCAAACTAACACTGTATTCAATCAATTTATAACTGTTGCGTTTAGTGCAACCCCAATCATTGATGGATGGACGACGCTGGGTGCAGCCGGCAGTTTTACCGGCTTTATACCTTCGGTAACCGGTGTGTATCTCATTACGTATCAAGGAGCTACACAAGGAGACACTACCGCACGAAACGCCATAACTAAATTTCAACTCAATGGAGTGGATATACCAAATAGCAGCGTAACCGTATCATCGCCCCCTTCAAATCGCGTGTTTAAAAACTCATTTTTGGTCACGATAGATCCTATAGGCATTCTAACGTTTTTATTTGGACTTTCCCCCAATATCACGCTCACAGGAGCGTCGCCTTCAGGGCAAACGGTGGCTCCAAATGCGACGTTTACTATTATGAAAGTTCAGTAAGAAAAGGATATGAAAATGCTACTAAAACGGCATCGAACGCTCATTATTATAGGTTGGTTTGGGACAATATATACTATGCATATATCTGCAGATATTATGCAAAATAAAGGTATTATATCCTCTATTGCTTCATTGTTAAATCAGTTGCAATCATCTCTTTCTCATATGCCCGCCGCCAATATGGCACTTGAAGATATAGTTACCTCTTTGGTTAATACCACTAAAAATAGCTATCGTTGTGCTTATCATGCAGCACGTTATGCTGAAATGGTGCAGCGGCTACACATGTATTTGGAGTCATCTGGTGAACATGAGTTATCACATAGACTAGACGACCTACTTGCTCATCGCCGGCCCTCTGCTACCATTACACCCAACCCTTTATACGTTATTAATGCACAAGAAATATGCTGCCAATGTGCAAACATCCTTGGCACCGGCAACACCGGAACTCCCAGTCCTATTGGCCCAACCGGCATGACAGGACCCACCGGTTTAATTGGTCCTACTGGCCCGACAGGACCGACCGGAGCAACCGGATTTGCCGTTCAAGGCGCAACCGGTAACACGGGAGCAACCGGCAACACCGGTGAAACCGGACCTACCGGCAACAGAGGTTTAACGGGCGATCAAGGAGCCACCGGCAACAGCGGTACTACCGGTGCTACCGGCAATACCGGAGCTACCGGCGCAACCGGAAACCAAGGCAACACCGGTAATACCGGACCTACCGGGTCTACGGGTGCTACCGGCCCAACGGGCCAAACCGGTGCAACCGGCACCATCGGTGCACAAGGAGCCGCAGGTAATATCGGCGCACTTGGTGCGCAAGGCAATCAAGGAGCAACCGGCTTTACCGGTGCACCTGGAGTGCAAGGAAATGTTGGCAGTACCGGAGCAACCGGACCAACTGGCAATACCGGACCTACCGGCAATACCGGACCTACTGGCTCCACTGGTGCAACAGGCGCAATGGGTGCTACAGGAAATACCGGCATACAAGGACAAACCGGCAACACCGGCCCAACCGGAAATACAGGCCCCACCGGCATTACAGGATCAACCGGCTCAACCGGTAATATCGGAAATACCGGTGCAACTGGAAATACCGGCCCTACAGGTAACACTGGCACAATAGGCAACAGTGGCGCAACCGGAAATACCGGCCCTACAGGTAACACTGGCGCAACCGGAAATACCGGTTCTACAGGTGACACCGGAGCTACCGGCAATACGGGCCAAACTGGTGCCACAGGTAACACCGGCGCAACCGGTAATACCGGAGCTACCGGCAATACCGGCGCCACCGGCGACACGGGAACTCCGGGTGCAACCGGTGCAACCGGACCGACAGGTATCACTGGTGAAAATGGCAATACCGGATTTACCGGTGCTACCGGTAATGCAGGAGCAACAGGCTCTACAGGCTTTACCGGGCAAACCGGACCTACCGGTAATACCGGCCCAACGGGCAATACCGGCGCAACTGGTGCTACCGGATCTACCGGCGCAACAGGAACAACCGGTGCAACCGGACCAACAGGTAATCAAGGGAATACCGGTAATACCGGAGCACAAGGAACAACCGGTAACACCGGCAATACCGGCGCAACCGGTAATACAGGGCCAACAGGCAATACCGGCGCAACCGGCGACACCGGCATTATGGGAACGACCGGCAATACTGGGCCAACCGGCAATACCGGACCTACCGGACCAACCGGTAACGCAGGAGCAACCGGTAATGTTGGCGCTACCGGCAATACCGGTAATACCGGCCCTACCGGCAACACAGGTAATACCGGACCTACCGGCAATAGAGGTAATACCGGACCTACCGGCAATATGGGCCCAACAGGCAACACAGGCAATACCGGACCTACCGGCAATCAAGGTGCTACCGGCAATACCGGCAACACCGGGCCTACCGGTAATACCGGTCCTATAGGACCTACCGGCAATCAAGGTGCTATCGGCAATGTTGGCCCCACAACCGGACCCATCGGTACTGATTTTGTGTTCGCGTATTCAACAGCTTCACAGAGTGCTGGAATCTTACCCGCAACTACGACTATTTCATTTACGGCACCTACGGTAAACGATCAGTGGACGTTAAGTGGCGGTACAAACTTTATTCCGAGCACAAGTGGTACTTATTGCATAAATTACTCAGCTTTTATGCAAACCGGTGTAGCCAGTACAACGGGGGAGATTTTTGTTACTCGCAATGGCACCACCATTGCCGGCAGTCAAATGAACACCGGATATACGACTGACACGGGTTTCGCAAATTTGATCAGTAATTCATTTTATGCAGTTCTTAATGCCGGTGATATAGTACGGTTTATATTAGCAGGTAGTAGTAATACTATTACAATAATTCCGCAAACGGTATCGGGCGCAACGGTTGTACCGAGCATAGCAATAGCTATTGTACGTGTTGCATAATGCGTAGGTGAATAACTAAAATCAAAACGATTAAGCTGAATCATCTGAGGCAGGTGAAAGACCTTCATCTGCCTCTTGTTGTGCTAAAAGTTGTTGGCGCAGCTCTTCTTGTTGTTTAATTTTCTGCATCAGATACTTACGTGCGCTTGTCATATAGAATAAACTCATCTTCATATCCCAAAATAATACACCAAGCGGATCGTTGTACGTAACCGGGCCATCTTCAGCATCTGCCGGCAAATGATCGGTATACGGTGCAACACCATGCGCAAGCCAGTGTCGTGTGCGTTTGGCAACCTCTTCTGGTGAGGGCATGGCAAGATCATCGGTGTCTACAATAACTACTGAACCATCGGGTAATGGCCAGAAATTACCTGAATGAAAATCATAATAAGGCAATTTGAGTGCAACGGTACATAGTTGCTCCATGCGGGGAAAATCAACTACACAACCATCATCTTCATCTTCTGTTATCAGCTCGGCCACCACTATATAATTCCGGTTAGAAAGTGCGCGAGGCATTGCGGGTATATGATACAAATATTTTTTTGGCACGCGGAGTAAGTTGAGTTCATGCTTTTGTATAAATTCTCTGAGCCTATGCGCATTAGCAACGCGTTCAACACCGAACTTAAGCATATACGCAGGCAACCAGGGAAAAACTTTAACACGTGCTTCTTCATCTTCGTCCGGCTTGGGTACATAGTGATTCCATCCAAACAGTAATGCACCTACTTCCGGCGCGTGTAGATTTAATATGCGCCTTACATCTGCCGGCAATGGCTCAGGAGCAGCATCTGTTTGCTCTGCAGCGCCATACAGCGTAATGGGCATTAAAAATATAAGTAATAGTTTAGATAGTATACGCATAACCCCACCTTTTTTTTGCGTAGATAACACTCCTTGTTTATAGGATAATGTAATGAGTAGACAAGATACAATAAAGCTCTTCCAAAACAGGAGCTTACCATAGTAACATAGAGCGTAGTAACATCCTTAAGCAGGAGGCATTATGACCTTGGCACACCATACAGCGTATACATGCAGAACTTTTATATGCACCCTATTCATTATTCCTGCACTTTACAGTGCCGCAACTTCTGCACGTGAACTTAGCGATTGTTTTGAAGGCAGAATAGTTACGGTGCCTAATCTTACTACCTCATATCATCCGCTACTATTTGAGCAATGGTTCACCTCCTCTACCAAACAATTTCAAACGTCCGAGGTAAAATTACTCATTGGCGTCGGCATTCTTTCAGGACCTAATCCGATAATCCTGCAAACTGCCGCGGACCTTGCATATGCAGTGGTTAAATCATCTGTTGATGAACAAACAATTACTGCTTTAACTACACGAGATTTGTTGCTCACAAAGATCCGTAGCAAACTCATTGAACATCAAATCCCCGATACCCAAGCACAGCAAATAGATCTGAGTTATGCATCTTTTATCAATAGCCATGATTTTATACAACAACCAACTGCACTTATTCTGCCCAATGGTATGGAGAGTGCGTTAACACCAACAGAACGTACCGTTGATGATGCCGCATTTGCTCATGATCTTGCTCAATTTTCCCAAATGGCTGCACGTCTTTGTTGTCAGGCTGAACATATACATCACACAATGGTACTGGTGCCACAACTTGCTGCATATAACAACTATATCAAGCAGCGATTTGCAACCCGTCTTAAACTGACACGGTAAGTTGCTGTACAGTCATGAAACTGATATGCTGTAGAGCACTTACACATCAAACTCTAGGAGAAAACTATTATGCAATTTTTTTCGGTTCGCATTCTTATACTAACTGTTTTTGGAATGTATGCATGCACCTTACAAGCCGCAGCAGAACCATCTGGCGCTCAAACCTCCGCTTCACATGGGCTTATTCCCTATATTAATTCAGCAACTTCCCCCTATAGCATGCAAGAGCCGGCGCATATTGCCAAAATTCATGCAGAAATTGCCAAATTAGACAACTCTTACTTACAATGGATTGCCACTAACTGTAACGATATCTGCCATGTAAAAGGTTCTTTCGGCGTGTTTTGGCTATGCCTTCGTTGTTCAGGTTTTGGTAAATCTCGTGCTTCACAGTTTATGCAAGGTTCATCATCTAACCTTGATAAACTTGTAGCTCCATATCTTATAGGCGGAGCATTTTGTTGGTTTGGCAGCGCCTTGGCATTCCACGCCTGCCTTAAACCCATACTCGCAAAACGTCGTAATGCTTTGGGCAAAGAATTACGCGAAGCATTAGAACAAGAAGATGCATTGAACAAAAAAAACAACTAAGCTGCGTACATATCTTTTTTTTGCTGGGCACGGTAGGTTGGCAGCTAGTTGCACTTCATGCAAACAGATGCTATGGTAGCAATGCAAGATTACTCCACCATTAAAAAAAGGAATTTGGTAATGATAGTTTGTTTAGTTCTATTAATGGCTACCAGCCAATTATATGCAGCATCTACAAGCGACCCGCAAGTCGATCTTGGCCCGGTAAAAGCGCGCGTACCATCAGAACTTGTGTGCTCAACACTGCAAAGCATGTTCGCCCGAGCAATAACGGTGGCAACCGCAATGAATAACGGCAACAAGCTAACCGGGCTTATTAACGTTCCTTATCAAGAAATTGCAACCAAAGGCTATCTTGCCTACAACAAAGAACACCCGGAAATGATGCGCGATGCCGCACCGTTAATTGCACATGTTAACGCAGATACAAAAGTGCAAGCATTGTGGGCTTTGGTACGGGCAGCAAAAAGCCCGTTGGTACGTTTGCATACCTTAAGCATGTTTTTGGAAGAGACAGCTCAGCCACTTGCGCGGCAACAAGAACAGCTTATGCCTACATTACAATATGCGCCGCACATGGCGGCAATAATGTTTGGCAATCAAGAACTTGAATTAAGCCCTGCACAACAGGCAGGATGGAATGCAATTTTTGCCACCACCGCAAGCATTATGCAAGCGATAGAAACAGAAGATAGAAAGGCATTCCGTAAACTGTTTGAACATGATGCGCCGAGTAGATGTGTGTTGATGTAAAGGCAATCTTGAAACAATGCAACTATTGATCAGCATATTCAATTGCAGCACCTTGCAATTGCTCAACTTGCATAAGAAGATTGCTTTCAATAACAATTGGAGCACTTATACTTGTAGCACATTCTTGCACAAGAACATCAATAACTTTATTGGTAATTCCTGAAATGTCTTTTCTAAGATGCTGTAGAGCAGCTTGCCAAGCTGCAGCTGTATCACTAGTTTTGTCTAATGCCTTGCTAAAAACAGCATCGTATTCCTCCACATGTGCTATAAATTGAGCACTGCAATCAGAAGGTGCAAGAACCTGCAACCCCTTAAGTTGCATAACAAAATCCGTTGGACTAAGAATAACAGGCAAATTTGATGGCTTTAATCCGGGCACAGCAGCTAAATTCTTATATGCTTTTTTCATCACCTTGTAATATAACTGCATATCTTTTTTATAAAGCTCAGCCGCATCATGGCATGCAATTGGTACATGCAGTATACGATATTCTTTCGAAGAAGCAGTTGTTTGTGATGCAGCGTGCATATGCACATATGATAGTGTGAGCACAAGAACGGTTATGGTACGTATATAAAGATATGAGTATCTATGCATATAAATTCCTAGATGGATAAGCAACTATTGTTCAAAATCATGTTATATAATAACGTATTAAGCTATTTATCGCAAGATATGTTAGGCTGCACCTTAATAGTGTTCTGCATTACCGCGAGGCAATTATGACATGGATTCGAGTATTAATGTGCTGTATAACTATGCATGCTTTGGTGGTGGGGAGGGAAGATAGAGTTGAATTTTAGTATGTTACCAGTTATATCAACATGTAATTGGTTGCATTACTTTATAATCAATTTCTGGTAAAATTAACTATGTCGAAATACAGTATCTTAATACATACAGGATAAGTCTATGTGCAATTGGCTCAGCAGATGTTGCAAAAATAAAGCTCCGAAAATGAGCTTGGAAAAATTTGTCGAAGAATCATTCGTTCAAATTTGCAATGGCATTAGAAAGGCTCAGGAACGTATGGCTATAGATCCCAGTAATCCGGAAGAAAAAAAACATTTTGCGCCGCATATAATGCCATTACCGCGAGGTGGCAGTATCGAAAAAGAAATTTATGAAATTGAATTTGATATTGCGATCACTACTTCCTATACGAACTCTACAACGAATAGCGGCGAAATTAAGTCAGAAATAGTAGTTATTCCTGCAACAATTAATTTAAGAAGAGAAAAAAAAGCTAACCAAACAAATGCATCGGTTAGTCGTGTCCAATTTTCAATTCCAATCATTTATCCGTCAATGCCAGCCCCGCACCAAACCGGAATAAATAACGAATAATCATAACCTTGATTTTAAATAAAGAACTTCATATTAAGCCTCACCGATGCAGTTACGTATAAACAGATCATGCTATCTCCAGCAAATTCACGCATAATACTTTAAAAAAAAGCCTAGATCATAATGTGAATACTGTTCATTATTGCAACAAAGAACATTAATTCCATAACATTTTACAATAATTCATCTATTTTAAAGATACGTTTTCGTAATATTGTTCTATTATAATAGCGATTTCTTCAAGCGAAAAAGTAATTTTATCAAGCATGTCTTTAGCTTTCGCAATGGGTTCTTCTTCAGGAACCTTGCCACCATGCGAAGCTCTCGCGCTTTTTTCCTTTTGTAGCTCTTTTAACGAAACTACCACCCTAGTCCCCACTACGTCATTACATATATAATTCAAACATTCTTCAAGGATTTTAAGCGTTCCCCAAGAGGGATCCAAAGTTACCCCTAATGCTTCTGCCCATTTTTTTAAACACTCAGAAGAAAAGCCTTCTACAACAAGACAAGCCAGAGGCAACAAGAAATTATTACAAAATTGTTTATCTTCATTCGTCAATGGAAGAAATAGATCATCAACCATCTTCTCCAAAGCATCTGCATACTTCTTATATTTTTTTGGCTCCCACAAAGGCATTGCCTTTTGATTAAACTGAAGATCTATTGCAGCCAATCTCTTAAGCACAATATATAATTTTTCTTTTGCGAAGTTCTCAAAACTACAATCAAAGTCTCGCGATTCAGCTAAAAAATTTAAGGCTCCCGTCGGTTCAGCAAGGTTATGAAGATACCAATATTTTATCTCATCTTGAGGCAGCAACCTCAAATCACAGAGATATGAATATACTTCGTTATTTGAAGATGTATAGCAGGATTGCAAGATCCAACCATCTTCTTTGCATCGAATATGATCATCTCTCATAGAATATTTACTTGGAGAAGCTAGATATCTATCAAGTACACTGGGTTTAAAAAAAACTACTGACAAATCATGTTTATATTCGTTAACATCAACCAACACAAGTGAGCTCTTTCCTCTCGGCTTAACCCAAAACTTTATATCTGCAAACATCATCAATATTCCCTAGCTGTAATATAATAAAAACTTTTATCGAATCACCGTAATTTCCCGAGTTAGCATCATAACCTAATGCCTTTTTACTTTCGCAGCATTTTACAATGCTTTAATCAATGCTGATTATGAGTAAAGCACGTAAAAAAATCAAAAATCGTACCTAGAAGTTTGATAATACCATGCGGCTATGAGTATTAATACAATCGCGGTTGCGCTTATTATATGCATGTTCATAGTTTTAACTATCATTATTTATCATTATTCACAGGCTGCTCTTGTGAACACGAAGTAGCTGCTTTATCCATTGCACGCAACTCACATTCTACGAATTGCTGTGGCCCTACCAATCCAGCTAAAGCATCATGGAATGGCTTACCGCCCGCCTGTTTGGCACATACAATTTCCACAGCCATACCAAAAAGTTGGGGCGTTGTTACAACATCTCCATCCTTTTTATCGGCAAACCAATGCAAGGGCAACCATCGCGGAAACGCTATATCTTCTTGCGTTTCACGATGCTTAAAACATATTCTGTCGCTTAAGTATTTGGGCAATTTACCATCTTTTGGATCTATAAGAACACGCAGCAATTGAGTTTCCGGATCGATTTCCTTACCTAATGCTATACTTAGCCATTCTGCGTCCTTGGCATGGTAAGCGGAAAAAAGATCCTTTGCTAATTCAGGACGATACCAACTCAGCACTGCAGAACCTTTAAGAACAAGAGCTTCTTGAGTAGTTGGCTGATCACTGGCCACAACAAACATCGGCATTAAGATAGATAACAAAGCTATTTTGTGCATGAACATCCTCTCTGATTAAAGCGTTAATATAAATTCGACACATAGTATCACATGCACAAAAATATTTCTAGCACTAATGCATGCAGATGCCACGTTCTCGGTCTGCATAGTTACAGGCTATTATTGAACTAAAGAGCGTTTTTTGCTATAGTTTCAATCAACCTCAATAAAATTACTCCAAAGGAATTCTATGCGCGCATATCTTCTACCCCTCTTGACGCTGTTGTTATTAAACTCAGGCAGCCAATTATCCGCTGCTTCGCAAATAAGTGCTTATGATGACAAAATACCACCATATCCGCTTGCATTTACACTCGGTGTTGTCGCAGGAGCAACAACTGCACCAGCCGCAATATTGAGCTTGCAAATGGTTGGCATCAATCCGGTAACAAGCTATTTCTCTATACTTGCAGCGGCATCATCTTCAGCATATATGCTCGATATTCCGTACAATACATATCGTAAAGAAGAGGCTGCTAAGACTGCAACCAATTGGAATCTTCTACAAGCAAACTATAAAAATGGAACCAAAGTTCTACTGTTGCATGCCCTTTCACCCGAAGAAGACGCATTGCGCGTAAAAGCACACAAGGAAGCTTTTGAGTTATTACAATTGCAAAGCTTTGCACAAGGCTTTTTGACTGGCGCTACACTTGCACCATTGATGCTCTATCTTAAAATGCCCTATGTCATGATACATCCATAAAATTAATTAACTCACTATTTTATTTAGGGATATACCGATGCACGCCATCATTACATTTTTGCGCAGTTTTTTTCTTGTAGTATATACTGCTTCACTATTTGCAGCTGCAGCATCAACACCACAAGATCGGCCGGTACTTCCGTATAAACTTCGCCGTGCAATCGCACTACAACATGCATTGAGCAATATTACCGTTGTCGGTAGAAATGGTGACAAAGTACTCATGGCTTTAGCAGAGCCATTGGGATTCACTCCCACGATGCTGCGCAGCCGCAAACGTATGCAGATTAAATCTCCCGTGCGCCCGTATGCAGATCTACGCATGCACGATTATGTTGCCGGACTAGCGGATCGCCGCGTAGCTGGAACTTTCGTGCCCGTGCAGAACCAGTACACCTTGTATATACAACCGCTACTTTATACACATGAACTCATATACGATATACTCTCTATGCTCAAAAACAATACTACACTTGCAAACACAGTGGCCAGCTGTAAGATGCGTATATTGGAAGATCGTTTTCATACATTTGGTTACATTGCCCCTATTGTTCTGCAGACGGAAAGCAAACAGCGTGCACAGCGAGCACTTAATGCGTTGTATGCGCTCACACAACATATAAGCGGGAATGGCACGCCTATACCATATGCTGCACGTGTTAATAATCTGCTCGCCATTTCACAAGGTACCAAAAAAGATAGGAGAATCTATGGGCCGGCTATGCAACGTGCATATTGGCAAGCACCGGAACTCATCTATTTTTCACCAACATTTAGATCAGATGTTCGCGTTGATCATTACCTGTATCATCCGGAAACGGGCAAGCCACTTACTTCGGGTAGATAAAAAGATTAAGCATATGATGTCTGTGCATTATGCATCTGCATAACCTGGGCGAATGCACCTTCTAAGGTATACGCTTGCGCCATAGCATGCGTTGGAAAATCGCGATAAAATGTATCTACTACATCAGCAAAGCGTGGCGTAGAACATAATTCATTAAAATGCAGATCCAGATCAAACTCATCGCACAACGTATATATATGATGTCCAGAATGTGCACAAAAATCGGCAATACTTTGCATAGTGGGCACTTGTGTTATGTATGTTTGCAGCATCGTATGCCACCGACGTAACACCGCTTCATCAACACCAAAATCAAGCTCTTCTTGCAAGATTGTGTCAAAATAAGTAGCAATTTCTGTCCATGTATCTGATTTACTATACAGATATGCATCTTCCGCGGTTTTTTGCACGAGCGGAAAATAATATACATATGCAGGACTGTATTCTTTAACTTTTGTTATATCATAAAAGTAAGGTTCAAGATGGGTAATGCGCGCATTATCCACCAGATTATGCAACAGCATACCCGCTCGAAATGCTGACGGCTCGTGAACAATATCATCCCATGAAGTGGGCTCTATGTGCGTTGCAGTACGCGAAATGCCCGCTGTGTGGCGAATATCGGGAAAACTGGTACCGATAATAAATGCTTGCTTATCAATATCCGGTGGCAAGAGTGGCAACATAAGCAATGCTAAAATAATATGGGTAACGGGGCCAGCCATAATGAAATCCTTTGTATAATTACTGATTATTTTGTCAATGAAACCATAGCACGGTTTGATGTAGTTGTCATGCCTAAACAATGTACGCGCATAAAGTCTTTAAACACTAACTGCTTGCTTTCCTCGCGAAGGCGGGGATCCAGCAATAAAATAAAAACAAATAAAATGAAGCTATTAATCACTGGATCCCCGCCTTCGCGAGGAAGACAAAATATGGCCAAGAAGCAGAAGCGCAAAAGAATCACGTAGAAAATTTAAATACAATATATGTCATCTTACTCATCCATTGACATGCCGCGCCATTACATGCTATATCTTGCATCAGCAGGCGAACATTTTATCCGTTAACACAGGATAACAAAATGGCACTGATCACAACCCTTCTCATTACTATATGCACAGTTCATGCATGTTTATACGGCGCAGCAAGAAGTTATGGAACAGCTCGACATTCTGCGCATGCAGCTGCACCGCGACGCACGTCCACAGCAATATGGTCAACAACTACCGATGGCCCAAGACGCAGCATAGAAGATATTGCCGAACATGTACTGTTGATTAATAAAGAATCATTACCACCCAGTAAGCACAAAATTATCACCGTAAACTCCAAGCCATTGTGCGTGCATTATTTGCTACTTGCTATGCGCAATATCAAAATGCGCGATTATTTGTTAAATCAACTCTATCCGCATACACAAAAACGATTAACATTATCTGAAGTATTAAATATATTCTGTTCACAGGTTAAAACACTTAAATCTTATCCTTTTTTTATTGCGCTCTTTACCTTTAATATCGATAATTTTAGCTTGCATGGCGGCCCCACGGCTGAATGGGTATTAGAAATGGCTCATGAAAATCGGATAACTACAGAACCCGTATGTAGCGTAGTGCATGGATTAAGCAGAGCTTATATTTCCGATCCGAGTATATTTTTAGTCGATACTCGCACACTTGCCTATGAAAATATACACCTACGAGAACATATTGCTCGCTTGCTGCCACTACGCACCGAGGAAGGAAAGCATTTGCGTGAGCACGCGGTGGAAACTATAATGGCCGCACCGAGCAAACCATTTGGATTTAAAATTCATACGCAGGCGATCGGCGCATTGCTTGCGCCACCAATTACCGGTTCTACAACATTAGAAAGTCACGTCGCGCCGGTAACTCAGGATGGTTGTGCTGCATGTAGCATGCTCTGACCCAGCCTTCGCATAAAGCTCCGGCGGGCAGGTTGTGCGTAGTAAAACTATATAATGAATTATTGACCCTGCTAAATTAAGTTTGCTATAGTTACGAGCACTAATGGATAATCAGTTTTAAAAAAGGACTATCACCATGATTACGCGTAATATCGCCTCGATAATACTAACCGCTTGTGCAGTTGTATGCCTACACACTATAGATGCCGCGCAAAGAAGAACAAAAGCAAAAAAGGAGCAACCGGGCGGCACTATGTCACTTGCAGAATTACACCAACATAAAAACGAACTCACAACTGTTATCGATGGCAAAACAGGGCAATGGTATAACGAAACGATATTTTCATCCGACGACTTACCCAGTTTTGGCACCGATGGAGAGGGCCCACTTAAAGAACCTACTTGCGTTGTGACGCGTGGACAACTACAAGCGGTGGTTGCTAAAAGTAACGCATGCATGCCTGCGATTACCGGTACCGTTCATTGTTTAGCTACGGGTAATCCAATACCATTTTTGATAGGAATAGCCACATCTAAGTTGTGCGCACTTGCCACTATCGCGTTGAACGATAACAGCGATGTTGCCACAGAAGAAATAGAAACACGCAACGACTTTTCCACCATTATTGATGCTGTTGAACATGACCGATGGGCAAAACAGCACCCACGTCTTTCTGCGTTGCGCAAAAGAGGTGGGCCACATTTAAAGACTGAATAGTTAGATTGCGCTTTTAATCGTATCTATGGGCTTAAATCCGCCGCTCTATATAATTATGCAATTCATATAAATACACATAATAGTTGACAACTGTACCATTTTCCTGGTACAATTAAATAAAACTTAAAAACCAGGAATGGTATGAAGAATCTGATAGCCTATAAAGGCGATGAGTTCATAATTGAATGGTATTATAACGCTAAAGGCGAAAGCCAAGCCCTTGAATACTATCAGGAGTTATCTCAGGGCCAGAAAGCAAAATTAAGCTTTCTTTTTCAAATGCTCGGAGATACAGGTAAAATACGCAGTGAAGAGAAATTTCGCCATGAGGGGGATCAAATTTATGCTTTTAAACCTATGCCGGATAGATTCTTATGCTTTTTTTACCATGGTGGTAAAGTTATAGTAACGAATGCTTTTGAAAAAAAGCAGGATAAAATGCCCGCCAAAGAAAAAGATAAAGCACTCAAATTTAAGGCTGATTATATCAAAAGAAACAGGGAGGAATCATACTATGACTAAAAAAGCACCGGTAAAAAAGGCGGCAACTACTCATGAACAATTTCTTGCATCGCTTAGCCCAAAAGAACTAAAAGCTTACAAACAAGAATACAAAGAATTCGCGCTTTCAGAACTTATCTTGGCATTGATGGAACGAGATGAAATTTCAGTACGTAAACTAGCCAAGACTGCCGGAGTATCGCCAACCATTATTCAAGAAATGAGATCTGGTCTGAAAAAAAATCATAACATGGAATCATTCTTTAAAATCTTAAAAAGCCTTGGATTTAACCAATTTATGGTCGGCAACAACGGGCAATTTATTCCAATAGATTTATCACATTTTAATAAAAGATAAATGATGCAAGAACTTATTAATCTTCTATTCATCATCCATAACATCAACAAGCTCACCCTCTTCAGTTTCTTGCCGTTTGAGTATGGCTTCTAATGGTAATGCAGGTGCCGGTTGTGGCTTATACACAAATTGATATAATGCCCCAAAAAGCCTCGGAGGATTTACAACAGGACCCTTCGCAAACATAAACCAACTCCGCGGTAGCCAGCGAGGGAAATAGATCTCTTTGGTTGGATCGTACGGATGTTTAAAATTCATATGATGATGCCAATATTTATGTGATGCAGCGTCAGTTATCAAGACGTACAACATTGACGTTCTCCCATCAACTTTTTTACCCAAAGCCCAACTTAACCATTCAACATCTTCCATATGATATTTGCTTCTAATATCTTTTGCTAGCTGTTGGTCTTTCCAATCGATAAGAGTAATTACCCCCTGCCGCACAGTTTCTTTTTTATGCGAGCTGCTGGCGAAACTTAATGCAGGTATTAAAACAAGCATCAGACAGATTTTATGCATACAACATCCTTAGCATCATTGACATGAAATTTTCATCATGATTCTAAGAAAAATTAGTGTACGTGTAAAGATGTGAATGTTACTGGGTTGTCTGCGCTCTCAAGCAACGCTTTTGCTTGTTTAATAATGTCGCTATTGAATCCTTCTTTACCAATCATTTCAAGTGCAACATTTTGATGCGATATTCCAGGCTCTATGGTGAATGGATAATGTACCTCACCTTGCGTATCCACAGAAGCACTAACTTTATAGTTCGCAAATTTACCTTGAGTCTCAAGCGTGGTAATAGTAGGAAAATGCGTTGCTAGAACCGTAATAATATTATTACAATCACCTAGATACTGCGCAACACTATAGGATAACGCTTGGCCAACTTGTGGGTCTGTTCCATTAAACATCTCATCAAATGCCAAAAATCCAAATTCATGATCAGCCAGGCCCTGTGCCTTTGCAAGTAGATGCTCTGCGCGCCCTATCTGCGCTTTAAACAAAGAATTACCCGATCCAATATCATCGGTAATATTAAGATACGTAATAATATTACGAAATGGTGTAATTTCAGCATCTGATGCAGCAACAATACCAAGACTTTGCGCCAATATGAGATTAAGCGCAAAAGCTTTGATAAGCGTTGATTTACCACCCGCATTCGGGCCGGTTACAATAAGATTCCCCTGCGCAGCTTGACCAAGCGAAAGAGAATTCGGCACAACAATGTTATGATCTATAAATGGATTCCAAAATTCTTTGAGCATCACATAAGGAGTTTTACTTGCATAGTTAAAGCGGGCAAATGAAAAGTGAACCCTTTGGTGCTCAAATTCCTTACAAAGGCGAGCAACCGACATCAACGCATCTATATGGCCAAGCGCACATAAAGATTTTTCAAATAGCTGCTTAATCTCGTGCATAAGCTTATATGCAACCAATATCTTTCCGTAATGTGACATAATGGAAGCTTCATCCCGGAATGTTTCGGTTGCAAGCAACGCTAATAATTTTTTTAATTCCGGCTCATGCACAGCAAATTCCTCTGTTAATTCTTCAAGAGCATGATAAGCTACCATTTTTTTAAAGAGAACATTATCACCTACAGTTTTTTTAAGTGATGCAAAGAACGCACTGCATAAAGCAACATGATGCAATTTTTCTTGCAAATAGATCACCAGTTTAAAATTGTCACGTGCCCATTCAAAATCCTCCTGTGCTCGCAACCCTGCATACAGGCCTGCACCAGCTATCGCCCCTATTTGGACAATTTTATTCTGCACAAGAGAAAGAAGAGCAACTCCTGCGCCACCCGTCCCAACAAGCCGATCGCCGAGCCTATCTAATAAGGGTATAGAATAATCGCATGCTTTGCTGATTGCATATAATGGCAATATCATGGCGGCAGCAACCCCCGTTACGCAAAAAAGTATGCGCTGCTTATGCTCAACGATATTTTTTAGTGCGAGCGCATGCGTATTGGCATTAAGAATGCTTTCTACATTTTTGAAATATGGAATCTTGAAATAGGTGCGCGCAGCTGCCTGCCTAAAGGGATCATTCAACCAAAAAGATAGAAAGATATCTTCAGATTTTTTAAAATCTGCAAGTAGTGTATCAAGAGCATTAAAAAACTCATGGTTTCCAATGAGCTCGCGCACAAGCAGCTGCCGATGCTCAAGTTCATTACGATGATACAAGGGCTGTGCGATGTATGATAATAAGGTAACAAATCCAATTTCAGTGATTGTACGGTCTATAGTACGCGCGAGATAGAGCTGAGGGTTTTGTCCGCCTCTAAATATATTTAAATCATCCCAGGTAATGATATCATCCAATACTGCTGTTTTTGTTTCGTCAGTTGCATATAGCACGTTCCTTTTAAGAATATCGAACGTGACTCTGCGTTTTTTAAACGGCTGCAATGTTGCTTGGTAGCGCATACAGCGGCTCAGATACTCAGAGAAGACTTCATTCGGCCAATCTTCATCTTGCCATTCCAGCGTAGACATATTGTGGCGCGCAACTTTTGCTACAACTGCCTCCCACTCGGTATTATCCGAATAGGCACACATTGTTACATATGCACTTACAACACACAACATTACTCTATATGTCATGGATATCTCTCACTCTTTTTTAATAGTAAGGAAGGAATTATTTACGCTTTTTACCCGTGAGACGCAATACCTTCAAGAACAGATTTACAAAATCAAGATACAAAGTAATTGCACCCAACAAAGCAAGTTTGTTGCTGAATGTATCGATATCTTCTTCCCACTCATCAACGTGGTAGAGATTCTCACCAATCTGTTTGATTTTTTGTACATCGTAGGCGGTTAATGCAGTAAACAAGAGCACACCAAATAGAGAAAGGTACCAATCAAATCTGCTGGACGCGACAAATATATTAACAATAGACGCCATAATAAGACCAAGCAAAGCCATCAGCAGCATGTTACCAAAACGACTTAAATCTGCCTTGGTAAAATAACCATAGAGCGCCATGATACCAAACATGCCGCTCGTAATCATAAACACCTGCACCATTGATTCTATTTCGTACACAATAAAAAGCGGCGCAAACGAAATGCCCATTAATACCGTATAGCACAAAAACAGCGCAACTGCTCGTGCATAACTCATGGCAAGCACACCAGAACCTAAGTACATGATAAGCATGATCTGCGCAAGAAATAAGGTGACCATCGCATACTTAAAGCTAAAGATCATCGCTAATAGGGTAATTTGTGAAAAGAGAAAATATGCAGTCGCGGCAGTTGTTAGCAAACCCGCAAACATCCATGCATATACCTTGGGCATAAATGATGCAACGCGATCTGCCAAATACATTTCTTTAGTTATCATGCTGATACTCCTTAAACCGCACTCAACATTTATTTAGCACTATATAGTTTGTACCCAACTGTTCCTATTACGCAACCCAATGCCACTATCGCTGTTATAGGATTGTGTGTCGGAAATTGCAATACTGCATTAACCAATGGCATAATAGATATATGTTCCTCCAGCTGAAACTGCGCATGTTTGTCTGGTGTTCCCACTACAATAGTGAACTTACCTTCACCTTTTCGTGTAAACATCTCTTCGTCAAAAGGCTCTTCCACGTATATAATGCAATCGTTATGGCAATGTATGATACCAATGAAGGCAAACTTTTTTGTACGTATTATTACCGTCGGCGCCTCGATATAACCGGAACCTTCAAATGTGTTCGCTTCCACGACAACATCTTTAAGAGCATAGTAATCACCATTGTTGATAACAGTGGCATTCTCTTTTCTGATGCTCATCGTACATAGTGTGCCCCAATTGGTGTCAGCCGAGCTGAAGAAACTCGCCTGCGCACAATTAAAAATGGCACAAATACTCATCACAAAAAACATTCTTCTCATAACTGTATAAACCATAGGAAAACCTTTTCTGTTGTATAGATTCTTTAATAAACTGTGATAAGTGTACAAAAATAGGAATGAATCGTAAAGTACTACCGACACTTGTAAAAATAGTTTTGGCATGATACCTTTTTGATAATTTTTATAGAGATATAAGGAGCCTATGATGAAATTAGTAATGTATGCAATGCTGTTCACACCGCTTATTCATGCAGCTGACAAGGATACTTGCAGGCAATTTTATGTTGTCAACCTTTTAGATACAGCCGTTCAAGTTGATCCCTTTGCCATGCTTGGTGGCAAACCCATAACCGCTACACCTGGGCAAACGGTCACCTACACAGCACCAACGGAATATACGATAAAACCCTACGTAACTTTTGGCAGCACGACTGCAGATGGCAAACATATTTTTATAGCACCACATATTAATCCGCCGTTGCTGCTGGATTCTGCCACCCTGGAGCATAACGATTATGTGAGTATAGAAAAAGATGCACATGGGCGCCATCGCATTACCTATGCCAAACATGCACGTGTATGGCCTACCTTTGCATGCTATACTAATCAACCCGGAACAACACATCCATTACTTTCTGAGCATCTGGATGGAGCAACCATGAGCACCCCAGACGTTGCGACAAGTTTGGGATATGCCTTGGATGCAGAATCTGCCAGAATAATGCAGCTTTCCATAACGTGTCTGCGCTTGGCAGCAATTTGGTCGCAAGGCCGCTTGAAACCCAACTTATAATGAGGAACTTTCATATGAAACAACTTATATTTGCACTCCTGTGCACTACACTTATGCATGCGGCCGCAACTGACCTTGCAACTAGTGGAGCACCGGCAGAAGCACCTCTTTATATTCCGCTGCAACCCCCCAAATTGAGCGCTGAACATTTGGGTACACGCGTACTATGCCATAGACCGGTGCGCACAGGTGGCCCCTATATGAAGATCGAACAGCGTGGCACAACTTCCATTGTGCATAACTACGGCCATGGCGGCGATGGTTGGACGCTTGCACCCGGTTGCGTACAGCATCTTATCGATCAATTTCATGCACAAGTTGATGTACCCAAAGAAGAACCAATTGTTGTTATTGGTGCGGGTGTTGTGGGATTGCTCACCGCCTATATGTTGCACACATCCGGACATAGCCATATCACCGTTGTTGCTGAACAGTTTGAAGATTTAACTTCGCATAAAGCCGGCGGGTTTTGCGCACCAACCGGGGCACAGGAATCTGATCCGGTAAAAAAAGAGCTCATGCATAAGATCGGCATTGCATCATACAAATTTTATGAAGCTGTCGCACGCGGACAAAAACCTGATGTAGATGCAATGGGCGCATGGTTTATGCACGCATTTTTAATGCCCGGAGACCAGCGTCTTGCAGCTTGGGAAGATGACGTTATGCAGAAGCCAACTTCAGTTTTAGTTCAATTTCCAAACAAAAAAAGACCTTACCAGATGAAACTGTATAAAGATGCAATCTTTCTAGATACACACCGTCTTATGGCATCATTACTGCTCAAGCTTAAAAGTCATATGCTCTCAGTAAAACAACGCGTTGAATCTTTTGATGAGATTTCAGCTCGCTGTATTTTTAACTGTGCCGGCCTTGGCGCACAAGATCTCAAAGCTCTGGATGATGATGCACCAATGGTTCCTGGCCAAGGGCATTTAATTATGCTCAAAAACCAAGATCCGTACAAGATTGATTATATCATTGGTTTCAAAGGTGGTTCAGGTATTACCAAAGATGGACGCGTTGTGCACCATTCGGTATATATGTTTCCAAAACAGACGCTTGGCGCCCCTGAGACATCCATTGGTGTACTTGGTGGTACGTACATTGAAGATGCCGATGCAACAACACCGCATGAAGAACAGTTTGATCTCATGGTCGAGCGCGCACGTTACTTTTTTGGGCAATAGCAAATGATTATTTCGAAAGATATATCTATGAAGAAATTTGCATTATTGATGTTAATACCATTAATGACTGCACAGACAAAATGTGTTATTGCAAATGATATTGTAAACGAGGCAATCAGAGCTGCCAGCATAGTAGGAGTAGGCATTGGGCTTCTCATCACATTTGCAACGATCAGAGCAAATAAAGCTATGAATCCTTCACAAACAGAATGTGATAAAGTTTTTACACAAGCGAATAGTGTCATGAACGACAAAACTCATACGGCTGACTTCCTTAAGCAATTAACACAATGCCAACAGCTGTATGAGAACGGCAAAGTAAATAAGTATGATTCTCGCTCACAAAACTGAAAGATATTATTATACTTAAATGTAATTTCTAAAACGTGGCGCCAATGCATAGGTACGTTTCTTTTTTGATGCATTAGCAACAACCAAAAAACCGGATCTGACCAATTGCTGACACTGATACCGTGCAGTACGAGGATTAAGCTTAAAAAATGTTGCTATCTCTTTAGTTGTTATGTACTCATGGTGCACGAACAAACTTATTAACGCTCGTTGATGTGTACTTAATGGCATGTTATATTCATCGCGCCTTCCGCCTAGCGCACTCTCTTTTTTAATTATCTTTGTAACCTGCTCTAATGTAAGACTACTACCTGCCATCTGCATTGAATAATAAACGCTTCGCAAGCGCGCGGAATCTCTTAAATGTGCTAGGGCATCAGGCGATATTGGTACGCGATCATTATTTTCTTTTTGTGCCGCAATCTGCATTAATAGAGTAGCCATTTCTGGAGTGATGGTATCCTTTGGATCAGACATAAATCTCTCTTGCCATTAAATTGCCGTTATTTTGCCATTAAAAACATACTTCCCATGTCTTCAAAACCACCTATTTTAAAGCATTTTAACACATTGTTGTTATAACACAATAACGAATATGTTGCCATTAAATTGCCGTTAAATATGGCAAAATAAGACTTTAAATACCTTTTTTAAAGTTGGCTGTGCATTATTTTTTTGGATATTGATATAAACTGATACTATATCGGTACATCAATAAAAAACAGGATCATGTATGCCTTTTCCCCATTTATTTTTCACCGCATTGTTGTGCTTACAAATCAACCTGCAAGGATTTAATCCGCTCAATATTGAAGAAATCTTACAAAAGCAAACAGAAAGCTATTTACGTCCTTCTGTCACCATCGATAATCAACCATATGAACGCATGTCTCTTCAGCAACGTATGGCATTTCTTAAGGTACCCGGTGTTAGTATCGCTGTGATTCATAACGGTAAACTTGCATGGGCAAAAGGGTATGGCAACATATGCGATGATCCGGAATCTCCGGAAGTGGACATCCACACGCTATTTCAAGTATCTGCCATAAGTTCATCACTTACTGCAGTTGGCGCATTGTTGCTCGTGCAACAAGGCAAATTATCTCTTGATGAAGATGTAAACCATTATTTAACTTCGTGGAAAGTTCCGGAAAATGCATATACCAAAAAACAAAAAGTTACGTTACGTCGCTTACTTTCGCACACTGCCGGAACATCTGTTCCAGGATTTCCCGGCTATAAAAATGGCGAGCGACTTCCATCTACCCTTGAAATTTTGCGGGGCAAAAAGCCACTGGTACTTACCGATTCAGTAACCCTTATAAGCAAGCCCGGTTCGCAATGTATCTATTCAAGTGGCGGCATTACGATTGTTCAACTATTAATCGAAGATGTTACCAAACAACCCTATGCGCAATGGATGAAGCAGAACGTGCTCGATCCACTCGGTATGCATGACAGTACTTTTGAGCAACCCCTGCCGGCAGCATACGCAGCGCGTGCAGCACGTGCACATACGCAACAAGGCCCGGTGCCGGATAATTGGCATAATTATCCGGCAATGGCTGCTACCGGCTTATGGAGTACGCCAACTGATATTGCAAAGTTTATGCTTGCCATGCAACAGATAATCACGAAGCGGCAAGATGGCATAGTATCATATCATCTTGCACATGAAATGTTACGCCCACATGTTGGCCAACGTATGGGATTGGGAGTTTTTCTTTCCGATGCAGATCAACGTATCTGTTTTACACACACAGGGCATAATGAAGGATTTCTCAGCTTATATAGTGCCTATCCATATCAAGAGAAAGGAGTGGTTATTATGCTCAACAGTGATAGTTCGGGTGCAATTCAACTTATACCAGAAATTTTACGTAGCATAGCAGATGTCTACCTTATTCCGGGATTTGGCTTAGAGCATAAATCTACCGTAGCATTAGATCTGAAAAAAATGCAAAGTTGTACCGGTTCATATCAAAGCGAACGAACTGGCGCAGTCAATACAGTTCAATTATGTGATAATGAACTCTATATAAGCAGCAATGGTTGGACTATGAAGCTATACCATACAGGAGAACTGAACTTTTTTATGCGGGAATTCCCTGTGACGTTGAAATTCTTACCCAACGAGCATGCCTTTATACTTGTAAATGAGTTTGGCAAGCAAGAGCGCTATGTTCGACGAGTAATGTAAGGTATCCCGTGAGGATATTACAACGCAACAATCGCATCAGGTAAAATGCGTATGCGCTGACCGTTAAATTTAGTAAGTTCAAACCCATCAAAGCATATAGAAAAAAAGCAAAAGCTTATGAAGCTAAGTCACCCATATCTGATAATAGATCAAATATGGCCCGAAACATTAGCGGCATTAATACCAGAGCTGACAGTACAGCAACTCCCATTGCCCCTGCATAGATTGCAGATTGCATAAATTCTACTTCAATATTTTTTTGATAGCTAGACGTATGTTGCTGAGGCTTAGATGCGTGTTGCTGAGACATCGAAACTTTCTGTTTAATAAGATCATACACCTCGCTGTTATCAGAGGCCTTTGCATAATCCAAAACTGTTACACCATCTTTATCACGCCCGTTCAGATGAGCACCTGCTTGCAATAACAATGTAACTAACGCAACATTCCCGTCATAAGCAGCATACATCAATGCCGTACGCCAGTTTTTATCGCTACTATTCACCCTAATAGTAGATGATTGTAACAATGCTGCAACTACATCCACATCTTGTTGCACTACAGCAACATGTAAAGGAGTCAGGCTATCAAAATTGCTTATATTTGGATTAGCACCCGCTTGCAGCAATAGTTTAATCAATTCAGTATTGCGTTTATCAGCCGCATGCATCAAAGCTGTATTACACTGTTTGTCATATGCATTGACATCGATATTTGGTGATCGCAGCAATGCTGTTACCGAAGCTACATCTTCCTGCACTACCGCAATAGTTAACGCCGGCATCCAATCACGGTTTTTTACATTTGGATGAGCACCAGCTTGTATAAGCAGATCAACAAAATCTGCATGTTGCCCTACTACTGCCGTAACTAAATGGCTTTGTCCCCCACCAAGTGCCCTATCTTGCGCATTAACATTAGCCCCCAATGCGATAAATTCTTGCGCCAATGCCATATGCCCAGATAATCCTGCAAGCAGCATACATGTATCGAGTGTCCATTGAGACGGTTCGTAGGCATTCAACAGCTCCTGAACTTCCTGCATATCACCACGTTGAACAGCTTTCGCCAATTGTATGTTCAAAGATCCGGTAAAGTTGAATGTAGCTGCCGGAAGCACTATCTCTTTAGTTATCCCTTTCTCCTGCTTAGGTTTAGATGCTGCGTGCTTTTGAGTTACAGGAACTTTCGGTTCAAGAGGATTTTGCAATTGCTCTGCACGAACAGGCTTCATACGATCTTGCACCCGCTGCATGACATCAGGAAATTTCCGCTCCGGCTCTTGAAAATCAAGCATTGGATCTACCGTAATTACAAAAGTGCCATTACCCACTCTGGTAAACATCGTTTCATCAAATGGTTCTGCTGTAATAATCTGGCAGCAATGCTCACATTCAATAGTACCGGTAAATGCAAACGTGTGTACTTTAAGCATGACATCCGGACATTTAAAATAGCCATTACCACTCAATATATTGCCAACACTTATATTGATTTCCTCTTCACCAATAAAATTTCCATCAGCAACCATATCTTTGCCCACAGACATCTGTATTTTCCGTGACTGCATATGTGCATATATGTTCACAAATATAAAAGGATTCAGCACAAACAGGAGTAAAATGTTCTTCGAGCAGATCTGGAGCATGAATTTTTAACCTTTGATACTGTTAAAGTTTCTTTAAATATGAATACGATGCACATACATTTTATTATAGAAATACATGTAATTCTCGTAAATCTCAGTGAGTATCGCCTTATATTTAGAATCAAATTCAGCAAAGGTTGGTTTACCTTTGTAATTAATATCAAATTGACGCACAGAAGGTTTAAAATGCGTGCTTACAATAGCATCATTGTGCCATTGTTTGCATGCTGCCAGCGTTTTGGAATCGTGCCATTCAACCGGATCAAAACTATTTTCCATTGAAGGCCATGAAAGCATGGACTTATCAAAATCTAATCCCAATTGATTGCAAAAAGCTTTTAATGCCTTTTCGGGGAACGCTACTATATCTTCACAAGATAATACCAATGGAGCCTTATTACGTAGTTTAGTAATTCTTTTATAGAGTGCATATTGAAGCTCATATATCTTGCGTTCGATGCGCCAACCGAATTCATCTAAACCACGCGTTCTAAGTGCCAATGCTTTGTAATAAGAAACTACTGATGCATGGGGATCTCGAATAATAAAACAGAACTCGATATTTGGATCAGTCAAAAATGCTTCATCCTTGTAAAGGCTAGCATATGCTGCGCAGGAAGGATCTTTTACGAAAACCATACCATCTTCACGTGCATTTAGTAAGGTCCTTTTTACTTCAGCATAGTTCCTAAACGCATAATCTGTATTATATCCGCCAGGTATGCCCCCGCCTGAAAGCATCGATAAATATGCATATTGTGATGGCTCATTAAACACAATCATATCACCGCGCGCATGCATAAAACGCAAAAGTACTGTTGATAATGTACGCGGAGGAGAAATAAGATATATTATTTTGTTCTGCGCTTGCGCTTTAAACACACATATTGAAAGCACTAACAGTTTGCTGAATTTTGTATACATGAGCCAAACTCCTTTTTAAGTTTTGTCATCAATAAAATATTTTTTTCAATATGGCACACATTCATGATCTTAGCAAGGTGCTTTATTGTATTAATTGCCTCATGGCAATTTAATTATACAACGAATGGTTGATGCCGCTGTTATGTGATAATGATCACAGGTTTTATCATCTTCTAAAATGATGCTCTGTTGCTTTGGCAAAAATCCGGAGCGAACCCATTCTGTTTTAAATAACTGTAACTGTTCAACCGGCAATGGTCCCTCTTTGTCCGCTACCATCTGCTTAATCTGCGCAATGGTTGTCGAACGCGTAAATGGAATTTTTGTAGAAATTTTCATCATATTAACAGTTACTTCATTAATCACCTGGGCAGCTGATAACATGCCATATGAAGCTGCAAGCGTTGCAAATAATAGATAGATTTTTGACATTGTTATACCTTAAATTTAAAATTCTTTAGTTGCTAACTACTCTTTGTATGTTGCGCAAGCAACTTGACTAATGCACAACCCCCGGCAAGTAACATACCAAATGCTCCGCCAACCTTCAAACTTTTATAAGAGACCTCTTGTTGTTCGAATTTCTGACAAGCCATTTTTTTACCTAGGTTTTCTACAACCCTATCTTGAATCCAAAGTTGGTCCGTACATGCTCTACGTGGCTGATCGGCTACAATCTTGCCAGTAGTATCTCTAACAGCTTCTGCGGATGGCAACCATTGCTTGTCTACATTGTTATAAACAACCGGATATTGCGTCTGAGTATTTACAACCTCATCCAAAATTTGATGAACCCTGCCCACAATAACTGCAGGTGGTTGCTGGGTTTGAGCATTGGCATTCATAAAGCGAACCCTTAAACTGTCCTTGATGCGTGTTGCTTCATCAGCGTTAAATGAATACGTTCCCAAACGTGGCGCATTCGTACCATCCCTATCATATCCTGGTGTATTTCTGTTAGGCATGCGATGCCATGCAGCCAAATAAACCGTTGCTCCAGCTAAAAAACTTGCCATTGCAGACAAATTTATTGACCCTGAAAAATAGTATCCACCACTCAATGCAAGTAATGAAGGAAACAATCCACCAAATAAAAACTTAGCATTCCAAAGATGAGGCTTGCTGCGCTGCTGCGGCTGATCTTTTCCAAATAAACGATCCATCTCGTATAACAGTTTCGGTTCACCATTCTCAAGCAGATAATAACCAGTTGGCCAATATTTAGGACCTTTACGGTCCCCAACAGCAGTAAAATAGTTCTCTCCAAAAAATATATCTGTAGGTTGATTTTCAACATGAATTTCAGCAAGCGATACTTTTATACAAGGTTCAGCTCCAGCAGCAATTGATCCGCTAGAGTATTTCGCTATTATAGCTGAACGCTCTTGAGGCGTGTAATCATATCTATATGCTCGTACTTCTGAACTTAAACTAGAAACTAAACTATGACCTAATCGATTCGTAGAACTGCTGCTGCTCGCTGCAGACAACAAATGAGAACCTGTCACCATCGCCAATAAAATTATGGTGCGTAATCTGTATACCATGCGTCGTATCCCAAAAAAAAGTTAAGATTCACAATGTTTAAAACTACATAACATGATACATTTTTTTATAAAAAAATCATTATTATAGCAAACATCGGATTATATGCGAACATATAACCCGATGCATTTGTTCTCACTACAGCTGTTGCGTATCCTGCGTATTTTTAATATACGGACTGACAAAACACGCATCATCAGAAGCTAGGTATTCTTCATACTGCGTATTCATGGCCTCAATGCGCTTGCACAATGGCGGATGTGTTGAAATAATTTCCGCGCATAAGGTGGCAAACCCTTGCTCTTGCGCAGCATCAATAAGAAGCTGATTAACCGATATTTTTGCATATAGTTTTTTACCCGCACCCAACAGCAACAACCCTTTTAACGCACCATGCGGGCTCACGGAAAAACCGATATTATCACAGGTATGCTCACGTGCACGAGAATATGCCAGGCTTAAAAAAGGAACAAAGGTTGCGGGAAAAATAAAACTATTTTTGAAAAAGGTCAGGTGATCACGTTTAATGTGCCCGAGCTCATGACCAATAATAAATGATACCGCTTCGATACCTTCTTGGTATGCAAGTTCTAATACATCGCTATACAGTACAACAAAATTTCTTTTGGATAATCTGGTTGCAAAAGCATTCAGCATACCGTTGCCCTGCAAAATATAGGTTTCCGGTACTGTGGCAAGCTCCAGCGCTTGCGCATGCTCTTTTACCAATGCATATACTTCCGGCAGTTGCTTTTCGCTTACTTTAATACAGTTACTTTTTATATAGCCCTGCATTAATAATGCGCCGATTTTACTGAGTAAAAAGAAGAACGCAACATACCCCATAGCTGCCATTAATGGTAGATATTGTGCTATAAAAAGTCCCCATGCCAATAATGCATACAGCGCTACGCTTATAATGCACATAATGGTAAAGTAGCGCGTTTCTTTGTGATGAACTTTAAACATCATGGTGACTCCTTTGTAGGTAATGCGTCAACTATTATTAAATCACCCGCAAGTGTACTCGATGATGCACTAAAAAGCAATCGCGAAAATAGTGAATAGACATCGCCTACTTTTTTAGGCTTTGCTTTTCGCGTAACACCACTAGGTTCAGATTTTTTTGATTGCTGAGGCAAGCTGTTCCTTAAAGAAACGTGCTTTTTTTCTTACATTAATAGATTGTCTAAGCAATGCAAATTCAGGCTCTAATTGATTATAAGCCTCTAGAACTTCCGCGTCTTGTAAGACTCTTTTTTTAAATGCATCAAAGCTTGGTCTTTTACTCATTATTTTTAAATCGCTTTCATATGTTTTAAAGCAATTCACATGGCATGCCTTGCGGATTATTTTTATCCAGGAACACTAGGGTCTTTACAATATCAGGAGTAATCTAATGAACTCTACAAATACGTGCTAAGCTGCTAGAATAAGGCATAAGGCACCGCACACGAAGAAAGATAATGGCATCATAAATAAAGGGGTCCAAACATCTGACCACTTATTGCTATCCTTAACAAAATTGGTCAACATCATTGCAAATAATAACAATCCACCAAGCATAATACAGCTTAATCCGATTAACATCAATGCGCTTTTCGCTTCCTTTAAAATTTGTATTTCTACCGATACAAATGTAATTAATGAGACAAAAATTCCGAGAATCGTTAAATAATAGACCTCTTCTGAAACTTACATGGTCAACTCAAAATTATAAATTCCGGCGATGAGATTAAATCGCAAGCCAAATCTTTTTCTACGGTTGCGATATT
>JAGVLK010000015.1 GCA_020049835.1 Candidatus Babeliales bacterium | reverse complement strand
TGCCGTATAAGGATTAAGAACCAGAGCCATGCGTACCACTTTTTCATCTTGCAGATCGCTATTGTCTACCATGTTTATGGTGACGCGTTGCGTAAGCCCATCAGGAACTATATAAAACCATGCCTTACTTGCTTCGCGCCCCACTGAGCGTGACATTTCATCAAAGCCTTCAATATACAAGTTGCGTATCTGCAACTGCTCCGGCCATGCAAGCGATGTTTGCAGATAACTGTTTGCCATATCAACAAATATTGGCTCGCCCTGTTTGTCAAATTTTTCTGCCTCTTGCAACTGCACGGTACGATTGGGAATATCAACTACCACGCGCTGCAGATTACCCGTAAGGATTGCCTGCTGCCAAGAAAAACGCATCAGCTCATTAAGTTTGGTAACAAACTGTGTACGTTCTCTGCCCGGTTGACTTGGCATTAAGTTGGGCAACACAATGGCGGTCATGACCCCGATAAGGGCCAGGACCACCAAAATTTCAATTAATGTAAAACCGTGCTTAGATTTCCCAAACATCAATTCTTTGATCCTCAGGAGTTTCTGAACTTCCACCCTCTACTCCATACGAGTAAAGTTCATATGGATGTTTGCCACCCGGTGTGCGCTTATATTGCAATTTCACTTCCCATGCATCCACTGGATCTTCTTCCTTTTCAAGATATGGGCCATTCCATTTCTTTTCATCTGCAGGACGCTTGTATAAATCACGCAATGTTTCAGGATATTTACGCAAGTTCAATTTATACGCTTCAATTGCTTGTTGCACACCCTTTAGCGCAACTCTGGTAGTATTTTGCTCGCCACCAAACGCAAGTTGCGCAATTCTTGGCCCAACAACTGCCATAAATACAGCAATAAGCGCAAGCACCACAAGAACTTCAACAATCGTAAAGCCTTGCCGTACAAGACCTGCGCGATCATTTTCTAATCTAAACACCATAAAGACTCCTATCGTTTTGCAATGTCACCAAAATCTAACATTGGTAATAACACTGCGACCATAATAAATCCAACCACTGCAGCCATACAGATGAGCAACAGTGGACCTAACTTCGCCGTTAAACTATCCGTTATTTCCGTCAAATCTTCTTCATATTTTTTTGCTACCGTGAGTAACATGGTATCAAGTGCACCGCTTTCTTCGCCAGTTTTTATCAGATAAATTGCGATTGGCGGAAAGATGTCTGTCTGCTTAAGGTACTGCGCAATTTTACCCTGTTTAATAATATTGTCACGCGCAGCATTCAACGTATTAGAAAGCACTTTGTTATCGATAATTTTTACCACAATATCAAGCGATTCAGCTAAATTTACCCCGCTTTCAATAAGTGTGCCCAACGTGGAAGAAAACTGCACCACCGCATTTGTTTTGGTAAAGTATTTAATAAGCGGTAGCTTTAACTTGAGCTGATCAATACGCAGCTTGCCACTTGGTGTTGAACGCCAATAGGCGAACGCGAGCACAATCAATGTTAATACAATCAACATCGGCAGCCAATATGCACGCATAAAAGTTGAGACGGCCAGCACAATTCTGGTTGGCAATGGTAATACTTTTTTGCGTGATGCAAAATTTGCCGTTAGCTTCGGTACCACCATAATCATCATAACACCTACTACAACTACCCCAACAGCTGCTTGAATCATGGGCATCATGGTAGCAGATTTTACCCGTCTGCGTATCTCTTCTTGCCGTTCTAAAAAGGCATCTAATTTGCTCAGCACCACTTCAAGCTTACCGCTTGCTTCACCGGCACGCACGAGTTGCACATAGATGGTATCAAAGATGTTAGGAAAATCGGAAAGCGCATCAGCCAATGAGCGCCCTTCTTTTAGATCATCTTTAATCGTTACGATAATATTTTTAAGCTTACCGGTAAACTGTTCTGAAAGGAGTTCAAATGCTTGCAACAGCGGAACGCCTGCTTTGAGGAGCACTGCCAGCTGTTTGGTAAAAAGAATGAGCTCTTTGGTGGTGATGCGCGGTTCAAACAGTCGCCAAAACCAGTTTTTTTGTGCTCCCCCTACTGCGCGCACAATCTGAGTTGGGAACATGCCTTTTTTTTGCAGTTGTTCTTTGACAGCTACTTCTGAGCCTGCATCAATATAACCGCTCACTTTTTTGCCATCTTTTAAAAAGGCTTGGTAATAAAATAATGCCATCGCTTTTGCTTCAACTTTTTGTAATAGCGTTTTAGATTAATTTGTCCCGTACATAAGCGCTTTACTGCTAGTTGCACCAATGCGCTCTCCTTGCTATGCTAGCATATAGTATATCCTATATACCAATACTAACAAAATGAGTTTCTATGTTTTTATATATTTTATTCATCAGTTCACTCTTTATACATACCGCACATACACGATATACGCAACCAAACCTAGCGCATGAGCAGAAATTTGCACAGCTGCACAACGATCGCTTGCAACAGTTTATGCGAACTATTAATTTCACCAAACAAGGTTTGCGCTGCTTTATTAGACATGTGTATAATGCCGTAGAATATCCTGATTTTTTAGCAAATAATTTTTTTCATATGACGCAATTTATGCAACGTAAAACCGATATACCGCGCAGTTATATGCAATCAGTGCTGCGTATGTTTGGTAACAAAATTAAACAATCTATGTATGTTAACCCCTATGCGCTGAGCGAGCTCCTTGATGAAATGATGCCATGCATAAAGGGTGCATGTTGTACCATCACTTCTTTAGCGTACGATAACCTGCATGCAAGTATCGCCGATAAAATGCATGACACGATGTTAGATCAGTTTGAGCACCTTAAGCGCGATCCACAAGCATTTTTTGCTGATCTTTCACATGAAATCATTACGCTTGTTGGCGGCAGATATGAACTTAATAATGATGCTACACTTGCAGAACTGCGCAGTACATTACTGTTGTTCTTGCAAACAACGCTCAATAAACTTATTTGGGATCCTAACAAAGGCGCTGATGCATGGCTTAATGTTAAACTGATTGCTGATCAACTAGCACGTTACCATCAACAGGGCATCATTGATGACATTGATGATCTGGATGATTTGTATGTCACCCTGCTGGAGCGCTTTTACCTGTATCTTGATCTGTCACACGCTGAACTTACTGATGAGCTCATTGCGCAGATGCGCGCCGATGTGGCAGCACACAATCTGCTGCTCTTTGAAATTGAACATGAAGAGTTTTTCCTCAGTAAGGCAGAACGCTTTGAACAGGTGCTTACTGATGTGGAAATCAAAATGCGCGCGTATCAACAAGGCATTTTGGTTATTTAAGGAAAAACATGTTCCATACCCTGTTAAATACATTACTATTAATTGCAACCACCTGCCTTCATGCTGCAAGCAGCAGTGACACGCACGTAACAAAATTCCCCAAAGTGTTAGCCATTCCAGGGCTGAATGGATGGGGATCATCAAAAGAGTACCTCGCCAAAGCTACCGGCGCCAGAGAAACAGATATTATAAACGTATCTACACCCCATTACTTTCCTGACTTGGGCCAAGGACATTGCCAACGCAATCTAGACAAAGCTATTGCAACACTATCTGCAGATGATAAATATATTCTTATTGGAAGTTCACAAGGGAGCGGTACTGCATTAAATCATAAAGGGAATTCTCAGTTACTCGCAATAGTTTCAGATTCCTGTATGGCGAGCGGCAATAGCGCAATCGGTTATCATGTAGCGGAAAAAGATAATCTTCTATGTTCACTCCTTTTTCCCTATTTGGCACGTTTTAAATTTCCGTTGTACAGGCCTTCTGGTATGCAGGCGATTAAATCAATTGCTACCATCAATCCCGATACACTTGTAATTCTTCTGCATGCAACACGAGATCCTGGCTTATCGTATTCCGATGCATTGGCACTTTATTATGGTTTACGCTCAAGAGGGCACAATAATACCTATCTTATTACGGTGGATGATCAAAAACATACCGGCCTACTCAACGCAGGCGGTAATGCGACAAGGAAAATTCTAATGCATCACAACCTTGTACCGGCAGATGCTAGCGCTGATCAAGAAAGCGGTGCCCCGATTGATCTGAGACTATATCAACCGGACTACCAAGCATTTCAGAAACATTATCAGCGCGCACTCTTAGTAGAGAAAATTCACAAATATACAGATATTCCTGTTACTCTTACAATGCTGTATACCATACTCTGGTTTTTTGGCATTACACAGGCATTAGGTTTGCCTCTTTAATTATTTAATCGTTGCCATCTTTTCAGTTGACATTGTACTATGAGTACGGCTTGAGCAGACGCTCTGTCTAGAGGGATTTTTATACTAAAAAGGAGAAGCTGATGTTACATCTATATTTTATAGTAAGTTTACTCATATGTATTAGCAGCATACTACAAGGCGCATCGAGTAGCACTGATGATACCGATGCAATGCTTGCACGTATGACTACCAAATCAGAAGCTATGATATATCATACAAAGTCTACCGATCCTATAAAGCAACTTATAGCATCAAACTCTCAACATTGTTTTAAACAGTTTAGCCCAGAGCGTGCCGTTGAAGCACAAAAAAAATTAAATGAACAACTGTCAAAGGGCTTGATAAGTCCTGCTACGTTCTATGTTCCTATTGCAAATAGCTGCTCCGAGTTGCAACAATGTTTCAGCCAATCGTATGTATTCGTACCAAGCGATCAAGCACTTTCTTATACAACAATTATGCGGCTAATACCACACGTAAGTGGCAATAAACTCGAAGCAATAATGCTTGCATGTCCCAATAAAGCATTACTTGAAGCTGCAGTTCTTAGAACGACATTAATCACATTAGACATACTCGCCGGTTCATATTGCGTAAAAGAGCCCCTTGCACATTCATTATTTGCAGCAGCACGCTATCTATGCAATGAAACACCAACATATAAAATAAGTGAGATACATGGCAACTCATTTGAATTTACCGCTCAAACAGCTCCTGCAGCATTGGTAATGATGGCCCATTCGCTGTTACCAAACTATTTAGAATGTCCTTACAACAATGATATAGGAAGATACGTGGCGGCACTGTATGATTATTGCGATTATTTTAACGCAGATGTACCACATCATATAGTTTCCGTATTGGTTCCGGATGTTCCACGTTTACAAACATATCTTGCACGCCAGGATATTCCTGCTGCGGTGATTGTTGGTGATAAAGAACTCACCAATCCAAAAGAAGTTTTAATCGCAACTAAACCTGAGTATGTACCGGTAGAATCTCTAGATCTTCCTCTGCAAGAAGGAATAACTGTAGTTGATGGTACCGCAATGATTCCGCAAGCGGTAAAATTAAAAAACTATTTAGCAGAATTACCTGGTATTGGCTTTACCGAAGACTAATCATCGATGTATCAATTGCCAGAAAGATTTATTGAAATGCATTACCATTGAAATTTACATGTAACTATACATACACTTGAACAGAATAGATTCATTAATCTCTATTGAGAAGGTACTTTATATGTACAAAACATTACTATGCGCCCTCTGCTGCCTAACACCGGCTAAAGATCCTGTAAAATCCCATAACAAAGAACTGAAACCAACACAAACAACTCCACCGCTTCCAAAGCCAAACATTGTTCCGCAACAACCACCTGCATCCCATACTACACCTGCAGCTACAAGATATGAATACACCCCTGCCAGTCCTGACTATCGAAGTAAGTGGAATGATGGCCAGAAAATGTCACCCGAAGAGGGAAGACATTGGTAACCTCTTTAGAAATTAACGATCTTTAACCGCGCTAAAAATCATCACATCCTGTGAGCCATGATCATCGTACCCAGAACTTACTTGTATTTGTGTAAACCCTGCTTGTTCGAGCATCATCTGTAGTTCAAAGTGACTATACCAGCGTATCACCATCTCTTTTTCTTCCGTGGCGACAACGGTATTATCATGTACTGCGCGGTAGCGATAGGTGGCATATATACATTGCTCAACTGCATCATGAATTTCTTTTTTTTTCTACGTGCAGCACAATGCCATCTGCTGTTGTAACTTCCGGCAACACATGCCATTGGCCAAATTCAGGTGCATTATACCACGGCAAAAATGTGTAGAGCATCAATGTGCCACCGGGCAGTAGACGTTCACAACAACGCGTGAGTGCCTGTTGCGCCGCTGCGCGATCTGCAATCTGTTGCCACGTTCCCAGCGGACTAAAAATAAAACCGTACTGCTTTTCCAGCTGGAGTTGCTCAATGTATTGTTCATATAGGTGTGGATGCAGATTGCGTGCTGCTGCTTTTGCTCTACATTGTGCAAGCATGGTTGCAGAACAATCAACCCCTTCAACAGTTAACCCGCGCTCTACTAATGGTAACAATATGCGTCCCGTGCCAACGCCAAGTTCAAGCGCCGGTGATGCTGATGATGCAATGTGCTGCGCCCAGAAGTTAAGTTCTTGTTCATCTGTGCATTCAAAGAAGGCATCGTAGTATTGTGCGGCGAGATTGGTGTAGAAAGTCATCAAAAATTTAACCCCAGCACAAGACCCGCCATACTTGTAGTCACCGAACGTTTACCGTTAAATGGAATATCCACAAATGCTGCCACATACGGCGACCATGAGTAGTTGCACATATGTTCTGCTGCATCATACTTAAGAATAACAAACGCATCATGCGTCGTGTATCCTTGCAGATCGAACGCCGTGTTGGCAATTTCGGTAGAGAATTGATTACAGGTCAAATACAATGTATTAAATCCATGTTTATAAAATTGATACGCACCGGTTAATGAAAAACCGGTAAAGATTTTATACAGCTCAACAAACAAACTAAACTGTTGTGTAAGTCCAAAGTCGGTGAATGCTGCTGTCTTTGCAAGCAACAATAGATCAGTTTGGAATGGTGCCGTTTTAATGCGACGATCACGCGTGTTACCAAACTGGTGCATAAGCTGCACATCAACGCCCGCTTTAATATAGTTGCCGGCATAGAGATCTAATCCCAAAGCGAACACTAATCCAAAAGCACCATCATTGCCAAATGCAAATGCCATGACTTCATTTTCATTCGAGCGCAATCCGGAAGGTAATGTTAAACCAAGACGACCGTTAATGCCCACCATATGGAGCATGCGCTTGTGCTGCTTAAAGTTTTTTATCCATTCAAGTGAAATCGTTGTGTCACCTACCCCTTTGCGATCCCATCCACACATGGATAGTCCACCAAGCTCTGCGACATTAGCAACAATATCATTGGTAAGGTATGTTTTGGTGCGCGCATCCTGCACGGTGATATCTTGCGTTAAATCTTGCCAACTGACATCATGCAAACGCATATGATAGTAGGGTAAATAGAATGCTAACGATAAGTTATGCTTAAAGAAAAAGCGTAACCCAATTTCTGCCGCAAATGGTACTTCAAACTTGCTGCATGGCGCCAGATGGCCACGCACACAATCATCATTGGCATCAACACGAATACGCTTTTTGCCAATTGCACTTGCCGGATCAAAACCGTTCAGCATCGCCAGCGCGTCTTGCGATGGCTGGTATATGCGCAATGGATTAGTGTGTTCACCGCATTCATCAAAACTATGGCTTGCAAAACTGCGCTCACCATATGCATAGATCTGCATGGCACTATCGGGTACCATTTCCGGGCGCAATAATATTTGATACGGACGAATAATATTCATCGCCTGTAAGGCAGTGGTGGAGAACAGAAATGTTGCAACAAGCCGTGCAAGACAACCGGCTGAAATAGGTATATGTTTCATATTTTTTTACTCATTTATGCGAAGGCCGAAGTCACCTGAAACCAACCAACTACCGGAAGCACTGCTTTGGAGCATGCCTGACACAATAGATGCTTGGTTTATCTGCAACGGCAATATTGTATTACGATCTTGTACAAAAGGTGGTTGCGCTAAAAAGCGATCACGTGCTGAAAATAAATCGGTGCCATCATATAACGCAAAATCTCTAAATGCACCAAAATATCTAAATGCGCTCAAGATGCCTTTAAGGCGCATATCTGCAAGCGGCAATATAGTTTGCATGGTAATCGGCGGCGTAGGCACAATTGCATAACGATGCAGAGCTGCCGTATCATACCCCAAATATGCATCGGTAATATACAAGTTCGCATGAGCAGATTGTGCCCAATGATTGGGTATGTTATCGGTAGCAAGCAACTGTAGATAACGCACGACATTAATACCTTCAGGAATTGCAACTTGTGTCCAATTCAGTTCTTGCGCATTTGATGCTGTTGCAATATTTGCATTATCACCTACACGATACAGACCACTACTTGCACCAAGCAGTGCAAAATCACCCGAAATTGCAACGGTCACTAATGTACCGGTATCCGGTTGTTCAATGGATTCTAAGGTTGCTACGGTAACACGATCTAATACATTGTTTACAAAGTCACTGGTGGCAATGGTAATACGATCAAGCCCGGTATCGTGCAATACATAGAGAAAACCTTGATTGACTATAAGTGCACGCACAAAACTATAATCACCAAATGGTATAAAACGCATGCCCGCACTTAAGCCGGCAAAATTGATGCCAAGACCGGAAGCAGTACTCCACCCGGAACCATCAGCTTGTGCCAACATTGCTGCACCACCAACACCGCCTACAAAAAGATAACCTTGATTGGTTACGGTATTAGTTCCAATAGTAGCTGCAATAATTGGTCCAAGATCATCGAGTGCACCACCGGAAATAGCCACGATGCGCGCTTGCGCTAACGGATAATTTAGCGTAATTTCACCCGTCGTAAACTGTTCAAGATTTGTGGAAAAATCGCCCACGTTGGGTATCAGCACACCGGCGATTATTTCGCCACTTTCAATTAATAGTACCTTCTTTAAACCGGTTGCTAGATATAACGAAATATCAAACACTCCGGGAGTAGTAATCGGTAAATCGAACAGTGCTTGTACACCACCTTCTGTTTCCGGCAAAAGTTCCGCAACTTGTTCAATCATATTGGCTACACCATTTGCAAAACCGGTGCCCCACTGCGTAACTTTTATCGTGTCACTGGTAGTTGGCGTTAGCGCTTGCATCCATAAAAAGGTGCCTTCTGACATTTGATACGAAAAGCCAACAACCGCATCGGTAGTACCCGCAACGCGTGCCCACGGTGTCCAACCAACAATAACACCACCTTGATCGAACAATGCTTGCGATGCAAATATTCCCGGTAATTGATTACCTATTGGTTCTGCAACGGAAACAAATACTACATCATTTTGTACATTAATATCGGAAATCGGTCCATATGGCAAATTGCCACCACCGACGATTGCCGGTGCAGATGTAGTTGTATACGCTTGTGCAGGCGTTGTTGCAGGCTGCGTGTATGCGCGTCCACTAAAGATAGGTTCAGTAAAACAGTTTGTCTCCGGCAGGAAAAAATCTTCCGGTTGACTGAGCACATTTGCCAGCGTGCCCTGCTGGTTTGCATCAACTTCCCCACTTAACTGTTGATCCACTAACGGTAATGCAAAGACAGAACTTGCCGTTGCTGTTGCATCGCCATTGCCACCAAGCACAATTAAATAGGAAAGTGTAGTGCTCGTGTGCATGACGCGTACTTTGCGTGCAGTTACCTGTGCATTGCTGCCGAGTGTGCCAACAATATGTGTCTGATCATTAAACACAGCATCGGGTGCAATTGGTGCATAAAGTAATTTATTATTCTCCATACGTGCAACAACGATGCTGCGTGCACCATCATTTGCGCCCACATTAGCTTGCACCGCGAGTGCAATATATAAACGTTTAAGCACCGTATCATAGAACATATCAACTATATTGCTTATACTTGCGACTGCCGTGTTAATAAGAACGGCCGGCGTAGTTCTATCCAGTGGCGCCGCTCGCGTTGCCATTGGATCTACTACCGGAGCAGGATCTGCATCCAGCTGTTTGAATATACGCACGACTACATCGGTATCTTTATTTTTTAAACCATCAAATGAAATAACTGCAATACCACTACCCGGATCTCCAAAGCTAGCGCTATTTGATGGTAATACTGCAGCAAAGATACCTTGATTTTCCAGCGATGAAAGCCCAATAATACCGGAAGTCACATTAATACCGGTGGCATCTTTTACATTTTTTGCTGATAATATACTTTCACACATGCCGGTTTTTTGCTGCACATAATAGATGTTAGCCGGTTCTGCGGCAGTTACTGCCAATGGCATGACCGCTGCAGGCGCAATTGATTGCTCGCTTATCACCGCCGCAAATATGGCAAGCTGTGTAATTGTTTGATCGTACAATGGATTAAGTTGATCATCTTGCCCATCAAGCGTTACCTGCTGCAATGCAAATGATTCAAACATGGGCGTACCCATAATATGGCGTGAGATGGCATATTCTTGACCACCGTTAGCGGCTGCACCGACAAAAAAGAAGTTACCATTACCATTACGTGCATGTTGACTTACGGGGAACGTAAAACTTTGTGTATCGATGGTACTGTTGCCCGGAATCACAATTGAACTCAAAAGAGCATATGGAAATGTGGATAGAATGATGAATAGATTAAATACTATATAGTTTGGGCGGCAAGACATACTTCGTTTCCTCTCTGGTTTTCTTATCCTGTTGCACTAGTTAAGTGTACTCATGTTTAAAAAAATACCAAGCGATCTGTTTTTTGTTGTTATCGTTTTATATTTTTAAAGAGTACTTCTTTTTCTGTCATCCCCCGCCGTCGCCTTTGGCTATGGCGAGGCAGGCAGCGACTTGTCACGGCGTAGCTTTTAAGCGAAGACGGAACGCTGGGACCCAGTGTTACTTTTTTATCATTTAGTTTATATCCATTTTCTTTAATTTTTTTCTTATGCGCCTGCCGCGCTGGCATCAAGGGCGTTCTTGTCAACGCCCTTAATAATCCGAGACACAAAAGGGGCACCTTTTGAATCCCTACGCACAAAATCAGGCCTCACGCATGAAGCATGCGTTCATGCCTTTGGTTGTGCTAATACGGTCCGCAATTACTTGCCACCTGCAATACTTATCAACCGATCTTCGTCAGCAACTTAACATTACTTCTTGAGCATGCATCTTGCGATTGCGCAGCATAATAATGTTAATGCATACTCGATCTAAGAAGATGGTAAATAAGAATCACTCATACCAGCTTGCTATTTGGGCCTGCATAGCCAATGGTAAATCCGTAAGCGGTGTTATGTATTTTGCAAGAGTTGGCGTATCATCGCGCAATGTTGTAGTTTCAGGATCATAAATCATTTGTTTCGGATCAACAGCACTTACCTGTAGTCGTTCCATCGGCAATTGCAAAGACGCTGCAACTTTTGTTGATTGCCAATAACACAAATAAATCTTCGTACCATATGGTAGCTGATCCCATGCTGCATACTTTTTTGGAAGCTCTACAGATACTATTGTCGGCTCGCCTGAACGAGGGCAAAGAGTTGCACGTTTTTCAAGCATACGCCTATCTTCATCTCTACAGACAGAATTTTTGTCAAAATATAAAAATAACGGTGAAGAAGCGCCAGGTCGCGGGAAAAAACTACATACCAATTCGCCCTCATTAGATATATACGGAAAAGAATGCGATTCTTTCTCACGATCGGGCATGGTTATTTTACCACTTATACCCATTTTCCATACAATACGTAGTTTGTGTTTATCGGCCGCTCCATTAATAAAGCTACTTATTGCCAGTAGACCGATACACAAAAGTAATTTTTTCATATGGTTCCTTTATCTTCATTAACGTTAATTGTATAGGCCAAATTCTCTAACTTTTAATGCCAACTTTAGAGTCGCTGCAACTTTTGTAGTTTCAGAATACCGTAAAACTATTCTGGTACCATCCGGCAGATCATCCCAACTTCCCCGGATAGACTTACTGTCCCAATCCCAAATTCTACAAATTTGCGGAACTTGCACATCTATTCTTGTAGGTACATGCCACATCGGTTGAAGAAGCAACTTTTTTTTAGGGTCATTGGTTACAGCTGTACGATAAAACCGTACTTCGATTGGATCGGTGCACTTTCGAGCAGGACAAAATTCATATGTAGGTTTTTCTGCACTATCCAGCGCAAATGGAACATTAATCGGAGCTGCATATCGACCAGGGACCAATATTTGACCACTAATTCCCATTTTCCAGACAATATATAAGGTTGGCGTAGGTTTATCAGCCGCTCCCTTAATAAAGCTGCTTATTGCCAGTAAGCTTATGCATAAGATAAGTTTTTTCATAAAATTCTCCTTGTGCGTGTGTATAATGCGGATCATTATATAAAATACGTACGATCTAAGCAATAATTAAAATACCGCCAGCTCTTTAAACATAATAATAATGTTAAAGTCAGGTAGCAGTTCAGCTGGCCGAAGCTAACCCTGCAAGGGTTTGCGTGTGCCTAGCTGGTGTTCGTAGCGGGAGAAAAGAGGTTTTAAAAGGAGAAAAGTTCTCCTTTTATGATAAAGCGCTCATCAAGAGATAATGTTAAATTGCTAACGAAGATCGATTGACTAAAAGTGTAAATTGTAAGTTATTGCTGGCCGTATTAGCGGATCCGCAAGGCATGAACGCATGCTACATGCGTGAGGCCTGAGTTGGAGCGTAGGGATTCAAAAGGCTCTCCTTTTGTGTCTCGGATTATTAAGGGCGTTGACCCAGGCTTCGCACAAGGCTACGCCGGGCAGGCTAAGAACGCCCTTGATGCCCGCGCGGCAGGCG
>JAGVLK010000009.1 GCA_020049835.1 Candidatus Babeliales bacterium | reverse complement strand
CTATGGCGTGACAGCCTTCGCTCTATAATCTTCAAATAGTTTTTATATCAATCCGTTAAAGAAGCTGGCCTGCCAAGCCGAAGCTCTGTTAAGAGCGAAGGCTGGCTGGGGCGGAAGGATTCGAACCTCCGAGTCACCGGACCAAAACCGGTTGCCTTACCACTTGGCCACGCCCCAACGTAATTTTTAGAACAGATCTTTAGAACGCTTCGTCGATAGTAACTGCTTGTGTTAAATCGGTTTTTTGAAACTCGTTAATCACCGCATCTTCGATCATTTTACGCGTCGATGAATCTAAAGGATGTACGATATCGCGAAAACTTCCATCTTTACGTCTGCGAGACGGCATAGACAGAAACAATCCTTTATCACCCTCGATAACTTTTAAATCCCGTATGATAAAACAATTATCAAATACTACGGTGGCATAAGCTTTAAGTCTGCCACCCTCTTTTACAGGATATACTTTTACTTCTGTTATATTCATGTCAAACCTTCTGATGATACTAACGCCCTTTTTAAGACTTCAAAACCAATCGCAGTTTTATTGTATAATATCCGATGCATTTGTCAAACAAATTTCAGCATTATTTGCGACTTTTTGCAACATTCTTTAAAGTCGCTCAACTGCACGCAAGCGCGATGAGCGGGAAGAACTGTTTTCGCGCACTTCTTCTTCCGTTGGACGGACCACCTTTGGCGTCAAAAGTTTAACTGCACCCGTTGCTGCCTGCTCTCTAAAAAAGTCCTTAACCAAGCCATCTTCTAATGAATGAAAACTAATACAGACCAATCTTCCACCGACTTTAAGCTGCTTGAGCGCTACCGGTAAAAACGATCTAATATTATTAAGTTCTTTGTTTACATAGATACGCAAGGCCTGGAAAATACGTGTTGCCTTATGAATATGCTCATTGGGCGAACTTGGAATTGCGCGATCTAAAATAGCAACCAAATCCATCGTAGTTGCAATCTTTTTGTGCTGGCGCGCTTCCACAATAGCACGGGCTGCACGCTTCGACCAGCGCTCTTGGCCATAGGTAAAAAACATATCCGCCAATTCACGTTCATCTGCCTGATTAACCAAATCTGCTGCAGTTGCCATATGATGAGCCGGCGACATACGCATATCAAGCGGTGAATCTACAAACAGCGATATTCCAGAGCGTTCAGCAATCTGCATCTGCGATGGGCCAAAATCGGCCAATATACCATCTAATAAAGGAATGTTATATTCTTTTGCCAGGCGATACAATAACGCAAAATTTCCCCATACCAGCTGCAGGCGATCACCAAATTCCTCTTTAAGAGGATCACCAAAGCGATGCAAGGTAACCTCATCCCAATCGAGGGCTATCACACGGCAAGCGGGATCTGCTTCCAGCATGGCGCGCGTATGCCCGCCTGAGCCAAAGGTAACATCAAGATATACTTTGCCACCCTTGGATTTTGCCGGAGCTGTAACATTAAGGTACTCAAGTACCTCATGCATGAGGACCGGAATATGCGTCTGTCTAATCATAAATTATGTATTATGCCTTACGTAAGTGAAGTAACTAAATTCTGCAATCCCATACCGCGAGAACCCTTAACAAATACCACACTTTCTTTGGCAAGATGTTTATCAAGCGCTTTTTGCGCTTCTTGCCAATTCGGTACTATTTCTACGGTTAACCCTAATGGTAATGTCTGCTTAGTCCATTGTACCATATTACCGACTAAAATCACATGGCTCAATGATGGAATTTTGCGTAAAAATCTGCCCAGCTGGCGATGCCAAAATGGACTATTAATACCTAACTCAAGCATATCACCCAAAATGGCAATCTTTTGATCATTCGTTTCAAAATGCTGAAAAGCTAAAAGTGATGCTTTCATACTTTCGGGGTTTGCATTATAACAATCATTTATAATGGTACCGCGCGCAGATTTAAGCGGTAACGATTGGAATCTTCCGGCAATATTAACCGGAATCGTGATCCCTTTGGCAATAACTTCAGCAGGAATATCTAACAGGTACGCAACAGAAGCCGCTGCAAGACTATTAAAAATTGCACCTTCATGCGTTTGCGCAAGAGATATAGCAAATTTTTGTTTATACAGTTTAAGTACAAAGCTAATATTTTTGCTACTAATGTGCACCTTACGTGCTTGCACCTGATTAACCGTTTTGGTACCAAATTTTACTACCGGGTGTGTATAGGCAACGTGCGCAAGTAATGGCTGATCACCATTAACAATGCCAATATGTTTTTCGGTAAACAGCTTAAAGACATCACGTTTTTCAATAGCGATATCTTGTAATGAACCTAATCCTTCCATGTGTGCATGACCAACATTGGTAATAACACCAATATCCGGACGTGCAAGTTCAACTAACTTTGCCATTTGGCCACGTTTACCGATACCAAGTTCAAAAATTGCAACTGCATGATCGCTACGCACACTCAACATATTCATTGCAACACCAACTAAGGTATTTTGGTTGCCATATGAACAATAGTGCGGCACACCATGCAACGTTAAAATATTTTGCACCATCTCCTTAGTGGAACTTTTTCCTACCGAACCGGTAATCGCAACAATTTTGCCTTTAAATTCAGTTCGCCATGCATAGGCCATAGCAAGCAACGCTTTTAATGTGTCGGGCACCATAAGTACCAACATTTTTTTTAGTTTTGCTTGATCAAGTGCCTGTAACAGATCTTTATGTGCGTGATCTATAATTAGACCTGCTGCACCCTTATCTACTGCTTCATGCACATAGTTATGCCCATTAGTTGTTGCACCTTTAAGCGCTACAAAAATATCACCTGCACCCAATGTACGCGTATCTACTGATACATGTGGATCAGTTATAGCTGCTTTGTATACAAATGTTGCCTCCGGTATAGCACCTTGTAAAAAATGCTCATCAAAACGCATCGCAATCTCCGTATTTTTCTAGAAGTATCGTTATTTGCATATATAAAAAAACATTCTCCAAATTATTGCGTATAGACTATCATAGTTTTGCGCAAAATCATATTATATCAGCAACTTTTTGATATTGCTATATAACATAAACGACCTTGCAAAAAGCTATTGCCGCAACACAGAGCGCGTCTTACCCTTGCCTGATGGCCCTATAAAGCCTTGAACTTCTAAAAGTTCTATGATGCGCGCTGATCGATTGTAACCGATTCTGAATTTGCGCTGCAACTGCGATATAGAAATTTCATCAATTTCTTGCAAGTATGCAAGCACTTCATCATAAATGCCATCAGTATCCTGATCTTCCATTTCATCAGCTATCTGCTCATTTAAATCAAGATATTCAACCGCGCGTTGCGCACGAATATGATTGACTAATTCTTGAATTTCATTATCAGAAACATATGCGCCATGTAAGCGTTTTAAACTTGAATCTGATGCATCAAGATACAACATATCGCCACGACCTAATAGTTTATCTGCACCACCGGCATCAAGAATAGTGCGCGAATCTATTTTTGATGTTACGCGAAACGATATGCGGCTTGGAAAGTTAACTTTAATCAGACCGGTAATAACATCTACCGATGGACGTTGCGTTGCAACAATCAGATGAATACCTGCCGCACGCGCCATCTGGGCAATACGCGCAATAAGATCTTCAACCTCTTTGCCCGCTGTCATCATTAAATCTGCAAGTTCATCAATCACCACAACAATATAGGGCATAGTTGCATGACGATTTTTTTTCATCATCACATTATAATCTTGCATATTACGCGCACCAACTGCGGCCATCATTTCATAACGCTCTTCCATCTGTTGCACAACCCAGCGCAACGCCGGTGCTGCTTTTTTAGGGTGCGTTATAATAGGAAAAATAAGATGTGCGATATCTGCGTACGATGCAAATTCAAGACGTTTAGGATCGATTAAAATCAGTTTTAATTCCTCCGGTGTACGCTTACACAAGAGACTTACGAGCATGGTGTTAAGTGCAATCGATTTACCTGAACCAGTTGAACCTGCAACCAATAGATGTGGCATGCGTACCAGATCAACAATAACATCGTTGCCAATAGTGTCGTAACCAAGCGCAAGCGGCAACGCTCTATCGCATGCAGTAAAGGCGGGTGAATGCACCATATCTGCAAGATAAACCGATTCGCGCACACGATTTGCAACTTCAAATCCCACTACCGATCTACCCGGTATTGGTGCAATAATACGAATGCTCAACGCCTGCAACGCAAGTGCAAGATCATCTTCTAGTGCAGTAATTTTACTAATCTTTGCATCCATTTCCGGTTCATATTCAAACAACGTAACCACCGGACCACGCTTGATTGCAACAACTTTACCTGCAACACCAAAGCGCTTTAATTTCTGTTCTAAAAGTTGCGCTTGATCTTGTAAATGTTGGTGCACTTCCGGATCATCTTGTTGATGTGCATTACTTATAAATAATGAAACATTAGGTAACCGATACCCGCCATCGTTTGGCATTGAATCATCTTCATCTTCAACTTCATCATCTTCAACTTCATCGTCGTCGTAATCATCCTCTTCATCATATCGCTCATCTGCATGCATTGCAGTAGATCCTTTAAATCCTGAACTTTCAGCATACAATTCTTGTTCTTGTGCAGCTTCTTGCAAATCTTCAGTTTGCAACAACTCTTGCTCATCAGCTTGCGCAAGTGTATCCGCTGCTGCATAGGTGGGCTTAACCGGCACAACAGTATCTGCTGTTGCATCTTTTTTTGCAACACCTTTGCAACGCAACATCAAACGATAAGGCAACGCAAGCGCAACAATTATCCATTGCATACAGATAAGCATTGCACGTGTTGCATATGCAACGTACGGCACAAAACTCATGCGTGTTGCTAAAATAATCATGCATATAAACAGCACATACAAACCGGTAGTTAACATTAAGGGATCAACCATACGCTGCAACAGATAAAATAGATGATAACCAATCCATCCACCGGCACACACATCTGCTGGCATCTTTAATGCCATTATCGTTGCATATAATACCGGTAACGCAACAAGTGCACCAATCCGTTCTGCATGATCAAGAAAACGTTCTTTACGCACCAGCATCCATGCAACAAACAAAAACAGCAACACTAATGCATATGCTGCATTACCTAAAAGGTACAGTAATAAGGAAGCAACATGCGCACCGATTGTACTTGCATAATTGGTTGGTGCGGGTGCGGCAGTATCGATATAGGTATACGAGCAATCGGTCGGATTATATGACCAAAGACTTATAGCTACTAAAACTGCACATATACTACTTGCAACTGCACATCCATATTGAATTAATCTACGCATCGTCATCCTTTCTTACACATTTGTATACCATGCAATAACGGTTGGTATCAGCATATAAATACCCCAGATCCACATGATGTTGTAACGAACCATATAATACATACCCCACAACAATCCATAAGCAATCACCGTTGCTCCTAGCATACTCAACCAATATGATGCATGCAAGAGTTGCAGTATCCGTGCAGCATATAATGCATACGTACCATACAGCGCTGCAACAAAAATAAGTGGCCATTGCACCATCATGCTCCATTGCAATGCGCGCATGGGACGCAAGCCCATCCAACAGCAAACCGTGTACGTACATGCAAAACGTGAAATACCACCAAACAGTGCAATTCCTTGCATACAACCTAATAACAATGCTTTGCGCATATTCATGGAACTATAGTTGTGCGGCGTACAGAAATATAAACTTAACAGGCTCATCGTTGTCATGGCAAATCCAACCCAGAGCGGTATACGCAACTGCATATACACGATTGCTGCATACCAAAACACTGTCATTAATTCCGCTACAAAACCATAGCAGAAAATGCGCAATACAAAAGGCCATGTTTTTCTGATACCTATAATTGTAGGTATATAATCGGAGTGGAAAAATAGTGCGATGATACATGCAGTTGGCAAATGTAGTGCATAATCGAATAGCGTGGTTACGGTAGTAGCGTCCGGTGGAATGTGCAGAAATTCTTGTATAAGTTGCACGTGCCCGGAGCTGCTAATGGGAAGGCTTTCGGTGAAGATTTGTATAAGTGCGGTGAGTTGGTTAAGCATAATTGCCTTGATCTAAAACATTTTTATTAATAATTAGACTTCTACCTTGTCTTCCTCGCGAAGGCGGGGATCCAGCAATTTAATAATTCATTATTTTATTTAAATAGCAACTCAATCAATACAAGAGTAAAAATATTTTTTATTGTTTTGATTTTATACCTGGATCCCCGCTTTCGCGAGGAAGACAAAAAAGAGATATACACTTCGCTATACCGCACGGCTAAAGGATTCTTCCGTTTAATGCAATTACAGCGAATGCTCGTATAAAACATTGAAAAAAAATATAATTTAACTAGAGTAAGATACAAGTAGTTTCAAGCAGGTCAAGCTAAAAATAAAAAAGGAGCCCTCATGAAAAAAGTATTCTCTTTATATGCACTCGCACTCACCCTCGTACCGACGTTCATAAAAGCAGATTGCAACGTTCTTACACAATTTGCACCACGCACACAAAGTAATTTAGCACGTGCGTTGGCTGGTATGACAAACCATATCGTCATCGATGACATGGAAAAATTCTATGGCACTGTTGCAATAACGCCCTCTTACACACGCTCATTTGATGATCAGCATATTGCACAATGCTTGTTTGGTAACAGCTTAAACGAATGTGCTCAAGATGCTATTAGAGTTACCGGTAGCTCGGTCGCTAATCGCGGCGCCAATGACTGGCTTGCTGATTATTTTGGCTTGCCAACCGATTTTCAAAGTACCGTAGCGTTTAATCCAAGTATCACCAACTATCTACTTGATTTTTATATATACATCGGGCTTGATGAATGGCTGTGCGGTCTTTTTGCATTTGTATATGGTCCGGTTGTACATACACGTTGGAACCTTAATGCATGCGAGTTTGATGTAGTTACCGGTAGCTTTAACTACCCGCAAGGATATTTTACGCCTGAAATGGTAAGTCGTTCCGTATTGCGCAATAACTTTTTAGAGTTTTCCGGTGGTTGCCAACCGCTTGATCTAGGCGAAGATATTATTATGGAGAATTTGCAATATGGTCGTATTGATGCAAGCAGTCATCACGATACAGCACTCGCGGATTTACGCTTTTGCGTTGGTTGGAACTTCTTTCAAGATGAAGATTATCACCTTGGCCTTGGGTTATTGGCAGCAGCACCAACCGGGTCGCGTCCAAAAGGTACTTTACTTTTTGAACCCATTGTTGGTAACGGACATCATTGGGAACTGGGCGCCATGTTGTGGGGACATACAGTTTTTTGGCGTAGCGAATGTGAAGAGCGATTCTTTGCAGGCTGGATTCAAGCAAATATCACGCATTTGTTTACCGCACATCAATACCGCTTTTTCGATTTAAACTGCCGACCAAACAGTCGTTATACGCTTGCAGAACGCATGGACACGCCGGTAACACTACTTCTAGCAGATGAAACCTTTAATACTATTGGTGGCACAGCTCCGGCAAATCAATTCAAAAATCAGTATGCACCGGTTGCAAATCTTACCGGGCAAAAAGTTGATGTAAGTGTTGGCGCACAAGCTGATATTGTACTGATGCTTTCCTATACCAGCTGCAGCTTTACTTGGGATGTAGGGTATAACTTCTGGGCACGCAGCTGCCAAGTAATTAAACCAAATTGTGATTGCCCGCCGCGTCTGCTTAACCAAAAATGGGCACTCAAAGGCAATTCTTATGTGTATGGATTTTCTGAAACCGCATTTGGCACGTCACCGGTACTGCCGGCAGGAACACCGGTAGCACTTTCTGCAACACAAAGCACGGCAACTATTTATAATGGTACCAACACAACCACCATTATTGATAGCATGACGGTTAATGCAAATCGTAATCCGGGTGTTGATAATCGCCAGTGGGCAACCGCTGGAGAAAGTCAAACTGCAGAGACATTGTTGTTATTCCAACCGAGTGGCAATCCAGCAGACCAAACTAATACTTCCAAAGATCCAATATTACTCACCATTGATGATATCGATTACAAAGCCGGTGAATCTGATGGTATGTCTCAAAAAATCTTTACACATTTTAGCTATGCATGGCTGGATAATGAAGATTGGACACCATACATCGGTGTTGGTGGCGAAGTTGAATTCTCTAACGATAAGAGCAATTGCCACAATGAAAGCTGCGATGTTTCTGCATGTGCACCATGCAATGCAACCAGCTGCCCGACCATGGCAAGTAGCTGCAATAGAAGTAGCGAATGCCAACGTTGTTCGCTGACGCAGTGGGGTATATGGATTAAAGGTGGCATATCCTTTAATTAACGACAAAAAAGGAAGAATGGCATGAAGCATTGGTTTGTAGTTGGTATAACATGCGCATTAATACCATCACTGTATGGCATCTGGCCCGCGCCCTATTTAAGCATGCGCTCACAAAGTGAGCAAGCACAGTTTGAAATTATGGGGCTTACCCAGTTAATTAATCGCAACGTTGATACGGCATATGTAACGCTGGCCGTTACACCGCTTTATGACCGTTCATTTTTTGAAAATCGGATCGCCGATTGTCTTTTTGGCAACGATCTATTGTCTGATACTCTTTCGGCGATCAATGTCACCGGTAGCCAAGTTGCCAATCGTGATGCAACCAAAGATTGGTTAGCCGATTATTTTGGTTTGCCAACCGATTTTAAAAGCATGATACGTTTTTTGCCGGTTGTTGCAAATTCAATCACCGATTTTTATCTGTATGCAGGTCTTAACAATGTATGTAAGGGACTTTATTTTAGTATACATACGCCAATTGTCTATAGCAGCTGGAACCTTGATTATTTTGAAGCAATCGCAAAAGAAGGTATTGATAACTATTCGCCCGGTTATGTGTGCCCCGACTTTACCACCAAAAATGTTGGCGTTCCACGCACCGATTTACTCACATCAACCAAATCCTTTTTTAGTTTTTGCCAAACGCCGAAACTTTGTTCCAGCGTTACTTTTGAACCGTTAAAGTATGCTCGATTTGCACCCAACAGTTGCTCAGGTAATAAACATGTCACCGGACTTGCAGATATACATATGGTACTCGGTTATAATTTTGTGCTCACTGATTGGTCACATCTGGGCATCGGATTACGCGCCGTTGCACCAACAGCCAATCGCCCGCGTGGGATCTTTACGTTTGAACCGATGGTTGGTAATGGCGGTCATTGGCAACTGGGCGCGCAATTCTGGGGACATTATATGGTTTGGCGTTCTGAAAATTGCAAACGCTCTTGTACGCTGACTTTTTTAATGAATGTTACCCATATGTTTAATGCGCCCCAAACACGTGTATTTGATTTGTGTGGCAAACCTAATAGTCGCTATATGCTTGCGGAACTCATGAGCAGCCAGGTCAATAATCTACGTGCTACCGTTAACGCAGATGATACTGACCCTGCTAATTTTTTGGTTCCTGATGCACAATTTGCGGGCGTACTTGCTCCTGTAGCAAATTTAACTACGCGCGCTGTCAAAGTAAGTGCAGCAGTTAATCTTGATCTTATTACTATGGTGACCTATGTAAAGCGCAATCTCAGCTTTGATATCGGGTATAATTTATGGTCACGTAGTTGTGAACGCATTACCAAATTACCATGCCCAACACCACTTACCACACAACTGTGGGCGCTCAAAGGCACTGCCTCGACATTTGGATTTACCTTTGCATCGGTGCCACCGGTACCCGATAATACTCCGGTAGCGTTAAGCGCAACTGAAAGCACAGCAACTATTCATGCAGGCGGCACAATCGATAATGATCATTTTGCAGCAGCAACATTTGATACGGGTAACACGATACTTAACGATAGCACTACATTTGCACCGATTGCACAACAAGCGCATACATCGCTGCAACCGGTGATTATTAGCGAAGACCAACTTGATCTGCGTCATGCACAAACGCGTGGTCTTGCAAATAAACTCTTTATTAATGTAAGTTATAGTTGGTTTAATTATCCTAACGAGTCGTATGTTCCATATATAGGAGGCGGACTGGAAATAGGATACGGTAATAAGAATGTACCTCAACGTGACGTAATGGCCAATTTTGGCTGTATGCGCTGTGCATTAAGTCAGTGGGGAGTTTGGTTGCGCGGTGGTTTTTTGTATAGATAATGTTAAATTATTGACACAGTATAACAAACATACTAATACATCTAGTACATAGAACATTTATATCAGAACCTTAAACCGAGCATCTTGTACGATCAACGAAAGGAGTATAGAGCGCAGCATATACAGATATTTAAAAAGCAGACGACCAGATATAGTAATTTTTAAGCACAAAAAAGGATGCAGTTTATGAAACAAACTATATACAAATTTTTTCCCGTTACACTTGCACTGTGCGTGGCAAGCCTGCATGCAGCAGCAACACCAAATAGTGTAACACCCTATTTTAATCTTCGTTCAGAAGGTGCACGACTTGAACGTCAGGTAATTGGTGTACGTGAAATTGAGCGCGAACTTGCTTGCTCCGATAAATGCTGGCCCGGTTATTTAGGTTCAACATTTACCTTTTCTAAATCATTTAGAAGCGCATCCATAAGCCATTGCCTTTTTGGTAATGCATTAATCAATAACGGATGCTGCCAAGCATTACGTGTTACCGGTAGTGGCGTTGCCGGTCGCGACAACAACCGCGATTTACTTGCCGATTATTTTGGTCTACCAACTGATTTTATAAGTACACTCAACTTTAATCCACGCATTGTAAACACACTAAGTGATTACCAACTCTACTTACGCCTTGACCGCTGGGCATGCGGCCTATGGTTCTACGTGCATGCACCGGTAGTGCATAGCAAATGGAATCTTAATCTGTGCGAAGATGTTGCTCAATTAGGCGGTGCCGATTACGCTGAAGGATATTTTTCAGCTAATACGGTTGCCCGCGCTAATTTACTCACCGGTGCAAGCGAATTTCTTGCCGGTGCAACACCAAACATTCCCGGCCAAAAATTCAATGGTCTACGTAATGCACGCATAACAGCCGAGCCATGCGCAAGCCATACAAAAACACAACTTGCAGACTTGCAGTTCTGGCTTGGATATGATTGGCTCAATTGCGATGATTATAATTTCGGCATTGGTCTTGTTGTTGCTGCACCTACCGGTAATCGTCCTGAAGCTCGCTATTTATTTGAACCGATCGTTGGCAATGGTCATCATTGGGAAGTTGGTGGTTTGATTCGTGGTGATTACCTTTTCTGGCAAAATTGCGATCAAACACACAGCATCAGAGGTTTTACGCAAGCAAACATTACACACCTATTTGAAGCACGTCAAAAACGCACCTTTGATTTAAAAGGCAAACCGTTGAGCCGTTATGCATTGGCTGAAAGATTAGGCGTAAATGATGACTTCCCATTCTTGGGCGGATCTGCAACATCACTCACCGGATGCGAATCTGCAGTTCCTGGATTTACACTCTCTAACTCACAATTTGCTAATGAATATACACCGGTTGCCAACCTTACTACACTCTGTGTTGATGTAAGCGTTAACTACCAACTTGATTGGGTTGCCATGCTTACCTGGTCTCATTGTAATGTTACCTGGGACCTCGGTTACAACCTATGGTCACGCGGTTGTGAAAAAATCAGTACTAAATGCTGTGATGGCGGTTTAATTCCGGCAAATACCTGGGCACTTAAAGGTGATGCTCGCGTATATGGATTCCTCGATTGTAACACATTGCCATTTGTAGGCGGAACTCCAATTGCATTGGGCGCAACGGAAAGTGGCGCAACTGCTTTTAGTGGTACAAACAATGGCTCAGCTCTTAATGCAGGCATAGACAATGCTCAGTTTGCATACGCGGCGAATCTCGCAACAGGCGCAACAGCATTTAGTTCAATATCAAGTGATCCAGTGGGAATATTCACTGAAACGCGCACATCAATCCAACCAATATTTCTTTCAGACGCTGACGTTGATATCTGCGGCGCACAAACCAAAGGTCTTTCTAACACAGTGTTTACCCATGTAAGCTACTGGTGGGATTGCGAATGTTGGGAACCATACCTTGGCTTTGGTGGCGAAGCTGAATTTGCTGCAGGACATCGTGTAAAATGCTCTGATAACTCTTGCAATACCAGCTCATGCAGCTCAAGCAGCTCATGCTCAACAAGTGCAAGTTGCTCTACCAGCTCAAATTGCTCAAGCAGCTGCAACAAATGCGCACTGTCACAATGGAGCGTATGGATTAAAGGCGGATTTGTATTTGGCTGATAACTTATCAATCTTGTACATTAATCATTAACAATTGGAGCTCGGATTATTCCGGGCTCCAGCTGTTTAAACAAGAAAAGACAACACTATGAAAAAAATTATTTATGGATTACTTACCACTACTTGCATGCTACATTCTGCAAATGTAGAAAGACGAGTACCAATTCGCTTCAAAATTGGTACTCGCGGAATACTTGCCAAAACAAAACCGGTCGGAAATATAAGCCCACGCTCAGCAGGCACTAATTTACCACGCCAGGTAGTAGCGACGCGCAACATCGAGCGCGAGCTTGCCTGTTCAGACAAATGTTGGCCAGGTTATATCGGTTCAACATTCACATTTTCAAAATCATTTAACAGCCCATCCATCGCTAATTGCCTTTTTGGCAATGCACTCATTAATAATGGCTGTTGCCGTGCTTTGCGTGTTACCGGTAGCCGCGTGGCAGGACGTGATAGTAATCACGATCTGCTGGCAGATTATTTTGGTTTGCCAACTGATTTTGTCAGCACCCTTAACTTTAGTCCACGTATTGTAAATACCTTAAACGATTATCAACTGTATATGCGCCTTGATCGTTTCATGTGCGGTTCATGGTTGTATGTCCATGCACCGGTAGTACATACACAATGGAATTTAAATCTTTGTGAAGATGTCGCCAGAATAGGCACATCCGGTTATAGCGAAGGATACTTTTCAGCTGACCCCGTTACACGTGCAAATTTGCTCCCAAACGCAAGCGCCTTTTTTAATGGTGCGACTCCAAACATAGCAGGACAAAAATTTAATGGCTTACGTTTTGCACGTATCAGCGGCGAACCATGCACGAACCATACTAAAACACAACTTGCCAATCTTGAATTTTGGCTAGGGTATGATCTGTTGCAGAGAAATCATTATACGCTGAGCACCGGTCTTATTGTTGTCGCACCAACTGGCAATCGCTCGGAAGCGCGCTACCTATTTGAGCCAATAGTTGGTAATGGGCATCATTGGGAACTTGGTGCATTAATACGCGGCGATGCCTTGCTTTGGCAAAATTGTGACCAAACCCAGAGTTTGCGCTTATTTACGCAAGGTAACATTACGCATATGTTTAATGCGCGCCAACGCCGCACGTTTGATCTTAAAGATAATGAATTAAGCCGGTATATACTCGCGGAAAAACTCGGACCAAATAATGATTTTCCATTTTTAGGCGGATCAACCTTTGAATCATTTGAGTTCTGCTCATCGGGTGATGAACTTGTAGCATATCAAACAGCTATCGCACAATTTGCCAATGAATATACGCCTGTTGCAAATCTTACTACCTTGTGTGTGGATGTAAGCGTTGGCTATCAGATCGATTGGGTTGCCATGTTCACCTGGACCAACCGTAATTTCACGTGGGATCTTGGCTACAATATTTGGGCACGCAGCTGCGAACGCATCAAACCGGTATGTTGCAACGGTAATTTAATAACGCCTAATACGTGGGCACTCAAAGGTACTGCCCCGGTTTATGGGTTTATAGGTTGCGATAATGAGGTATTTACTTTAAATCAACCGCTAGCACTTTCTGCAACTGATAGCCAAGCGACCATTTTTGCATCAAATGGTATTGATCATGCCAACTTTGCATACGGTGCCAACAGCGCAACTAATCCGACAGCATTTAGTCTTCTGAGCGTTGCGCCTGATTCAGCAGTGCCCTCATTCACATCAAAACAACCGATCTTCCTTTCCGACGCAGACATTGATATTTGTGGCGCGCAAACAAAAGGACTGTCTAATACCATCTTCACCCACGTAAGCTATCAATGGGATTGTACATGTTGGCAGCCATATGTTGGCATAGGTGGGGAAGCTGAATTTGGATCGGGACATCACGTAAAATGTTCTGGCACCAGTTGTAACACTGGCACATGCAGCAGCTCAAACTGTTCTACAAGTGCCAGTTGCTCAACCGGTAATGGTTGCAGTAAATGCTCTATTTCACAATGGAGTCTATGGATTAAAGGTGGATTTGTATTTGGTTGATAAACAAGCATTTTAAAGGAAGGTCCTTCGACAAGCTCAGGATGATTACTATAAAATTTAGAAAAAGTTGTTGTAGAAAATTCCAAAAAGACACATCAACAAATTGTTGAATATCTCGTAAACTGAATATTAATCATCCTGAGCTTGTCGAAGGACACTCCTCAACCCATATCAACCCAATCCCACACCAACATATCAATTATATGCTTTAGCAACTTGGTTATTGCAATGACTACTTCAATTTGTGTAACGTAAAATTAAACGCACAACAAGACCACTCTTGTACTTACCTTCGCGTTGCATACAAAAGGAGATTGTCATGAAAAGAATCCTCTGCGCATTGTTAGCATTACCTGGACTTACCCATGCTGCTGATATTGTACTACAAAATTTCCCTCTGCATGGAAAAAGCTTCATGCTCACCCGCTCGCAAAGTGTTAACGCTGCACGTGATCTTGTCGGCTGGCGATGGAACTACCCTATTATATGCTCAGATAAAAAACTCTGGAGCTCATTTTCGGTAACACCTGAATATATACAATCATTTAGACCGGATGCCATTTCAGAATATTTCTTTGGCAATCCATGCCTGAATATCTCCGGCAGTTTAGTGCCCGATCGTGGCCGGTATGATATTTTAGCTGACTATTTTGGTTTAAGCCAAACCTTTATCAGTACGGTACGCTTACGCCCGGAACTCAGAAATGCATTAGCCGATTTTCGTTTTGAACTTGGTTATGGATGCTTTTACTTCCATGCACATGCACCCGTTGTTTGGGCAAAAACCCAAATTCATATTGCCGAATGTGTAGAAAATAACGGACTTGGCCAACCATTTGTACCACTTTATATGGATCAAGGTGCAGTGGAACCGGTAGTTGCAAGTTTTACGCAAGCAGTTAGCCAAGGCGCAGTATATGGGCAAGTAACTGAACCATTATTGTTTGGCCGCTTTGGATGTCCCGCAACGACAACCAAACTTTCTGAAATTCAACTTGCATTGGGATATATTATTGCAGAACGCCCGCATGGTTGGATGAGTGCAAATCTACGCGCTTCAATACCCACCGGTACGCGTCCTGATAGCCGTATACTGTTTGAACCGATTGTCGGTAATGGCCACCATTGGGAATTCGGCGTTGGCTTTTTAGGCCAAGGGGTCTTGTGGCAAAAAGATGCGGATAAAATAATTTCTGTATGGTTAGAGGCAAACGTTACCCATTTATTTGCGGACAAGCAATGCCGTTCATTTGATTTGTGTCCGATAGATAATATTCCGTGCGACCCGAATGAATTTTCCGGTTTTGGTACCCGCTATGTGTTAACTAAAGAATTCGATGCGGAAGGCAACTACGCCAACGTAAGCTTTCCAACTATTAACCGCACGACACTGGAAGCAAACGTAACTATTGGTGTACAGCTTGATGTCGCACTCATGTTTGCGTTTGAATATCGCAACTGGGCATGGGATATCGGTTATGATGGCTGGATACGCAGCCGTGAGCGCATCAGTTTAGACAACTGCTTGCCAACCAACACGCTCGCGCTTAAAGGTATTGCTAATGTTGCCAATGGTTTAGGCGGTCCATCGATGGATACACAAAGCAGAGCTACGTTGCATGGCGATGAATTTGCTGACCAAGCTGCTGTTATTGATGCCAACCCACCGGTATTTTATAACACTGCACAACTTGATCTTAATTCCGCTGCCACTTCACGTATGATTACCCACAAAATATTTACGCATGGCAACTACAGTTGGGCACGCATGAACCCATGCGCATTGCAACCTTTTATTGGCATCGGTTTTGAAGTGGAATTTGAAGGTAATCGTCCGCAAGATCTGCAACCGAACAAAGGGGCTGTTTCACAATGGGGTGTCTGGATTAAAGGCGGTGTTGGTTATTAATAACAAATTGAGAGGTTATAATGCATATCAGAATCTGTCTCATGCTCTTGAGCATGCTATCAACCTATGCTGCATCCACAAAAGAAATGCACCAATGTGTCGGGATAAGCGAACCTGCACATCCATATCTTGGCATAGCAACGCCGGCAACCCATATGTATGGTATTTTTGATGCATCGACCAATAAAACTGCCAGCATTCTTATTGTTGGCACTCCCATAATGGGTATATTACCGCAGCGCCCTTCTGAAGCTGCTCAGGCATTAGCTCCCGCTACTGCCACTGCAACATCACAGGAAATGTTTGGTAATCTATCGTTACAAGTTTTGGAACAGTTGCAAGCACATGAATTTTCCCTCAACCCCGCTGCCTGTTCGGTACTTCATCTGTTACTCACGCGTAAGAAAGCACGTGTGCGTTCCTGCACATTTGCCAACGCAGATGATGGTAGCCCACGCATCTTTCCCCATACACATGAAACAACATTAGAACATGCAGGCCTAAGCGCACTAACATTGAGCGATGCCATTGAAATTACAACGCATGCTACACCACTGGCAACATCATTAAATGAGCATGCTCAAGCAACTCGCGGTGAAAATCTGTTGCGCGTTACAGTTGATCTTGCTGCATGGCGCGCACAGCCGCGTGACACTGAAAAATCGCGCAATAAAAAATGGTTATTTGGTTGTTTGCTGTTTGCGCTCATGTAAAAAAAGGACGAACATATTGTCCGCCCTCTTTTATTAAGTTTGCAAAGAACATTGTAGATTAATAATCATCGCCATCGTCATCGACGTTATCGCCACCAAATAATTCAAACGATCCATCCGAATTATTCTCCGCAGTTTGTCCTGAACTAGCTGAGCCATCAGGTAATCCCGGTTCTTCATCAGGGAAATAATTCTCAATTAGATCCTTAAATGGATTATTTAAGCCATCAAAATTTATAGGCTGGTTAATATCATTCATATCATTCATGCTATTAACCCGTTTAAGCCCGAGCACATCGTGTTGTTTTACTTCGGGTGACGTACTGCGTTTAAATTGCGGTTGCGCATGTAACCATTCAAGCATGTCTTTGCTGCTTAATTTCTTTGGCTGCTCGACATCACTGCTTGAACTTGCGCCATTATTTGATGAACTCGGTTGTCGTGTTTGATTAGCATCAAATCGCTGAGCTGAAGAATAATAAAAATCCAATCCTATTCTTTTACCTGCACCTGTGTGCTCAGTTGATGAACTCGGTTGCGACGATTGACCTGCGTTACTTGAACTTGCAATACTCAACGACGGTGTTTGCCAGCAAAGAACTCCTCGTTCATCCAATATTTGATAATACATTCTGCCGTTTTCTTCACGCAAACGCAACTCAAATTCATTACCCATTGTTCTATCTTTACTATGCCAGTCATTGGCCTCTGCCAGCGCTACAATAATTTGTTCACGCAACGTTTCATTCGCTAATTGCTGCATAGCGTATAGATTCTCCTGCGCCGTAAGCCTACACTTTACTTGAGTTCCGTTGACTATAATCGTAATAACGCGATCAGCAATGTCATTAACCGTTGCAAGACCACTTATATTATTTGAGCATGCTTCAATCTTAAGTCCTACGCTAGCCTGTTCTGGTGGTGTAACTTGTACTGGTTGATAATTAATACATACCACATAGCTGCGAGAACCGCTAAAAGCCTTGCAAATTGAGTCTGTACGCAAGAATGCATCCAATACACTACATAAAGCATACCGATTCAGCGAGACATTAGATAATAAAGGCCAAACTAATTTTCCGTGATTATCACCCCCATTTACCAGGAGCGCCCATTCACGCCTGATTTTATCGGCAGTAATTACTTCAGCTCTATCTTGTGATACATTGATTTGATATACCATAGTAAATCTTACATTACGTTCTTTATCTTTGGCAAATGGAGTATGTAATGTATAGTCTCTCATAATACTTGCCAGAGCGTTAGGCATAGGAGAACTTGGGCCCCAATATTTTTTCAACCGATCAAGCGCCGAAAGATCACCTGCACTGTGTAATGCAAAATAAATATCTCGCCCGGAAACTTTGTCAAATAAACAGAGACTGATTTTTGTATCATCACCATCCAATGAAAGCCCTATTAAAGGTGTGGATAACGATTTAATTTCTTGCTTGATTTCTTCTAGATTTTTTGTATTTGTCTTGTTAAAAATCGGAGTTAATGATGATGCAATTACTAAAAAGTTATTAACTGTTTGTCGCCACCTCTGTGATGTGAACTCCAACGATCCCAAATGTTCTGCAACGTCGTAGTCAACATCAGAATCGCAAGCAAAGGTTCTGGCTGCTCGTAATGCTAAGTTTTGATCATTGTTTAAATTTTCCCCAAATACACCCAATGCAGTTGAGACATCTGTTTGATTTGGAATGTTATATACAGCTGATCCCGTTGTTAAGCGATTTGTAATAGAGACAAGGAGACTACCTCTAACATTGGAAACAACTCCCTTAAGAACTTCAGGCCCAAACATAGACGATTTAACTGAAAATTCAATGAGTTCTGTCCCCTGTCCACGCAACCGATCAATCGCCTTACGATTAGTGGCTATTGCCCTCAACTTACGACTCACATGAGGAACTAATTTGTGCGTCTCTTGTAATCTATAATCATCGGTACCATTACAATACTTCGATGCATATCTTCGTTGATTCAATTTCCATACTAAACCACTCGCAAGAATACCGCCTGTGATGGTCGTCAGCACGCCAAAATTATTCTTTACAAAACCCTGCATCAATTCTGGGCATTTTCCAAGCACTGTTGAATTTACGCATGTTGAACGGAATAAATCATAGGAATTACAAAAGAAATCGGCAGTCGCTGCAAATGGTGGCGCTACATATTTATTGAGTAGTTCAATCTTTGGGCCCCCAAGTGTGTCGAATATTTTAAGCTTGCCCGCAATTCCATCGCTTGCATTAGCTAGTGAGGCAATTAAGAACGTAAGTACGCATGCGACTATCTGTTTATTCATCTATATCCTTCAATGTTAATGCTCTAATTTTAGTTTTTTGTCATGACGCATTTACGATGACATTCTTGTATAGCGTAACAGATTGTACTTATATGACAATAGAAATGACGAATGGGTCATGTTGCTTAATCAGAAAGATCGTCAAATAATCCGTGACAGGTCACCCAACCGGAACCTTGAGGCTCCATATAATCTTCATCTTCAGTTTCCGTATCATCATCTGAACGATATATATATGCATCTTGAGGTAGCATGAAACCACAACCAACCCATCCTGCTCCGCGTGGCATATCTTCATCCGGTTGCGCAGATGAACCAGCATTACTTGAACTGGCTAAACTAAAAAGCTCTGTCTGCCAAAGCCTCTTTCCCTCTTGATTGCACACACGATACCACAACCCCCCTCCTTCTTCATGTAAGCGAAGTTCAAACTCGCCAGTAATGTTCATAGAAATACCATTTCTATGCCTTTCATGTGTATTTGCTATAGCCGCAGTAATTTGTGATCGTAATGTTTCATTAGCTAATTGCTCTGCAGCTGACCAGCCTTTTTGCATAGTGATCTTATAGTCTGTGCACACATTATTAGAATCAACCGTAATAACACGCTCAGCCAGCTCACCTGTTTGTTGTATCTTCAGCGATACCAACTGACTAAGTCCATGCGCAGGATTAGACTCTCGCGTAAACTCTTGAACATCAACGATATATTTTCTTTTGCCCTTAAATTTTTTCTTATGCAGTATATCTGAAGATAAAAAGGTAGTAAGTGCAGAATTCAACGCATCTTCAGGTAATAAATTTATATGTGCTGGAGGCGACATTGACCAAACTAGTTTTCCTTTGGATTTTTCATCATGCGTAAGAAGAATCCATTGCGTTGCTGGCTCTTGTGAGGCAGCGGTGATTTTATCTGCGATAGAGAATCTTACATTATTCCAATAATATCGGCTATCAGAGGTTGCATAAGTAGCTACAACATCCCCGATACTATTTTCTATTGGTGCATATGATGACCGTGACCACCCCAATTCTAAACGTTTTAGAGCATTAAAAATAGAAGCCTTGTGTATAACAAAATTAATTAGGTTGCCAGAGACCATATCAGTTAAGCGCAATGTTGCTTGTTTGCCATCGGGAGTGCACGTTTGTTCAACTTTTATCAAGGGATTATCCGATAATACTGCTTGCCCCCTACGTAATCGTTCTTTAATTTCAGTATCATCTAAACTGTCTGCTAAGATAGTTGCATAATCTGCAGAACTGAGTCCTAAAACTGCACCACTCGGATGGCTATGAGATTCATGAATCCAACAGGTAGAAGAAATACCTGATGCCAATAGTCTGGCAAAACCCCCTTGAATATTCTCCACAGTCGATAATGCAACGCCCACCTTACGCAATTCATCCAGACGATCCCTTGCCTCTGTATCAAATATTGATTTTATCACCGTTGTTTGATCTTTCTTCAACAGATGTGCAATCGTGATGGTCACACCACCAGAATATTCCTTGGAATCTTCTGACGCTTTTTGAGATGGCGCAACTGTAACTTGTAATGCCGGGGAATCCCACAACGATTGTTTTACTGCAAAACTATATGGTTCAAATGTGTGAGCATTTTCAGGATTTGACCTCTTTTCAGAATGTACCTTCATTAAGCTACCACCCAAACGAGGAACGAGAGCTAACATTTTTTGTTGTTTATGCTCCATATCACCATTACGATAGCGATAGTCGTATTGCCAATGGTTCAACTTCCAAGCACCAAGACAGGTGAGTGCAGTCGCACCAAGAGCAAAACCAGCATTCCCTCTCAATTGCATTTCTTTAAACTTGTTCAACATTCCGGTAGCATTATCGCTTGCATGCATTGTAGATGAACACAATGCCGTAAGTATATATACAAGTACTGCTTTTTTCATCTTTGTCCTTTAGTTGTAATGCTATATTTTTTGTTATTGCCACTCTTGGGCCAAGACACTTTTGTATAGCGTAGCAGAATCTGCTTATATGACAATAGAAATAAGAGAGGGAATCAAAGCTTATCGGCGAATATTTCTTGCCGAGCAATGAGAATGCTTTTAATGAATTCGTAAGGCAAATCGGGATTTTCTTCTACGATTTTACCTATTTTTACCCAATGTTCAATCTGTTCGTCAACTGAACAATGCATAATTTTTGAAGCAATCTGGGCATCATGCATAATTTTTTTTGATAATTTTACCGAAGTTATCATATATTTTTCATATAAAGGTTATTCATAGTATAAAAATACCACAGAACTTTTTGCGTAGCAAAAAAGAGAGGGCGAACACAATGTCCGCCCTCTCTTTTATTTTAATTCGTTGTAAACAATATATTAATCATCGTCAGAATCAAGACCTACACCAATACCCAAAGATTGCTGGTTATCTTGCATCAAACGACTTTCAAAAGATGTCGATCGGCGATGTCCAAGCGCCCGCACGTCCTCAATCGGCCACTTGTGCTCATTCGAACCATCAAAAGATGCGCTTCGTACGCGATCACGAGGCTGTGAAATTACTTGAGCATTACTTGAGCTTGCGTTACTTGCAGTCGGCAATATATTGCTTGAACATGTTGGTTCCTGTTGATTCGTTGGCACGCGTATTTCCCAACTATTAGGCGCAATCTCCACAACATATGCTTTTTGCAACGTTGGCTTATCCGTTACAGCAGAATGAATAACATTGATTAGACCATCAGCTTTTAGTGTCCGTAAGAATGTAGTATCTATGCGACCACTTGATACTGTGCCACCTCTCCATCCACGCTTAAGGCGGTCTAAACCCGATTCTTTTCGCTGTGTATTGCGAGTATCAGTAACTTGTCGTGTATGATTGTTTGAAGGTCCTGCTGCCTGTTGTGAAGGAAGCACCGGCGCGTCTTCAATAATAAATGAATGGGCTCTTCCCGATACATTATCAACAACTGTAAGCTCAACTATATCTGTGTTGCCTGTACTTTCTAAATGAAGTGTCACAAATGGGGAAATGCTATCTACTGTTAAACGTTTGCATCTATCGTTTAAATCCTCAGGTTGCTTTTCTAATTCATATATAGCCTTTGCAACCGCATCACTTTCCAATACGCTCAGCACATTTCTATTTAAATCCGGTGCCGTAAGCGAACCCTTCTTGCTCATATAGTAGTTTTGTGCAGGCAGGTTAGCCAATACATTAGCCATACGTTCAATTAAATGTGCATTGTCTTTAGATAATAATGTACGTAGAGATCCTATGTTGGTATTGATAGCATTTTGAAAATATGGTGAAGTGAAATGATACAAATCTTGTGCACAGCCCAAATGATTTTCAATATTGAGTCGTATAGGTTGTACAACAGTATCACCTGTGACAGTTATATCAAGTGCATTTTGGCTATATCCGGGAACCTTAAAGGATAACGGTACACCTGAGTATTTCATTAGTGCAGAAACTTCATTACGATTTGGAATAGCATCGAGTAGCTGCGGTAACTGGTTTAACATGATCAGCAATAATGCTGTCCGTTCTTCCGGCTTCATATGCCTATATGCTTCACGGAAATTGTTATCTTTACGACGAACATTCCATTGCCAAACTTGTTGCACGCTCCAATAAGCAAAAACCGCTCCTAAAACTCCAACTAATGAAGAAATTGCAGCGAAATTTTCCTTCACTATCTTCTGAAATGCAGGATTATGTGCAACTACTGGCAAATTTAAACACGAGGTGCGTAACCAATCATAAGATTGTGCACATCCGGTACGCAGCACATTATAATTTAAATCAGTTGGAAATCTACTACCCAAAAGCTTAAAGGTGTCCACAAATGTCTGGCCCGTTTGTGCTTGTGCATTATGCGTTGTTGCGCTCATGAGAGCGAGCATCGCTAATAACTGTTTTTTCATCTTAAACCTTTTATAAGTTTAGAGGTGGATGTTATCCACCTCTAAATACTAAACTCTTTTGAAAGTTTATTTAACTGGCGCTTCTTGGTATTTTAACGCCGCTACTTGTCGTTGTGAGCGCGTTGGCGACATACTCTTACGGTTTTTTGGAAGAGTAGACGTGAATTCATGCACACGGCCTCGAGGTGCACTTGATCCAGCATTGCTTGAGCTTGCAGCAGCGTCAGGACGGCCAAAGATTATCGGCACAAAAATTGGTTCTGGTACTACCGTTGGTTTCACCTCAGGTTGACCAAATACATAACCATTCTCTGCACGCGTCAATTTCAAGCACTCCTTAGCAGGTTTCTCCCACAGGCATTCATCTATGATGATATCTTTAATGACATCCCAATCAGCAACAACCTGGGCTTTATCTGCATTAAAGACAACGCATTCACGAGGTCTTGTCCCACCTAAATCCAATGTAATTTTGGCACTACGAGGAACGTCCAACTCGTTAGCTCTTTCAAAACGAGACTCGTCTTTAATTTCTACTGATACACGCTGTTTGAACGCTCCGTCTTGAGCAACTAAATATGATGCATCATGTGGCGCAAGAGCTTTCAAAACTTTTGGTGTTGAGATAGCGGTCATACCCACACCCCATCCCTGTATCTCTGGATGAATAACTTTCATACCCTCACCACCCACAAGAGTTAATCTTGCTTGCGTGGATGTCGTAGGAACTTCATTACTGATATCGATGGTCTGCATTGGCTCAGAAACAAGCAGATCTACAGGACCCATGCGATTATCGGGTAATCTTTCAAGATAGTCGGCTAATAAGTCAACTAATTGTACTCTATATTGATCATCACTTAAAAGAACAAGTGGAGTTCTAGCAGGATTGTGCGTATTAAATTCATCTGATATTACAAGGTTACGCTCACCTGAAGATACTGCATGTCCTTCTGAACTATTGCTAATGGCGGCACTCTTATGAAGCTCACAAGCATAGCCTTTTTGATTGATCTTGTTCAGCAATCGGAAACGCAATACATTCTCAGGGTTAAAGAGAATGGCCTTAGCACGATAGCCGGACCCTGCAAATGCTGCTTGTTCTCCTTTTAATACTATACCACCCACTGGCCCATAGCGACCCTCAACATGCAATGGTATAGCATTTTCTAAATCTTGCTTGTCATGCTCATGTGTCCACTGTAACAAACCGGCATTCAAAGCGGCTTTAAAAGCATTTTTACGAAATACTGGATCCGCATTAAATTGTTTGTCATAGTTTTTATCATTGCGCCAACGATATAAACTTCTTAAAGCAAAACCAACAATACCTGTAAAAATACAACCAGCTGTTCCTGCAATCATATTAAAATTGTTTTGTACAAACTGTTGTACCGCAGGATTTTTAGCAATCCAGGCTGCACTAACACATCCGGCACGCAATGTATCATATTTCATGTGCATGTTTGGAAATCCATCGCTCAAAAACTTGAATTTATTCAAATAATCCGTAGCCGTTTGGCTAGCGTGCACATTCTGCATAGTGATACTTGTAAGAACAAGCATACATGCTAATAACTGTCTTTTCATCCTGAACCCTTTAATGTTTAGGTTATATTATACCTTTTACTCTAAAACCGGCACATGCCGGCAAAAAAAGAGCAAAAATGTTACTTATAGTAATATTTTACCATAAAGCACGGAATTTACAAGAGGATACAAAAAGGGGCGCAACATCCCTATTTGCGGCGCAATCCATCGATATAGGCCACCACTTGCCCTACGTCATGCAGTTTTTCAGCATCTTCATCATTAATTTCGATACCAAACAGCTCTTCAAATCGCATGATTAACTCAACGATATCCAATGAGTCAGCGCCCAAATCTTGGAGCGTGGCTGACGGGGTTATAGTTGATGCATCGATATGCAGCTTTTGTGCGATTGCTTCATATACTTTACGGGTGGTATCGGTATGATCGAATGACATAAATTTACGCCTCGTTATTGTCGTGATAGGTTTCTTGTGCCGGCGCCAACTGCAAGAGTTCGCGCAGCTGATCTATATCTGCCGGTTTTAGTATAGTATAAATCTGCTTTTCCGGATAGATTTTTTTAAGCATGCTGGTGAGTGTTTTTGCCGGCCCTATGGTTAAAATAACATCACAGTCATGCAGCTGTATCATAGTTTTGTGCCATTGCACCGGCTGCAGCTGTGCTTGAATAACCTCTTTACGCAGATCAGCGCCGGATGTTATTAATTGTGCTGAGCTATTGGCGATTACCGGCACAACCGTATCTTTAAAGTCTACCTTTTCCAAATAAACTTCAAACTGTTTTATTGCCGCCTGCGCAAGCGCACTATGCATGCCAAGTTCAATGGGCGCGCAGTTAACTTTTGCTTTAGGGTGTGCTTGCTCAACAACACGCATAAACTCTTCTATATGTTCTTGCAACCCGGAAATTACGGTTTGGTCCGCAGACTCGTACATAGCAATATGAATAGTATCAACTGCATGCTCTTGCAACAGTTGCTCAAGCACGGTAGGCGCAATTCCTTTTATGCGTATGAGCGCAATGGGGTGCTCAGTATACAGCTCCTGCAAAAAGTGCGTTAATTTTGTGAGCAAATAGAGCCCATCAGGAAAGGTGATTCCTTTAACTGCATGAAATGCCGCATATTGCCCAATATCGTAGCCGGCCACCATATCCGGTTTTACACCAAGTTCTGCCAAATGCGCATAAATAGATGAACTGACTAAAAAGAGTGCAGTATGCGCATACTGCATCTTTGATATTTCTGTATCAGATGAAGCAAAACAAAGCTTGAGAAAATTGGTATCAAGGCAATGTGATGCCTCATCAAAATATTCCTGCATAATGCGTGATTCATCGTAGAGCTCTTTGCCCATACCAACAAATTGATCTGCGTATCCCGGAAAGACCATCCCTAACTTCATGCTCCCTAACTTTCGGAGTCAGGCTATCCGGGCATCTGTTGTAAGTACTCTAAAAGCAATTCTATGCGCCGGAGCGACTCATCTTTGCCAAGTATATCTAACAGTTCAAAGACACTCGGACTTGAACTTCCGCCAACTAATGCAATACGTATCGGCTGTGCAACTGCTCCCAACTTTTTGCCTTTTTCTTTAGCAACAGCTGTTATATTATCTTTTATCTTATTTAATTGCCATGAATCAATCGTTTGTAATAAATTCACCAGACTCACCAGCAAAGCAGGAGTATCTTTGTCTACCCATTCAGCAATTGCTTGTGCGTCATACTGTGCAGGTTCATGCGCGAAGGTTTTTATCTCCTGCATAACTTCCGCAATGGTTTTGGAGCGCTCTTTATACAGATGCACTAACTGCACCAGTTGCTCATCATCAAATGGCAACATATCAGTATAGGTGGGATCGATTTCTGTCATGGTCGCGCACAGCGTTACATCATCTGCTGCACGCATATAGACGCCATTGAGCCAATCAAGTTTTTCTTTATCAAAAATTGCACCCTTTTTACCTACCGCTTCTAAGGTAAAGAACTGGATTAACTCTTGGCGCGTAAAAACCTCTTGGTCTCCATGCGCCCAGCCTAAACGCACCAGATAGTTAAACAATGCATCAGGCAAATACCCGGCATATTTATACTCAAGTACCGAAGTTGCTGCATCACGCTTTGAAAGTTTGTTGCCATCGGGGCCCAAAATAAGCGGTAAATGTGCAAATTGCGGCACCGGCTTGCCAAAAGCTTCATAGAGTAGAATCTGTTTTGGCGTGTTAGAAAGATGCTCTTCCCCACGAATAATATGCGTAATTTCCTGGAAAATGTCATCAATCACTACCACAAAATTGTACATGGGAAAACCACCCGAGCGCGCAATAACAAAATCATCAAGCTGTTCAGTACCGATAGTAATCTGTCCGCGTATCATATCGTTAAATGTTATAGAACCACGATCAAGCGGCAACTTAAAGCGTACAACATATGGTTTGTCGCCTTGGTTTTGCTCTTGGTCACGACAGATATGATATGCTTTTGCAAATTCAGCAGAGCCATATTTTGCCGCATACAGCTCAAAGAATTCATCTTGTTGGTAATAATCTTTATATGCTTTGCCTTGTACCAACAGTTGATCAATCATACGATGATGTTCACGAATACGTTCTGATTGTATAACCATCGGTTCATCAGATGCAATCTGCACCCAATCAAGCGCTTGCAAAATACTTTGTGTATATTCAGGCTTTGAGCGTTCAATATCGGTATCTTCAATACGTAACAAAAATGTACCACCATTGTGGCGTGCAAATAACCAGTTAAATAGTGCAGCACGTAAGCCACCAATATGCAGATTACCCGTAGGTGATGGTGCAAAACGTACGCGGCAGGAAGGATTTTTTTTCATAGTAACTAACTCATATAATAATAAACGCCTTTACAAAACTACTCTTGTAAAGGCGTATGGTTTTTAATTTTTATTCATGATGCACTATCATGAGCTTTGCTCATGTTATTTACAGCGTCATTAACTTCTGTTTTGCAAGCGCAACCCATGGTGAATCTGCTAATGCCTGCTGATCAACCAGCTGCTGCCACGCCTGTTTTGCTTCGGGCAATTTATCATGCATCCAGTACCATTCGCCAACATGATATGCAGCAATATCTGCAAACCAATTGCGCTCATCTGCAGCCAACTGTTGCAATTGCGCTAAACCTTCTTGTGCATAATCTGCAGCATACAACTTAATGAGAGCTTGCGTTACCGTGAAATAAGAACGATATACTGAATCTACCGGAAGTTCTGCAAGTGCGCGCTCCATATGCTCAAGCGCTTTTGCGGTGTGCCCTTGCGCTCCATATGCTTGTGCTTGCATAATAACAAAATAAGGTTCAAGTGCCGAACCGGCAGCTTGTGTATGTGCTAACGTACTTGCAAGCTCAACTTCACCCCAAAGTGAATCTTTACTTACTTGAGCCTTGCGATATTCATCCATACAGTCACTCATCAGCTGCTGCGCTGCTGTACCTTTGCGCGCAACATACCATTGCATACCATACCATCCTGCACCGATGCCGGCACCGGCCAAGAGTATAAGTGAACCGATTTGCAAAACACGGGGATCAATGTTATCAAAAAATCCCGCTAATTCTCTTTTCATACTTCTACACCTTTCAAAAATATTGAGCTTATTTCAAGGTACAAAAGCCATCCGGCTACACCGCGTCTTTTTGTATACGCAGTCACCGTATGGCTTTTTATTATCGTAAGGAATTATTGTTGTTCAGACGTTGGTTCAGCGGTAGCTTGACGCGCTGCTTTACGCTCGTCGCGTACTTTACGTGTACCTGCACGTTTTGCTGAACGTTCTTCTTTAGTTACCAACACTTTAGCACCTTTATAATGTCCACATCCGCTGCACGCTTGATGCGGGGCTAAAGGAAGGCTGCAATTTGCACAACCGGTAATGGCTTTTACTTGTATCCCTTTATTTGCAAAACGGGAATCTCTGCGGCGTCTACTACGCTTACGTTTAGGAACTGGCATGACAAAAGTCTCCAAAGACTGTTTCAGTTTGAAATTTTACTGTACTACCTATAGGTATAATATGCTTTTTACAAGCTTATTTATCCGTTTTTAAGGATACAGTATTCGTAAAAAAAATCAAATTAGATCGCCTCGTACATGCCGGTGAGGTTCTGCTCAAGTTTACCTGCCAGCTGCAGCGCAAACAGCTCTTCTTGCAGTGCATGCAGGCTAAGGCCAACTATAGGCATAAGTTCATCAGGAGCCATTGGCTGTTGGCGACAATAATAGAGTATCTTTTCTGGAGTTGATGCATGTTCAGACAATGTTGCCGGTTTACTTGCTACCGCTTTAGGTTGTATGCGAGTTGCCGGTTGCACAAAAAGTTCCTGCTGCTTACCCTCTTGTTCCGGTTCGGCACTTGGTTGCTCACCCAGTTCAATGAGGAGATCATCCACGGAGGCCACCGTTGTTGCACCCTCTTTAATGAGTTTGTGGCACCCAAGGCTCAACGGGTCAAAAATCGAACCCGGCACAGCACATACCAGCCGTCCTTGATCCAGTGCAAAAAGCGCAGTAATGCGTGCGCCACTTTTGGCAGCAGCCTGTATAACTACCGTTGCTTGGCTGAGCCCTGCAATAATACGGTTACGTGCTGGAAAGTTCTGCGGATATGCAATGCTTGTTAAAGGAAAGGGGCTTACTATGGTACCACCCTGTGCCACAATGGCTTTAAACATTGCATTATTTGAACTCGGATAAGGTTTTAATAGGCCTGAACCAATCACCGCTACCGTTTTACCCCCAGCTGCCAACGCTGCGTGATGCGCCATGGTATCGGCACCTAATGCGCCACCACTTACAATTGTCCAGTTGCGCTCCACCAACGGCGGCACAAGCGTTTCAATCACCTGCTGCGCGTAGTTGCCCGCTTGGCGCGATCCCACCATGGCTACCCCTTTTTCTTTATATGCAAGTGGCGCACCAATGGTATACAGCACTGCCGGCGGACAATGTATGTTGCGCAGCAGTTCCGGATACCCTTGGTCTACAATAGTGAGCAAGCTAATATTGTGCTTGTCTATAAGTTCCAGCTCGTGCGTAAGTAATGCAGCATCAGCAAGTCCAGCGACTATGAGTTCTGCTTTTTTTTGCTTAATGCCAAAACTCTGTATAACATGCTCTGGCATCGTATACAAAGATGTGATATCCGGTACACGCTCAAGGATGGTGTGTATCGTAGCGTCGCCAAGACCTTCAATAAGAGATAAATGGAGGAGTGTAGTTTTTTTATGCATAATAATAAGTTTAGCGGAGCGCATGATTACGTCAAGTAAACAAAAAAGGAGTGCAGTTGGCTGCACTCCTTTTTTGTTTATAAATGATTACGAATTAATCTGAAAATTCAACGGCATCATCGAATTCAACCATGAGATCTTCAGGCTCATCTGCTGCATCTTGCAACAGCTCAATCTCTTCTTCTACCGTTGCTACCGCTACTGCGATAGCCGGTTGCAGTATCATATCAGATTGTTGAGATACATGTTGCTCTGATGCATCGTTCGACGTATGTTCTGAACCCTGCTCGCCGCCGGTAGACCCGTTGGCATTATCGCCGGATTCTGATTCTTCAAACGCTACAACCGCTGCCAACTTTTGGCCCGGTTCAAGACGAATGAGACGTACGCCTTTTGCTTGACGTCCCATAGTGCGAATCTCTTTTGGCGACAGCCGAATAATTTTGCCAAGCATATCGATAAGCAATACCGTTGATTGATCAGATACTTGTACAAGCCCGATAACTTGGCCATTGCGATCGTGCGTTGGAATGGTGCGCACACCAAGCCCGCCACGATGCGCAACGCGGAAATCTTTAATTTCTACGCGTTTACCATAACCATATGCCGTTGCAAATAACAGATCAGAACCGTCTGAAATTACTTGCATACCCACCACAAAGTCATCTTTACGCAAACGAATACCGATAACACCTGCAGCTTGACGACCCATAGAGCGTACTTCAGTTTCTGCAAAGTGAATACCTTGCCCTTGTGCTGTTGCCAATACGATAGAATCGTTACCTGAACTCATTGCACAGAATGCAAGTTCGTCACCCTCGTTAAGGGTAATTGCACGAATACCGGTTTGACGAATTTTTGCAAACGCCATTGCATCGGTACGTTTAATGGTACCATGCTTGGTGACCATAACTGCCTGCTTGCCTTCAAGATCCGGAGTACAGACGAGTTTAACGACGCGCTCACCCTCTTGTAAGGTTAAGAGATTTACAATCGCACGCCCTTTAGAGGTTCGAGAACCTTCGGGTACTTGGAATACTGAAAGACTATAAATACGGCCTAAATTGGTAAAGAACAGGAGCTCGTCATGCGTGCGTGCAATAAAGATATCTTGTACAACATCATCAAATTCATCAAGTGCGGTCATACCCATTTTACCCTTGCCGCCACGATGCTGCACGCCATAAGTATCAAGCGTTACACGTTTAATGTAACCCTTCATAGTTAAGGTTACGACCACTTCCTCTTCAGGAATAAGATCCGCTTCTGTTAGTATATCAAGAGCGCCTTCAATACGTGTTTTACGTGTATCACCATAGATTGCTTTAATCTCTTCAAGTTCTGCAACAACCTCTTTTTTGAGCACTTCTTCATCAGCTAAAATAAGGCGTAATTTGGTAATCAATACCTTTAGATCACGTTGTTCTGCATGTATTTTTTCTTGCTCTAAACCGGTTAAACGTTGCAAACGCATTTCCAGAATCGCTTTTGATTGTTCTGGGGTAAGCAAGAAGCGTTTGTTGAGTGCAACGATTGCATCTTCAGGCGATGCTGATTGCTTAATCATCGCAACCACTTCATCAATGTTTTGTAGTGCGATAATAAATCCGGCAAGGATATGTTCACGCGCTTCCGCTTTCTTTAAATCAAAAAGCGTACGCTTATAAACAACCTCTTTGCGATGGTACAAGAAATGCTCAATCAGTTGACGCAAACTGAATACCATCGGTTTGTTATCAAGCAAACCAAGCATTAAAATTGAAACGGAATTTTGCAATTGCGTATGCTTATACAGTTGATTAAGCACAACGCTTGCATTTTCGCCACGCTTAATTTCAATAACTAAGCGCATACCTTTTTTATCCGATTCATCACGGATGTTGGCAATGCCTTCTACAATTTTATCGCGTACAAGATCGGCAATTTTTATAATAAGCTCCGCCTTGTTAACCATATACGGAAGCTCTTTAACAATAAGACTAGTGCCTTTTTTATTCTCTTCCGTTTCGACCACTGCACGCAAGGTGAGGTTACCACGTCCGGTGCGATATGCTTTAACAATACCCGCACGCCCACAAATAATACCACCAGTTGGAAAGTCAGGTGCAGGCACTAATGCAAACAGCTCTTCGTACGTTAAATTTGGATTTGCAAGCATTGCAAGACATGCATTAATAATTTCTGTTAAGTTGTGTGGCGGAATAGAAGTAGCCATACCAACGGCAATACCGGTTGTACCATTTACCAACAAGTTAGGAATACGGCTTGGCAACAATACCGGCTCAACGGTGCTTTCATCAAAATTCGGCACCATAGCCACGGTTTCTTTATCAAGATCGGCAAGAATTTCTTGTGAAATTTTTGCCATGCGAATTTCTGTATAACGCATAGCTGCTGCGTTATCACCGTCTACAGAACCCCAGTTACCTTGGCCATCGAGCAATGGATAGCGTTTAGAAAAATCCTGCACCATACCAACCATGGTATTATACACCGCTTGGTCACCATGCGGATGGTACTTACCGAGCACGTCACCGACCACACGGACAGATTTTCTATATGGTTTATTATAATGTAAACCCATCTGTTGCATGGCATAGAGTACGCGCCTATGCACCGGTTTTAAACCGTCGCGGATATCAGGAATTGCGCGACTAACGACAACAGACATTGCATAATCAAGAAACGAATCTTTTAACTCATCCTCAATTAATACGGGTATGACATCTCTTCTTTTTAAACTATTATTCAGCGTTTCCATATGCTTGATCCACAGTACTTTCGATTGCTAGGCTTTGCACAATACGTTTATCAAATAGTAGATTGTATATTACCTGTTCTTCAGATTAATACTTATTTTGGGCAATAATTGTCAATTAATTACTGCATTATCAAAAGTATAGCATAACCTCACAGGAAGTCATAGTTTCATTATACTCTAGGCTAACCAGGTTTTCTCAAGCACAAGCTTGACTGTTATTGCAGATGCGCACGCAACATCCACGCCATCTTTTCATGTTTTTCCATCAGACCGCACAAAAAGTTGTTCGTTGCCATATCATTCAAGTTGGCGGTCAGATCAGTAAGATCGCGCATATATTTAATAATCATTTCATGATCTTGCAATAGAATTTTAATCATCGCAGTTGCATCTGGGTTAACGCCCGGTTCTTCTGCTATTTGACTAAATTTAATAAACTCCGCCAACGTGCCGAACGAACGGTGCCCTAATGCACGCACCCGCTCTGCAACCATGTCTAAAAATCCTGCAAGTTCATCATATTGGTCATTAAACAGCTTGTGCAGCTGCCCGAAGAATGGTCCCACTACATTCCAATGGAATTTCTGTGTTTTAGTGTAGAGCATATATTCACTTGCCAGCAAAACATTAAGTTTTTGGGCTACTTCTTGTGCCGTTTCAGGCAGTAACCCGGTAAAAAACAGCTTATCCACAACGTCAGCTGAACCATTTTGCCGTTGGGCATGGTTATTTATTCTTTGCGCCGCTTGTAGATGCAAGATCCCAGCCAACAGTGCTAGATATACTATACGCTTCATGCCATGACTCCCTTATGTGAATGGTGAATGTAATATACAATTTTGTGGTTTTAGCGTATACTGGTCATGTACAGTTTGTAAACAATTTTGAAGGCATATAGACACCTCATGGATCTGAAAAAAATAGACTTAAAATCGATTGCACCCGAACAGGTGCGTAATTTTTCTATCATTGCACATATTGATCATGGCAAATCAACGCTCTCTGATCGCCTGCTTGAAGTTACCGGCACCCTATCAGATCGAGATAAAAACGAACAGTTTTTAGATAAACTGCAGGTTGAAAAGGAGCGCGGCATCACGGTTAAAGCACAAACGGCATCTATGTTTTATACCCACAATGGGGTAACTTATTTACTTAACCTTATTGATACCCCGGGACACGTTGATTTTAGCTATGAAGTTTCTCGTTCCCTATATGCCTGCCAAGGTGCACTGCTGGTAGTAGACGCCGCACAAGGCGTTGAAGCACAAACCATGGCAAACTTCTTTTTAGCATTTGATCAAGATCTGACTATGGTACCGGTAATCAATAAAATAGATATGGCAAATGCTCAGCCGGAAAAGATTATTGCACAACTGGGCAAACTGTTCGATTTTGCCCCCGCCGAATGCATACTTGCTTCCGCAAAAGCTGGCATCGGTATTAATGACATTCTTAATGCTATTGTAACCAAAATTCCTGCACCAAAAGGCTCGGTTGACAGCCCGCTTAAAGCGTTGCTGTTCGACTCATGGTACGATGAATATCGCGGTGTTATCTGTCTTATTGCGCTCAAAGATGGTGAAATTAAAAAAGGTGATATGATCAGCCTTGCACAAACCGGTAATTCATACGAAGTGCTGGAAGTCGGCCTTATGTATCCTGACCAACAACAGATGCCCGGTTTATACGCGGGACAAGTAGGATATCTTATCGCCGGTATGAAGAGCGTAAAAGAGGCGCAAGTTGGTGATACTATTTATGCACACAAAAAGAATGTGGAACCCTTTCCCGGCTTTCGGCCAGCCAAGCCGATGGTGTTTGCCGGTATATATCCCATTGATACCGATGAATTTACCGAACTTGCCGACGCCATTGAAAAATTAACCCTTAATGATGCCAGCGTCACCATACAAAAAACAAGTTCACCTGCACTTGGCCTTGGTTTTGTCTGTGGCTTTCTTGGCCTATTACATATGGATGTATTCAAGCAACGTCTTGAACAAGAATATAATTTGGTGGTAATTGCAACAGCACCCAGTGTGCTGTATAAAATATTGTTAAAAAATGGTAATGAAATCACTATAGAAATCCCTTCAGACTTTCCTGATCCAAGCAGCATTGATACCATTTATGAACCGATCATATTGGCCACCATTATTGTTCCCAAAGAATATCTGGGCAATATGATTAAGCTGTGTGAAGAAAAACGTGGCATCCAAACAGATATGAGCTTTTTGGATGAAGAGCGTGTTATTTTAAAATACCGGTTGCCCCTTAATGAAGTTGCAACCGACTTTTACGATCAACTGAAATCACTCAGCTCCGGCTATGCAAGCTTTGATTATGAAGAAGCGGGTTATGAGCCATCTGAGCTCGTTAAAATGGATATTTTGCTCAATAAAAAAGCGGTCGATGCACTTTCGGTGATTGTGCACAAAGATAAATCATATTATCTTGGTCGTGATCTAGCTGAAAAATTGCGTAAGGTTATTCCGCGTCAACTTTTTGAAGTTGCTATTCAAGCGGCAATCGGCGCTAAAGTTATTGCACGTGAATCAGTGGCCGCACTCCGCAAGGACGTAACTGCAAAATGTTATGGTGGTGATATTTCACGTAAACGCAAACTTCTTGAAAAACAAAAAGAGGGTAAAAAGCGCATGAAGCAAGTTGGTAACGTTGAAGTGCCACAAGAAGCGTTCTTTACTATTTTGAAAAAGTAGCAGGTTTTATTAAAATCGGGGAGTCGACTCCCCGATTTTACACAATTACTTGATCATCACTTGCTAATGGGCTAAATAAATCAGGACGAGTTTTTTTGTCTATCAACGATCAGATGCTTCAAAATCCTGCTCAAAATAGAGGCACAAATCACCTATGGTAAGTTGCGATTCTTGTAAAGATAAGCCCTTGAGCTTATCTTGCACATCGGCTAATCTCATAGCCCCAGGCGAACGCCTCAAAGAACCCAGATAAATCGATAAAGCAGTATCGCGAGGCAATTTTAAATGCGAAATACCTTTTTTATCCGCAGCTGCTGTAAATGCCGAAACAAATTGCATAAATTTTATAGTGTGTGCAAACAGTTGCATGCACTCAACGTGATCAAATGACAAACTACCTATAATGCTACCACATAACTGTTGAGCATGTTCTTGCTGCATTTCATTAAATAATGAACGCAACTCCGATTCTTGAGATGCTGACATTGAACCAAGCCAGGCAAAGCGTACCTTTTTAAGCTGTTTAAGCTGCGCTCTATTGAATGTATAACCACAGTTCGCATCTTGCTGCAACTTACGAGCAATCGTTTTTTGTATATTACGCGTGCTTCGTAACAAAGGTATGCCCAGACAACATTCAATCCTTCGCGATCTGGCAGGGGATGCAACCACAGCTCGTACCGGCATGGGTGAACTTGGCAATGAAGAATAGGATGATGACGGTGATGAAATCGGAGAACCATTAAGTGACGATATTGACATATCTGAACTTGAGGAGCATATGCTATGAGGAGAGTCTCCAGCCAATAGTGATTTACCTACAATGAAAAAACATAGTATTAACCGATATACTATCACCATAAAAAGCTCTCCGATAATGTGGTGGTTAGTTATTTCTTTTTTGCGCGCTCATCAAGACTTGCTTGAATCTGATCCAATAGCTCTTGAGCCTCATGTTCATTGTGTGCCAATGAATAGGCAACCGATTTTGCAAGCTCTACCGCTTCTTCAGCGTCAGCACCTTCTATGCCATCAAGTAACTCCTGTAAAGAAGCTGATTCATCATCTTCCTCTTCTTCGTCCTCTTCAGTTGTCATGAGTGAAGTGATCTTATTTACCCCTTGTTCAGCACGATACATCTGCACCATCTGCTCAAAGTCAGCAGAGGTTAAATCATCCAGCCCTTCTATACTCTCTTTAAAATAGTTAACTATATAAGCAATACCATGTGGCAACTCATCTTCAGTGTAGTTTCTATCAAGAATTTCACCGATAACGTAACATATTTTAAGCCCATTGCTTTCATCTTCTTCTTCAATAAGGCGTACAAAAAGATCATCAATCTGGTCAATAACTTCTTGATGATGTTCCATTAATGATTCGTCAGTATATGTTTGCATATAACAATCCATGTATAAAAGGTGAACTAATTTGTTAGTAAGAATGCCGTAAATTTAAGCGTTTGCCTAGAGGGTAAGCATAAATTTGCGTTCATTTCATAACTGTGGTACAAATGATCTATTAAATTTACCGTCCATATCTACCAACAGGAGTTTCTCACATGATACATCAAGTAATTATTACACTATTAGCATTTACAAGCACTCTTCACATTCATGCGGCAGGAAGCGAAGATGCATGGCCTATCCGAATTCAACTTTCCGGACCAAGTTACTATTATGACGAAGAAGAAGATGTAGAGATGTTTTCCACCGTGGATTCTGTATATCATCTACACGAGCATCAACCGGTGCCATTTGAACCCACAAGCACCCTTGGGCAAATGTGCCACCGTGCGCATCAGCATAATGTACCCTGGTGTTTTCTTATTGGAAAAGTTAAAACTACGACATCAGATCAAATAGTAACTACGCGAACATGCTATTTTGATGCCGCTATTATTTATAGATTTATGCAACAGAACCGTTTGCTACAGGATAATCTGCCCTATTTACGACAATTGTCACAATTTATCGCAAATCAAGCAGCTCATAGTGAAACTACGCACGTAACCCTTATGGCATGCAACCGTTATCCTAATGGTCTCACCATCGGACTAAATCCAGGCGAAGAGGATCAACTTGGTTTACAATTACATTATACACTACAACTTTTGGATAACAAGAAACCAATAGATCTAACCGGTTTTAGACATTTAGTATTCAGCAAATGCGTACGTTATATACAACGAGCACACTCAACCCAAAAATACCTCCAAAATAATATCTTATCGATTAAGCAACAAGAGACTGAGCAACGAGAACTTGAAAAAGCTAAAAAGGAAGCACAATTCTGGCTTCAAAAATATCAGCATAATCGTTATGCTCAGAATAGTTACTTAAATTACCATTTACTATTAATGGATGCTTTCCAATTAATAAATTACTAAAAGGAATGTTATGCAGAGAACTTTACTACTTATTATCTTATCAGGCGCTTTACCCATACATGCAGCCTCACTATGGCCTCTCATCGCGCAGGATTTTACTCATCGCAGCTATATTAATCAGGCTGGTGAAGAAGAAACTGGACCAGTACAATCGGCGTATTATATTCACAGAAATATGCGCGCACCATACACACCATCAGTTACCTTTGAACAATTGTGTAATAAATCACACGAATCTGAATTACCGTGGTGCTTTATTGTTGGTACAGTCATAACTACGGAACGAAATGGTAGAAAAATGGCGCACCTAAAATATTTTGACGCACTTACCTTGTATGCTCATACCTATTTATATGGATCCGCGAGCAACCTTTCAAAAGGTTGTCTACAGGAATTTGCAAAGAAAATTACCCCTTTTAACTCAAAAATTCATTTAAGAGCTTTTAACCATTATCCGGATGGAAGAACTGTTGTAATAGATCCAGGAAAGCATGATCGCCTTGCATTACAATTAAACTATACCCTGCATTGCATGCAGAAAACCGCCGATGGCGATACAATCAAAAACTTGAAAGCATTAGCAAAAAATTATTATAAACGTTCTGAATGGTTCACGTTGGCTCGACTTTGTGGCCGCAGTTCACCAGAAGAATTATTTGCAGCACAAGAAGACGCAATGTTCTGGCTTGATTGTTATCTGGAACATGAACCGGAAGATACGCAAATGCAAGAAGCACAAGCGAAATTAAAGCGGCTAACTGATAGCGTTTAAGAAATGGTAAAGTTAAAATAACTAGAGTCTTGATCTGCCGGATACGGCTCATTGATAAGCGTAAAATGCCACCATTCTTTATCGTATGGTCTAAAGCCATGTTTTTCCATCACTGAGCGTAGATAGAGTCTGCGCTTGGTGTATGTTGCTGCAACCAGATCAGAGTATGTGTGCGACACCGTGTCAAACATATCAAATGAAGATCCCATATTGAGCGTGCCATCATCGAGAAAAGCCATCTGCTGGCCATTGGTAAGTTTGCATTGCTTTTCTTGGACTGCATGCAGCTGTTTGCCAATTTTAATGAGCGTAAGATCAACCGTGCTCCCTCTACTGTGGCCTGAGCGGCGATCTACATAACCAAGCTTAAATACATCCGCTTTGTTAACAAACGGATAATAACTATTTTTTTTAACTTGATCAGCACTGTCTGTACTCCATTGCATAAAACAATCTACTGCACATTGAGGCCGATATGCATCCCAAACAACTAATGAGTACCCTGCTTGTCGCACCTCATCTTGCACCTTTTTAAGTGCTTGTGCGGCTTGCATAGTTATAACTATGCGCGAACAGGTATACCCGGGAAGTGGTTTGCCCACAAAATTTTCCGCAGTAGCATAGCGTGGTGATTCGATAATGGTAGGATCAACTTCATAAAGATATACAAATCCTTTTGCACGAGCAGCATCAGAAAGTTCGCAACAAGAAAAGTTCATATAACCCAACGCACAACTTATTAACAGATTCATACATATTCGATACATCATTATTTATCCTTTTTTTATAAAATGGTACACGGTCCTTTTGCAACAGTCTGTGATTGCAATTTCTTCAGATTTTTTTGAGCAGCAGAATGCCCCAATTCACTTGCACGTATAAAATATTGGCGCGCTTGCTCCACCTGTGATTTTTTATAAGCAATAACACCGAGGTTATTTGCAACATCAGCGGAAACATCCGTTGGCACTTCTTTCATCTTATGCATCCGCTCTAATACACGCACCGCATCATCAAATTTGCCGCTCTTTAATAATATCTTCGCTATAATCTGCAAAGATTGGACACAATATGAATGTTCTGCAACACTTGCCCAACATTCCCAGCTTTCATAGTGATTACCCATTTGCCAATGCACTAACCCAAGGTTAAATGTTGCCAGCAAGGCATCTTGCTTAATATCTACATCATCTTTATTTGCCAACCCCTCAAATAGCATAGTTGATCGCTCAAGACATTCTCGGGCTTGAGGTAAATTGTTTAACTTTATATAGGTGGCACCTAAATTACTCCATGCACAAGCGACATCATATCCTGCATAAAACCCACTTCCGGATTGCTGAAAATACACAGTTGCGGTAGCGTAATCTTGTTGCTTAAAATAGTATCGGCCGACTTTGCTTTTAGCCGCCATATCATGTGATTGCAAAACGTGCGAAAAACAATTTCCTGCCTCTTTTATCGCCCGTTGGCGCATATAATCGATTCCCAATCGCGCCAACTCTAATGGTTCAAATTCTTGCATATCTTGTGAACTACTTGCCTGCCCCATCATGGTTAATTCTTGTGCCGAAGATTTTTGCGCTGCAACACCAGATGCATGAACTACTAATAAAACTAATGCACATTGAGAATGTAAGTTCATTGGCCCTCTGCTTTCGTACTTTAAAAGGGTGCAAAATCAACTTTAGATTATCGCTGAGCCGTTGCATTGTAAAGATACAGCGTGACAAATTAAGCCATTAGATTTCTTACCGAACAGATGGTATACTCTGTTTGATTTCTACATTATTATTAATCTATAGGATCATCTCATGAAAAAACTATCAATTCTAATCGCATCTATTGCTTTAGCAACAATAAACCCGATATGCGCACAAGAAGAACCTCAACTTACCGAAAAAGAAGCTCGATCTTATCGCTATAAAACACAGCGACTTAATATAAAATTGGATTCATATTTAGAGCCACGAGTTGAAGAATATGCTTCTATTTTTGCATTGATGGAAGAGATCGTAGATACCGAAGTGCAACATCATATTATGTTTCCGGAAAAGTTAAAATCCAGAATGCATAAACAACTGGGAGAAAAGCCATCATTATCAACAGTCATGGGATTACTTGGATTGTCTTGCGGATACACTCACACATCTGCCTTAACTCAGGCCCATCTTAAAGTAGCTACCACTACAAAGCAAGAATTGATGGAAGCAAGAGATAATGCAAAATTCGTTATAGCCGCCGGGACAAGAAAAAAGGATGAAATATCTCCAGACATTATGCAAGAACATACTGCAGCTATGCAACGATGCGTAGAATTTTACAACTTTGTTGAGCAAATATTAACCTCAAAAAAAATGTAATCAATGAGAGGATGCTAGCATGAAAAAACTATTAGTTATCACTTTTCTGCTGGCACTAGCGAATAATACCGCATTGTGCGCAGCAGATACAAGTTGCCGACGTTTAGTTGATATGCTTTCTGAACAACCGGATCTGCAAGCCGCCTTTGTAGCAACTCAAGAATATCAACAATGCTCCGCGGAAAAAGATGCGGTTGCACTAGTTACCAGATCACCCAAACCGGAGCATGCACTTGTGGTTACCCTGCAATTAGTGCAGGATGGTCATAAAGTAGCTCCCGAACATATAGACCAATGTATGCATGCATATTGGTCTGCTCGCTATCAAGCGGGCACGATGAGCTCAGCCTGGGTATCAACTACAGATCAGCGCAGCTTGCAACAAGCACATTCTTGGATGCACCATACACAGCACTATCTGGCAATGGCCTACCTGCTTACCAATTCAAGTGCCAATATCCGCACCATGGAACGTTTTAAGAAAATAGATTTTTCTCGTATTGCAGATGAGCGCGCTCACGAGATGCGCTTGATAGAACGAGCTTTGCAAAACTCCTGAGCCCAGAACTCACCATCATTACCCCCTACCCAGCATTACATATATTTTCGGGTAATATTTATATTTTTCATGCCTTCGATATCGGTGATAAGATCAAACGTCATGGGTTACTCAATCCTGTTATCGGTTCACGTAATAAAGAGACAGTACTTGGTCGCGGCGCGAGCGCAGAACCTGAAGAGTTACTCATAAACTTTTTAGGTCGTAACCCAAATGATGAGGCATTTTTTAAAGATATGGGAATATAAATGCTTTTTGCAAACATATATTTAGGTTTACTTCCCGCAATTCAACTAGGGATCATCTGTGCAATATCTGTAATTCATCTAGTACATGCAAAAATACAAGCGTTACTTGCGCATTAACTAGATGAATTCGCATTCATGCTGCAATTATGCTACATTTAACTACACAATAGCAATCAACATGAAACAGGAATCTTCAGTATGCATAGATTTTTGATGCACATCATATTCAGCATATGTAGTACACCTATTATACATAGCGCTGCTCATGACACCAAGCAACAGGTAGAAATTTATATTCCTAACCAGACAATTATTGCACAAATAGATGCATTTAATGCTTGTAATGCTCTGCATCTTCCTAAAAAGGGTTCTTGGGATGGAGATAGCGCACAATTAATTGCAGCATTAAAATCGGCAAGTAATGGTCGAGTGATTAGCATACCGACTCCTGAACAAATGTATACATATGAATCTTGTTCACCTTTATACCATTATATTTCCATTACTCACGTACCACTATTGTCATATGTTATCTGGAGTGGCAATCTTATGTTTGCAGAACGATTGGCAACGGACCCAATGTTTGTAGTGCCTACTGATCGGTACGGAAATACAGCCCTTCATTATCTTTGGCACTATATGCAACGCTTTACTAAATCGAAGAGAAAGGAGGCTCAAAAACGCAACCTACTTTTGCCGTCTGCATCGCGTATACTCTACCGCACACAACAACTTTTTAAGTTATTGGCGCCTTTAGCCGACATACCAAATAATCACGGAAGAAAACCCCTCACGCCCGAACCATTCGGCATAAAATCAATCAAAGCAATTACCTATGTCTTAGGTCCTCCAGCGATTGATCCTGACAGTGTTGAATCATATTTATGCAATTATCTTAATTTTCGCTGGCAACAAAAACATTCGGAAAATTCATGCGCATTATTGGATACTACCTGCAAAGAAACATGTGCTCGCTTAACTCCTGAAGCATTTGCTGAACTGCTTAAAACTTTGCAACAATCATATAGATTTAAAACTACTCTGCGGAAAACATTATCTAAATCTCCAACAACTATACTTTTTCCAACCGACACACGCATCGATGAATTACAAAAAATTACTACTGAACTGCATACACGCACATCTGGTTGGATAGCGCAGCTTTTACCCGTTTATGATCAAGAGCACGTTTTGAAACATGATTTGGAAATTCTCTATAGTACTTTACTAGATGCTGCACAAAGAATTGATGATCACCCCCTGAGGGCAGCATGGTTATTAGAACTCTATCGTAGTGCATTTGCAACAGATCGCATAGAGGCCCGCTTAAAAATTTTCGAAGATACTCTGATCCAACTTGGTAGTTTGGGCATTAAGCCGAGTGTTCGCCTATGCCCAAACAATGTTAATGATACGAGGACACTTTTTTATGCGTGGCTTATGTATAATGGAGAACAAGATTGGGAATCTATTTTTTCTTTATTTTCTCTAGAGGAAATGGAAACGGAAGCTGCACTCTTACAACAATCGGATGAATTTACAGCCAGAGTTGCAGGATTAGAACCTGTATCTTTTGATGCTACAATAGATGATGATGTACCGTACGCAGAACATTTTCGCATATTGGCGCGCGCATATCTTAATCAGAGCAAACAACATCGTACATTATTTGGACTTTTATTACCACGGCTTAATGATTAGCTCTTTGACAGCGATAAATCTTTAATCTCTTCAAGAGTCAATTCTATACGTGGAAATAGATTTCGCCAATCGGGTTCATTTAAACGAAAATACCACCACTCTTTTTCAAAGTTTACAAATCCATGTCGCTGCATAATGTCATGAAGTAATACACGATTATGCAACACATGCGTCGGTAAATCCATGTAAGCACTATGTGTTCGTTCGTTAAGTTCATCAAAATCTGTCGGCATTGCAAGCGGTTCTCCGGTACTATCAACAAGTGTCAATTCAATATGAAAACCACGATTTTTAAATCCAGGTGATGTTGCAGGATTGGAAACATGTTCAAGTGCCACACCACCTAACTGACAAGCTTTTTCATATATTAGCTGCTGTTCTCTGGTCGCTCGATATGCATCCCATATCAATAACCCATAACCCATCTGTTCCAACTCGTGTTGGATTGCGTCCAATTTTTCTGCAACACGTTGATGTACAAGCAACACGCCATAATCGTATACCGGAGTACCAATAAAATTCTGTGCGGTGGCATAGCGTAAATCGACACGTATACGCGGATTTACTTGTTGAATATTCACAAGATTATGCTGAGTGTTTTCAACAGCATGCAGATAGCTTATAAATAAACATATAACAACGTAGCGCATGTACATATTACACTCTTATGGCAAATCGTCGACCAACATTAAACAGTTCAATACTCATAATTTTATTATTCTCAATGGGAAAAAACATTGTAAATATTTCATCTCAAATTATGTTGCATGCTCAGCTCAACCATTAGATTTCTAATCATACAGCTGTTATAATATATATATTATGTATCACTTATACAGAATCGGAATAAATTATGAAAAAACTACCACTCATTTTGTTGCTCGGAACAACTGCCTGCAACATACTATATGCAACATCCGAACAAGAAGAGATTATTAAGCAACGAAAAAAAGTTGAAGTTGCGCAAGCAAAAGCTGAAGAATCCCGTATAAAGGCAATAGCCGAAATTGAAAAAAATGAAAAAAGTAAGACCAACCTTCTACGCAAATTCCAAATATGGGCTCTGGAAGCACACAAATTTCAGGAAAGTGATACATTAACTCCTGAGCAACTGAAACAGACTAAGGAACTCGCCGACGAGCTTGCAGAGCGTCTGACCAATAACTACGCTCAAAAAAATGACCTTATGGTTATAACAACCGTAGAAGGCCTAGTGAGTAGCATCTGCCCATTAGGAGTTCTGCCTTTTCTCAAACAATTGATCAACGCCAATGGTACAACTGAACAAGGAATTGCAGAGGGATTGCGTAATACACAAATAATAATAAGCGACAACAGTGGTAACATCGATGCTGAGGCCCTAAACCAATGTCGCGATCTACATACATTTTTCCAAACGTTGAAAGCAAACCAATAATATGAAAATTACAATATTCGCTCTATTAACATCCGTCCTTATCTTCAACAACTGCCACCCAGCCGACTTGAAGCGAGAATCTGATATCAAAAGAGCATTTGAATTTCTTGAAAGGCTTGTACCAAAAAATGATATTAATGAACTATATAAGGCAATTAAGATAGCAACAGCCGATCCCGAACGTGAACGAGCTGCACGAGAAAAGGCATGGCAAGAGCATCATGCTCAAGCAACTGCAAAACTCATACAAATGGCACGAACAGAATTTCTTGTAAAAAAACAGTAACTCAAATCAATTAAAACAACCGGAAGAGATAAACTTGCTACCGCAAAGTCTACTTACATGCCTAATAATAGCCATGTTACTCACCATAAACGTATGCCCTGCGGCTCATAACAACACCGTTCCTTCAAATTTTGTTGGGCCATCCAGCGGCACAACTTCATCTGCAAATACCAACAACGTTTTTTCTTCAAACTATGCTGCAACGTCTGGCTTACCCAACCAAGAGGCACCTTCCAATTGCACAATGCCTGCTACATTAACTTTTGAAAAATTCGGACTAGGAGAGCGAATACAGACCAAAACAACTATCACCTTATCCGCTGTTGATTATTTCGAGGGAATTCCTCTTAATGAAATCATACAATACCCAATATGCACTCTCGCGTTGTTTGGGTACAAGAGCCGAGATGGAATTCCTTTACAAGATATTGCATACGGTCCTGGGTTATATAAATACTTCCGCACCAATACCAATATGTCTGTACATCTACATCCACAGGCCAGAACACCAATGGACAAAGACCCTGAATATTTTTTGATATATCGCACACGTAGGAAATTATCGTATAGATCATTGGGCACCTATAATCCTGAAAATACCCAACTAGAACTACTACAAATCTGTTTGAAAGAAGATTTCCATAGTAACAATTTACGAGCTATTGGCGACTTTTATCGAAGACAAAACAATTTTACAGATGCGCTACATTGGTTCAAAAAAAGTTTTCAGTCTATACGGAGCACACATGTCCCTGATGGCGGTGCAATTATTTCCCTCGTTGACTCCTATATGGCAAAGCATCGCATCAATGATCAGGCAAAACAATCTGGGGAACAAAAATTGGCTGTTACAACACAGTTATTAGCATTCTTGAATAAATTAGACATTACCGCAGAACAGCTCTGCACCGTCGGTAGCTCATATTTTAGAAACAGAAACTTCAATCATGCTGTTTCATGGTTTAAACGAGCGCTCCTACTGGAACCAGAAAAACATCTATTTATGAATCTTATGCTTGCGTATCAACACAATGGGCAGTTGACCAAAGTCATAGCAACCGGTAAAAAGGCACTCGCATTACACCTTGAAGACAAGCAATGCGGCCTCATACTCAACAACATGGGTTATGCCTATGAACGGCTTGAAGGACAGAACAGTTTAGCATGCGCTTATTATATGCAGGCTTACTATCAACATTTAGATGCTCGTGTATATACACTGGTCAACATTCTGTCTCTGTATAGTCGTGATAAAGAATCTTGTTCTATACTCCCAGAAGAAGATGCTCGGGATCTGGCAAAGAGGCTTTTAAAGTTATCCACTCAAGTCATCCCTGATCTGATAGCATTTCGCGATAAATTTCCCCACCGCTATAATGCAGCTATTGAAATTGCTGAGCAATTGGCCCGACCAGTTAAATCATCCGGAATCGGCCAACGCTACAATAACCCAAGCGGGGATAAACAAACAGATTGTATAATTGCTTAGAATCTAATGATCATCTACTGCATAAAACCTGACTGGCTGATCTCTGAAGAGTTGTCCGGGATGGGGGCATTGTAATTTCGTAATAATTTCTGGTACATTAAGGAATATTGATACTTTTTTGTTATAAGGAACTTTCTGCAATGTCTCCATCGAATCATGATACCGCATCCCCAGAACATATATTTTCGGGCAATATTTATATTTTTCATGCCTTCGATATCGGTGATGAGATCAACCTCGATGCAGTTGAGAACTCAGATAAGATCATTACTCGCTCCTATAACGTACCCAAATTTATCAAAAAATATCATACCCCGCTGGAAATAGACCTGCCCCACCCACATAGCAGTTCAGCATGCGAACGTGTACGTCTACATAACTTTGGCACCATATCGTTAACCTACAAAATTCCTTTTGATGATACACTCGATGAGGTTAAAGAGAATATTGAAGCTATCAAAAACAGATTCATTGAACAAAGCGTAATTGATGCCGGTAGTGTTTTTAAAATCATCAAGCCCTTTGTAAAAAAAGCCAAATTCTTTCATACCAAATCATCCTATATGGCTATTCAGGTAGATACCGAGCCCAATCGCTTAGATCCCAACGTCCTTAAAGAGAACTATAGTAATAATATCGTCTCTATGCTGCGTTTTGAGACCGAGTCGCTCTCTGAGTACCAAAAAGAAGACATATTAGACTCTGCCATCGGTTATTTTAAAGGTGATTTAATCATCGTTGATACCGATGCAGCATTTATATACGATCCTGATTATCAAGAGATTTTGTACCTTTTTGAGTTCGCTAATCTGCAGTCATTGGAATTGCGATTCTTCGATCGGCTGTTGGATCAAAAGCTTAACCTTATTTATGAAGAAAAAGTGGGCAAACTACCATTCCGTGCCTATTTACCATTCATCGGAAGCACACGCAAAAGCCCGGTAGATGAACTTGGTCAACTTAAAGTTGATATACAGGTAATTATTGAACGCATGGAAAGCAGCATCAAGCTCGTTGGCGAGCCCTATCTTTCAGAATTATATGAACTGCTCGTTGATAAACTAGATCTTGATGGCTGGCGCAAATCGATTAACCAGAAATTGGAAATTATCGGCGATATTCAGTCAGTAATCCAGCATAAAGTCGATTCTATTCGAGGCGATATGCTGGAAATTTTGATTATTATCCTGATTTTCACCGAGCTACTTGTCGGTCTGTTCGGGATGCATAAGTAGTTAGCCCGATACGCTTACTTTAGCCGGACGCAACACCATTCCCTTATAGGTATACCCTTTTTGGAAAACGGCAACAATATGCCCAGCCGGAACGGCCACGTCTTCAACCTGTACCAGCGCTTCGTGCAGATTGGGGTCAAATTCGGTCATTTGTGCAATTTCCTGCACGCCGGATTGCTCTAAGAACTTATGCAACGATTTTGCAATCATATCCAGACCGGCAGCCCATGCTTTGAGTTCAGGGCGGTCTGCCAATTTATGCTGCTCTTGCAAGGCACGCTCAACATCGTCAGCAATAGCCAACACGCCATGAAGTAGGCGCTCTTGGGCCTTAAATGTCCATTGCTCGCGCTCTTTTTCTACGCGACGTTGATAGTTTTTAAAATCCGCCCCAAGATGGAAATATTTATCTTGCAGCTCCTGAAGCTCCCGCTGACAGTTATTTGCGGCATCAGCTTCTTCGTTGTGTACTTGCGTTGCCTCTTGTGTATCTGTTTGTGCAGCTGTATCTTCTGGAGCCATCATAACTTCGCGATCATCAGGAATATCATTGAAATTGAACATAGTGTAAATCTTTTTTTAAAAATCTGTATATATAATTATATGTTAGTATAGCAAAGCAGACCCAACTCAACAAGCAAAAAAAAGATAGTTACAGCTCTCATTTTATATAGTATGCTACTACTATCTTAAACGTATAAATAAGGCTATTTACGCACCCTGTACAGGTAAAGGATTATTTCGATGAAGCAGACGCGATATGCAGTCATACTGCTGCTCATAGTGACCTCCATAACCCAGCTACAAGCATGGGACAACCTCCATTTTTATCGCCCCCCCTTTGTACTTTATGCCGAGCCACGCTTTGAACGACCTGGGCTCACCACGGTAAACGTACGTATTGGCGCAGGCGGCACGAGCACAAGTCGCAATGGCTGCTCACGTAAATCATGCTTACTTGATATATATGGCCCACAAAATATGTTCAAGCTTGGAGAAAATGTTCCTGGAAAGGATCTGACCAATCCACGAGATTTAACCCTACAGATGTTAGAAGTTGAACCGGCACGTGATGGTTTTGGCCTTTTTTCTTTTGGTGGCAAATTTAGCATCATAGAAGCTGGCATCCAAATACAACAGAATATCAGCGACGGCTTTTTCCTTGAATTTTATATGCCGGTGCGCAAAATTAAACTCAGCAATCTTTCCTGCAACGATCTTTCCCCCTGCGCCGCGTGCCCCGGAGATGATGATCCCATCTGGCAAAGTTTTCTGAATCAATATGGCGCTATTTTAAGCGATAACTGTATTTCATTATGTGATCAAAGCGAAACCGGCGTTGGCGACACGAGCGTTATCCTTGGATGGACAACCAACTACGAAGAATCTGAGCATCTTGATTTTGTTGATTTTACTATGCAAGCGGGTGTACTTTTTCCAACTGCTAAACGCACTAACATTAACCGCGCATTTGCTATTCCACTCGGTTACAATGGTCATTATGGTTTTCCGGTCAATATGGCACTCGCGTTTGGCATGTATGAATGGTTAACCATTGGTGGTCACGCTATGGCATTACCCTTCAAAAAACGCTGCCAAGAGCTGCGCATGAAAACCAGCACACCACAAAACGGTTGGATAAAACTTGCACAAGGTTCTGCAAATGTTGATCGCGGCACGTTGTGGCACATCGGTATGTATACCAAAGCGGATCATATTATTCGTGGTCTATCGCTGTTACTCGGTTACTCATTTGCCGCTGAACGCGAATGGCGTATATGCCCATCAAACTGTGCAGTATTTGATATAGGTGTTGCCAATAGTGATGAAGCATTACGTGGCTGGAAGATGCATACCATACATCTAATTGCAGAATGGGACTTCTTAAAAGAACGCTGCCTAGTCGGGCCACGCGTCGGCATTTTTGGCAACTTTGTTATTGGTGGCAAACGTATATTTAACACACAAATGGGTGGCGGCATGATCGGTCTTGATCTAGTTTGGAACTATTAAATATAAAAAACGATACAGATAAAAAAGGAGTATCTTATGAATGCAAGCAACCGATGGTTTATTATACTTGCAATGTGCACTTTGCTCGGCACCAGTTACGCTACACAACTTGTGCAAGGTAATGCTAAACCGAGTTCAAGCAGTACCACCTGCCCTGTACAAGTAACCACCTCATTTCTACAATCAATACAAACAACTACCTATGATCGTGCCAATGGCATATTTTATGTTGGTCTTGCTGCAGGTGCTGCAGATTATGCAATTTCTAGTTTCGCACGTCCGGTAGGAGGCCAACAGATACCGCAATTTAAAGCACGCGCATTAAGCACGGTAACCAATCCGCTCAGCAACGAAAGCATTCAAGCACTTACTATGGCTGAAGGCGATGGTGATACCTGTTCATTGGTAGCCGGATTTGTAAATGGCGCCACCAATGTATTTGCTCTCAATCTACTTAACAATATAGGTTTGTCTGATGATCTTTTAGGATATGATCCAACGCTCAATGAAGACGGCACATCAATTGATTCCATTGTAAACATAGCAGCAAACCAATGTTTCATTTTTGCAGCTGTAACACAAGGTATATTTCCAAACTTCGGTCAGAATGCTAGCGATGGCATTGCAGTTATCGCTATAGATCGTGAAGCCATCAACGCGCCAACTACAACTGCAACATTTGCACTTAACCAAACAGCTGCAGTACCTGGTGACAGCGGTATTAAAGCACAAGCATTTAACGACAATTCCACACAACTACGAATCGGCAATCCCGCACTTCCAAATATCAACATCGAAGGTGATACTGCTTCATTATTCTGGGACGATCGTTTACAAAGACTCTATATCGGCGTTTCTGTGAAAACAAGAACAACTGCCAACGCCGGCCAAGGCATACGTTCTGTGGCGGTAGCAGAAGTTGGTGATTGTCCGGAAAAAGGCACATTAGTTATCCGAAACATTGCACCTGACGGCGCATTTGACGCTTCCAACCAATTTATTGTTGGAGCAGTAAGTCCGGCGCCTATGACCAGTTTAAGCTTGACCTGCACAGAACTGGCAGTCATGCATGCAAGTACCGGCCCAAGCTATCTAATTGTGCATGGTGGCAATGGTACTGCAACTAATCAGATATTTGCATTGCCGCTTGTTGATCTATGTGATCCAACAAATGTATTACAAGGTGCATTGGCAAATAAAAATGCATTTAATAGTACAACTCATCGCTTTGAACAACCGGCACTTGCACCTGCAGATATGACCATCAGTAGCGATATGTTTGCACGCGTGGGTAATGGTCCATTACCAATTCAACCCGATCATACAATTTCCGGTTTACAAGTAATTGATGATGCAGTATATGTCTCGTTTGAAATTCCACAAGATGATAATAATGAAACGGGTATACTTTACTCGCAAGCGCAATTCGATACGACCGGTAAAATTGTAAGTTGGACTGCATGGTCAAAACGTGCTTGGCCAATCTGCGGCTTTCCCGATAGCCCATCAAATGGTCAAGTAGCATTCTTTGCCGTTGATGCTGTAACAGGTAATGTAATTGCGGTTGATGGATCTCCATCTCAAACAGTACGCATCACCCGCTGGGATGATGGCGTAGTTTGCCAACCATGCGCAGATGATTGTTCACTTGCTGCCGTTCTTAATGACACTTTTTGTAATGGTATATTTAGCGTACTTGATCTTGACCAATCAACCACCGGCATCGGACCGGAAATTCCTTTTAGATATGCACTTTTTGGTGGCACCAATAGTGTTGCATTTGCACTGACGAGCTCATCACGCGCTCCCGGAATGCCATTCGATATTAATCCCAATACAGATACTCCCTATCCACAACGTGTCACGCTCAATTACTGCTGCCCTGCATATTTCTTGCTCACCGAGCTTCCTGATGATGCCGGTTGCGTTCGCACCTTAGAATATAGCCGTAAAGAAATGAGTTCTCAAAACTACTTTTTTGCCGGTACACAAAACGGATTGTATGTCTTTGCGCATCAGAATGGTGATGGATTTACAACAACTGAACTTGGTTATCTTAATGAAGGGCTCTTTACTACGGGCAGTTGGCATAAGATTGACACCATTACCGATGCAGTAGTAACAGTACAATCTTCAGGAAACGCTCTGTATGTACTTACTTTTGCCAGTAGCTCTGAAGCTCCATTAAGCAGCACATTGTATAACATTGCATTTCAGAACAACATCGCAACTATGTTTGCTCCCGGCAACATTAATACAATTGCCAAAAGCGCTACTGCGCCTACACTTGATACAACACTCCTGTTTACCGACGTTGAAATTCTGCAAACGAATGCCAATAGCACAACGGAACAGCTTGCACTCACAACAAACAATGGTCTGTTTCAAACAAACACAATAGGCGGCTCTCAAACTGCAACCAATCAAACAAACGCTGCATGGAGCTTGGTAGGTCAAGAGCAACTCTATTACGGAATAGGTTCCGTTGATAATGCATTCGCAAAAACTACCGTCTGGCCATTTTCTGCCGACGATGCCTGCGGATGCAAAACTTTTGAAGCATCGTCAATTCACCAACTGAATAGTGACCTTATTAATCCAACGCCCACCTATACTTTTGTACCGGACTTTTTTAACTATTTGATCACCGCATGCGGTTGTTGTAATCCGGCAGATTGCGTATATTGTCCGACCGATTGTTGTGGCACAGAACCAATCGTAAAAAAACTTTATGATAAAATAGTCTATTTTTGGTCCGATGGTGGACGCAGATTTTTTATATTAAGCCCTATTAACGCACATTTGGCACCATTCTGCTGCAATAATACAGTTGGCTGCTGTCCGCAATCACAATTACGTTATTTGCAAGTGACACCATTTAATAGCTGCGTATGGAACAACGATGCACCATGTGGCTGGGTTCTTAAAGATTGTATCTTGCAACAGCAATCATTATATTATTGGGTGCGCCCCATCGGCATGACCGGCATTATACTTGCCGGCACCGAAAACGGGGTCGTTGCACTGGAATAATAAGATTAATTTTTTATTATCGTCAAGCTACAGCTGAAATGGCGCATAAATGGGGACCTGCCCGCCGTAGCCTTGGCGAAGGCTGGGTTGCACTGGAATAATCAGCGCGGCCAATCGACGATATGACCAAGGCGTGTTTCAATCTCACGAATACGCCTTTCTTTCCATTGCCAATCATCTTGGTATGTAGCGCTATCAAGATCATTCCACAGGCTTTCTCGTAGACTTTGCGCTTCATTTATGCTACCAGATGCTGTATTAGGCATCCAATCATCACGCCATGGGCAACATGGCTGAGGATGACTATATGCGTCCATTGCATATGCACGATGATAAGGCGAACGATCGACACGATCAAGGTAATTGCTACGTCGCGCTATCAACTTTGCATCAACCATAAGAGGTACAAGGCAGAATATACCTACAATAACTATATTTTGTATACGCATGAGAATATTTCCAAAGTAAAAGATTGTCTGACTACTCATCATAACCCTATCAAAAAACTTTTCATATTGCAATAAAAACCGACATCGATTCTTAATTTTCCAGCTTTTTATTGAAAAATAGAATAATTTTACTTCATAATAAAAGTGAGATCGACTCTCTAAACCAAGGATCATTCTATGAAATTACAACGTTCAACACCGATAATATGCGCACTCGCCTTCTATTCTTACCCTTTGTGGGCAAACTTAGAAGTTGATGCACTCCTTGAACGAACAACATACGCGGAGCTTCTTAATGAACTCATCTGCTTAACTGACAGTGTTGCACTACTTGAACATCCCAAAACGGAATATTATGACAAGCGATTTATAGAAGATAGCATTTTAGGTAAATTGGTACGGGCTCATGCATATTTAAATATACTTAAGAATAAAGAAGTAACTGCGCATGAAATTGCTTATGCGCAGTCATGGATTGATCTTGCTCAGCGCAGCACATCGCAACCATTTCTTTTGCAGGAATTTGCGCGCTTTGCTGAACGCTTGCACGAATATCATGCAAACGTAATGTAATTTAGAAAGGCAGCTCATCTTGGAATGGTGGCTCGTCATTAAATGCAAGCTCACCTGCAGATGTACCCGTGCTTACAAAGTCATCACTTTTTTTAGTTTTCTTTGCACGCTGCTTGATATCTTCAATTTGATCCATCAATTTTTTTTCTGCCGGATTGTTCGGATCAAGACGGTTTGCACTACCATCATCTTCCATCTCTTCAATACGTTCAGCTGAACCAAACTCCTGTTGCGAACCTAAGAATGTTACACGGTCGGCAACTACGGAATGTTTTGAACGATTTTGACCACTCGCATCTTGCCATGTTTCATATTTCAAACGCCCTTCTACTAACACCGGACGTCCTTTAAGCAAGTATTGGCGACAACTTTCAGCTTGTGGGCCCCAAACATCTACATCAATAAAACAAACTTCTTGCACCAATTCACCACTTTGCTTATTGCGATATTGACGATTTGATGCCAAACCTAAACGACATACTGCACGTCCTGAAGTAAGTTGTTTATATTCTGGATCGCGCGTTAAATTACCAATCATGATAAAACGATTGTACGTTGCCATAGTTGTTTTCCTTAAAAGTTATAATATTTTACGGTTTAGATGGAATATTCTTCTGTACAACTTTACACTCTTTTTGCAACTGTTGCAAAAGCTCTAATAAACTTTGCATTGCGTGTAGATCTGTGTGATGATGAACAACTTGTGCTTCCAATAGAGCATGCTGCTTTTTGCAAAAAAAATCTCCATCACCTTCAACCAATTGTTCAATATACTGTATAAGCAATTCTTGTATCATAGCTAAGTACTCTACTATATATGCACATTGCTGTTGCAGCTGGGTGCCTGCCATTATTATTGGCCGTTGAACATTAATGGACATATCACGCAACATGCGTATGTGCATAAGCTGATTATCTAATGCCACCAGAGCATTAGATATCCTTTGCTCGTAATGCACAACATCTAGTTTAATATCAATTCTCATGAGTAAACTTTGTAGTGCACCAACCTCTTTAAGTATTGTCGCTGACATGCGCAGCTGTTGTGCAAATAATCTACCGTACTCTCGCTTGAGCGACCTGATTGACCGTGCGTGCTGCTGTGGACGTTCTATAATAAATGTACTACCTGCTACTTCAAGGGGAGGCAACATTAAACTTAATACCCCTAATACCCCGAGTTGCTTAAAGCCCATGCGTGCATATTGCGCACATGACAGTATGGTCATAACAACCATAAGCGTTAACATACAATAATATGTTTTCAGAGGCATCCAATGAAAGTAATAGCAAGCGAATAACCATATAATAAAAACCATCTGCACAAGAGTCGTTGACTTCCCAAGCAATGTAGGCTGCACGTCAAGATGACGCCCACTCAGTAAAATATAGAGTGCCCCACAAACAAGAATCATCTCTTTCATCAGAAGTAGAATCACAAACCATAACGGCAATTGAAAAAGCGGTGTCTGTAAAAAAACAAGACTCAAAAAAAAACTAACTAACAGAAGCTTATCTGCAATAGGATCCAGGCATGCTCCTAAAAATGTCTTTTGATGTAAATACCGAGCTAACGCGCCATCAAGAAAATCCGTGCATGATGCCACAAAAAAAAAGGTGAATGCCCAACCCCATGCGTGAACAAACATACTCACTATAATACATGGTACCAACAAGATGCGCACAAGCGTTAACAAGGTTGGAATAGTAATGCGTAACTCATGCGCAGGAACATTTTGAAACAAGCGAATATGCAGCTTGGTAAGCCCCTGTAACGGTGAACTCTGTTGTGACACAATAACCTCTTCATTGAATATAGATCTAAACAATAATATGTTTAGTGTAACAAATTATTTGTATCACGCCAATTGTTATTAAATATATAAATGTATATTCTCGAAAATTATCTACTCTTCGGTAATTCTTATTCCATGCCGTTTCGCCAAACTTTTTGATTATACCTCCTTATACATCATTGGGTAAAAAGTAGATTTTTATCTTTCGATTGTATATATCTGATATGTATACTTCAAAAAAAAAGGGATCTAGTATGTATAGATTGAAGAAGCATTGTATCATATTACTAATAGCCACATTTGCCACAGCTGTACATGGCAGTGTTCGGACTAATAAAGCTCAGAGCAACAACGACCTTTCTCCTAAAGTTGCATCTCTTGTTAAAATTTTAGACCGACCAAATGATGCACATGCAAAAACTAACCATGCTAACATCAAAACTAAAGCCTCTCCTCCCGAAGCAACTTCTGCAGACATTACTAAATACGTAGTTACATATTTACTTAATGCAAATACTCACGAAGCATATCGATGCCCTTACCATGCCGCAAGTCATAAAGATATTGCAGACCGTCTTTATGAATATCTAGCAAATCTACCCGAAGAAGAGATAACAACTGAAATTAAAGACCTCTTAGGTAAAAGACGCGCCGGAGGAGCAATTGTAGTTCCCAATCCGCTAAGCGTTATCAATGCACAGGCAATATGCTGCCAATGCGCTGGTGTATTTGGAACTGGCGGCGCAACAGGAACTCCATCTCCAATTGTTCCAACAGGAATGACTGGTAATACCGGACAAACCGGTGCAACGGGACCTACTGGCCCAACTGGTCCCGCCGGAAGCTCTACAGGTAATACTGGCCCAACCGGACCTACGGGTAATACTGGCGCAACCGGTCCAACCGGTACGCGCGGCTTTACAGGAAATCAAGGTGTTACCGGTAATACCGGATCTACTGGCAACACTGGTAATACCGGCGCAACAGGTAATACAGGTGCAACCGGCAATACTGGCCCTACCGGCCCTACCGGTAATACTGGTAATACGGGTACAACTGGTAATACCGGCCCTACCGGCGCACAGGGTATTCAAGGCGTTACCGGTAATACCGGACCTACTGGTAACACTGGTAATACCGGCGCAACAGGTAATACAGGTGCAACCGGCAATACTGGCCCTACCGGCCCTACCGGTAATACTGGTAATACGGGTGCAACCGGTAACACCGGAGCTACCGGAAATACCGGCCAAACTGGCGTAACAGGTAATACAGGTCAAACTGGTGCAACCGGCAATACGGGTGCAACCGGTAATCAAGGCGACACCGGT
>JAGVLK010000016.1 GCA_020049835.1 Candidatus Babeliales bacterium | reverse complement strand
GAACGCAATCCGAAAGGCCGCTGAGGGTGCTAAAAATTTTTATGATGCAGCAGTTCAAGCCCTGTCTGAAATTTGCACAGCTTAATGCGGGACGCTATAATAAGCAATAGATAGAGTTTTGATATAAAGAATAGCCAATTTTGCGCTTATGCGCAACTGGTGCTAGCTCGCCATGGGTTTTCTGCACGCCGAGGCGGGGGTGGCGATTGCTCCCTAAACGATAAAGAATGCGCTTAATTCCGTCAATTCACGCGTAATCTTAGCCTGACGGGCCTTATTATAGGCAATTTGCATAGTTTCCAAGATCTCTTGGGCATTGCGTGTTGAACTGTCCATGGAGACAAAGCGCGCTGCATGTTCTGCCAGCAACGATTGAAATAATGCATTCTGTATCTGCACGCGTAGATATTGTTCGCTCAAGAAAGCGAGCACCTCTTCAGGTTGTTGCTCCCAATAAAATTCTATCTCCTCTGTTGCTGCATGCATTGCTGCCGGAACTACAACGGTCGCTGTTGGCTTTTGTACAAAGAAGCTTTTTGCACTATTGCTATAGATGGTGATGCTGCCAAATGGCTTTTTTGTTTGCGTAATAGCGCTTGCAATATTGAGTGCGATATCATGAAAATTATGCAGCCCAACTGCATGGTATGAGTTTATAATTGCTGATGCATGTGTGCGTTGTATAAACTGTGTAGCATACTTACCAACGGTGATAAATTTTGCATTATTTAATTGTGGCGCAAGATTACACAGTTGAAAAATGCCGGCATTAAAGCTACCGCACAGACCTTTTTGCGAACTGATAACGATGATAAGCGGATGTTCATCTTTGGGTATTGAAGGTTGCAATAACGGGTGGCGATAGTCGCTGTGCATGCCAAGTGCTATGCTGAGCATATCATTAAGATGTGCTTGATAGGTTTTAACCGGCGTTTCCAGATGCTTCATGCGTGCATGGGTGGACATAGATATAAGGCGCATTGCATGCGTTATTTTTTTTATTGTCTGCACCGCTTTGATGCGATGTCGCATGGTCATTAAATTTGCCATCTGCATACCTTTATGTATCGATACTACGTTTTGACTATACTATATTTTTACGCATAATAAAAGGCTCGGTGACCCGATGCTTGTCTGGGGCGTATATTTTGAGTAAACTTGCACTATAAGTTGATGTTGCGGTACGCGCCGGTGCACAAGGAGTGGAGTTTTGGATATTATTGTTGATGCCTATAATCTTATGCGCCTGGAAATTACCGATGCATTAATCAGCGAAGGGCAACGCAAGCATTTTATTAATACCATGCGCACCTACGGTGCACGCAAAAAACATACCATGATTGTTGTCTTTGATGGTGGCGAATTTCGTTGGCCTGTGCAAGAGACGCATAAAGGGATTACTATCATCTATGCAGGCTCGCACCATACTGCTGATGAGGCTATTATTGCCTATATAAAAAGAAATTTAGGTCGCAGCATGCTGTTAGTTTCTTCCGATCGGCAGCTGCGCGATGAAGCGGCACATTACGGCGTGGAGCTTTTGCATGCACGTGATTTTTATGATCGGCTGTATGCAGCAGTCGGTGGTGGAACGCAAGAAACATCGGTTGCAGCCAAAGCGGTCAAAACATCACAAACTGCAGATGAGGCGGTGGATGAGCTTATGAGCAAAGTTATGCGCATGCAAATAAAACCGGAAGATGATCAACAGCTGCATAAAGAGCGTGCATCGCAATCGCAACAATTGGCGCGCAAAGAACGTAAACGTTTACAAAAGTTAAAGAAATTATGATGGATAAAACAATTATATATGCAGAAAATGAGTTGCAATCGGTTGCGCAAGCTATATGTGCATTGTTGCCAAAGTATAGCATTATCACGCTTACCGGTTCATTGGGTGCCGGCAAAACAACCTTGATGAAGGCCATTATGCATGAGCTTGGTGTTGAAGATGAAGTCACCAGCCCTACCTTTACCTATGTGCAAACCTATACCGGTAAAGATGGTATGCGCTATCATCATTTTGACCTGTATCGCATAAGCTCACCGGATGAATTTATTGCTGCAGGATTTGATGAATATCTTGCTGATGTGCAAACGAAAAGTTTTATTGAATGGCCGCAAGTAATTACACCATTGTTGCAGACATTGCAGGTGATGCATCTCGAGCTTGATTATGAAGGTCTTGATAAACGTCGATTAACGATACGTACATAAATTGTGAGGAAATAGAACAATGGAAGATCATCCAAAAGGGCTCATTGAGCAGAAACCTGATTATCTTATATGCACCTGCTGGGGAGTTATGTATAGCGAAATTGTAGATGCTATCAAGAATGGTGCTACCGATTTTCAGGCATTACAAGATCAGCTTATGGTTGGTACCGGTTGCTCTAGTTGCGTGCCGGAAATTAATGAATTACTGCATGAACTTACTGGTGGTGGATCGGACGAGCGGTTATAGCTTCTAAACTAGACTTTCATCTGCGGTCGCGCATATTTAGGCGGCGCAGGTTTAGTATTATAAGTGTCCGGTTGTACGTCATATTCTTTAATCACTTCCCAATCTGCTGTTGGCGTATTATATGCAGGTGGAGCAACGATAGTCATTTTATTAACGTTATATGTCTTGCCATCTCGTTGTACTGTACCCGTAACATAATCGGCGAACTTCACCAGCCGCTGTTCATCAGGATTGTTCATATTAAATAGCAAAGCACCGGTAACCGTCGCTTTGGTGTTCATAATCGATTGCAGAGCTGCTTTTTTGAGTGTTTTGCTGTCAGTATTAGGAAAATAAGGCTCAGCGCCAGGAATCTGTTGGCCTTTGGGTGCAAGTGTTGCAGGTGACATCAAATTGCCCATACCTGTTTCAGTGTAGTTATCGCCAACAAACCAGATGATACCGAGGGTTTTATCACTATTATTTTTGATGAACAGATCATCTAATGGTGACAATGCGTGCATGCTCATCATGGAGCATAAAGCTAATAAACTATAAAAATTTTTCATGAGGTATCCTTTTTTAACGTGGTGTCATCAGTCCAAACCCAGTTTCTTTATAAACCAATTTATCCTGCATCTTAAGTACCTGAGCACTGGCATAGTACTCATACCACTTTTTGGCGGGGTTTATGGTATCCAAATATGCTCCTCTTTGCTCACGTTCATCAACGGTCCAGTTGGTACGTGCAGGATCAAGTTCAGTGAGCTTAGCTTCAAATGCAGCAGGGCCGTTTTTGGTTTCCAGTGCTGCTTGGTTCATGAGGCTATCTTCCACAATAAAAACTCTTGTTACGTATCCAGGTATAATGAGCTGTGCTTGTTTGCCTTCTGTTATACGTGCAATAACGGTTGCCGGAGCTAATGCCGGTATTGGCCAGGCAGCGACAGTTTTCCCGTACGAGTTGGTGATGTTTAGCGTAGTTTGTTTAACTACTTTTAAACGTTTATACCCAATGGAATTAGGATCGGTTTCGCGCGTGTAGGCACTTGTCATATCGGCGCCAACATTAAAAATACAATCAACGCCTTCACCATTACAGGTATACTCGCGATTAAACGAATCTTTGGTTGTTTTACTCAGTGTTACGAGCATAATATTGCTTGCAATAATAGCAGCAACTACTAATTTTTTGTTCATATTATCTCACTGGTCCGGCTGGTATGGTGATGGTACCTATATCATTATCAAAGATAACCTCTCCATTAGGAAATACAGTAACCATATCATTTTCTTGCTGTATATTTGCAGGGAAGGTTTGGAGCAGCTTGAATGCTGATTGTGTAGAGGGCATTGTGCTACCCACCAGAGATGATTTAAATTTTGCTGCGCGCCAAATTTGCAGGCCGTGGGTTATGCCCTGTTTTTTATATTCATCTCTAATTTGAGAAGGTAATTTATCAACGGGATCGATAAATGCAATGAGTTGGATGGTATATCCTTTTTGTGGGCTTTCGGTTGGTGAAAATTCTATACCCTTTGTGATTGTGGCAAAAGGCACTGTCCGTACCTGGCTCGCCTCGAGTTTGGTAAACCCTGTAGTATCCAAACGTTTTTCCGGAGATGCAGCTCCGGCGATAAATATGCAGTTGCTAACAATGACTGCGACATTCTGATCACCTTTTATATTTACGATAATATCTGCAGTTTGACAGTTATATACCGTATTTTGAGTAGTTTTATAAATATTTAAAAATGCGTGCATGTTCATGGTAGACGTTATTGCAAGCGCAATAAGGGGTATTTTTTTGCTTATATATTTCATTGGGCCGACCTTTTTATTGAAATTCCTATGATTATTGCGTATGGGAAGGTAGTTACCACCCCGACACTTACAGCCTACACAAAATAGCCCTTAAAAGTAAACAATTACAAAAAGAAATATTTTTATTGACTTTAAATTAGGGGCCTTGCTATGATTGTACTGTGGACATAAATGTATTTTAATCTTACAAAGGAGAATGTAATGAAGAATGTCTCATTAATGCCAATAGTTTTGGCACTCACGATGGGCCTTGTAGGCTCAAATCTGTATGCTGGAGAAGCAAAACCGAAAGCTGATACCGGTCTGACTGAAAAAGTATTAAGTTCGGGCACGGGTTTACTTAAGGATCTTGGTGGTACAGCAATAAAAACGGGGGCATCTGCGGCTGCAGGTTCAGTGCTTCCGCCATTGAATCTTAATTTGAATCTTGATATTAACCAAGAAACTACAAACTGCTTGACTGGTGATACCGTAAATAATGTAACCGGTGACGGCAATACAATACAAAACGTACTAACGGCAAATTGTAATAGGGTTGGTGGTGCGACTGGTGACGTGCAAAAATTCACTCTATCAAACAATAAAGCAGTTACGATTAACAAAATTGTAGATATGCCTCTTTTAGCTAACACTTCATATAATTTTACCTTTGCTAAAGGATCAGCATCATTTGCAGCGCTATTAAACCCATCTGTAGGGGGTCTGACTGTTACTACGTATACAACGCGTTTAAAAACGCGTGATCGTTGGGCTGAGCATTTCACTTTTGGTGTAGAGGGTAATGCCTATACAGCCGAAGGTCTTGCGCCGATGCGCGTGTATCCTGATGGTAAGGTGGAAATATTCTTCCCAAATCCTTTAGATCCTGAAAATGCTATTAGGTTCGATATAAATGTATTGAATCCACGTACGCCGGTATAAAAATGTTGGCGGAATTATTTAAGTATTAAAATGAGGGGTTGGCTACTCAAGTAGTTGGCCTCTTTTTTTACCTCTCAAAGGAGATAATCATGATGAAATTATTAGTTCGCTGTGCACTTGTTGTAGCTTGTGCAGCACAATCAATGTTTGCTCTATTCGATTTGAGCGTAGTTAATACGAAAAATGTTCTCAATTGTAATTCGGGTGATAACGTTACCACGGTAGAAGGTCAATACAATCAAGTGCAAATAGTGCGCGGATGTGATCGCATTAGTGGTAGCACTGGGGGAGCAGTTGTTCTTGCTCCTGAAGAATTACCCCGTCTTTATTCTTCAGTTACGACGACAAAAGGAGTAAATGATATAACAATCAGTTTCCCGCAGCAAACTAAAACATTTGGGTATAACGTTAATAAAAAAGTAAGAGATGTCTTTACGGGTAAAGAAGTGATGGGCACAACTACGTTATTGCTTGCCTTTACGGACGATCTAAATGGTATGGCACAATTGACTACCTATACATCAGCACCATGGGCGGGACAAGTTCCCGATACATGGACGCGCCGTGTTGTAGTACCATTTAATGTTGCAATAAAAGAGCTTGCCGGTACCCCCATACTTTTACAGTTTAATGCCGATGGTAAAGTGACCATAGCGATCGGTGATCCTCAAGGTGATCGCCTGCAAGAAACTATTAATCTCTTTGATCCGCGTGCAGTTTAAGGTAAATCAAGGTCATACACACTAATAAGTACCCGTTCGCCATTGAAACTTTCTACCTGATCACCCAGAACACCATCTGCGGTTGCTTTGGCGAAATCAATTTTTTGGCATGGATCGATAGGTAGTTTATCTTGCGCTACGCGATTGATAACCACATCTGGAAACTCCGGAGGTGGCGGTGCAACATCGATATAATCGATGTAAAATGTCCCTTGATTAGTGGCTGCATTTGCTCGTTTTGAAGGTTGCTGTAAATAGGGCTGTGTTGATAAGAAATTGCACAAATCATCGAGTGATGCGGTAGTGATTGCAAATTGTGCTGCAATATCTTTATTGCGGCTATTAAATGATGCCATGATTTGCCGCTTGAAGGTATTGGTGTAAAATGTGGTAGAACCAATCGGTTGCCCGGTTGGTTTATTTAAAAATAGGTCAGTAGCATTTGGATTAAAATCTGCAAAATTGCGTATGCCACCAGCAATATCAAATGGTCCTGCCGGTAGGTCATCTGCGCGATCAAATATAGTTGGAAACAAGTAACGCACCGTCCGTGGATATACAGGTGGTGCAGTGAAGGCGTTACTTTGTTGCAAGCAGATCAAATTACCACCACCCAAAAGTAATGCGTCAATAGGGTCTACATCAAATGTATACGTATCGGCTTCGCCTAGTGCAATTACAGATGCGTGTGGATCATTACCCGAAGCTATTTGTGCATGTTTAAAGGTGCCTTGGTTAATAATACAGGCTGTATTGGTTACATTTGCAAGTGAAGACATTCCCCAGAAATTTGCAAATTGTGGTGCATGAGGCACTGGTGCTGATTTGCCAACAATCCCCATACCGATACCAAAAAATCCTGCATTGCCAACTTCAAAGAGCGTGCCTGTGCCATTAAGCATGATAGAACAAGCTACCGTATGGCTTGCAAGCGATGATGGTGGGCCATCGTTACTTTCTACCAATAATGCTTTATTAAATGGATCACCTATCTGGAACGCTCCGCCTTTGGTGCCATCGGTGCCAATATGTATGGCTGCATTATCGTTAAGCGCGATGTTAACGTTGGTGGCCGTTACCGGTAATACATCAGAGGTTTGTACTTGCAATACGGTACCCGATGGAATTGAAAGGCTACTTGAATCATCAAAAATGAGATCTAAATTTCCCATGAGCTTAGTGGTGACCGTATTAATACAATAACCTGCTTGTGCAAAGAATGCGGTAAATGTTTTCATGACGGTGGTAAGACGAGCGCAAACAGATGCATTTAAACATTCATCATGAAATCCATCATACAAAAGATATTCGTTGTCGACGGTAAAAGTTATGAGCTTGTCTGACATCAAGCGCGAACCGTAATTATTGAGAGGTTCGCGGGTGCCGCCGTCGTAATATATTGCCTGCTTTTCTATGGTATCAATAAATTGTGGAAAAAAGAAATACCAATCCTTTTCTTGCCAGGTATTGATGACAGCTGGATCGAGCACCATATACTGGTTGACGATGGTCTCTTGGCCGGTAACAAAATTAACGACAGTATTAACACCAGGGGTAAGCACGGCAAAACCATTGGCATCTACAAGAACCGGCATATCGACTGATTGTTGAGCAATAAATGGGGTACTCTGGCTTAAATTGGGCGTTAATGCACCGGCAATCGACATGATAAAAAAAGTGCCAGGTGCTTCAGGATTTATTTTTCCGCCATTTGCTAATGTTTCCAGCAGCATCCAGCTATTGAGCACAAATGCTTGGTTACCCGGGTCTGCCAGATCAGTGGTCATTAAAAATATGGGTGTTGGACTTTCGCAAGCAAATGAACAAAAAAGATCTGGATGTCTAATACCCAAATAGGCAGCACCAAAGCCACCCATGGAGTGCCCAAAAATTGCGCGAAAATTTCTATCTGCTAGCGTGCGATAATTAGCATCAATATAGGGTACAAGTTGTTCGACGATATAGGTTTCAAATAATCCATTGAGTTCTGAATCTACATACCAGCTGTTGCCGTAGAAAAATGGTCCGGTTAGTGGTGGAGGCATAACAGCATTGCTATTAATGAGGCTTGGATCAATAGCTATCATAATTACTGGCGGTAGCTGCCCTAACGCTATGAGCTCATCAAGTATATCTCGATTGCCATCTGATAATGTCTCGTTATTGGCGGTAAATCCTGGGCAGAAATATACACTAGGGTACTCAACACCGCTATTAACCGGATCATCGTACCCGTCGGGCAAATAGATGGTAAATAATCTGCGTCCGTCTGGTTCAACGGTACGATTAAGTGCCGGAGGTGATGGTGGTACCAAGTTGGTTACAAATCCGGTAGTGATTAATTTGCTTTCTGCCTGTACAGAGCAAAGCCATGCGCATGCAATATAACTTACTAAGCGATATATCTTCATGATATCCTTGATTAAAAGAGGACGGTACATCCTACATGAATCTCTTTATCTTGCGGTACGTTCATACCACCAAACACAAAACTGTAACCACCAAAAAAGCCAAGCTCAATAGTGGTAAAATAATCACGCGTGTCATATACCAGTTCAGTACGAATTTTGTGCATGATGATTTTTGTTTTTGCTTCCAGTAACGCTGCATTTAACGGTTGAATATTGCCTGAGCAATCGGTAGCATGGCAGGTTTTAAGCCGTACACGGTCATGACTTTTAGCATAGAATACATACCCAACATCGATACCAATATATGGCTGCGTGCACAATGCAAAAAGTGCATCGAAATGGCTCAAGAAATAGTTCCAACTGATGTTTGCCGGTACACAAGGGCCAATGTTTTTGACCGTTGCTTGTACAAATGGCGCCGCAACTTGTTCTTCTGCGTGCAATACATGAGAGAAATAGTAATCGGTATTAAGAATAAAATATGCGCATGGGCTAAAACTTACGCGGCCGCCAACTTTAAGTTCAACATGACCGTTGTTACCCAATGGTTGTGCATAGGGATGGCGTGCATTGTTAACGCGTTTACCCGTTGGCCAGCGCACACCAAAACATCCTTGTGCGTACATCCACCGGTATGGTTGATATTGTATCAAGAAATCGGTATCAAGATCGGAAAGACCGTGCAACGAGCTGCCGGCAAGGCTCGTGCCGCAACGTTCAATCAAACAATCACTGCAACCGGTTAGGCAGCAGAGCAATGCATCGATATTGTCTTGTACAATTTGTGCAGGCGGTACAAGTCCGGTAGCATCGGCGGTCGGTACGACCCATAATTCCTCTTGTGCGCTCTGATTGTTACCGAGCGCGGTGTAATCATTGCCGATAACAAAACGTGCTTGTGGCGTCACCGTTATGCCTGAAGAGGGTAAAGGGGGTAATGATTGTGCGGTTGCGATAGGCACGGCAAGCGGTTGGCTCGGTACTGATCCCACCGGTATGTTTACCACCGTGACAGGATTTTGATCGCTCATCTGCAGGAGTGGATTATCAGTAACATCTTGATTAGAAATGGTAATTGGTTGTCCAATAAATGAACTGTCGTGATAATTGACTACCGGAAACTGATTTGCCGGAAAGAGGGTGCAGTAGCGCGGTAGCATGGAAAGAAAATCTAGGCGATAACCATACGTGCGTACGGTATTGCCACCAATATCTTGTTGTCCTTGTACCAATACATTATGCAGATCAGGACATCCCAATGGACCTTCGTCTGCTATGCATGATGGTTTTACTTTAGTTTTAAATGAGCGTACGGGCAACGTAACGCGCACACCAACGCGCAGTTTACTGTCGATATGATGCCATGCATACATACCGAGCATGAGCCCCTGATCTTTAAAGGTAATGTTTGGGCAAAAAATTGAAGGATTTATAAACGGATTAACTTTCAGTTGACGGTTGGTGCCATCGCCGGTAAATACTGGACTATTGTTGGCAACAGTATCAGCTGCAGAAAAGCATGCTTTGCCAAAAATAAGATTACTCAATGAACATGTACCGGAAATATAACAGGAAGGCTGTTTGCACAACGCATGTTCAGCATGCCGATTAAAGTAGGTAGCCCACACTTGCGTTGAGCGATGTTCAGCATGCTCTTTATCGTAGGGAAACAGTTTATAAAATGGTCCGTAGCGTGTTGGCAGTGGTGTGCGTATTTCACGGCACAACGTAGTAGAGCAAGCAAGGAAACTTAAAACTAAAATAATTATACGTGAAATCATATAAACGCCTGATTATGATATGGGTTGCAGATTGCAAACAGATCCGTTAATAAATCGCATGGACAAAGTGCCCGCCATGATAGTAGTTCCCGGATCGAGTAATAACTCTACATCATCGAATATGCATTGTTGGCCCAACGAACTGAAGGAACTTAAATTCCATACTGCCGGATTAAGCACTTGCGCAGCTGCGGTGGTTGTTGGTGGTATGATGGTGCTGGTAAGATGCACGCGCGATCCATTTGCTCCACGAATAAATGTGACCGTATCAGTTGGACCAAATCCTAGACCCGCTTGAATTGGCTCACACACGCTGCTCATAATAAGATCAATATCAAGTTCAATGATGACCGATTCGGTAAGTATTGTGGGGCTTGCGCAGCTTAAAGACGATGCCAAAATGGTAGGTACTGCATGTAAAGCATTCGTAAGGGCTATGCAGATAAGTAAAATGCCAAACGGAGAAATAATTTTTATTTTCATATGCTTCCTTTTTTATTCTTTGTGAGACTAGACCGTTGCTATTGACAAGTCAAGAGTCCTATCCTAGTAGTATCGTCAAGTATGTTTAGATGTATTGTATTATATCCAAGGAGGCGCATGGCAACAGATTATAAGCGGTTGTTGTTGATCTATTAAAACGTAGTATGCAAGGACTAACTATGAAAATGCTTGTGTATATAAGTTGTTTATTGATGACTATAGGAACAATATCTGCTGCAGCAGAACTATATGTAGCAGCTTCCTACTCTGATCAGCAGGTTATTTTAGAAACAATTAGTAATGGTAAACGCACGGCATTAGGTAGCGGATGCCATAATCCAATTACAGGAATGTTATGGGATTGTATTGACCCGGAAACAGGTTCGCTTGGTGTGATGCAGGTAATAATACCATCACCAGGACCGGATGGTAAAAATGTTGAAAAGTTTGTTAATGCGATTGTCCCATTTTCGCATCAAAAAGATAAAAAAGGACATTTGCGCACACGACATGGGATTCTTTATATTTCGCGGACACATGATGAGGTACTGGTAGAAGAGCAGAAGCATGAACATGTTACGCCGGTGATTCGTTTTCCAATACTACGTGGTACTGGGGCAATAAAACTTCTTTTAGAAATTTCCACAAAAGGTTCTTATCGATTAACACAGCCTATAGTTGACATATCACGACCGGTAGCGCTTGCACCAACACCACCAGCAGATCCTTATGGAACGAATAAAGAAAAAAGATCCTTTAAATAATATTGAAGTCAACGTCATAATCAAAATAAACGTCATAGCCAAGTAAAGGTAGAAATATGAACAAAATACTCTACATTATGATATTTGCAATATGCTTTAATGTATATGCATCAGATTCAGAAGGCGATCATTCAAGTTCTCGCGATGGTGATCATGGTGAAGTGCTCATACCTATTGATTTAGCACCGCGAGAAATGGCAGCCCCGGATGGATCGACTTTGGTCATTTATGAGGGTGGCTATAATCAAGGTGAAGAGGGTTTTGATTTGCCACCAGCGCCAGATGCGCCTTGTTCATCCAATGCTCCTGCGACTCCCATAAGGGCAGCTAGTTTATTAATATCAGAGCCACAACCATCGAAATATCCTGACTTGAGCCCAGTAGTGGCACTCGTAAAACAACTGCCGACAAGTGGACAGTTGATGCCAATTAATGTGATCTCTTTTGTTAACCACACGCATAATCCGATTGCGATAACGGTTCCGGATTCAAATCCAAGTCCAAATCCTTCTCGACTTGCTTCTTTGTTTACTGTCTTAGGCACCAAGGCCCTCAAAGACGGCGGATCGCTCAAGATAGGATTGCCGATACCTATTATCTCTGCTAATGCTCAAACGTATGATGCAGATAAAGCCTTTAACACCTTCTGGGGCATTACGAAATGGCACACGGGTGAGCGCTATATAGTTCACTATGCTATAACCGGAGTTTATTCATATAAATTGTCTCCTGAGGGTAGATTTATCGAAAGGAAAGCTCTTGCGCTCGCTTCTGACAAAGTGCGGGATTTGATTTTGTTTGCTGGCCACGATGAACCGGGTGTTAAACTGATTCATGAGAGTCAATTACCAATTTTACGAACAGCTGCACGCATATCAGCAACAAGCACACCCAAAGCAATCGTTGCAAAGCAGCGTAAATAGGCATGTTTAGATAAAATTAAAGATTTCGCTAAAACATTACCTCAGAAAGAAGTTGTAATTTGTTGAGATTAGTGTTAAATATTAGTTGAAATCTTGTCTAAAAAGCAATATTATATACTGCATGATGAACGATTGACATATCTAGGCGAGATTCCCGAGCGGTCAAAGGGGGCGGACTGTAAATCCGCTAGCTATGCTTTCGCAGGTTCGAATCCTGCTCTCGCCACCATTTACTTAGCTCGAGGGTGTGCGGGAATAGCTCAATTGGCTAGAGCGACAGCCTTCCAAGCTGTAGGTTGCGGGTTCGAGTCCCGTTTCCCGCTCCAGATAGTAAAAAAACGCTTGCTGGCGTAGCTCAGTTGGTAGAGCAGCTGATTTGTAATCAGCAGGTCGCTGGTTCAAATCCAGTCGCCAGCTCCATTTTTTTATCAGTTTTTAAACAAAAAAATTGTTTTTTTCCTTTTTTTTATTAATCTATATACTATATAAAGAGTTTCGCCCACGTAGCTCAGTCGGTAGAGCACTTCCTTGGTAAGGGAGAGGTCACCGGTTCAAGTCCGGTCGCGGGCTCCATTTTGTGTGTCACCTAACGGGTTTATTGCTAGACTTAGGCTAAAAATTATGGCAAAAAAAGAAAATCGAATAATTATCACATTGCGCAGCACAGAAAGTGCTCATACTTATACAACGACTAAGAATAAGGCAAACACTTCAGGAAGAATACAACTTAAGAAGTATGATCCTGTTGTGCGCCGACATGTGATATTCAAAGAGTCGAAGTAGTAATTAGGCCAGTAGCTCGAACGGTAGAGCGGCAGACTCCAAATCTGACGGTTGGGGGTTCAAATCCCTCCTGGCCTGCCAAAACGAGAGTTGTTGTGAACATATTTGGGTTTTCAGTAATCTATGCGGATGAAATATGAGAGAAGTTGTACAATTTTTAAGCCAGGTTCGTGTTGAACTAGAGAAAGTCGTATGGCCTAGCCTTAACGACTGGATTGGATCTACGATAGTAGTGCTATTTTTAATAGCGCTATTTTCGATATATATATTCTTCGTAGATAACGTACTTTCACAGCTGGCGCGCTGGATTTTTGCGTATTATAGCATGAGTTAAAATTTGATCAGGTAGGATGTCATTTAATGAAACGTTGGTACGTTGCTCAAGTATATGCTGGCTATGAAGAGGCAGTGAAGACTGATCTTGAAAAGCAGATAGAAAAAAGAGGTCTGCAGGAAAGCTTCGGACGCATACTGGTCCCATCTGCAAAGATGAAAAAGATGTTCCAGATGCAGCAGGATTCAGTTGATGAGCAATTGTTTCCAGGGTATGTTCTTGTAGAAATGGATGCAAAGCCCGAAACCATGCAGTTAGTAACATCGAGCATGCGGGTATTGCGTTTTTTAGGGGGAAAGAATCCTATAGCTATCAGTCAAAGGGAAATAGATCGTATTCTCATGCAGATGCAAGGCGAATTGGTTGTTGCTAAAGAGCAGGCCGAATTTGTCGAAGGGCAAGAGGTTGATATTGTCGATGGTCCATTTGCCGGTTTTGTAGGCATTATTGATAAAATCGATCAAGACAGTGAAAAATTGACCGTTATGGTGAGCATTTTTGGTAGAATGACACCGGTTGAGTTAGGGTTTAATCAAATTAAACGATAAGGTTGATGGTCCATCATGGCGAAACCAATCAAAGCACAAATAAAATTACAACTGCCCGGCGGCGGTGCTACACCAGCTCCTCCGGTCGGTTCTTCTCTTGGACAGCAGGGTGTTAACATCATGGATTTTTGCAAGCAATTTAATGCTGCAACTGCTAACAAGAAAGGCGAAATAGTTCCCGTTATCATTACGGTGTATACAGATAAGAAATTCAGTTTTGTTATCAAAACGCCGTTGACTTCAAATCTTATCAAAAGCAAAGCGTCGGTGACCAAAGGTTCATCTCGCCCGCATGTTGATAAGGTAGGGAAGATTTCTTGGAAAGATGTTGAAGATATTGCAAAAATCAAGTTCCCAGATTTGAACGCTGTTGAATTAGAACAGGCAAAACGAACAATTGCCGGTAGCGCTCGAAGCATGGGAATTAATGTTGTCGACTGATAGTTTGAGGGAATATACGTATGTCCAAACATGGAAAAAAATACGAAAAAGCTCAACAGAACACGCCGGTTCATGAAGCAATGTCTTTAAAAGAGGCGTTGGAAAAGCTTAAGCAAGTAGCTTATGCTAAATTTGACGAATCGGTTGATGTTGATGTTAATTTGGGCATTGACGCATCAAAAGGCGATCAAGCTGTACGTGGATCGGTAGTTATGCCTCATGGGCGTGGCAAAAAGATCCGTGTTATTGTATTTGCAAAAGGTGATCACGCAGAGCAGGCTGAAAAAGCCGGTGCCGACGTTGTAGGCGCGGATGACCTTGTGCAAAAAATTACTGATGGCTGGATGGAGTTTGATTATGCGGTAGCAACCCCGGACCTTATGGGTATGGTGGGTAAGCTTGCAAAGCAATTAGGTCCTCGTGGGTTACTTCCTAATAAAAAATTGGGTACCGTAACGTTCGATGTTGCTGACATTGTTGAAGAGCTTAAAAAGGGCCGTTCATTTTTCAAAAATGATAAAAGTGGCTTGGTTCATTTTACCGTGGGCAAAGTCTCTTTTGATGCAAACCAACTTACTGATAACGTAAGTGCTTTCATGAAGGCACTTGTGGCATCAAAGCCATCGGCTTCAAAAGGTAAGTTTATTAAAAAGATTAGTATCTCTTCAACTATGGGGCCCGGTATTACCGTAAGTCCTGAAGACGTACTATAACCGGTTGGGGTAAAGACTCATGAATCGTACAGAAAAAGCCACGGCTATAGACACGCTCAAAGCAGGCTTTGGTGCTAGCAACGCCGCGTTTTTGGTCGGTTTTCAGGGATTGACAGTTACCGAACTGCAATCATTGAGAAAAGATTTGCGATCACAAGGGGGTCGTTTTAAGGTAAGCAAAGCTCGTTTGATGAGACTTGCAGCTCAAGGAATTCCTGAAGCTGAAGTGATGCTTCCATTTTTTAAAGAGCAAGTTGGTATTGTTTTTGCCGATCAAGATATCGCGGGTATTGCAAAAGTTCTTAAAGAATTTGCAAAAGAACACGAAAAACTTGTGATTGTAGCAGGAAGTCTAGATCAGCAATTGCTCGATAAAATTGGCGTCGAACGTATAGCAACGCTACCTCCAAGAGAAGTGTTGTTGGGCCAAGTTTGTGGCACATTGATTGCTCCGGTACGTGGTCTTGTTGTTGCTCTTAACATGATGCAATGCAAGCTCCTTTGGACACTCAAGCAAATTGAACAAAAAAAACAGTAGTAACGTAGAACTATATTTTATTAACGCTTAACAGACACGGTGAGAACCATTATGGCATCTAAAACTTTTGATACATTAATTGATCAAATTGGCGGTATGACCGTATTAGAATTGGCAGATTTCGTTAAAGCTTTGGAAGAAAAGTTTGGCGTATCGGCAGCTATGCCAGTTGCAGCAGCTCCGGCGGCAGCAGCAGGCGCAGCAGCGGCACCTGAAGAAGAGAAATCTGAATTCAAAGTAACGTTGCAAGATGGCGGCGCTGACAAAATTAAAGTGATTAAAGCTTTACGTGTAGTTGCACCAACATTAAGTCTTTCTGATGCTAAAAAAGCTGTAGAAGAAGCTCCTACCGTTATCGGTGAGACAGTTGCTAAAGCTGATGCGCAGAAGATGAAAGAAACTTTAGAAGCTGCTGGCGCAAAAGTACAGCTTTCCTAAAGTTTGCACATCAATCGTACATGACACTTTGTGTGTCATAGATTGATTTTTTGTAGATGAGAACTATTGTTTTGCAAAACGAGGAGCAACTTAATGTCGAACTTGCATATGAGCAAGATTAATAATATTCGTACATCATTTGGCAAAATTAAAGATATTGTTCCAGTGCCGAATCTTATTGAGATTCAGTCATCATCATTCAATGATTTTGTTCAGCTGGATTTTTTGCCGGAAGAGCGCCAATTGATAGGGCTGGAGAAGGTATTACGTGATATTTTTCCGATCGAATATGAGGATCGCCTGTCACTTGAGTATGTTAGTTACGAACTTGGACATTGGTCTTGTACCTGCGGCAAGTTGACGGGAATTGAGAACCGTTATAAATGGACTGATTCACGTACAAAAAAATCGGGTTGCTCCCGTTTATCTGACGAGCAACGAAAAACTGCTCGTTACAAAACATGTTCCAACTGCCACTCGCGTGTAGCAATAAAGCTGCCAATGTCGCTCGATGAATGTAGAGCGTCAGGGCAGTCATTTGCTATGCCGTTAAAAGTTAAGATTCAGTTGATTACCTGGGCTGTTGATGAAGCCGGTGTCAAATCTATTCAGGATGTAAAAGAGCAAGATATCTTCTTTGCAGACATTCCTGTGATGGCTGACTTATACGAAGATGAAGGGCGTTTTAAGCTCGGTAACTTAGGAACATTCCTTATTAATGGCGTTGATCGCGTTATTGTAAGTCAATTACACCGTTCTGCTGGCGTGGTATTCTCGCAAAGCAAAAAGGTAAAAGATTTCCGCGGACGCCCATACTATTTAGCTCGTATTATTCCTATGCGTGGTGCATGGATCGATTTTGAGTTTGATAGCAATGACCTTCTTTTTGTCCGTGTTGATAAAAAGAAGAAGTTCCTGGTCACAACTTTCTTGCAAGCATTAGGTATTGCTCGCGAGAAGATCATCTCCTATTTTTACAGCTTTGAATCGATCTATTCTGAGCAAGGCGAATTTTATCGTCCCATTAATGATACCTTGATTGGCCAGCGTTTAGAGCGCGGTATGCTTCCTGAAGACAAAGAAAAAGCTTTCATTGGGCAACGTGTCAACAAAGAGATCATACAAAAATTAAAAAAGAGTGGCATTGATCGCCTTATAATGCGTAAAGCCAGCCTCTTGAATCGTGTTTTTGGAAAAGATGTTATTGATGCTGCAACCGGAGAAATCCTTGCAGAACAAGGTTCTATCTTTTCACAAGAGTTATACGATAAATTCAAAATACTCAAAAGCGTAGAGTTCGATTTGATTCGTTCCTCCGGGTACGTTTTCCAACCGACTATCGCTATGACATTAACGCAAGATCGTTGTGTTAATCAAGATGACGCGCTTAAAGAAATTCATGCCAAAATATGGCCTGGTGATAGCTCATCACTGAAAGAAATTAAAGAGCGTTTGGAAAATTCACTCTTTAATAATCGTTTTTATGATCTGACCCGTGTTGGGCGTATTCGTATGAATCGCAAACTTGGTCTTTCAATAGGCGAAAACGTATTGAGCTTAACCCTGGAAGATATTATTGCAACGATCCAGTATCTCGTGAACTTACGTGAACGTGGTGAAGGTGAATTGGATGATATCGATCATTTAGGCAATCGTCGCGTACGTCTTGTTGGTGAACTTTTGAGTAATCAGGTATACCTTGGATTCTTACGCATTGATCGCATTATTCGCGAGCGTTTTAGAATGCAAGAAGCGCATGCAGCGCTTATGCCACAAGATTTCCTTAACGTTAAGCCGTTGAGTGCAGTATTACGTGAGTTCTTTGGTCTTGGTCAGCTTTCACAATTTATGGACCAAACCAATCCTCTTGCGGAAATAGCGCACAAACGTAGATTGTCAGCCCTTGGGCCCGGCGGTGTTATGAAGGATAGAGCCACCTACGAAATTCGTGACGTTCATACGTCTCACTACGGTCGTATTTGTCCTATCGAAACACCAGAAGGTCAGACGGTTGGTCTTATTTCGTCTCTTGCTACGTATGCAATGGTGAACGATCTTGGATTTATTGAAACTGCATACCGTCCGGTTAAAGGGCGCACTATATTAGATGACGTGGTGTTTTTGGATGCATTCCAAGAATCGAACGCATTTATTGCACAAGCGGATGTGGTTACAACTGAAGGACAAAAACTTAAAGATGAACGTGTATTTGCGCGCCATCAAGGTAACTTTGCCTATGTTGACGTTGATCGTATTAATTATATCGATCTTTCGCCAAAGCAGTTGGTTTCAGTATCTTCAGCATTGGTTCCTTTCTTGGAGCATGATGACGCAACACGTGCATTGATGGGTGCAAACATGCAACGTCAAGCAGTTCCGTTGATTCGTCCGCATGCGCCATTAGTTGGTACCGGTATGGAGACCGATATTGCCAAAGATTCTGGTGCAGTTATTGTTGCAAAGCGATCCGGTGTTGTTGAATATGTTTCTGCCGAAAAAATTATGATTCGTGCATTTGAAACAGATTTCCGTAACATGGATGATTGGGTTGCACAAGGTGTTGATACCTATTACCTTAAGAAATTCAAACGTTCCAGCTACAGTACTTGGATCCATCAGCGCCCTGTGGTGCAGCGTGGTGACAAAGTGTATGCCGGTAATATTTTGACCGATGGACCGTCTATTGAGCAGGGTGATCTTGCGTTGGGTGCAAACTTGACCGTTGCCTTTATGCCATGGAATGGTTACAACTTTGAGGACGCAATCGTTTTAAGTGAGCGTCTGGTTGCTAACGATGTGTTAACATCGGTACATATTGATGAATACGTTGTAGATTCTCGCGATACTAAACTTGGGCCTGAAGAGATTACCCGTGACATTCCTAACGTGAGTGAATCGGTACTTGTAGGTCTTGATGAAGATGGTATCGTGCGTATCGGTACACGCGTAAAACCTGGTGATATCCTTGTAGGTAAAGTAACCTTAAAGGGTGATATTCAGTATTCTCCGGAAGAGAAACTATTACGTGCAATATTTGGTGAAAAATCTCGTGAAGTACGTGATACTTCATTGCGAGTACCACCTGGTGTAGAAGGAACCGTCATTGACGTTAAGATCTTCTCTCGTAGTGGTGTGCGCAAAGATAAGCGTTACAAAGAAGAGATCGATCGCTTTATTGCAAAACTAGAAAAAGATTTTGCAGACCATATAGCTGCAATGCAGATCATGTTGTTACAAAAGGTGATGGATTTATTAGATGGTCAGACGCCAAGTGCGCCGGCATCGGTAAAGAAATTGCTTAAAAAAGATCTTTTTGCAAAAGAGTTACTTGCAGATGTTGGCTGGGATAAACTGGTGCTTATTAAAGCTAAGTCTAAAGAAGTCAACGACACGATTGCAGAACTTAAAGATGCATACGAAAATCAGGTACGTATTTTAATTGGCCTGAAAGAAGAACAAATTAATAAGCTGAAAAAAGGTGATCCGTTACCTTCTGGCGTTATTAAGATGGTCAAAGTATACATCGCAATGAAGCGTCATGTATCAGTTGGTGATAAAGTTGCAGGTCGCCATGGTAACAAAGGTGTGGTTTCAACTATTGTACGACGTGAAGATTTACCATACATGAATGATGGTACTTCAGTTGATATTATCTTGAACCCGCTGGGTGTGCCATCACGTATGAACGTAGGGCAGATTTTAGAAACGGCACTTGGTCTTGCAGGCAAGCAGCTTGGTACTAATTTACAAGAGATTCTTGATACGCATGTATATACAGCAATTAAAGAAAAACTTGTTGAGTATTATGGTGCTGAAGTAATTAAATCGATTGAAAAAGAGTTTGGCAAAGATACGGTATTGGATCTTGCAAAACGTACGGCGCGTAATGGTGTTTCATTCAGAACTCCGGTATTCGACGGTGCTACCTATGATGATGATATTAGGCCGCTTTTAAGTTCCTTAAAACTGCCTGAATCAGGTTCGTTTAAATTGCGCGATGGACGCAGTGGCGAGTATTTTGATCAGAAGGTAACGGTTGGCACCATGTATATCATGAAGCTCAACCACATGGTCGATGACAAATTGCACGCACGTTCCGTTGGTCCATACTCACTGGTAACGCAGCAGCCACTTGGGGGTAAAGCTCAAATGGGTGGTCAGCGTCTTGGTGAAATGGAAGTCTGGGCATTGGAAGCTTATGGTGCAGCATATACATTACAAGAAATGCTTACCTATAAGTCTGATGATGTCACCGGAAGACATAAGGTCTATGAAGCAATAGTACGAGGAGAGGAAGTACCCGATCCAGGTGTTCCAGAATCATTTAATGTATTAATCAAAGAGCTTCAGAGTTTGGCTTTACAAGTAGACCTATTCAAGAGCAGCAAGGAGAAGGTCAGTGAGTAGAATACTAGAACGTTTTAAAGAGTACGTTAATATTACGCAATTTAACGCGATCAGAGTTAGTCTTGCTTCACCAGAGCGAATAAAATCGCTCTCCTATGGTGAAGTTAAGAAGATCGAAACGATTAACTATCGTACGCTTAAACCTGAACGTGATGGATTATTTTGTGCGCGTATTTTCGGTCCGGTAAAAGACTGGGAATGTAACTGCGGCAAATACAAGCGTATGAAACATCGTGGTGTTACCTGCGAAAAATGTGGTGTAGAAGTTATTCAGGCACGCGTACGTCGTGAACGTATGGGGCATGTTGAGCTTGTAGCTCCGGTTGTACATATTTGGTACCTTAAAGGTATTCCAAGCTATCTTGGACTTATCTTAGATGTGCCGGTAAAGGATCTGGAGCGTGTTATTTATTTTGATGCGTCAATTGTGATTCATCAAGGTAAATCACCATATCCACGCAAAACATTATTGAACGCGCAAGAGCTTGAACAGTATGAGATGGCGCATCCGGATGATTTTGCATTTGTGGCAAAAACCGGTGCCGAAGCTATACAAGAGATTCTTGCACTTATCGATATTAAATTAGAAATTGTTGCATTAGAAGAAGATTATCGCAAGACGACATCGGTGGCAATGCGTCACAAGATTATGCGCCGTATTAGAGTATTTTCTGATCTATTACAAGCGCATATCAAGCCTGAGTGGATGGTACTGAGCGTATTGCCGGTATTACCGCCGGACTTACGTCCGTTGGTACCGCTTGAAGGTGGTCGTTTTGCAAGTTCAGATTTAAACGAGCTGTATCGTCGTGTATTAAACCGTAATATACGTTTACAGCGCTTAATAGAAATTGATGCCCCATTGGTGATCATTAGAAACGAAAAACGTATGCTACAAGAATCGGTGGATGCGTTGATCGATAATGGTCGCAGAGGCCAACCGGTTCGTGGCTCAAACCGTCGTCCGCTTAAATCGCTCAGCGAAATGTTGCGTGGTAAACAGGGTCGATTCCGTCAGAACTTGTTAGGTCGTCGTGTTGACTATTCAGGTCGTTCAGTGATCGTTGTTGATCCTGAATTACAAATGGATCAATGTGGTATTCCTAAAATTATGGCGCTCGAGCTCTTTAAATCATATATTTATGGTGAATTGCTCAAACGTGAAATCGCCGCTAATTTGCGTATTGCAAAGAAGATGGTAGAAGATCTTGAGCCGGTAGTATGGGACGTATTGGAAGATGTGGTAAAAGACAGACCGGTACTCTTAAACCGTGCACCAACCTTGCATAGACTTGGTATTCAAGCATTCTATCCATCGTTGGTAGAAGGAAAAGCTATTAAGGTTCATCCACTTGTTTGTACAGCGTTTAACGCTGACTTCGATGGTGACCAGATGGCAGTTCACTTACCATTGAGCAAAAAGGCACAGCTTGAGTGTGAAAGCTTGATGCTTTCAACCAAGAATATACTTTCTCCTGCAAGTGGTCGTCCGGTAACGGTACCATCGCAGGAAATGGTTCTCGGTCTTTACTACATGACTAAAGCACGTACTGGTGTTGCCGGTGAAGGTGCAGTATTTGCAAGTAAAGCCGAAGTTGTTGCAGCATATCAAGCGGGACAAGTGCATTTACATGCGCAAATTCAAGTACGTCTTGATGGCCAATCATTGGTAGCAACAACGGTTGGGCGCGTGGTATTATATGATGCGCTACCTGCTGATATACCATTCTATTTGATTAATAAAGTGCTTAAAAAGAGCGCATTAACTAAACTCGTTGAAAAAATATATTACCAATTTGGTAATGATATCACGGTAAAAGCGCTTGATAGCATTAAAGGCCTTGGTTTCCGTTATGCAACACGTGGTGGCATTTCATTGTCATTGCACGATTTGATTGTGCCTGAAAAGAAGGACAACATTGTTGCTGCAGCGGAAAAAGAGGTTGAAAAGGTTGAGCAGCTCTATATCGATGGTATTATCACTAATGGTGAGCGCGAAAATAAAGTGCTTTCTATTTGGGGTCGTGCGACTTCCGATGTAGGTAAAGCGGTATCAGAGCTCTTGGAACAGCAAGACGAAGTTGCGTTTAAGAATGAAGACAAAAAAGCGCAATCATTCAATCCGGTATTCATGATGCTTGATTCAGGTTCTCGTGGTTCTAAAGAGCAGATTCGTCAGCTTGTAGGGATGCGTGGACCCATGGCTCGTCCATCAGGTGAAATTATTGAAACACCCGTAAAGACTAACTTTAAAGATGGTCTGAGCGTGTTTGAATACTTTATTTCTACCCATGGTGCGCGTAAAGGTCAATCTGATACTGCATTAAAAACAGCAAACTCAGGTTATTTAACACGTCGTTTAGTGGACGTTGCACAAGATGTTATTGTTTCAGCACAAGATTGTCAGACACTTGGCTATATTACCGTGCGTGATATGAAAGAATCTGATGAAATCGTGCTTCCATTGGGCCAGCGTATATTCGGTCGCGTACTCGCAGCCGATGTTAAGGATCCTATTAGTGGCCAGTTAGTACTGACACAAGGAACTGTTGTTGGTCGCGATGAAGTTGCACTGCTGGCAGATACTGCGGTATCTGAAGTTATGGTGCGTTCAGTACTTACCTGTAATGCAAAACGTGGCGTATGTGTGCAATGTTATGGATATGATTTATCTCGTGGTGCATTGGCTGATGTCGGTGCTACAGTTGGAACTATTGCAGCGCAATCGATTGGTGAACCGGGTACACAGCTTACGATGAGAACCTTCCACATCGGGGGTACAGCGAGCGGTTTTGCAACACATTCATATGTAGCTGCAAAGCAGGCTGGTATCGTTGAGTTACGTGGCATTAATCTGGTAGAAAATCGTGATGGCAAGGTGATCAACATTAGCCGTAAAGCTAAAATATTGCTTATGTCAGCTGATGGTCGTGAACTGCAACGCAATGACTTAGAATATGGTTCAACACTCTTGGTTAAAGATGGTCAAGAGGTTGCTATGGGCACTAAGCTTGCAGAATGGGATCCGAACAATAAGATTATCTTAACAGAGTATGCAGGTACGGTTTCGTTTATCGACCTTATTGAAAACGTTACGTTACAAGAACGTTTTGATGAAGCGACGCATAAGTCGACGATGATGGTATTGGAAAGTCGTGGTGAAAAATATCAGCCGGCATTGAGTATTATTGGTGCTGACGGTAGCGAAATTTCACATTACTACCTACCGGCAGGTTCACTACTTACAGTTGAAGCTGGCCAAACGGTACGTGCTGGTGATATTCTTGTTAAAATCCCACGTGAAATTCAGAAAACCAAAGATATTACCGGTGGTCTTTCTCGTATTGCTGAGCTCTTTGAAGCTCGCTTGCCAAAAGATCCGGCTATTATTGCAGACATTGATGGTCAGGTTGTCTTTGGTGGCTTACATCGTGGATTACGCAAAATTAGCGTTGTCAATGGTGTTGATACCTACGATTATTTTGTGCCGCGCGGTAAACAGGTAAACGTTATGGATGGCGACCATGTAACAGCTGGTGACCAACTTACAACGGGTGCTCCTGTGCTGCACGATATGCTTCGCATATTGGGGCCAAATGTGGTACAATCTTACTTAGTAGATCAAATTCAAGAGATTTACCGTCTACAGGGTATTGACATTAGTGATAAACATATAGAAATTATCGTTCGCCAGATGATGCGTAAAGTACGTGTAATAGATGCTGGAGATACAGATCTGCTTATCGGTGACCGTGTTGACAGTATGCATTTTATGTCCGTGAATGCGGCGTTGCGTGCTGAAGGCAAGAAACCGGCAGTAGGCCGACCGGTACTTATGGGCTTAACACAAGCCTCATTGAGTACAGAAAGTTGGATCTCAGCAGCTTCGTTCCAGGAAACAACACGTATTTTAACCGAAGCGGCGCTTTCTGGTCAGGAAGATTTCCTCTATGGTCTTAAAGAGAATGTGACGGTGGGTAAATTAATTCCTGCCGGTACGGGTATTCTTTCATTCAGAAAAAAGTACTTAGGTACGCATAAAACTGAATTAGAACGCCAAGCACAGGAATCTGAAAAGCGTGGAACTGGTGCATAAATAAGAAAAACTGTAGGCACGTAGCTCAGTGGTAGAGCATTGCTTTGACGTAGCAAGGGTCAGCGGTTCAATCCCGCTCGTGCCTACCAAGATATATAATAGGTTGTTGCAAAAAGGTTATGAATATGGCTTTGACAAAAGAAAACATCGGAGAGATTGTTAAAGAGTTCGGTCGTCATGCGACGGATTCTGGTGTAACTGAAGTACAGATTGCACTTTTAACTAAAGAAATTGAAGTATTAACTAAGCATATGCAAACGTTCAACAAAGATTTCGCATCACGTCGTGGATTGCTTAAAAAAGTTGCGCAACGCAAAAAATTGTTAAATTACTTGAGTGGTCAAGACCTTCAACGATATAATGCTCTGAAGAAGAAGCTTGAGTTAAAGTAAGAAGATAAACTCATATAAATAGGTCAGAATCAATGGTAAAAAAATATACGTTGCCCGAGTTGGGATACGAAGTAGAAATTGGAAAAGTTGCACGACAAGCGGATGGTGCTGTTTGGTTTAAACATGGGGGTACCGTTGTCCTCTCAACAGTGGTTTCAGCCGCAAGTTCTGAATTTCCAGGCTTCTTGCCATTGACGGTCGATTATCGCGAATATTCTTCAGCTGCAGGTAAAATTCCTGGTGGCTTTTATAAACGCGAAGGTAAACCGAGTGATCGCGAGGTGTTGACCGGCCGTCTTATCGACCGTGCCATTCGTCCAATATTTCCGCATCGCTTCTTTGACCAGGTGCAAGCACTTTCTACCGTATACTCAGTCGATAAAGAGCATACACCTTACACACTTGCTTTACTTGCAACGTCATTGGCGTTAAGTGTTTCCGATATTCCATTTCTGGCGCCGGTGGCAGCAGTAGAAGTTGGTCGTATTGATGGTAAATGGGTAATCAATCCCACGTACATTGAAGGTAAAAATTCCGATGTACGTTTGATTGTTGCAGGTACAGCTGAAGGGCTCTGCATGGTGGAAGGAACTGCTGACCAAATTTCTGAAACAGAAATGGTCGATGCGCTTTTCCTCGCACATGACATGATCAAAAAGATTGTTGCATGGCAGCTTGAAATTCAACGTGAAATAGGCAAAGAAAAGAAGCCAATCAATACTGCTCTTGATTGGGATGTTTGGGAAAAACGTGCGCTTGATTTCTTAACTGAAGAACGCGCAATGCGTCTTTTTGTGGAAGACAAAGCATTACGTTCGCAAGCACTTGATGAGCTTAATCAACTGTTTATTGCGCATGCACACGAAGTTGAACCTGAACTTGAAATTTCTGATAAGTATCTTATGTATATCCTTGATCATGCGATTAAGATACGTATTACTGATTTAGTATTCAAACTTAAACATCGTGTAGATAATCGTGCAAATACTGAAGTTCGTCCTATTAGCATAGAAGTTGGACTTCTACCATTTACGCATGGATCTTCACTCTTTACTCGTGGCCAAACCCAAGCGTTAACGTCGGTTACCTTTGGTAGCGGTCAAGATGAACAACGTCTTGAAAGCATTATGGATACAGAAGCTGAAGATGGTTCATTTATGCTTCACTACAATTTCCCTCCTTTTTCTGTTGGTGAAGTACGTCCAATGCGTGGTACTGGCCGTCGTGAAGTTGGTCATGGTCATTTAGCAGCATCATCGTTTAAGTATATGTTGCCGAATAAAGAGCAATTCCCTTACACCATTCGTATTGTTACCGATATTTTAGAATCCAACGGTTCAAGCTCTATGGCTACCGTGTGCGGATCTACTATGGCAATGATGCAAGGTGGCGTACCAATTAAAAAAATGGTTGGTGGCGTCGCTATGGGACTACTCAAAAGCTCACATGACGAATTTATTGTCCTTACGGATATTAGTGGGTTTGAAGATAACTTCGGTCTTATGGACTTTAAAGTAACGGGTACAACTGACGGTATTACCGCAATCCAACTTGATATTAAAGATAAAACAGGACTATCTCGTCAGGTATTTGTTTCTGCACTTAATCAAGCTAAAGAAGGTAGATTACACATACTTTCTTGCATGCGTGAGTGCATGAGCGAGCCAAGTAAAACGATGTCTGAACTCGTGCCTCGTGTTGTTTCGATGAAGATCGATAAAGAGAAAATCGGTGCAGTTATTGGTACCGGTGGCAAAACTATTCGTGAAATTATCGAAAAAACTAAAGTACAAAGTATCGATATCGAAGATGATGGCATCGTTAAGATATTTGGCGCTTCAAGCCAAGCTATCGATGCGGCTATCGCTTGGATTAAAGTTCTTGTTGGGCAAATCGATGTTGGTGCCGAATTTAAAGGTCCAATCAAACGTATTGCAGAGTTTGGTTTATTTGTTGAACTGGTGCCGGGTCAAGATGGCTTGGTGCACGTTTCTAATATTCCACGTGAGAAGCAACGTACGTTCCAAAATGATTATAAAGTTGGCGATATCGTAGCGGTAAAAGTTGTCGATTACGATGATGCAACCGGACGTATTCGTTTACGTTTGTTAGAACAGTAAATTATAGCGTTTTAGTAGGTAGCATAACAATGAGTGAAACGTTACGTAAGCGCGCTTATGGACGAAAAGCTAATCAGTTGCGTCCGTGCACAGTAGCTTTTGACCAATTTGGTTATACATCAGGTTCTGTCCTTTTGCAGCTTGGTAATACTAAAGTACTCTGTTCTGTTACGTTGCAGCCGGGCGTTCCACCTTTTTTAAAAGGTAAGAAAGTTGGCTGGTTGACGGCAGAATATGATATGCTTCCTACTGCTACGCAACAGCGTACTACTCGTGCAAGTTCTGCTGCAAAGCAACATGCACGTTCGGTAGAAATATCCCGTTTAATTAGCAGATCGTTGCGCATGATGGTGGATTTAGATGCGCTTGGTGAGCGTACTATTATGGTTGATTGTGACGTGTTGCAAGCAGATGGCGGCACACGTACAGCGGCTATCACCGGTGCGTCGCTTGCATTGCAACGTGCACATGCACATTGGCTTGATACACAGATGATCAGTAAACCGATCGTTAAAGGGCAAATCGGTGCAGTATCCGTTGGCGTCGTCAAAGGCGAACTGCTGCTTGATTTGGATTTTAATGAAGACAGTCTGTGTGATAGTGATTTTAATATCATCTTGACCCAAACGGGTGACATCATAGAAATTCAAGGTACTGCAGAACGTGAGCCGCTCACTTGGCAGCAATTTGATCAGGTCAGACAACTTGCATGTGATGGTGTTACACAATTTTTTGCAGCTCTGCAGGCAAGTGCGCATCAAGATGCATCGTTACCTGAAGTTTCAGCATCTGCAGCACAAGCTGCACCAAAAGTTCCTCTATTTAGTCTTGAACAACGTTTTAAATCTTTGAGCACATAAGGGTTGGCAGTGCAACGCGATCTTTATACGTTTTTACCCGATTATATGCGTAACATGCATGCGTATACACGGGTTATTTTTTTTGTGCTTGAAGAGGATCAACCATATCCGTTACTCTTTGTCGCTCGTTGCTTGCAACGTTTGGGCGCTGATACACCGGTTGTGCGTCTTGATCTTGAACTGCTTGAAGAAAAAGATATTTATCGTGAGCTGGAAACCAGTTTTTTAGGTCAAGAACGTGTTATATGGTTGAGTGGTTTAACTGCTCTATCTGAGCGTGCGGCAACTACATGGATTACCTATATACAAAACTATACCGGGCCACATCGTATTATATGTGCAGTTGCCAGCAATCGTATGCCGACAACTACTTTGGATCAGGTAGCAGTTACTCACATGATCAACAAGCGTGAATGCAGTGCATTGTATGCCTTTTTAGCGCAACGCCCATTGCATCAAGTTGAGCTTGAACGCATACAACATATTTTTACGCAGCATGAAACTATTGCACTTGATATGGCATGTATATTGTTTGAATATCTGAGTTTGGTAGGGCGCGATGCGCAGGAGTTTATGCAGGATTGGCTGGTGCGGCTGATGCCGGCACAAAGTTCGCTCTTTGCTCTCAGTCAACATCTGTTTGCTCGTTCGTTGGTGCCGTTTATGACCCATTGGGCAGCATTAAAACCATTGTATTCAGACCAGTTTTGGATTGCCTTCTGGTCAGAGCAGTTTTGGCGTGCATCCTGGTATATTTATTACATGCGCCAAAAGCAATCACAACAAGCCAAAAAAATTGGGTTTCGTTTGCCGTTTTCATTTCTGCAAAAAGATTACCGCTCGTATAGCATAGAGCGTCTTGCCGGCTGTGTGACGCAGTTGTATCTAGTTGATACTGCCATTAAACATAGTCGTGCATCAGATGGCATCGATCTCTTTTTATACCGGTTTTTCGCTCGCTGATCCAAATCGTTCAGGCCGAATAATACCGCCTGAGATAATCATAGCAATTGCTTCCTGATGCGTTAATTTAGTGATAATCGTTTTTTCTTTAGGTACGATTACAAAAAATCCGCTGGTCGGCATAGGTGTTGTAGGAATAAATACACTTACAAACCCTGCATCATTGGTGGGAGAAAGTTCTGCCGGTAGTTCAGAGGTTAAAAATCCTACCGAATACACACCCTCGCGGGGGAATTCAAGAAACACAACTTGCTTGAAAATTATCTGATCTTGCGGATTAAACGCTTTAACCAGCTGCTGTACGCCCCGATATACCGTACGAATAATGGGGAGTTTGAGCACCAATGCTTCTAATGTATGCACCAAAGAACGGAGCATAAAGAGCTTGATGATGGTGCCGACAAGAAAAATAACAACGATGGCCACAAAAATCTCTACATGTGGAATGCAAATGAGATATGCAGGGCAGAACTGAGCAATCGGCTCGAGCCATGATTTGAGCAATTTGAATGATACATTAAAAATTGCGAGCGTCAGCAGTATGGGTAATATGGTTAGCAAGCCGCTCAAAAACAGTGACCAAATATAATCTATGCATTTATTTATCCATGCCATTATGCGCATTGTATGCCTTTATTTCTCTAAAAATTGTTGTAATTCATGTGCAAGATGTGTACCCCACGTTTGTGCGATATGAAAATCATTGTGCTCTATCATGATACGTAACAATGGTTCAGTACCAGAATAGCGCACGAGTACACGCCCATCTCGTAATCTAGCATGACATGTTTTAATGATACTGGCAAAGGGTTCGCATGATAAATCTTTTTTATGCTGTATTGGTATATTAAATAGCAGTTGGGGCATGGGGGAAAATGTTGTCAAGTTCCGGTTACTTTGCATTACCTCCAAGATGCGCAGGGCAGTAAACAGCCCATCGCCGGAGCTCAAATAATCGTTGCAAATAACGTGTCCCGATTGTTCAGCGCCCAACAGCAGTTTATGCTCATTTACGTATGCAGCAATATGTTTGTCGCCAACAGCAACACGTATGAGCTTGCGTCCTTCTGTTTGTAACGCTTGTTCTAATCCTTGGTTGCTCATCACGGTGCCGACGACTACCGTTTCAGCGCGATAGCGTGGATGCTCAAGTAACAGCGCCAGCAAGGCATCGCCATCTTTAAGTTCACCATGTCTATTGACCGCAATTATGCGATCACCATCGCCATCGAATGCAAAGCCGACATCAGCTGCATGTTCGCGCACTGCTGTTTGTAATGCTGCCGGATGCACGGCACCACAATCGGCATTAATATTTGTGCCATTGGGAGCGGTTGCGATAGTAATTACGGTTGCACCAAATTGCTGTAAAATGGTTGGCGCAATGCGATGTAATGCACCATTGGCAGCATCAATAACAATACGCACATCACGCAAAAAATCGGGAGCAAAAAAAGTAGCAAGGCGTGTGCAATAACGCTCAGCAGCCTCAGGAAAAGGGATATCTGCACCAAAATGTGTGTAACTTATTGGTGGCGTCTGATGAAAATAGTTTGTCAATGTAATTTCATCAGACGTAGAAAGTTTTGCATTCGTGTGCATTACGAGCTTGATGCCATTGTCTTGATATTTGTTATGCGATGCGGAAATAATAATGCCGCAACTCAATGCAGGTTCATGTGTCGTGAGACTTACCACCGCAGGTGTAGGTAATTCTCCTGCATCATAAATGTGCACCGGATGTGCAAGCAGACCGGATTTGAGCGTTGCCTTGAGCCATGCACAAGAAATGCGCGTGTCATGTCCAATTAAAATTGCTGCACCGACGCCCCATTGTGCACAGGCCCATGCACCTATTGCATTACCCAGTTGATGAATCTCTGCTGCGGTTAACGGTGAAGTGCCAACGGTTGTGCGTATGCCATCAGTGCCGAAAAGAGTCTGCGTCATTAATTTCCTTGTGTATAAATGCACATGCAGCTCTAGTGTAGCATAGGGTGTGCTGATCAGCTAAAAATAGTTAAAAAAATACCCCTGCGTACAGGGGTATCAAGAGAATAGATTATTTTGCTATGTATTTATTTAAGTCCGCCCATTGCAGGTTTTCTATACGTACGCGTAACCAATTCCGTATAGCGTTGAGCTACAAGTTCGCACGATTCATTAAGTATTGTACTCGGAATAAAGTAACTCGAACTCGGTTCTTTTCTTATTTTAAAATGATCTGGAACCGAATCCATTGACTCTACGCGATGATTGTGACTATCTCGGCTGCGTGGATCAAGTTCTTTTTTGACCCCCATGCATGTTGCGAGAGCTTGCATAACGGTTCTTAGTTCCGTTTGATCTTCCGGGCTCATACTTTGATCTTTTACACCGTATGCTGCTGTTGTAAGCATAACAAGTGGTATATACATCAATTTCTTCATGATTTTCCTCATGATAATGTGTTTAATAAATTGTGAATTTTACATATTTGATCTTGGCACAAAATAGATTTGATCACCTATAAAGGGACATCCAGAAGGTATTACGCGTATTACTAAATGCTCGGTAGTTGGTGTACGAATTGTTGTGCCGGGTTCTACTCCCTCGTGAGTTCTAGGTTCTATAAATGGATGGGTGCATTCAATTGTGGTTCTAACAGCAGCTATAGTCGTACCAAGATTTTCGCGTGCTTGTACTTGATCAGCACCATAGGCAGCTGCAGTGAGCATACAACTTAATACTATGTTGGTTTTCATGTTTCTCCTATTGTTTAATCTATGGCATCATAGACCGAGATACTACGAATGTAAAGTAGCGCTCTATAATTAGATCATGCATATAAATTTGGTATACTAATAATAAAGAAGTTGCGACCATGAACAAAGGTATTATTTATGAAATTTGATGAAATCGTATTAACCGGTGATCGTCCCACGGGTCCATTGCATTTGGGCCATTATGTAGGTTCATTGGCAAACCGCATTGAACTGCAAGAGCGGTATAAACAGTATATCATGATTGCTGATGTACAAGCATTAACCGATAACTATGAGCATCCGGAAAAAATACGCCAGAATATTTTGCAAGTTGCGCTCGATTATTTGGCAATCGGTATTGATCCTGCAAAGAGTACGATATTCATTCAATCGATGATTCCTGAAATCGCTGAGCTGACCGTATTTTACCTTAATTTTGTAACCATTGCGCGCCTGAAGCGTAACCCAACGGTTAAAACTGAAATCGATCAAAAAGGGTATGGGGAACAGGTTACGGCAGGCTTTTTAATGTATCCTGTTTCGCAGGCTGCAGATATTACTATTGTCAAAGGTTCATTAGTGCCGGTTGGCGAAGATCAACTGCCGGTTATCGAACAAACCAATGAACTGGTGCGCGCATTTAATCGTACCTATGGTGCTGAAGTTTTTCCTGAAGCAAAAGCGATTATTTCGCAAGCGCCACGTCTTGCGGGTATTGATGGTAAAGCAAAAATGAGCAAATCATTAAATAATGCGATATTTCTTTGCGATTCTGCTGATGAAGTTGCACGTAAGGTAATGCAGATGTATACCGATCCTGATCATCTACGTGTTGAAGATCCGGGCAAGATAGAAGGCAACGTGGTGTTTGCGTATCTAGATATCTTTGATGCAGACAAAGATGCGGTGCAAGCGCTTAAAGAGCATTATCGACGTGGTGGATTGGGTGATGTAAAACTCAAGCGACGTTTAATTGATGTACTCAATACATTCCTAGAACCGATTCGGGTGCGACGTAATCTGTTTGCACAAGATCCTCACGCAGTGATGGAAATACTTATGCGTGGCACTGCAGCAACACAAGAAGTTGCACGTGCTACTATGCAGCAGGTGCGCTCGGTTATGCATTTGGATTACAGCTCACGCTGATCAATGAGCATCCGTGCATAAGCGGGGATCAAACTTAACCCTTTGCTGCCAAAGCCACTAAAAACAGCAATATTGGGATATTCCTTGTGCCAAAAACTATAAGGATGATGCCCAAAGGTAGTGGGGCGAATGCCTGCCTGATGATTAATCACCATATATGGTTGTGTGCTGAACTGTGCATATGCTTGTTCGAGCTGATCGCGTGCAGTGGTAGTCGGGTGCGCATGCGCATAATCACGTTCATAGGTTGCACCAACGTGATAGGTACTGTTACCAATGGGTAATACAAACATGCTTTCCATGGCATGTATGCTCTGGGTAGTATGTTCTGTTTTAATGGTGATGATCTCTCCTTTGGTAGGGTTAAATGCCAGTTCAGGGAAAAATCTGCTGTTGCCTGCGGCCAAACCGTTGCAATAGATAATATTACGTGCGCGTATATCTTTATATGCAATAAGATCATCCTGCAGCTGCATTGCAGTTTCATCAAACATTTCCTCTATATAACATCTTTGCTTTTGTAACCAGGCACGGTATGCATCAAGTAGTTTGGTGGTATCCACATGTGCTGCTTGCGCAATAGTAACGGCCGGCAGCGTTTTACCGTTGATGGTTACGCTCATGCGGCTTATGTAGTTCGTATAGGCTGGGTCCGCCAGGCGACGCTTAGCATATGCTTGTAAAGAGGCGTCATCCAGGATACGTATATATGGCTTGGGGTGATAAAACGAACAGTTCAATTCTTGTTCTAATGCTTGATACAGTGCGCATGCGTAGTTGTAGGCAGCATCATCGGGCCATGTTTTGGCAAGACGGGGGCCAGTAATGGGAGCAAGTAATCCGGCAGCAACATAGGATGATGATGTGCGATCAGTGGTATTAATCACACCTACGTGATGCCCACGTTTGAGCAATTGGTAGGATAATAAGGTGCCGGCAAGTCCTTGGCCAATGATAAGATAATCGAACTCTTTATTTGTATACATAGAGATAGTTTAATGATTACTGCTTTAATTGCAATGCCAACTAAAATAACCTTGGTTGACAGGTATTTCTAGATAGTTACAATTATAAATTGTATAATAGATAATAGCTTTAACCTATCCAAACCTTGGAAACTATATGTATTCTAAACTGTTATTTCTATTTGTTGTCGCTACACAATTCGCGGTATATGCTGCCGATGAAGCTCTCGCTTTTATACCTCCATCACCTAAACGGCAAATAAAGATGGGTCATACAGTCGCTGCGGTACGCACTGGTACCTTTACAAAATATAAGCCGCTGCTTGAAGGTCTTAAAAATCCACTCAAAAAAATATCTTTTTTTGATATAGACAGTAGGCAAAGCTCAACTATTACACCAATGCAACTGTGCATCGATGCAATATTCGATCGTCCCGCAGAGGATAAGTTGCCGTTGATACATGCGATGTCCATTTCATTAATACAACGCTGCCCGAAGATATTAACCACGGGGTGCTATGAAGAAATGTTACCGTATGTATATGCATATCAAAAACTACCAAATACCGATAGCTTTGAACCATGGGTACCGGAGCTGTTTACCGAGCTTGCAAGTAATGCGATACGTAAGGGAAAATATACGCACCCGGCAATGATTTGCGCATTAACTACGCAAATACTCTCTTGGGATGAGGGTTGGCAAAAGATGGCATTAGAAACTCTGTACAAATCGTCTCTTGCATTTTCCCATCTACACCATGAACTCAGACGGCGTACACAGGGAGTGAATTTAAGCAATATAATGCTAACACATGGTTTGCCGCTTGTGTCGCTGGCCAGAATTTGCGTGCAAGAGCTTGCAACGGTTGATATTAATTTAGCATTCCTGCATTGTTTGCAATTATTGCAAAGTCCGATTTTTCAAGAGTCTTCGGATGCGCAAACTATTAAAGATAATCTTCTATTTTGGGTTTTAGAGAATCCACACATACCCAGAGATTTTATCGCGCATTTGCTCGCCCATGAAGCTGATCCTTATGCACTAAAACCACAACGCGGGATTATGACACCTTTGCAAAAATCTTTAGAACTGGCATTAAAAACCCAAGGCGCAGACCAACTTAATGCGCTAACTACGCTGCAAACATTACTTAACGTTCATGAACGAGCATCCAGTATGTGCCGATTATCAAGGAATTTTGTATTACAAAAAGCATATTTAAAGCAGCCTGATGCAAATTTTGCAGAAGATGTGCGATCTCGATTACGCGAGCAGATAGGTATATCATTTTATACCAACGAACTTGAGCCTTTTCAGGGTCATCTTGATTTTTGGGAGACAATAGCAGCACATTTGGGGGGAGATATTTGGGGAGCGCGTTGTGCTATTTATGATATTCTAGGTGATAAGCCTATGCAGAAGCAGATAGAGGTTGCCGCGTCTGTTCTGGGGCAACCGTTGTTTAAACGGTTTGTATTGGCGTTGGAATGCGAAAGATTCTGCATGTTGGCAGCACATAATATGGTAGAAAGTTCATCGGCATTTGATTTGCGTCAATTCTTGACTTATGGGAATTTGCGGCAGGTACATTCTGATGATGAAATCGAAGAACAACGCCGTTATACAGATGCCCTTTATAAAACGTTAAGTCCAGAAACGCAACAACGCATTTTTGCTCTTGTAAAGCGTGATCTTAAAAATATAGATACATCGCCAAGCATCATGCCTAGTTGATTATACATGCACATTATAAAATTTGCTTGTTTTTAATCGCAGATCTTCATTACCATTTTTCTGAAAGCAAAAATCATTAAAGAAAGAATGGTATGAAAATTTTTATGGTTGGCAGTGGGGCAGTAGCGCAATGCACTTTGCCAATATTACTTAAAGAACTTGATGTCGAACCATCATCAGTGACCGTTATGGATTTTGTGGATAACCGTCATAGAATCCGTGAAGCTCTTGAGCAAGGTGTAAACTTTGTGCAAGAACAGATTACTAAAGAAAATTATGATCATGTGCTATCTACCTATTTATCACCGGGTGATATGTTTATCGATCTGAGTTGGAACATCGATACCATTATACTTTTAAGCTGGTGTTATGAACATGATGTCAACTACGTTAATAGCTCGGTCGAACTCTGGGATCCGTATGCACATGATGGTGATACAGATCCATGTAATTTGACGTTATATGTTCGCCAACTTGCCATCACAGAACTTATTGAATCATTACCCAATAAAAAAGGTGCAACAGCAATTGTGGATCATGGTGCCAATCCCGGCTTGGTATCACATTTTACCAAACAGGCACTTGAAGATATTGCTGCAAAATTGATGCATGAAACGCCTAAAGATCCGCGCATTCCACAGCTCAAGCAAGCTTTAAACTTTAAAAATTTTGCCGTTGTTGCGCAGCTACTTGGCGTAAAGGTGGTACAGATTGCAGAGCGCGATTCTCAGATTACCTCCAATCCCAAAAAAATGAATGAGTTTGTAAATACCTGGTCAGTGCAGGGATTGTATGAAGAGGGGATTGCGCCATCGGAAATTGGCTGGGGAACGCATGAGCATTATGCACCAAAAGGGATTCGTTTTCATCAACGAGGTCCTCAAAATCAAGTTTGCTTGATGTCGCGGGGTATTGATACCTTAGTGCGTTCATGGGTACCCAGTGGCGATATTATCGGTATGGTAATACGCCATGGTGAAGCTTATGGCATTTCAGAGCGACTTACCGTTTGGCATGAGGGTACGGCAGTTTATCGGCCAACCGTTTATTTTTCCTACTGCCTTTCAGATTCGGCGATTGCATCGCTCTATGAACTGAAAATGCGGCAACTGGAGCTGCAACCGAACATACGCATTATCAATGATGATATTATTGATGGCAAAGATGAGCTTGGCTGCTTTTTGTTAGGTCATGATTATAAGGCCTGGTGGATTGGCAGTTTATTGGATATTCATGAAGCGCGTAAACTCGTGCCGCATCAAAATGCTACAACGGTGCAAGTTGCAATTGCAATTGTGGCTGCAGTGCAATATATGATTAAACATCCAAATGAAGGCATTTGCTTGCCTGATGACATAGATCATCGCGAAATATTATCCTTTGCAAAACCATATTTAGGGCCCTTTATATCGCAGGCGGTTGATTGGTCGCCATTAACACGCAAACCTACCTATTTGGACTATGATGGGGTTGAAATCGATTCGCGTGAAGAATGGCAGTTTACGAGCTTTTTGGTCTCCGCCTTTGACAAAATTAAACTCAAATGAGTAACAAATATCCTTGGTTGACATGATTTGTGCGCGTGCTACAATTATATAATGCATAATAGATAATTTATAAAATTAAGAGCATGCGAGAAACCATGAATTATAAAAGATTATTCCCACTTTTGTTGTTGTGTGTTAAAACAGCTATATCTGCAAGTGATAAGGTTGTTATCCCAGGTAGCTCAGCGGAGCTTCAAGGCGATATGCTTGTAAATGCTGTGCGCACAGGAACGCAAGAGCAGTACGAACAAGCATTAGCAAAAGTTAAATATCCGGCAAAGAAGGTTGCATTTTATTGTCCGGCTCGTGAAAGAATCGCCAGAATTTTACCAATTCGCGCTTGTATAGACGCAGTCTTTGACCGGGAGTCAGCTGATAGTGTATCGCTGATCGCAGCAGTAGATGAACATATTGTTCAACGCGCACCGCAGGTTTTACAACAACCATGTTTTCGCAAGCAATTACCTTTTGCCTATGCATATGACAAATTAACAGATGGTTATTGGTTAGAGAGAGAGGAGCCATTTGTTGCACCACTGTTTACGCTGCTGGCAGGAAATGCTCAATCAGATTGTCGTTTGCTTGCACTACAATTAACCTGTCAAGACAAACGTTGGTATGCTACGGCAATTAAGACGATACGCCAACATCCAACCGTTTTAACGAACCTGTATCATGCGCTTATGGCATTAGATCAACCGTCACTTGCGCAGATAATGCTCAGGCATGAACCGCTTAAATCTACTGTGGGGGAGGTAGCAGTGCAACTAACCGCTTTGGTTAATCCGGAGGTAGCATATAATCATATGTGCCAATTGCTTGCAATAGAGAATGAAGAGTCACTCAACCAAAAGCAATCAAACCGCATAGATGATCTGCAAGAAGCAAAAAATAGACTGCTGTTTTGGGCTGCGGCTCATCCTGTATTGCCTACTAAATTTTTTACACAACTATTAAAGCAAAAGGCAGATCCTTATGCATTAATGGCGATCAAGTGCCCAAGGACGCCCATTGAGCAAGCTTTAGCTACAGCAATGGATACGCAACATGATCATAGTGCAAACTTTTACGCAATAAATAGATTGCAGGCGATGTTGAATGTGAGTGAATTAGATTCAGCGCAATGCCAATTATTAATAGATCCGGATGGCGAATACTATTGGGCAGAGGAGGTATATGGTCGTATGCAGTACATGCTCGGTAAGAAATTTAAAGAATGTGGTATGGAACCGTTTTTGGCTCATCTTTCGTTGTGGAATAATATTGTTACTAGCTTAGGTGCTGATATGAAAACGCAACGTTGTATGGTATATAGTTTTGTAACTAAAAAAAATTATCATGGGTTATTGCAAGGATCTTCGTTTGAGCAGTTTTGTAGAGCCTTGCAAGTACAGAACTTTTGTTCTCTTGTTGCACAGAATTTAACTGACAATACGGTTGCGACCGATCTACATGCTTTTTTGAAGTTCGGTATAGAGAAGCATCAGTTTGATCCACTTGCAATTATGGCTAACAAAGAATATACGCACACGATAGTTGCAACGTTAGCGCCGGAAGCGCGTGCGCAGATAGATCTTCTTATAGAGCAAAATAAATCGGCATAATCTATTTTTTTTGTTATGCTAAAACCTATATTAGTACTCTTTATAATCTGTTAGGGTTAAACATATGATAAGACAAAACGACCTTGAAGAACAGCCGGTTTCACAAGAATTGGTTAATAAGGCAGTAGCGCATTTAGCGCCATTATATCGCCAATATGTTAATGAAGAGAATGTAGGCAAGGCGGAACGCCAAGCAATGCAGTTGGGCAGATCTATTGTTGAGTGGGAACACAAATGTGGATTTAACCCTGAATTTATGCCGCTTGTTGCAGAACGTGTGCAAGAACTCGTGCCTGAATCTGAATATGAAGTTGAATCTGCTTTTACGCAGATGCGTAGAGTATTTTTTGACTTACTGGGGTACTTTGTTGCCAGCCAACGTCATGAAATTATGCATGAACTCATGAATGACAAAGTTTTAGATGCTCTTGAAGAAGAAGGGTTTTTTGAAATGATGGCATTGGAGCGTTCATTAGAATTCGAAGATGGTGATGAAGAATACGAAGACGAAGATGAGGACGAAGAGGAAAGTTGCTGCGACGACGATGAAGAATGTTGCGACGACGAAGACGAAGATGATGAATGCACTGAAGATGACGAATGCGAATGCTACGAGTGTTGTGACGAAGATGACGAAAACTAAGCACAAGGATCTGTCTATGGAGCGCACCTCTATGTTGAGCATACTCGCATTGCTGTTATTCGTTGTGCCACTTTGTCATGCTTATGATGACAAACCGTCGGCACCATCAGAATCTAATAAAGAGGTATGGTCACACGTTGTTGATGATGTACATTGGACGCTCACTGAAGTAACTACTGCTAAAGGATGGCAAAAACCTTTAGAGATTACTGATGAGCATGGATTTACTACGAAGGCTGTCCAGTTGTTATGGGACAATTGCAAACCTCAAATGTTTGCGGCTGGAACTCTTACAGTAGTAACTGTCTGCCAATTAAAAAAAATTGCGGGTATACTATCTGTGGCAGCGCTGTTAGCTTATGCCGCTCGGCTCGGCCTCGATAGATACCGTTAAATTTTATCAATGTAGATAAAGCAAACAAAAATGGGCGCGCGTACAATCTGTACACGCGCCCACATTTTTTATAATGAGTTTATTTATTTAATTCGTTACTAGTCTTACTTATAAGTTCAGAAATATCTTGAATTAACTGCGCTTTTTCATTTTCTGCATATGTCTCTTTAGAATTGACTTGTCCTAAGATATATTCAAGAGCTGTGTAAATACCAACTAAACGGTCTCTCCAAGCAATACCTTCAAGCCAAGCGCTTGGTGATACGCCCCAATGTGCACGATCAAGCTGTGTATTCAGCGCTTTCCAGTTGCTATTAAAACGTTGTTTTTGCTGTGCAACTTGTTGATTGTTTAATATTGCTTCTGCTGACGCAAGAAGTGCCTCAAATTTTTGCTTATCCTTTTTTGTGGTGAGTGTGTTTGCAACGTTTGCATTTTGCGTCCATACTTTGATGTTCGGTTTTTGTTGTGCTGCATCTATACCTTTTGTCGCCATTAAGGCTGCAAACATTATTAAAAATAGACGTTTCATAGGATTCTCCTTTTTTGGTTAATCAATTATTTTGTTTACGATGTTGTAGACTTACACGACTTCTGAGTTCTGCCATTTCATTTACCAGATGCATTTTGATGTTATTATTTGCGTAACTTGTTCTATTAATACTGTTCATGATGTAACGCAATGATTCATCAAGCTGTTTAAGGCGATCGCTCGATGTCAAGGTTCCAGCTGCGCCACTTAATGAAAAGCGTATTTCTTGAATGCGTTTATCCAGAATGTGGGCGATGGTGTTAAATGCTTCTTGCTGTTCTGCATCATGCGCACTGTTTACAGCTGCTTGCAGTAATTCAGTTAACATAGTTTTGTCCATTACTGGCAGGCGATATGCGTCGTTGTTACGCATAAGCCATGGTGCCGATGCTTTTATACTGTTGGTTGCATTGCCATTCGTTGTTCTTGCCGGCTGAGTGCGATTATTGCGTGTAAGTCGCGGTGATTCTGCCTGTAGCACAAGCGTGCAGGTTGCGATCGCTATATATGCCGCATTAGTTAAGGTTAATCGTTTCATTGTGTCTCCATTTTTACTAGTGGCAGCACGAAATAGCTACCATTAATACATTATTACACTTATAGTATGCCTAAAATAGGCACAACAAGTCAATGATTTAGTTCAGATTGAAATTATTTAATATAAAAAGGGCTATATTGCAGATCTTTGAGGCGATGAGCATTGCATAGAAATCAAATGAATATTCTTTACATAGCAAGTGTGTGCTGGACAAAAAACTCTATTTTGTTACATTAAAAACGATTATTCAATCTGTTGCCTGTAAGGATACATATGAAAAGACTACTTTTATTAATGCCGTTTGCGTTCAGCCTGTTTGCTGCAACACCTGAATACACGGATGAAATTACCGTGACCTTTAGTTTTAAAGCTTCGCCTAAAACGCAAGCTGATCGTGATGCGCTTGTTGCGCAGTTTGATCCTTTTTTGAAAACTGCACGATCAGGCGATCAACAGACAACTAATGATGCTGAAGTAAAACAGTTATTGGCTGATCTTGAAAAAGCTATAACCGGTTTTCCGGAATATTGCAAAAAGCACGAAATTGCCGGATCAGCAAACATTAGTCTCAACGTCTCAACTGTTGATGCTACTAAGTAATTTTTTAAAATGCATGAAAAGAAAAGGGTGTCTTGAATTTAAGCAGCCCTTTTCTTTTTTATGTGGTTGTCAATTGATATTATTTTGTCATTGAGGCCTTGCGCACATGACAAAATAAGGAGTGATGATGTCTATTGTATTGCCGATGTTTGGTACATTTGAATGGCAAGAGTTTAAAAAATTTATGCGCATGGGGCTGGTGTTCGGCCTCATTGTTGGCGCGTATTGGAGTTTGGGCGCACTCAAGCAAACCGTTATATGCACCACCCTTGGCCCATTATGTGTTCCCTATGCACGTATATTTTCTATGCTCGGCATGATTCCCTTGCTCATGATCTATTCTAAATTACTTGATGTGTTTACGCGTGAAAAACTGTTTGCGTTCATGAGTTGTGCCTATGCAGTGACAGGCTTGCTGTTTGCATATCTATTTGCGCAAGGGTATCAAATACCCAGTGTAGCATATCCATTTGCGCTTTTGTGCGACAGTTATGGTTCATTACTCATTGCGCTTTTTTGGTCTATTGCCACCGATACAACATTGCCGGAATCGGCAAAAAAAGGTTTCCCTTTTATTGTTGCGCTGGGGCAAATTGGTGGGATATTGTTGCCGCTTGGTATTACAGCACTACCCAAATTTATACCCTATTCAGGAGTCACTGTACTTATTATCGCATGCATGGTTCCGATTATTGGTGCTTGGTATGCAATGCGCAGATTTCTATTGATAACGCCGGCAGATCTATTGGTAGGGTTTCGTGGTGATAATGAACAGCAGTTTGTAAAAGCGGTAGAAAAACCGAGTTTTTTTGAAGGGTTGCGTACCGTACGTACCCACATGTACGTAGCAGCAATTGCAATTGTATGTATTCTACCTGATTTTCTGTCCGTGGTATTTGATATGCATTTTTTATTGCTCGCACATCAGCATTATGCAACTACGGAGTTGGCTCAATATCTTGGTTTGTATGGCGCGGCCATCAATGGGCTTACGCTTCTTTTTTTACTCTGTGGCATCAGTAATATTGCGCGATATGTCGGTATGGCTGGTGCGCTTATGCTATTGCCATGTATGTTTCTAGGATCATTGTTGAGCTTTGCACTGTTTGATCATCTTCAAGTACTCTTTGGTATCATGGTGTATACCAAATCACTTACCTATGCATTTAATGTGCCGCTGGTTAAACAGTTGTACATTCCAACTACACATGATGTGCGGTTTAAAGCGCAAGCATGGATAGATGGTTTTGGGTTACAAAGTTCAAAAGTGACTGCATCGTTGTATAATATGCTGCTTGCGCCGCTGCAATCGTATGCAGGGCAATTGATGGGGCGCCTGTATCATGTGCTGCTCAGTTCATCAATTGGTTTAGTTCTTGTGCTTGTCTGGTTACCGGTAGCTTACTACTTAGGTAAGCGTTACACAGACGCAGTAGCACAGAACAAAGTTGTCTGCTAAAACGTATCTCATTGCATCCTATGCGCATAATACGGTATCATGATAATAAAAAGATAGTGTATGCGCACAAGGAGTGGAGCAATGGAATTCAAAAAAATCAAAAATCAACTTGTTTCAAGCGGTTTTCTTGTCATGCTAACTTTGCTAACGTTGCTGATGGCACGTTATGGTGAACATATGCCTCGCCCATCGTTACTGAGTGATGCAAGTATTATGGTGGCATTAGGCATGAGTACGAGCCGTACGTCATAAAGGATGGTCCTTTATCAAAATGGAAGGTAAGAGTAGATGAAAATTCTCTATATATTATTTTTTACGAGCAATCTTTTGTTAGCAGGTGGTCATGTTGTTTCAGCCTATGCTCATATACGCAATTATACGCCATACACTATTGCATTACATGTGTTGCAAGAACGTATTTTAACCCAATGGACTGATAAAGTGCCGCAAATATGGTATATTGAACCGAATGGTATGCAACAATTAGGTCGGGTAGATACGCTCAGTCATGTACGTGTAACCGGGCAATTTCCTGATAATAGTACCGTACCTGATAGTCTGCGCACCATGGTAGACATTTCTTTGCCACCTGTACAAAAAGGTAAATATCTGTTGATATCTATTTTTGTTGATAATGACAATTGGAAGGCAGAGGCGATCTATGTACATGATATTGCCACATATGCAGGTGGTCCATCAGGTTATCATGTAGTGACTACCGAACATTAAATGGTTTTAAGAAATTGCGCGAGTACTTTTTTAGTTCCAGCCTTAAATTTCACTGTAACGTAGACTTTTTCATCTTTTTGTTCGGTGGCTTGCACAATGCCTACGCCAAAAGTGGCATGGCTTACCGGTTGGTGAGGGCGGATACCTTTTAATGTTGCTTGCAATGTAGTGGTAACGGTAGGTTGCTCTACGCTTATATTTTGTGCAGGCTGATACGCAGATGGAGCACCAAAGGTTAAAACCTGTGATTCTTGTGGTTCAATGTTTGCAAACCAACGATTAAAATATTGTTTTAATTGATACGGTTGCATATGCCGCACATCGTCGGCAGTAGTTGCTTCAAGTGGAATTTCACGCAAAAAACGTGATGGCAGTTGATCGCTCATCTGCCCATAGGTGTAGCGATAGCGCGAACGAGAAAGAAGCAAACGCTCTTTTGCGCGTGTAATACCCACGTAAAAAAGACGACGCTCTTCTTCCACCGCCGATTCATTATCAACTGAGCGTGCAGAAGGAAGTAACCCATCTTCTAAACCAGCTAAAATAATGGTATCAAATTCAAGCCCTTTTGCTGCATGCAATGTCATTAACGTGAGTGTATCAGCGTCTTCATGTTGTCGTGAGCTGCGTTCTTGCATGAGGGCGATTTCATCAAGTAGTTGCTCTACCGTTGTCATACCTTCGCGCTGAAAATGCTCTATTGCGCGCATAAGTTCTTGGATGTTATCAAGGCGTGCTTGCGCTTCTTGTGGTTCTTCAGATGTTTTTATATGCTGCAGGTAGCCTGAACGTTTAATAATCTGTTCAAAGACCTCTAAAGGAGCTGATTGCAAAGATAAATCTTTAAAAATATCCGTGAATTCAAGCAATGCGGCCGCTTTTTTCTGTTTGACGATGCCAAGTGCAATAAGTTGTTGGGCAATCTGTGTAAAGGTGCAAAATGGTTCCAGTGCCCAGCGATCATAAAATTCAGTTTCGAATGCTTGGCCTAAACCGCGTGGTGGTACATTAATAATTCTAAAAAATGCCGGTCGATCAAATGGATTTGCCACAAGACGTGCAAATGCCAATAGATCTTTAATTTCTCTACGCTCATAAAACTGTACGCCGCCAAAAATGCGATAAGGAACATTGGCACGAATGAGTGCTTCTTCAATAGCGCGTGATTGAAAGTGGGTGCGATACAGTACGGCACAGCTGCCAAGCTGCTGTTGCTGCTGTAATATTTTACCGATGATCGCGATTGCATCGCCTTCTTGATACTCCGACATGCAGACAATATTTTTAATACGATTGGCACCCTGTTTGGTTGACCATAACTTTTTAGGATTACGTTGTTGATTATGCTGAATTACATGATTTGCAATATCCAAAATAGATTGTACCGAACGATAGTTTTGTTCAATCTTAATGGTGGCAGTATCTTTAAAATCTTTGCTGAAATTGAGCATGTTGGTGATGGTAGCGCCGCGCCATGAATAGATCGATTGATCTTCATCGCCTACAATGCATAATGAATCGATAGCAAATTTGTTGTGTGCATCTTTTGCAATCGCTTTAAGCAATTCATGCTGAATGACGTTGGTATCCTGGTACTCATCAACTAATAGATGGCGCACTATCTGCTGAAATTCCTGTTTAAAACTTTCGTTAGCAAACAGCTGCAGCCCGTAATGTAATAGATCATCAAAATCAAGTGCTTTGCTTGCACGTTTTTCCTGCTCATAACATTGATAAATCTGTTGCAATAGATGTTCGTGCGGCATGCCATATTGTTGATGTTCAGCGCTATAAGTCATATTTTTAAGCGCGCTGATTTGATACAATAACTGCTTAGGGCTTATTTTACGATCGATATTATTGCGTGCCAAAATATCTTTAATAATTTTTTCTTGGTCATCTGCATCAAGAATAGTAAAAAAAGGCATGTCACTGACATGTGGATTGCTTTTAAGCAAGCGCAAACAGTATGAATGGAATGTGCCAATAAATGGAAGCGGTGCAGACTTTGGTAAAAAATTTCCAATACGTTCTTGCATTTCACGCGCAGCTTTGTTGGTAAAAGTTAGTGCAACAATCGCGCTTGCAGGCACGCCTTCATTCAGGATTAAATGCGCAATGCGTGCCGTAATAACGCGTGTTTTGCCTGATCCTGCGCCTGCGATAACAACTAGCGGTCCATCTTTTTTAAGAACTGCTTGTCGTTGCTGTTCGTTTAATTCTGTTTCAATAAATTGATTGAGTGACATATTCATGCGCTGTTAGCTCGTGCTTAAGATTTATCGTATGCAAGAATTGTAACACATGCGCACCCTTTTGTATAAATTTATTAATGTTAGTTATGTGCGATGGTGATATCCACCAGTCAGGAATGTGCGCATAATTGCAAAACGATACTGCTGTATATCAGGAAAAAAAAGACGTTCCGCGCGTTGTGCTTGCAGGCATATTCTTTTTTGCACTGATGCGGGTAAATTTCGGTATGCAGTTATATAGGTGCTGTGCGTGCGTTGACGGTCATGCTGCTTAATGTGCTGCTGCGCCGGTTCATCATGGCAATAATAATACAGCCATGCAACAACACCAAGTGCACATAGACAGGATATATACCGTGAACGCATACACCGGCCCTTCACTAGACTAATTAAATTAAGAAAGCTCAGGTAACACTTTATCTTTTACCGGAATATGTTGTTCAATTGTGCTTGCCGGTTCAAGGTGCATTAGTGTAATACTACGCGTGTTTACGGTTGCAGGCAGATAGCGACTGCGAGTGTCGTGCATTGTAGCAGGAACAGATCCTATTTTTTGCATAATTGCTGCAAGCGTAATTTCAATCGTAGTAAGTAACTGTGTATCGATAGGATTAAGTTCGAGCATACGCTCAAACACATATAATGCTTCTTGATACTCTTGCAAGTGATAGAGCGTGTTGCCAAGTTCCAATAGATACAGTTTGTCTGTCGGTTCAAAGCTGACCGCTTTAGTAAACTGTTTTAATGCTTTTTTATACAGCTTTTTATCTTTGAGTAACAGGCCATAGCGATAATGTAATTCTGCATTATTACTAATTACTTTAACGCTACGCTTTGCAACCTCTATACCTTGATCAATTTTTTGGCACGAGCGGAACGATGTAACTGCATGCAGATGTGCACGTTCATACAAATGGTTTGCATTAATCGCGTGTAAAAAACATTCGGCCGCTTTTTCATGTTGATTAAGTTCATTATACGCGACCCCTTTATTAAAATGTATCTGTTCGGCATGTGGATTAAGTTCCGCAGCGCGATCGTAATAGGTCAGAGCCTGTTCTATAAACCCATGTAAAAACAGAAAATTTCCCACCTCAAAGATAAGATTATAGTTCGTCGGCTCTAATTCTATGGCGGACTGGTAAAAACGCAAAGCTGAGTCAATTTCGTTACGCTCTTTGTGTTCGTGAGCAATGCGCAGATACTCTTGAACCTGTTGTTGTGTGGTTGCATTATGCGCATTAAGACAAGTCACAAAGGTAAGTAGAAATAGTAAGTGCTTCATGCTCTCATCCTTTTTTAAAAGAGTTTGTTTGCATTTAGGTAATACTACATTCTCAGGTAAATGTAAACGTGCATGCGGCAAAGATGGTTATGAAAAAAGGCGCCCCGATTTGGAGCGCCTTGTATGTGATCAGCTTTATAACGTGTTATTTGCGTTGAGGTTTTCCGGCTGGGCCGTGACCCTTGCCTTTGCCTTTACCGCTACTTTTCTTAGGTTGTTGTGTTTGTTTCTTTGGTTGAGCATCGTTTGAACTACTGGCTGCAGCTTGTGCATAAGTTGTTTTATTTGCGGCTGCAAGTTGCTGAGCGACTGAAGCATCAACAGCAGATATCAACGAATCAACAAATGCTGGGCTTGGATCTTGCGCTTTTACCTTGAATGCAGTGCGATCCTTCACGCCTGTTTTTTGACGGTTAAGATCTGTACGTGATGCAGAAGATCCGAGTAATCCGCGAATCGCATCGACTGTTGCCCGACCTTCTTCACGTGAATCGGCTGTTAGAATTGCAAGCATAGAGGCTAACTTTTTAAGGTCAGCATTGCTTTCATTAATGATAGCTGCTTGTAGACCTTTGGTATATTGTTGAAGTTGTTGTGCTTGAGTACACCATTGAGCCAATGTTGATGCGGGTCTAATCTTTGCGCCTGTAATAAGCTCTTTAACAACTTCGAAAGTTCTTGGTACCCGATTTTCTGCAGCAGTTTTTTCAGCTTCTCCGTTTACTTGCGTAACCGGCACGGTAAGCATAGTAGCGGCTTGTTGTACTACTTCAGCCTGGATAACCGTGAAAAGCCTTTCTTGCTCAAGCTTGTGAGCGATAAGTTCTTGGGTATACTTATCAACTAAATGTCCGATATTGTCTTTTCGAGCAGCTTCAAGGTTGGCTTCAGTTGTAGAAATTAATGCAGTTACCGTGCGTAGTTCTGTTGCCGCAGTCGGTTCACCGGCAGATCTCCACCAGCTGTTGTATACCGAAACTACGCCTTGTGCCATTTCCGCAACCGGTTGATATGCAAGTGGTTGATTTACCGATGTGAATTGGCTCAAAATACCGCGTGCTAAATCAGCTTCAGTTGCATTGAATGAAGGATCTTTTAGTGCTTCAATCAATGCCATTACATTAAAGATAAAATCATAATGTGCAGGTTGGTTAAGTTGTGCTTGTATCTGAGCGCGAGTGGCAAGTAATTCAGCATTAAGTTTAGGTTCGATTGCACGTAATTGCATCAGATTTTTAATACGTTGTTCTGCACTTTTTGTTTCGATAGCGCTGAGCAATTTAAGTCCACGTTGTAGTTTACCGGTTCCTTCCAAGCGAGTTCTGCGTGAATTCATAAGATCAAGTAATTTTTGTTGGTCTGCTTGGCTATTTCCTTGACGAGCAAGAGCACGTTCATCAGTATTTTTATTGAACCGTGCAAGCTCTTGACTGACCATACCATGTTCAAGCTGTTTTTTAGTAATTGCAGCATCTCTATAATATTCTTTCGTGCGTGCGCCTGATGGTTTTAATGTGATTCTTTCTTTGCCTGTTAGGTGATTATCAGTAATGTCACATTCCCAACCTGCTTGGCTATCTTTGTTGAGCGAAGTTGTTGCGATGTTGTTTTTATAGAGATAGTCAGTGCGTGGAACTGCTTTAACGGCGTTATCTTTACTCAAAACAAGTTCTCTGTCTAACTCTTGTAATAAGCCTTGTAGTGCAGGCACAAACTCTGATTGTGCAGGTTCTGCACTTATTGAAGCGCTTGTAAATAGAGCAGGAAGTGTAGGAAGAGTAGGCAGCACATTTGCAATGCTTGCAAGCCAACCTGAAGAAGATTCTGCTACAACTGCAGGAGTTTCAACAGCAGTTTCTGTTTCTTCATCCATGTACACGCCATTGCCTTGAACGATGTAGGTAGTTCTTGCGCCTTCGACTTCAACAGGTTGCCAACTATAATTTCCTGACTTGAATAATTCCTGCTCTCTTGCGCAATTGTTAGTTTTCGGGTTTTGTAATCCAATTATGGCAACCATAGCGTCTTTGGTTTGGAGTGTTTCTTCAGGAATGGATTGGAGTGTTTGCTGGCGAAATACGTCTGCTGGTAACGATGCGCCATCAGCTAAAGGTACATAGGTAGTTTTTCCATTCATTTCTACACGTTGCCACAGATAATTTTTTGCTGCATCAAAAGTTGTATCTGGCGAACTTGGTGTTGCTGCTGCGAGCACGTCAGCTAGTACAGTTGCTTTATGTTCTATTAAAACGCCATCAAGATTCTGTAATGTTTGACTGTAAAACTCTGCAGCGGTTGGAACCATAATACTTGCATGAGCCATAACTTGTTCGCCGGCTTGCACTATATATTTTGGTCGTCCTTCATCTACTTTGATTGCTTGCCAGACATAATCGCCTGAAGCCAATATTGCATATTCATTTTCTGAATTATGCATTTTGGTATTCTGTAATGCAACGATAGCATTTACGGCATCTTTCCTATCGAGCATTGATTCAGAAGCGTCGGCAAGAAGAGTAGTATGAAAGTTAACAACACTGCTCCCAGAAGAAGATGCAGCAACAGGCAGACCGACTGGTAGCATTTCGCGCGGATCGGCGGCATGTACTCGTGCCGGCAGCGAAAGCAGCAGCGCAATCGAAAGTGTTATACGAGGCGACTTCATAAAACAGGCTCCTTTTTAGAAAAAAGATTAATAACTGTACAGTCAGTTTAATACTTTGTTCTTTAAAATCGCAAGCTATGTTCATGTTCAAACGTATACATCAGCCGAAACTAAAATACAAGAGATTTAGTAACTACTCGTTGTCTGCTGTATGACTTTCTTTTGCAATAGTCGCATGCCAGCTGAGCAAATAATCAAGTAATGGTTGCAGACTCGATTTTTGCAGGCTCGAAACAACGACATGTGGTCGATAAGCGGCGATTTCTGTTTGCAATGCAAACATATTCTCTACACGATCACTTTTATTAAAGACATAGAGCATCGGTTTGTTGATCTTGAGCTCATCAAGAATTTCATGCACCACTTTTACATGCAGTGGCCAGCTGTTATCGGAGGCATCAACAACATGTAACAACAGATCAGCGTAAGAAAGTTCTGCCAGCGTAGATTTAAATGCATCAATAAGTTGATGGGGTAGTAACTGGATAAATCCAACAGTATCGGAAACGAGGCCAATTTTTTTAGGGCCGATCCATAGTTCACGTGTGGTGGTATCCAACGTTGCAAACAGTTTATCCTCTGCTAGTACATTACTTTTGGTTAACGCATTTAAAATGGTTGATTTACCGGCGTTGGTATATCCAATCAGTGCAACTTGCGGCTCGCCAATTTCAAGCCGTTTTTTGCGCTGGGTAGCGCGCGTTTTTTGTAACTCTTTAAGTTCTTCTTTAAGTTTATGAATCTGCTGATTAATATGGCGCAATTCACGCTCTTTAGCAGTTTCGCCCGGTCCACGTGAGCCCATAACACCACTTTGTTGGCTCATCATGATACCTTGGCCGGCAATACGTGGCTTTTTGTACTGCAGCTGTGCAATGGCTACCTGTTTTTTACCTTCAGCAGAATGCGCTGCTTTTTCAAAAATTTCTAAAATCAGATGCGTGCGATCATAAATATTACAATCAAGCACTTCGCTTAAATTACGCTCTTGCTGAGCAGTTAATGATTCAGAAACGATAATGTCTTTTATGCCCAGTTCGTCAACGAGTTTCTTTATTTCTTCAATTTTACCGCGTGTGATAAAAAATCCGGTATCGACTGCGCGGAGTTTTATGTATAGTTCTGCATCATATTCATTACGGTTAGTTTTGACCAAACTGCGAAATTCAGCAAAATAGGATTCGATATCCTTGGTGCGATGATAAGGAGCTTGGATACCCAAAATGAGCGTTTTTTGATGCTCGTCGGTATCATAATAGGGTTTGCGTGCCATAGGATATGTCCTTTTTCGCTTTTAATGTGGTCGTTTTTGTGCTAAAATGCATAACATCATGTTAATGATATCATGAAATGAAAATCTTTTCAAAAAAGACAAAAGGACTCTGGTTTGCCATGTTTGATTTTATTTCTGAACGTTTTTCGTCCCTCGTGCAGGCTTTTGGCAGTAATAAACGCCTAACTGAACAGAACATTCAAGAAGCGTTAACCACCATTACCGATGCGCTGTTAGAGGCTGATGTACCCTATGCATTGGTAACTACCTTTGTAGAAGAGGTCAAGCAAGAAGCGATATCCCAAAAAGTTACCGCATCAGTCAAGCCGGGTGATCAGTTTATTAAGATAGTACATGATAGAATTAAGCAGTTTTTGGGGGCGCAGGAGCATACTCCGTTTGCTATTGAATCCAATGCACGTGTTATGGTGCTGGGGCTGCAGGGTTCAGGTAAAACAACTTCATTGGCAAAGCTGGTTAAATGGGTAATGACCCAAAAAAATGTCTCGCAACAGCAGCTATTGATTGCATCAGTTGATTATTACCGTCCAGCCGCTATTGACCAGCTTGAACAGTTGGCAAAACAGCTTAATGTTGCATTTTATCGCGCATCAGCAACGCAACCGGTTGCAGCAACGCAGGAAATCCTTGCTTATGCGCAAGCACATGATTTTTCGGCACTTTTTCTTGATACTGCCGGTCGCCTGCATGTAGACAATCAAATGCTTGATGAATTGCGCTCTGTGGTTAATCTGGTACAACCTACCCATAAAATTTTGGTATTGGACGCCATGACAGGGCAAGAATCGCTGACCGTTGCCAAAGCATTTAACGAAGCGGTTGGCTTTGATGTGGCTATTTTGAGCAAAATGGATAGCGATACGCGCGGTGGTGCGGCATTTTCATTTAAATATGCCCTTAAAAAGCCGATTGCCTTTGTGGGCGTCGGGGAAAAACTTACCGATTTAGAGCTATTTCACCCTGATCGTGTTGCCGGCCGTATGCTGGACATGGGGGATATTGTAACGCTGGTTGAAAAGGCGGAGCAATGCATCAAGCAGGATGAGCAAGAAGAGATGAATAAAGCGCTTGAGCGCGGTGAGCTTACCCTACAGGATTTTGCCAAACAGATGGATATGATGCAGCGCATAGGCTCGATGGGCAGCATTCTTAAGTACCTACCGGGTATGAAGGAGTTCAAGATAACCCCCGACATGTTGCGGCAAGGGGAACTTGAGATGAAAAAATTTCGTGCTATTATTAGTTCTATGACGCCAGAAGAGCGCCTCCAGCCTAAGATGCTTACCGCATCACGCAAGGAACGGATCGCGCGCGGGGCGGGGGTTCAGACCGCGGATATCACAAATTTAATTACGCGCTTTGAAGAAACGAAACAATATGTTAAGCTAATGAGTAAAGTTGGCTTATCAAAAGGTTTCTTCCGGTGAGCACCATAAAGTATATTTTACATTTTGTATTTTTTTACATGAGGATCGTATGTCAGTAAAGATTCGCTTATCTCGCATTGGCAAAAAGCATGTGCCATTTTACCGCGTTGTGGCAGTAGACAGCCGCAAAAAACGTGACGGTGCATGTTTGGAAGCTATCGGCACGTTCGATGCAACCAAAACAGCGGTAGTTTGTTTTAATGAATCTGCATATCAAGCACGTTTAGCACAAGGTGCTATCGCAACTGATGCAGTTAAAAAAATCTACACGCTTTATAAAAAAGGCACGACAGCACAACCGGAAGCAGTAGCTAAAAAGGCAAAAGCGGCTCCAAAAAAGGCTGCTGCACCAAAAGCAAAAGTTGAAGAAGTAGCACCGGCGCCTGAACAAGCTGGCGAATAATTTTAACGAGCAAGCGCAAAAATATGTTAAAAAATATGGTTATGCATCTGGTTAAGCAGCTCGTTGCCCATCCTGAGGTGGTATCAATCGAAGAGGTTGATACTGAACACGGAAGATCGCTCAAGATCAACGTTGATAAGCAAGATGTAGGCAAGGTTATTGGTAAAGATGGCCAGTCTATCAAAGCAATTCGTTCATTAGTAGCACTTTTTAAACATGACCAGGAGTCGTTTGCCGATGTGGTTATCGACAGTTAAGATGACCAATTATTGGCTGGCACTCACTATGAAATATACCCCATGAATATCTCAATCATAACGGTTTTTAAAGAGCTCTATGAGCCATTCCTTGCAACCAGTCTTATAAAGCGTGCACAACAAAAAGGGCTTGTGGATATAGATCTGCATAGCTTTTTTTCGTTTGTACAGCCAAAAGAGCGTATTGATGCTCCCATGTTCGGTCACGGAGCGGGTATGCTTATCAAGCCGACGGTGGTTGAGCAGGCCGTTGCGCACTGCAAAGAGCGCAAGGGTGCAGATACGCATACGATATTTTTCTCCCCGCAAGGGCAGATGCTCGATCAGACGGTATTGCAGGATTTAGCACAAAAACTTGCCAATAATAAACATCTGGTGCTTATTCCGGCGCGTTATGAGGGTATGGACGCGCGTGTAGAGCAAGCATATGCAGATCAAGTTATTTCGGTAGGCAACTATGTGTTAATGGGGGGCGATTTACCGGCAATGGTTCTGCTTGAAGGGTTATTGCGGTACGTTCCAGGGGTTGTGGGTAAAGAGGATTCGGTTGAGCATGATTCATTTACCGGGCCATTTGTAGATTATCCATCGTATACTGAGCCGGTTGCCTGGCAGGGAATGCAGGTTCCTGATATTATACGTTCGGGTAATCATCAAGCAGTTGACCGCTGGCGGCGTGAGCAAGCAGCGGAGGTTTCGGTTAAAAAACATTTTGGGTGGGTACGCTCGCATATCAAAGTACCGGAAGACAAAAAACTCGCAGCAGCAGTTATTCCGCACCATTATGTAGCGCTTTGTCACAGTGATGTCCTTATCGGTCCGGAAAAATTGCCGGGTACGACCTCGGTCACATCGCTTGATATTCATGATATTGCGCGTTCATGTAAGACGTATGGCATACAGGGATACTCGATTGTAACGCCATTGCACGATCAACAAAAGATTGTGCAGAAATTATTGGGTTTTTGGGCTTCAGATGTCGGTACCGCGTATAATCCGCAGCGGCAATCGGCAATTGAACTGGTTGATTTACAAGAAAGTATAGATGCAGTAATTGAGCAGATTGAGCGTAAAGAGGGCAAAAGGCCACTGTTGGTGGCAACATCAGCACGAGCTCTTGAAGGCCAATCATTGTTGAGTTTTTATGAGCAGGATAAGGTTTGGCAGCATGACCGACCGGTACTTTTTATTTTTGGTACAGGTAAGGGGCTTACGCCGGAACTATTGCAGCGATGTGATTATATATTGGCGCCGGTACAGGGTTTCTCCGGGTTTAATCACTTATCTGTGCGCTCTGCGGTGGCAATTATTCTTGACAGGTGGTTGGGGATAAACCTTCAGCATCCTTAGGGGTCTCTGCTCTAGTAAAAATTAAAAATTTGCGGTATAGTAAGTTGTACGTATTATGTTATATAGCAGTATCAAGTTCGACGAGGATCAAGCATGAAAGCGACTAAATTAACCAAAGAGACGATAAATCAGCTGGGCGTTACTGAACGTTCATTTCCTGATTTTCGTGTAGGAGATGCTATTGCGGTGTCTCAGATCATTAAAGAAGGTAACAAAGAGCGTATCCAGGTGTTTGAAGGTGACGTTATCGCCATAAACAACAATGGTGCATCTTCGACCTTTATGGTACGTAGAATTGCGGCAAACTCAATCCCGGTTGAGCGTATTTTCCCTCTCTATTCTCCGTTTATTGAATCAATCAAGTTCTTGCATCATGGTAAAGTGCGCCGTGCTAAGCTTTTCTATATGCGTGATCGTGTTGGTAAAGCATCTCGTGTTCAAGAACGTGTATTGACGCGCGAACAAAAAGAACAACGCACTAAAACCGCTGCACCAGAAGCAAGTTCAGCTGAATAGTTTTTCTTAAAAAAAGATGAGAGTAGTATGCGTATTTACGGAGCAGTTTGCGCGGTGTTACTTTTGTGCACCGGCTGTAAACGAGGTTTATTAAAAAGTGATGAAGCACCACTAAAAAATAATGACGCATCGCCTGTTACACGGTTGCATAAACAACAATCAGATCGCTACCAAAAGTTGCACGCGGCAACTAAAAAAGATCCGCGACCAAGAGTTTCAAAAGAAATTGATGCTGAAGAGCTTTCAGTCATCGAATTAGTTCCGGTTGACCATATCTGGACAACCGATGTTCCAGTACCTTTACAGGCAAAAAACAAAAAAAATCATTATCGCGCTTCTGCAGATCAGTATGAAGCTGCATATATTGTTGCGCAAACTGAGTCAGAATTGACGCAGTTCTGTTTAGAACAGATGGAAATGCATGGTTGGCAATGTTGCTGGCAGATGCATGGTGTAGAATCTCTGTTATTCTTTACCAAGAGCACCAAGCAATGTGCGGTATCGATTCGTCCGTATGGTAAATATAAACAAGAGCTGGTTATACTGCAGCAAATAGTTTGTTAAAGAGAAAAGGCTCCATTGCTGGAGCCTTTATCATTTATCCAAATATGCTTCGCCACACTCTGCTGAACCAACCTTCATGTTCAACATATTCAACAGTTGGGCCTGCGACATTAGCGCCTTCTTCTACCGGTGTAGTTTCTTCAATCACCGTCGTTTTAAGGACAGCTGGTTCACCATCTACAATGGCAGGTTCGGTAGTTACCGTTTCTGAAATTAACGCAGGTTCTCCGGTGGTTACCGGTTCGTTAACCACCTGTACCACATCCGTGTGGTGTGTAGGTGCTACAGCGGCATTGGCAATGTCTCCAGCAGTATTGACTGCTGAGTCAATGATATCACCAACGGTAGCTGAAACAGCGCTGTATTGTAAGGCAGCAATGCCGCATAGTAATAATAAAAGATTACGTTTCATACTCATCTCCTTCGTATTATGATTTTTTCATTTTATGATGCATACATCATGCCAGGACGTTGTTCAGATGTATATTCCGGTCCTTCAACAGGAAGTGGTCTGTATATAGGTTCGCCTATCATACCACGTCCTACGGGCGTTTTTGAAAATGGCGTTGCCGTTGTAGATTCTTCTTCATACGGCAGTGCATACATAGTGTCACCGCTCATATCACGCGATTGAACCGGTGTTTTTACAATTGGTTGACCTTTTAAGGTTCCCGCATTTTTTGTTCTTAATGCTGGAAACATAGTTGCTGCCTTGTTTCTCGCAGCTTCAGATCGCGAGATCGCTCCTGATTGTGCAGCAGATAAGCAACTGCTTGTATACATTACGAACAATGCCACCAAGGCTTTTGTTATACTATTCATCTTCATAAGACTCTCCTTTTTTGGTTTTAAATTTCTTATCTGCGGCCGCGTGATCCGTTCCCTACTGAACGTCCATTGCCATGTCTATGGGCGCCATTGCCGTTACCATTTGGAACATTAGCATATCTCGGGCTATAGCCACCGCCATACACGCCCATGCCGATGTAATTACCGTTAGCATCATAATAAGGGCCATTATCGTCGAAATCATTATCGTTAACGTTATCGTCATTTGCGTTACGTTGAGCATCACGATTACTACCAATAAGAGCTCCTGCAGTGCCGCCGGCTAAAGCTCCCCATCCTGCACCTTTGCCGCCACCTATAATTGAGCCAAAAATAGCTCCCGATGCCGCGCTACCAAAAAGACCGCGCATGGTGCTGCGATTAGGATTTTCGGCGTGTAGCGCGCCGCCTAAAGCTATGATTAACATGATGCACAGGGTTATAGTACGCTTCATTACTACGTCTCCTCAAATTTGTATCAGATTAACGCAAACTCTTTCATCTATAAGCTTACGCGAATTATTGACCATAAATCAATAATTTTCTATTAGAATTATAAAATTGAGGTTGATTTGGTTGCCAATTTCTGTGCTAAACTGGTCAATCTGCCCGCTCCCAGCAGCAAAAGCAGGTCATTTTTTTGCGCAATATCTGCTGCTATTGCTTCAAGATGGGTAAATTGCTCATCGCATGGTGCGTATCGCACCTTCAGATTAGGCTTGAGGGTCATTAAATCTTGTACAAAGCGTTTTGGACATACGCCTTCGATACACGGTTCACCGGCAGCATAGATATCGGTTACGACTAATTCATCTATTGGGTGGCGTGCAAAGACGTCTAAAAACTCCTGCCACAGATGATAGGTGCGTTTATAACGATGTGGTTGGAAAATCACTAAAAGGCGTGCTTGTGCGCGTTTTTTTGCAACGCGAAGTGCTTGTTCAATCTCGTTAGGATGATGAGCGTAATCATCAAATATTTCAGCATCTTTATAGGTGCCGCGATACCAAAATCTACGCTCAACTCCTTTAAAGTTCGCAAGTGCATCTTTGATCGTTGTGTAGGGAATGGCAAGGTCGCGTGCAATGGCAATTGCGCCCAGGCAATTTAGAAGATTATGATTACCGGGCATATGCAGCGTAATTTCGCCGACATCAACACCATATTCGGTGAGCATAAAATGCGTCGCGTATGGCGTAAGTTCGATGTTGCGTGCACTGATGTGTGCTGATGGATCGAGTCCATATTTAATAATTTTAAGATGTGGCATAGGCAAAAGGCTGGCGACAGCCGGATCATCAATGCAGATAAATGCTTTGCCATAGAAGGGCAAATTGTTTAAAAATTGACGGTATGTCTGTTTGGCATCATCAAGATCGGCATAGGTTTCAGGATGCTCATAATCGATGTTGGTAACTAATGCGAGTGTTGCCTGTAAATGCAAAAACGAACGGTCGCTTTCATCAGCTTCGGCAACTAAAAAATCTCCGCTTCCCATGCGTGCATTGCTGCTAATATTAATTAAATGACCACCGATGATAACGGTTGGATCATACTGTGCTTCAATGAGTAAATGAGACACCAGTGATGTAGTTGTTGTTTTGCCGTGAGCACCTGCAATAGCAATGCTATATTTAGTGCGCATAAGTTCTGCAAGCATAAGTGCGCGCGCAATCGTAGGAATACCCCGTTCTTGTGCGCGCTTTATTTCTGGATTATCAATCGCAATAGCGGATGAATAGACAAGAATATCAATAGTATCATCATTACATGCGGATGTATTATTGCCTTTATATATTGGGCAACCCAGTGTTTGCAGCTCTTGCGTGCTTTTCTGTTCACTGTTTTGATCACATCCGGAGACGATGTACCCTTGGTTTTTAAGGATTTTTGCGATACCGCTCATGCCGATACCGCCAATGCCAATAAAATGAATGTGCGCCTTTTTTGTATACATACGCTGGTGCGATCGCTTAATAAAATGTCATTAAAGTATGCGTTGTAGTTTATATAATTTTTCGCGCAATTGTAAGAGCATATCCTTTGAAAGCTGTAACGTGGCCTGAGTATGCATGGTAGTTTTAGTTGACCCGACAACGGCTGAGCTGCCTTGTGTACGTGTTTGTAATGCATCTTTTGCGCCGGCAATAGTGAACTTTTGCGTATATAAAAGCTCTTTGATTTTTTTAAACGTAGATAGATCCTGCGCAGTATAATAACGCTGTCCGCCATCGGTACGGCTGCTTTTTATTGCAAACTCTTTTTCCCAGAAACGAATGACAAATTTTGGTACATCAAGCTCCTGAGCAAGTGTCCCGATACGAAACTGTTGTTGCTGCATTTTCATCATTTTCCTTCTTTTATGCTTAAAATGTGGCTAGCTAAATGCCTATTTGTTTGATACCCTTATAAGACTTACTTTAATGCGTTATCAAGCAATAATAAAAGATTTTTTTAAGGATGTTTATGATTAATAAAGATACCCTCACCAAAATGGCGGTTGTACTGTGTACCTTTTGGCTTGTTGATCGCTTTATCATGAGTCGCTTTCGCAGCGATAATAGTTGCGATCAAGAGGTGCGCTCAGGCCAAACCTTTAGTGCACCGGATAAAAAACAAATTATGCGGCCGCTGAACCATGAAATCGATTTTATCGATGTGCGGCGTACAACGCAAGAACAAAAAAGTAAAATTAACACCTCATGGGGACAGCTACTCTTTTCATCAGAAGGGGCAGCTCTTGAGCGCTTAGAGTTTGCGCGCCACGTTAATGGCGTCAATGTTCCGATTAATACTATATTCCCCGCAAATGAACGAGAAGATAAAGCGTTTTTAATCGCCCTTGATGAAAAAACTCCTTATTATTATACCTTGGTTCAAGAGCGTGAGCGTGATGACGCATTCGAACTTACCTATGAAGGCAGCTTTGGTGATGGTATCGTACGCAAACGTTTTGTAGTGTACAAAGAGCTGTGCAAACTGGATCTTATGCTTGAAATTGTGCCAAACCGCGGCCTTGATCGTGCTGTGCAAGCGCGTATCTTTTTCCCTTCGCCAATGATACCTTCATTGACTGCGCAACAGACACAAGCATTGGCGCAAAATGCGCAAGGATGCATAGAAAAGCAGTTATTTGATCAAATTAATTTTAATGAATACCGTGCGTTGCCAACGCTATTTGGAAGTGAAAATCGTTATTTTGTGCATACAATGATAGCCGATGATCAGCATTTTGTAACGCGTGGATATTACACTAAAGGTATCGACGCATCCAAGTTGGTGACTATTCTTGAAGGGCCGGAAATCAAAGAATCCCAAAGTTGGACGCTTTCATGGTATCTTGGGCCAAAAGATATTGAAGCAATTGCACCGGTTGATGAGCGTCTTGAAAAAGTACTCGATTACTCTGGTTGGCTGGCACCGCTTTCCAAGCTTTTATTGAAGTTGCTCAAACTACTCTATAGCTATGTGCACAATTATGGATTTGCAATCATCCTGCTTACCTTGCTTATTAAATTACTCATGTTGCCATTCACCTTTAATGGTGAACGTCGCATGAAGCGTGATGGCAAAGAGATGCAGCGTCGCATGCAGTATGCACAACAGAAGTATAAGAATGATCCTGAGCGTTTACGTGCAGAACAGGCGGAAATTGCACGCAAGCATGGGCTGCCACAGGTGTTGGGCTGTTTGCCAATGTTATTGCAAATTCCAATATTTATTGCGCTTAATAGAATTCTTTCTAATGCGATTGAGCTGTATCGAGCACCATTTGTAGGGTGGATTACTGATCTATCAGCACCGGATCCCTACTATGTATTACCGATATTACTTGCGCTATCTATGGCAATACAAGCATTGATGGGTGACGCACAACAACGTCCAATGATGTTAGGTGCGGCACTGGTAATCGGTGGTCTTTCAGTCACCTTTTCGACTGGATTAGTGCTTTATATCGCAGCAAGTACAGCTATTGGGGTTGCACTTACCACGTTGACTAAGCAGTTCAAGGTGGCATAAATGATCGATCAAGTGCCCACATTGGCGCAACTCATTAAAGCGTTGCAGCAAATTCCCTATTTGGCATCCAAGAATATCTATCAGTTGACTACCTATTTTTTGCAGTTGGATCCTGAAAAGATTGAACATCTGTGTACAGTGCTCTTAAAAGCGCGTGCAAAAATTGTTCCCTGCTCTATTTGCTATGTGTGGAAAGAGTTTGATGGCGCATGCAGTTATTGTGATGCTCCCGGACGTGATGCAAAGCTGATTTGTGTGGTAGAGACGTGGCAAGAGCTGCTGACTATCGAAAAAACCGGTGGTTACCAGGGACTGTATCATGTACTTGGCGGAGTTATTTGCCCGCTTGATGGTGTTGGACCGGAAGAGCTTGCAATTGCGCCATTAATTGCGCGTGCGCAATCGGGCGTCACTGAAATTATATTAGCAACTAACCAAACTCCTGAAGGTGAAGCAACTGCTGCATATATTGCACGCAAACTTGCCGATACCGGCGTTAACATATCCTGTTTGGCGCGCGGTATTCCGGTAGGATCGTCACTTGCCTTTATGGATAGATTAACTGTGTATAAAGCGATCGCTGATCGCCGGCCATTTTAGCTCAGGAGAACAAGTATATGTTTCAAGCAGATTATCAACTATGTGCAATGCGCCGCAAAGATTTGGTAGCGCAGATTAAACAACAGTACCCCAAAGTACACAATGGCACGTTGCTGTTCTTTGCTGCATATGAACGCGGCACAATGCGCTTTGAACAAGAAAGTTCATTTTATTATTTAACCGGGCTTATTGAACCCGCAGCAGTATTGGCTATACATCTTGATGGCAAAACGCTGCTTTACCTGCCTAATTGCCGCACAGAACGCGCAAAATGGGCATTGTGTGACCTTGATCTTTCAGCAGCAAGCGCTAAAAAAATTGGCGTAGATGAAATTGTCTATTTAGGCGATGAAGTCAAAGGATATCAACTGTTTCCATTTCATGATCGTGTAGCATATAGTAAACTTCTTGCAGATCTGCATGCTGATGGTGGCAGAACTATATTCACATTAAGTCCTAACGATGCTTATCAATATGTTGAGCAACGTAATATACTGGCGCATTTGCGCTCGTATGGTCTTAATGTTGAGCAGGTTGATATTTCAGCTGATGTTGCGCGTATGCGACGTACTAAAGATATGAAAGAAATTGAATATCTGTATAAAGCGATCGATATTACAAGTCTTGCGCAAGAGGCTGCAGCTCGAGCTATAAACGACGGCGTTACTGAAATGGAAGTGCAAGCATCGCTAGAATATATCATGACCGGTTCGGGTGCGGATAAAGCATTTGCGAGCATAGTTGGTAGTGGTGCGCACGCAGCAGTACTCCATTATAATGAAAATTTCGGTACCATGCATAACGGCGACTTGGTCGTTGTTGATATCGGAGCACGTTATAACTATTATTGCGCTGATATTACTCGCACTTATCCGGTGTCAGGTAGTTTTACTGAGCGCCAAAAAGAGATTTATACGATGGTGCTTGATACGCAAGAGTATATTGCACAGATTGCGGCACCCGGCATGTGGCTTTCGCATCCGGAACATCCGGAGCAATCGCTTAATCATTTGGCGCGCGCATATTTGCAAAAAAAGGGATATGACAAATATTTCCCGCATGGCATTGGTCATTTTTTGGGTATCGATGTGCATGACGTAGGTGACGTACGCGAGCCGTTAAAAGCAGGCGACGTTATAACTATCGAGCCGGGCATTTATATTCCGTCTGAACGCATTGGCGTTCGCATTGAAGACGACTACTGGATTACCAAAGATGGCGCTATCTGTTTGAGCGAAAGTTTGCCAAAAGATATCGAGACTATTGAACAGATGGTACAGGCAAAGTTTGAGTAGTCTCAGCAAAAAGATTTATGAGCGAAAAGGCTGAATATATACACAAGCCGCCGGTGATGCAGGCTATAGAGGCATAGTATTTAACTAAGTCAGCATGTTCTTTTTGATCATTATCAGTAGTATTTCTATACTTAATGTATGCAAGTACTGTTTGATGCAGTGCGTGTATAGCAAAGCAGCCACTTAATCCGGTCAAACCCATAAATGCACATTTTTTTAAAAAGGAATGTCCAAAATTTTCCAGTTCTGCCATTTTTGTATTGCCCATGTCGTGTAATTTTTTAATAAATTTTTGGGCAGCACTTTCATTATTACTTAGTCCATCATCGGGAATTTCGAAGAATTTTTTTGCTGATTCATCAAATCGATTAAAGAATTCTTCGGTAATTTTCTTAGCGTCATCTTTGTTCAGGCCAACATTAAAAAGTGATGTATCAGCAGCTGTATTTGGTGCATAAATAATGGCGCATCCAAGTGCGATAATTTGTATTCTACGTTTCATATGAACTCCTTACAATAAAGGGATAGTTGGAGTAATTGTAGCCATGTGAGGTGCAAATGGTATATCCCACTGATACATATACAAATATAAAGCCGCGCCAAGGCTCAATGAAGAACAAATGCCCCAGCCAATACCATACCACCAATGACGATTTTTAATAGCTTCTTTGGTTTGACTATATTTTGCTTCGTCTTTAGGTGGATATTTTACTATAGGGTTATAATATTTTACTATTTGGTTATAGCATTTCGTTCCGCAATATAAACTGGTTATAAGAGCTGCTCCGCATGCAGTTTTGGTGAGCAGCTGTTTGCCTTCATGGCTAAATTTTGCAACTGTTTGATCTACAAGTAGATTTGCTGTGTTTTCAAATGCGTTTACTTGGTTCCAATCAACAGTGTGCGCAATCGTTGTTACTGCTATGGGCAATGATGTTGCTGGATTGGCTGCGCCCAGAATATAAAGTGGCGCATGTAGCATACAAACTAATGCCAAAATACGTATACGGTGCATAATAATTCCTTATTTCGTGATAATTCAGTATCTATAGCTTATCGTAGATGATTTTTGCTTTTTTGTCAAAAGCTTGGCTTTACCCTATGTGCAAGATAGTTTTGTAGATATAAAACCGCAATTGTCGCTGTGAGTCCGGTAATGCAGGCAAGTAGATAAGCATTATTACACGTGGCATTGCTGCTCATGCTATATCCCATAGCGGTATAGCCAATGCATGAGCCAATAAAAGGAGCGAGAGCATAAGGATATTGTGTAATAACGTGTTTGAGCGTATCGCAACGTGCACTGGTTGCAGCCATAATACTTGCGGCTGCAATAGGTGAAGTATGGTCACCAAACGTTGATCCGGCCAAAATGGCACCAATCATCGGTATTAACAAGGTAATATCACCAGGCAGTGCAGGCGTTGGTGCATTCACCAAGGTGTGTAGCATGGGAATGCCGATGGGCAAAAGCAATGTCATAGTTCCCCATGAGGTGCCAATCATGGTTGCAATAAGTGCGCTCACAAGAAAAAACAATAGTGGCAAATAAGCCGGCTGAATAGTGCTCAAGAGCAGTGATGCGAGATATTCCCCCGTGTGCAGATCGATGCGCAGCACAATGCCCAACGTTGATGCGATTAAAATAAGTACAATAACCGGAAACATGAGTTTTACGCCTTCGCCAACAAGGGGGGCAATCGTTTGCGGTTGTATCTGTTTGCGCACCAGTGACAGCGTAAAGCTGGTAATAATTGTTAATATGCTGGCAATACCCAGCACCTGAAAGGCTTTGTCGGTGCTTTTAAAAGCTTCGAGCATGCTGTTAGTGCCGCCAAAGAGCCAAAAGCCGCCGGTAAAAAGCAATCCAAACAATATACTGCTTACCAATGTTATCAGAGGTAAAAAGAGATCAAGCGGCGTTGTGCGTATTACTTGTGTAGGTATGTCATCTTCGGTTGCGATTGCAGCAGTGGATTGCTGTTCTTCCGTGAACATTGGGCCAAACGAAAGTGACCGTATAATAACGATGGTCGCGGCGATCATAGAAAAGAACGCATAGAACGTATAGGGAATGCTTTGTATATAAAGCAAGAATGGATCAGATAATATTTTGGTACATGCAGTATGCTCTGCAGAAATGCCTGAAAGATCCAGCTGACTGGTAATAAAGGTCGCCCAGGTTGAAATAGGAATAATCACCACCAGTGGACCGGCAAAACTGTGCAAAATATAAGCAAGTTTTGCGCGCGCTATTTTAAGGCTGTCTGCAATGGGACGCATGATATAGCCGGTCGTCAGACAATTTAAGTAATCATCAAGAGATAGCAATGCTAAAAAATATACAGCAGAAAGTTCGGCGCTTTTTTTGGTGGTAATACGTTGCTTAAGTCGTTGTGCAAAGGCAGTTGCAGCGCCGGTATAGTTGATGATGGAAATAAGAATGCCGACCCCGAACATAAAGGTATACACCGAGATGGCCTCTATGCTGACAATCTGTTCGTAGATGCGACAGATAAGTAGCTTGATCGTGGGCATTAAGCGATAATCTTGTGCAATATAGACGCCCGAAAAGAGGCCGAGCAGGAGCGAGGGAAACAGTTTGCGACTAATCAGTGAGCTTATTAATACGATACAGGGGGGCAAAAGTACTATCCAGCTCTGCTGCATATCGACTCCTTACAAAGGGTTGGGCTGATGATTTCATATAGCTTTAGTATAACAGGTTTTTCCCTTTATTGCATAGGGTTTTTATTATATGCAAAGGGTATAATGTGCTACAAATGACAGCTTTTTTGTTAAGAAAAATTTGACCGATAGATAATTTTGCTTTACGATAAAAGAGCTCCGTTCTATAAAGCAAACAAAAAAATAACAGAAAAATTGATTAAAGGGCTCGATAACTATGGATATCAAGAAGAATCCGCGCCAAAATGGCCATTTTATGGATATGAACAAGACTTTCTTCTTAAAGCCGGAAGAGCATGCACCAAAATGGCGTGTTATTGACGCAAAAGGCAAAGTTCTGGGGCGTTTGGCAACTGAATTAGCTGATATTTTACGTGGCAAGGATAAGCCTTTATTCACACCACATACTGACGGTGGCGATTACATCGTTGTTGTTAACGCTGAAAAGATCAAGTTAACCGGCGATAAATGGAATACTAAAGTATATGATCGTTATACCGGTTTTATCGGTGGTTACCGTACACGTACAGCGCAAGAAATGCGTGAAACTCGCCCAGAAGAGATTATTACTCTGGCAGTTAAACGTATGTTGCCAAAAAATCGCTTAAGCAAAGAGATTATCAAAAAGCTTAAGGTATATGCTGGCGCATCACATCCACACAAAGCGCAATTAGCGTAATACTTGAAGTTTTAATAAAAAAAGCTCCTTGGCAAAAAACCAAGGAGCTTTTTTTGTATCTAATTTTAAACTAAGCAAACTATTTAAAGACCAAGCCACTTAAACAGACCCGTATCACCAAGCCATTTAAGTAATCCGATATCCTTAACGGTAAGAAACAGAATGAGTGCTAGCAGCGCTATCCAGCTGATACCGGCAATAATTTCACGCACTTTTACCGGCAATGCTCTACCAAAGAGTGTCTCTATGACGGTAAACAGAATCTGACCACCATCAAATACTGGAACGGGTATCAGATTTAACACCGCCAAATTAATGCTAATAACGGCCAAAAAGAGCAAGAAAACTTTCCAACCCATAGTTGCGCCCTTTATAGTTTCTTTAATAACGCTCAGTGGCCCGCCAATGTTTGCCATCCCCTGTTTGCCAAACATGCCAACAAAGGCCATAGCCGTCATATAGATATACGTATGTGTAGCATGGATACCTTGAGCAATTGCATCAAAAAAACCAAATTTTGGAATTTCAGCCATCTTAAAAAAGACACCGAGGCTACCAATCTGTTGGGGCTTGCCTTCTTCATTCATAATCATGACGCTGCCGACGGTAACCGGTTTTTCCTCTTCATGGCCATCCCGTTTAATGCGTAATGTTACCGTTTTTTCAGGCGATGAGCGCAAAAACTCCTTAAAAGCGGTGACATTGCCGCCAAATTCATGATTATTGTACGCCAAAATAACGTCGCCTGCCAAAAAGCCCGCACTATCAGCTGCTGAATCTTTGCTGACCGCAGCAATAACAGGAATTTCTGGGACCATTTTCAATGGAGATAACAGTTCGCTTTGAGGAGCGCCGATAAAAAAGAGCAGGATGAGGGTCACATAGGCGAACAAAAGGTTAAACATGATACCGCCAAAAAGCACGGCAAGCTTTTGGTAAAATGGCTTAACTACGAATGAGTGTTTATCATAAGCTAGCGCATGTTCTTGGTTACCTTGGCCAGGTTCAGCCAATCCAGCAACTTCTACATAGCCGCCTAAAGGAATAGCAGATATCGAAAAAGTCGTCTCGCCGATGGTTTTGGAGATAAGCTGGGGGCCAAAGCCTATGGAAAAGGAGGGGGTGCGAATGCTAAAGAGTTTTGCAAAAAGGAAGTGTCCGAGCTCGTGAAACCCAATAAGGAATCCTATTCCCAAGATTCCGATCGCCGTAAAAAAGAGGGTATGGGGTAAATCAACTAAACTTTTAAAGAAAGGCATATGTGCTCCTTGTAATAGATTATTATTATGGTACAATAGGTGTAGAATTTTGCATCATCAACATAGCACTATTTGTCGGTTGCGTCTATGATAAGAGTAGACCAGGCCTGACAGCGCGGACCTAAGGCCTGCGGCCCGATTATGCAGGTGCAGTTGAGTTCAGAGTAGTGTAAAGGTTAAAGATAGTCCTCTTTTTGTCATCATTTCTTGAAAAAAAATGTAAAAAGAGTAAAATATTACTAGGTCTAGGCTTTAGGCTTTCAAAATTAGTAGCAAATAATCGGGTAAAATCAGTAATTTTATCAACTTTTTTTTACGGGACGTTATAGTTATGCCAACGATAAATCAACTTTGTCGCTTTGGACGGGAACGTACAAAATCCAAATCCAAGAGCCCAGCGTTAAAGGGTTCGCCTCAGGCACGTGGTGTCTGTGTACGTGTGTTCACAACTACACCAAAAAAACCAAACTCTGCATTGCGTAAGGTGGCGCGTGTAAAATTGACAACAGGAATGGAAGTAACTGCTTATATCGGTGGTGAAGGCCATAACTTGCAAGAGCACTCTGTGGTATTGGTACGCGGTGGTAAGGTAAAAGACTTGCCAGGTGTAAAATATCATATCGTGCGTGGTGCGCTTGATTCAGCTGGTGTTGAAAAGCGTAAGCAAGGAAGATCTAAGTATGGTACTAAACGTCCAAAGTAAGGAATTAAGAAATGCCTAGACGCAAACGCAAAGGTTTAAAGCGTGACATCGGTGTAGATCCGCGCCATGGCTCTGATCTATTACAGAAAATGATTAACGTTATTATGGATAGCGGCAAAAAGAATATCGCTCGCACCATAGTATACGATGCATTTGATGAGCTACTTAAAAGAAATAAAAATGATGAGCAAAAAGCAATGGAATATTTCACCAAAGCTTTTGCTCAAATAGTCCCTGCGGTGCAGGTTCGCCCTCGTCGTGTCGGTGGTAGCGTGTATCAAATTCCAACGCAAGTTGATTTTGAGCGCGGACGTTCATTGGCGCTTCGTTGGCTTATTACTGCTGCAAAAGCACGTAACGACAAAACCATGGGTCTACGATTGGCGCATGAGCTTGTTGATGCCTATGAAGGTCGCGGCGGAGCAGTTAAGAAGAAATCTGATGTTCATAGAATGGCTGAAGCTAACCGTGCCTTTTCGCACTACGCATGGTAAGGTGGTAATACTATGAGTAAAGTTTCTTTAGATAAATTTAGAAATATAGGTATTGCGGCGCACATTGATGCGGGTAAAACAACCGTAACTGAACGTATTCTATTTTACACGGGTGTTACACATAAGATTGGTGAGGTTCATGAGGGTGAAACCGTTATGGACTGGATGGAGCAGGAACGCGAGCGTGGTATTACTATTACCTCTGCAGCAACAACCTGTCTTTGGAAAAATCATCAAATTAATATTATTGATACCCCGGGCCACGTTGACTTCACTATTGAAGTAGAGCGTTCATTGCGCGTTCTTGATGGTGTGATAGCTGTCTTTTCTGCTGTTGATGGCGTACAGCCACAATCAGAAACAGTTTGGCGTCAAGCTAATCGTTACCGCGTACCGCGTATTATTTTTGCAAATAAGATGGATCGCGTTGGTGCAAAATTTAGCAACGTGATTAATGACGTTAATAATAAGCTCAGAGGTAATGCATTGCAAATGCAGCTGCCTGTGGGTGAAGCTGAAAATTTTACTGGAATCATCGACCTTCTTGAAGGTAAGATGGCAACATTTAGCGAAGACGATAAAGGATTGCGCGTTGAATGGCATGCAATTCCTGAAAGTCATAAAGCTGAAGCTGCTGCATTGCGTAATCGCATTGTTGAGGCTGCCGCTGATGTGGATGATGCAGTGGGTGAAAAATTCCTTAATGAAGAAGAAATATCTATTCCTGAGCTAAAAGCGGCATTGAGAAAAGGTGTTTTGGATCTTAAGATAGCCCCGGCATTTTGTGGTACAGCGTTCAAAAATAAGGGTATTCAGCTTGTGTTGGATGCCGTTATCGATTATCTACCATCGCCGCTTGACGTTCCGCCTTTGGAAGGTGTATTTCCGGGAACTGATGAAGTTAAAATGGTTAAAGCTGATCCATCAGCAGATTTTTATGGTCTTGTTTTCAAGATTATGACCGATCCGTTTGTGGGTGTGCTTAACTTTGTACGTATTTATTCAGGTGAATTAAAACCTGGTTCATACGTATATAACATTCGCAGCGGAACTAAAGAGCGTGTAAGTCGTATTGTTAAAATGCATGCGAACAAGCGTGAAGAGGTAGACTCTATTCAAGCTGGCGATATCGGTGCGGTTGTGGGTATTAAAGATGCGGTTACTGGTGACACACTAAGTTCTGATAAGAATGGTGCGTTGCTGGAATCTATCAATATTCCTTTGCCGGTAATCGACGCTTCAGTTGAGCCTAAAAACAAGGCAGATTACGAGAAAATGTCGTTGGCTTTGCGCAAAATAATGCAAGAAGATCCTTCATTTAAATTTTCGTACAATGAAGAGACTGGTCAAACAGTTATCAGCGGTATGGGTGAGTTGCACCTTGAAATTATCGTTGATCGCTTGCGTACTGAGCACAAAGTCGAAGTTGTACAGGGCAAGTTGCAAGTTGCTTATAAAGAAACGATTCAAGGATCGGCTGATGTTGAAGGAAAATACATCAAGCAATCTGGTGGTCGTGGCCAATATGGGCATGTCTATATGAAGTTTGAACCACGTGAACGTGGCGCTGGCTTTGAGTTTTGCAACAAAGTTGTTGGGGGAACTATTCCTCGTGAATATATTCCGGCAATTCAAAAAGGTATTGAAGAGTCTTTAAATTCAGGTGTTCTTGGTGGGTACCATACAGTTGATTTTAGAGCAACGGTGTACGACGGATCGTATCACGATGTTGACTCTTCAGAATTGGCGTTCAAAGTTGCTGCTTCACTTGCATTTAAAAATGGTATGAAGCAAGCATCGCCGGTTTTGCTTGAGCCTATTATGAAGGTTGTGGTTGACACTCCTGATGAATATATGGGTGATGTGATGGGAGATTTGAACTCTCGTCGCGGCAGAATTCTCGGGATGGAAACACAAGCAGGCAAACAGGTTATTACAGCGGAAGTACCGCTTGGATGCATGTTTGGTTATGCTACCGATTTGCGTTCAATGTCCAAAGGGCGCGCAAGCTACTCTATGGAATTTGAATGCTATCGTGAAGTGCCAAAGAATGCACAAGAAGAAATTATAGCAAAGAAGTAAGTATATGTTTATTTTTATAATGACCGGCAGGAGACTTAACAATGGCTAAAGGCGTTTTTGAGCGTAACAAGTCGCACGTTAATGTCGGTACTATTGGCCACGTTGACCATGGTAAGACCACATTAACCGCTGCAATCACCAAAACTCAAGCAGCAAAAGGTTTAGCGCAAGTTCGTAATTTTGATGAAATTGACAACGCTCCTGAAGAAAAAGAGCGCGGTATTACGATTGCAACTTCACACGTAGAATATGAAACAGCAAAGCGCCACTATGCGCACGTTGACTGTCCAGGTCACGCTGACTATGTTAAAAACATGATCACCGGTGCTGCACAGATGGACGGCGGTATTCTTGTAGTATCAGCTGCTGACGGTGCGATGCCACAAACTCGTGAACATATCATTTTGGCTAAGAACGTAAACGTTCCATCACTTGTAGTCTTCTTGAATAAAGTTGATATGGTTGATGATGCGGATATGTTGGATATGGTTGAAGAAGAAATTCGCGATCTATTAAGCAAATACGGATTCCCTGGCAAAGATATACCTGTAATTCGTGGTTCAGCTCTTAAAGCCCTTGAAGGCGAAAACAGCGAGCTTGGAACAGGTTCTATCGATCGCTTGATGGAAGCTCTTGATAACTACATTCCTGAGCCAAAACGTTCTATCGACAAACCATTCCTTATGCCTGTTGAGAGCGTTTTCTCAATCGCAGGTCGTGGTACAGTTGCGACAGGTCGTATTGAGCAAGGTATTATCAAAGTTGGCGATGAAGTTGAAATCATCGGCTTTGGTAAAAAGATCAAATCAGTTGTAACTGGTGTTGAGATGTTCAAACGAACTCTTGATGAAGGTCGCGCTGGTGATAATGCTGGACTATTGCTACGTGGTGTTAAAAAAGAAGACATCGAACGTGGTATGGTAATAGCAGTTCCCGGATCAATTACTCCACACAAGAAGTTCAAAGCTAAAGTGTATGTAATGTCTAAAGAAGAAGGTGGTCGTCATAGTCCATTCTTTACTGGTTACCGTCCTCAGTTCTATTTCAGAACGACAGACATTACTGGTATCGTAACGTTAGCTGCTGACCGTGAAATGGTTATGCCAGGTGATAACGTTGATCTTACTGTAGACTTAATTGCACCGATAGCTATGAATAAGGATCTACATTTTGCAATCCGTGAAGGTGGCAGAACTGTGGGTTCAGGTGTGGTAACTGAAATAATCGAATAAGCGGATTATAAGGTATGAAAAAACAAAAAATACGTTTGACCCTTAAATCGTATGATCATCAGTTGCTCGATAAAGCTGTAAAACAGATTGTTTCGACAGTAAAGCGAACAGGCTCCCGTTTAATGGGGCCTGTTCCTATGCCTAACAGACAACAATGCTTTACCGTATTGCGCTCACCACACGTGAATAAAAAATCACGTGAACAGTTTGAGTTAACTTCGCATAAGCGTATTCTGGACATCTTGTCACCGTCGGATCAAACGATGGACGCGCTCATGAAGTTAAACATTTCTTCTGGTGTTGATGTCGAAATTAAATAGCGCGAAAGGATAGCACGATGAAAGGTTTATGGGGAAAAAAAATCGGCATGACGCAAGTTTTTGCCGACAATAAGGTTGTTCCGGTCACAGTTATCGATGTTGCTCATTGGTACATTACTAATGTGCGCAACGAAGAGCGTGATGGATACAATGCTGTCCAAGTTGCATGTTTGCGCGATCGTTATCAAAAGACTCCTTTTGAATCCGATTGGATTAAAAAGCCTAAAAAATATTTTAGTTTTGTTCGTGAAATTCGCGTAGATGCGGATCCTGCTACATTGAGCCTAGAAGTAGGCAAACCGGCTGATGTATTAGCCTCTGTACAGGAAGGACAAAAAGTTGATGTCTTTGGTACATCAAAAGGACGTGGGTTCTGTGGTGTAGTTAAACGTCACGGTTTTGCCGGTGGCGGTGCGAGCCATGGTTCACGTATGGGTAAGCGTCCGGGTTCACTCAGTTATATGAGAAGCCAAGGTCGTGTTCCAAAAGGTAAAAAATTACCGGGACATTTTGGTGACGCAAGCAAATTTGTGAGCAATTTGAAAGTAATCAATGTAAAACCTGAGCAGAATGTAATATTGCTCAAAGGTGCAGTTCCTGGCGGATCTGGTTCATTGATTTTTATCAGAAAAGCATAGGTTTAGGTTAAGGGAATGATTAAACAAAAACAAGAACAGCCTGCAAAGCAGCATGATGCGATGCGTTATGTTTCAGCAGCTGATTTGGGATTTGATGCAACAGCTGCAGTAGCAGCTCCCGTTGCAGTTTCTCTGTGGGTGCGTTCGTTATTGCAAAATTGGCGCCAAGGTACCGTAGCAGTAAAAGACAGATCTGAAGTAGCTTTTTCGGGTAAAAAACCGTGGAAGCAAAAAGGTACTGGCCAAGCTCGTGCAGGTACAAAAGCATCTGGATTGTGGCGTAAAGGTGGCGTAATCTGGGGGCCGCAAGAGCGCGTTCGCACATTAACGGTTACCAAAAAAACCAAGAAACAGGCGCTACGTTATATCGTTAATTCATTTGTCGCGCAAGAAAAAATCCTTGCGTTTAATTGGCAAATCCAAGGTGATGTGCCTAAAACGTCACAAGCAGCTAAGCTTCTAAAAGAAGCTGGACTACAAAACAGTAAAATCGTTTTGTTTGTTCCAATGGATGATTTTGTTACGTACGCATCATTTGCAAATATTCCAAATGTTCGTTTGCTCTTTTTAGATCAAGCTAATGCATATGATCTAATAAATGCTGAGTATTGGGTCTGTTTGGATAAAGATATCCAACACTTTAAAGAAATGGTTATGAAATGGATTTAACTATTTATGACATTATCCAAGGACCGGTAGTTTCTGACAAGGCGTATCAGCTTAATCAGAAATTTAAGAAATTGTTTCTTAATGTGCATCAAGACGCCAACAAGCCTATGGTAAAAGAGGTTCTTGAAAAGCTCTTTAATGTAAAAGTTAAAAGCGTGCGTATTATGGTTCGCAAAGGTAAGAATCGTATGGTTCGTAGACGTGCGGTTGCCGGTTCTGATCAGAAACGTGCTATTGTGACATTGGCAGAAGGCTATTCACTCAATTTCTTTGAGCAAACTGCTACAACACTGCCTGCAAAACAAGCTGCACAAAAACAATAGCGCAAAGAAATAGAAAAGGTTATTGCTATGGCAACAAATATTCGTTTAAGAAAACCACGTAACTCATCGTTGCGTTTTCAGTCGTTTTTAGTTTCTGACGATATTACTACAACGAAGCCTGAGCGCTCGTTAGTAAAAGGACTAAAACGTAAAGGTGGGCGCAACTCATATGGTCGTATTACCGTACGCCATCGTGGTGGTGGTGCTGCAAAGCTTTATCGTATTATCGATTTTAATCGTGCAGAGCGTGATATTGAAGGTACAATATCAACAGTTGAGTACGATCCAAATCGTAACGTGCGTATCGCGCTTGTAGTGTATAAAAATGGTGCGAAGAAGTACATGCTACTTCCAGATGGTTTGCAAGTAGGCAACGTTGTTGTTTCAGGCCAATCGGTGGAAGCACGCGTTGGTAATGCACTTCCATTGCGCAACATCCCTATCGGTTTTACCGTACATAATGTGGAACTTACTCCTGGCAGAGGCGGCAAGATTGCACGTAGTGCTGGCACATCAGTACAATTTATCGCGAAAACTGATGAGTACGCAACATTAAAAATGCCTTCAGGTGAAGTGCGCATGGTTCCTCTTGATTGTTGGGCGACTGTTGGTACCCTTGGTAACGCAGCGTTTAAGAATATTTCATGGGGTAAAGCAGGACGTACACGTCATAGAGGATTTAGACCTTCAGTTCGTGGTATGGCTATGAACCCGGTTGATCACCCGCACGGTGGTGGTGAAGGTCGTTCTAAGTCAGGCTCGCATCCAAGAACTCCTTGGGGTAAAGGCTGCAAAGGTACACGTACACGACGACGCAAGAATCCATTGATTATTCGTCGTAGGAAGAAATAGTTATTAATAGAAGAGGCATAGTGCTATGGCTAGATCTGCCAAAAAAGGTCCTTACGTACAAGACTGTTTGATGAAGAAAATTCAGCAAAGCAAAACGGGTACAAAACGTGAGGCGATTAAAACATGGTCCCGCAGAAGTATGGTATTGCCAGACTTCGTTGGACTTACCATTGCCGTTCATAATGGACGCAAGTTTGTTCCGGTATTTATTACCGAAAACATGGTAGGCCATTCTTTGGGTGAATTTGCGCCGACGCGATCATTCAAAATGCATAGTGGTGATAGAAAAGCTGGTGCAGATAAGAAGTAAAAATAGTCTAATTGGCTATTGCTGACATCTAGCAAATAAGGTAAAATAATAGATGACAACGTTACAGTTGGTTTTTGAGGTCATATAATGCAATTTGAATCGAAATCAAAGTTTGTACGTGTTTCTCCTTATAAATTGCGTCCATATGCGGACGTAATTAGAGGGAAGAACGTTGAACAAGCTTTAAATTGGTTGGCCACTTGCCCAGTGAAAAAGGTTATACCAATAGAAAAGATGCTTAAATCAGCTGCGGCTAACGCAAAGCATCAAAATGGCATTGAAGTTAAAGAGTTGGTTATATCCGACATCCGTGTAGATGAAGGTCCAATGTTCCGCTACTATAAGGCGGGTGCTATGGGACGCGCTAATATTCAGCGTAGACGCCTTTGTCACATGAGTGTTATTGTCAAAAAAGTTACAGGCAAAAAGGATTAATTCGTGGGACAAAAGGTACATCCAATAGGATATAGATTAGGTGTTTACTTAGGCTGGGACTCTCGTTGGTTTGCAAAAAAACGAGATTATGGCACCAAGGCTCTAGAAGATCTAATGATACGTCGATATTTGTTCGATGCGCTTCATAAAGCGGAAATCTCTAAAATTGAGATTGAAAAAGCTGGTGATGCGATTAAAATTATCGTTCATTCGGCTAAACCTGGATTTGTAATCGGTAAAAAAGGTCAAGAAATTGACGGATTGCGCACTAAATTAGGCAAAATGCTTAATAAGAGCAATATTGAAATATCGGTACAAGAAGTTAAAAATCCAGAATTTGATGCAAAGCTCGTCGCACAAGCGATTGCGGATCAAATTGTTCGTCGTAGTAGCTATAAAAAAGCTATGAAGCGTTCAGCCGCATCAACTATGCGTTCTGGTGCAAAAGGTATTAAAATTTGTGTGTCTGGACGTTTGAATGGTGCTGAAATTGCACGTTCAGAATGGACTCGTGTCGGTTCAGTTCCATTACATACATTGCGTGCAGATATAGATTATGGTTTTGCTGAAGCAAAGACTACCTATGGTATTATCGGTGTTAAGGTATGGATTTGCAGAGGCGAATATCAGCAAGCGTAACGTTTAAGAGAAAGATTTGAAATTATGTTGATGCCAAAGAAAACAAAATTTCGAAAAGTGCAGCGTGGTACGATGAAGGGGCGCTCTAAAGGCGCTCGTGCAGTTGCTTTTGGCGAATTTGGGTTACAGGCAGTTGAGCCAGGTTGGTTGACCGCTCAACAGATCGAGTCAGTGCGTTTGACTATGGCTCGTAAGCTTAAAAAAATCGGCAAAATGTTTTTGCGCGTTTTCCCTGATAAGCCAATTACCAAGAAACCTGCAGAAACCCGTATGGGTAAGGGAAAAGGCCCCGTTGATAAATGGGTCTCAGTGGTGAAGCGTGATCGTGTTATTTGTGAAGTTTCAGGTTTAGGCGAAGTCGAGGCACGTGATTTATTGCGTCAAGCAGCATATAAGTTGCCTATGAAAACTCGCTTTGTTAAGAAGAGTGAAGACGAATGAAAACTACTGTTCTAAAGCAAGAATTTGCTCAAATGAGCACACAGGAGCTTGTTGAAAAGCTGGATGCAATGCGTCGTGAGCTCTTTAGCCTGCGCCTTAATGTGTCGGTTGCGCATATTAAGGATTATTCTTTGTTTAAAAAGCTCCGCAAGGATATTGCACGAGCATTAACATATTTGCACCAAAAACAACAAAAGGGTCTGTAAATGGTTGAACAAGAAAAAAAACGTACCCTGACTGGTGAAGTTGTATCCGATAAAATGGATAAAACTGTAGTCGTTAAAGTAATGCGTACTTATATGGATGCTCAATTTCATAAAACTCGGCGTTCATTTAAGAAATTTAAAGTACACGATGAGCAAGAATTAGCCAAAATTGGTGACCTTGTAGAATTTTACGAAGGCCGACCGGTATCTAAGACTAAGTACATGTATCTTTCGCGCATCGTTAAATCTCAACAATCATAGAGCAAGGTAGCGCACATGTTACAAAAAGAGTCACAATTAGACGTTGCAGATAATTCTGGTGCAAAGTTGTTGCAGATTATTCATATCCAAGGCAGCACAAGAAAGCGTTATGCATATGTTGGTGATACCGTAAAATGCACAGTTAAAAAAGCTATACCGGGTGGCACAGTTAAAAAAAGCGATATCGTGACCGTTCTTATTGTACGAACACGTAAAGAAGTTCGTAGAACAGATGGTAGCTATATCCGTTTTGGTGATAATGCCGGCGTAATTATTAATGACAAAGGTGAGCCGGTAGGAACACGTATTAACGGTCCTGTTGCTCGTGAATTGCGTGCAAAAAACTATACTAAAATTATGTCATTAGCACCGGAAGTATTATAGGGATAGGCATGAAATCAGCTATCAAGAAGGGCGATCTTGTTTACGTTTTGACCGGAAAAGATCGCGGCAAAAAGGGGTCTGTAATTGCAATTTTACCTAAAAAGGGTAAAATTATGATTAAGGGGATCGCTGTAGTTACGCGTCACGTAAAGGCTCGTAAACAGGGTGAAACGTCGGGGATAAAACGTGAAGAACGTTACATTGATATTTCCAATGTTGCTCCGATCAAACAATAGTTAATTGCAAAAATGTAGGATGCATGAGCATGGCAAAAGCACGATTTGAGGAAAAGTACAGAAACACCATAGCAAAGCAGCTTCAAGAAAAATTTAGCTTGAAGAATGTTATGGAAACTCCTCAACTTTCGAAAATAGTTTTAAATATTGGCGTTAAAGAGGCCGTTGCGGATAGCAAGGCGCTCAATACTATTACTGAAGTAATGGGATTAATTGCCGGTCAAAAGCCAGTTCGCACCAAAGCAAAAAAATCTATAGCTGGGTTTAAGCTTCGTGAAGGAATGCCAATTGGTGTTATGGTTACCTTGCGTCGCAGAGCTATGTATGAATTTTTAGATAAGCTTATCAATGTTGCTTTACCTAAGGTTCGCGATTTTCAAGGTGTGTCAACTAAGTTAGACAGCAGAGGTAATTATAATTTAGGAATCCGTGAGTGGACTATCTTCCCAGAAGTTCATCATGAGTTTTCTGAAAAGGTACATGGTTTAAACATTACCATGCATACATCGGCTAAAAACGACGAGATGGCGTTTGAGTTGTTGAAAGCATTCGGTATGCCATTTAAAAAATAAGATATTCAAGAGGTATAATTATGGCCCGCAAGGCTTTAGTTGAAAAAGCAAAACGAGAACCGAAATTTTCCACACAGGCTTATAATAGATGTCAGCTTTGTGGAAGAGCGCGCGCATACTTCCGTCTATTTAAGATGTGCAGAATCTGTCTTAGAAAGAATGCTCTAGAAGGTATGTTGCCTGGCGTGAAGAAAGTTAGTTGGTAAGATTAGGAAAGGTTACTACATGTCTATTGATGTTATCGGCAACTTTTTGACCGTTATTCGAAATGGTTTATTATCATCCAAACCATTTGTTATTGCACAGGCTTCACGTACTAATTTGTCTGTTGCACAAATATTAAAGGATGAAGGATTCATACGCGATTTTGCTGTGCTTGAACAAGATACAGCGAAAAAAGAAGTAAAGATTTTCCTTAAATATGTTGAAGGTGAATCTGTTATTCATGAAATAACGCGTAAGAGTAAGCCGAGTCGCCGTTTGTATGCAGGTTCCAAGCGTATAGAGCCGGTTATTGGCGGTTTGGGTATATCGATTTTGACAACAAATAAGGGAATCATCACTAACAGAAAAGCTAAAGAGCTTGGTGTTGGCGGTGAGGTTCTTTGCACAGTTTGGTAGGGATATATACATGTCTAAAATTGGCAGAAGACCGATACAATTGGGCGACGTAAAAGTCGACGTTAAAGGTTCACAAGTTCATTATAAAGGTCGCTTAAATTCTGGTGTATATGAATTACCGGATGAGCTTGTTCTTGTGGTAGATGGTAATGCGGTAAAACTTGAGCCTGCTCAAAAGAAGCAATCTCGAGATTTTAATCGTATTTGGGGATTGCATCGTGCGCTCTTGGCTAACGCCATTACAGGTGCGCATGAGGGGTTTACAAAAGATATAGTAATTACAGGACTTGGTTATAAAGCAGCTTTAGCTGGTTCAAAAGTTACTTTTACACTTGGCTATAGCCATAAAATTGATTTTGCTTTGCCAAAAGGCGTCACTATGGAAGTTGACAAAACAGGGCAACGCTTACAATTGAAATCATTTGATAAGCAAATGCTCGGCCAAGTATGCAGTCATATAAAATCGCTACGTAAAACTGAGCCTTATAAAGGTACCGGTATCAAATTATCGACAGATGTGGTTTTGCGTAAAGCTGGTAAAACTAAATCATAATATAGCGTAGCATAGGATATACGGTGTCAATACTAAAAAGAAATCAACAGAAAAAAAAGCGTAGACAGATGCGCGTGCGCGCTAAGTTGCGCAATAATACATTGCCCCGCGTAGCGGTGTTTCGTAGCTTAACAAGCATATATGCGCAAATAATTGATGATGCGCAACAAGTAACGCTCGTAAGCTGTTCAACGCAAGAGCTTGATGTCAAAGGTGACAAAAAAGCCCAAGCGCAAGCAGTGGGTGTAGAGCTTGCAAAACGTGCAAAAAGCAAGGGTATTGAGCAAGCTAAATTTGATCGTGGACGTTTCTTGTACCACGGAAGAGTAAAGGCATTGGCTGAAGGTCTGCGCGAAGGCGGAATGAAAATTTAACTCAGGATTAATGTAATGGCTGAAACCAAAGAAACCACGTTTAGTGATTTTGTTATAAATGTTCGTAGGGTTACTAAGGTAACCAAAGGTGGCAAACGTTTTGCCTTCTCGGCTTTTGTTGTTTCTGGTAACCAACAAGGTCAAATTGGTATGGGGTTGGGTAAAAGCAAAGAGGTATCTCAAGCTATTGCCAAAGCAACACAACGTGCACGTAAAAAATTAATTAACGTTGCATTGCGTGGGACAACTATACCTTATCCGGTAACGGGAAAACATGGCGCAAGCAAAGTAGTAATACGCTCAGCATCTAAGGGTACTGGTGTAATCGCTGGTGGCGCAATGCGTTCCATTATGGAAGCGCTTGGCATTAAAGATGTTTTAGCAAAAGCTATAGGTTCATCTAATCGTCAGAATGTTGTTAAAGCAACGTTGAACGCGCTTGCAAAATTGCGTTCAGCACAGCATCTTCGTTCTATCCGTAGTGCTAAAATATAATTTATTTCAGGAGCTGATCCATGATTCAATTAAATACGTTACAACCTCTGGTAAAAAAAAGAAAACGCGTCGGTCGTGGTGGTTCTCGTGGCGGTACTGCAGGACGTGGTAGCAAGGGTCAAAATGCGCGCTCTGGCGGCGGGGTTCGTCCAGGATTTGAAGGCGGACAGATGCCTTTGCATCGCCGTTTACCAAAACGCGGTTTTAACAATACTCTTTTCCAAGCAGAATGCTATATCGTTGATATTAAACGTGTAGCACTTAGCTTTGAAAATGGGGCGCAAGTAAATACACAGGCACTTATAGAAAAAGGTTTAGTGCGTCCAAGAAAAAGTAAGGGTCCTTACACTGTTAAGGTGTTGGGTAACGAACTTAATAAAAAATTGGTTATTCATGCTGATGCATTTAGTAAATCAGCACAGAAAGCAATTGTTGAAGCTGGCGGTGAGGCACATATAACAAAGGAGATCTGAAGCCGTGGTCTTGTTAAAGAACTTTATAAATATTTTTAATATTGCCGAATTGCGTAAAAAGATTCTTTTTACGCTCGGCGTATTAATTGTCTATCGTTTAGGTGGACATATACCGGTTGTCGGTATCAATTTGGATGCATTGAATCAATTTATGACTCACTCAACAGGCTTGGGTGGGTTGTTGCAATACCTGGATCTTTTTTCAGGTGGTGCTTTGAGTCAGTGTACCATTTTTGCTTTAGGCATCGGGCCTTATGTATCAGCGTCAATTATGATGCAGATGCTTGGCATGACGATCCCACAGTTTGAGCAGTTGCTCAAAGAGGGTGAATATGGTCGTAAAATCATCAACCAATATACACGTTATCTAACGTTTTTTGTTGCTATATTTCAAAGCTCTGTTTATGCAACAGCGCTTGAAATGAACAATATGGTGCTTACACCGGGTTGGGGATTTCGCTTAAGCTTTATTCTATCGCTTGTTGTGGGAACCATATTTGTGATGTGGTTGGGCGAGCAGATTGGTATCTATGGCATAGGTAATGGTAGTTCTATGATCATTTTTGCCGGTATTGTATGCCATTTCCCTGAGTATGTTATTAAGATCGTGTCGCTTGTACAAGAAGGTCTTATGGATGGGCTTGTAGCTCTCTTAATCTTGGCCGTATTTGTTGGCGTAACTGCTTGTATCGTTTACTTAGAGCGTGGTGAGCGCAAAATTCCGGTACAATATTCACGTCGTATTGTAGGTAATCGTGTTTATGGTGGCCAAAGCTCCTATATTCCGTTCCGCATTAATATTGCTGGCGTTATGCCCGTGATTTTTGCAGGCGCATTCCTACAAATTCCTATGTTTATATTTTCTTGGCTCGGTTCATATATTGAGTTCTTTAAAACCGCTGTAGATTATTTGATTCGCGGTGGTGTTATGTTTAATATTATTCAATTCTTGTTGATTATCTTCTTCTCATTTTTCTATACGGCATTGGTATTCAATCCAGAAGAATTATCAGAAAATATCAAAAAGCAAGGTGGCTTTATCCCGGGGGTTCGTCCTGGCAGAAAAACCGCTGAATATTTTAACTACATTTTGACCCGTATTGGACTTATCGGTGCTATTTATTTGGCAATATTGGCGTTATTTCCAAACTTGCTCAACGTTTTCGTGGCTATGCCATTCTATATGAGTGGTACGGCATTGCTTATCGTAGTTGGCGTGGCATTAGAAACAGCTGCTCAAATCGAGTCCTATCTCATTGAGCACCGTTATGAAGGCCTGCTAACAGCAGGAAGGTTTAAGAGCAGGAGCATACGGTGAGTCAAAAGGCTTACATATTTGTTGGCCCCCCGGGCTCGGGAAAAGGGACATTATCAAAGCTTTGCGTAGACACTTTCGGGTGGTTGCAGCTTTCAACCGGTAATTTATGCCGCAAACATATTGCGGAACAGACAGATATTGGCAAGCAGATAGATTTTATAATTAAATCTGGTAAACTAATAGATGATCAATTAATGACCGATATGGTTGATTGTTGGCTGGAAGAGGTTACAACCACCAATACTACGTTAATATTAGATGGATTTCCTCGTACTGTTGAGCAGGTGAAGCGCTTTGTTGAAATGACAAATAGCAAATATCCCCAGCTCGAAGTACAAGTTATTCGTCTGCTTATATCAGATGATGTGGCAATTGATCGCGTAGTGACCCGATACGTATGTTCAAATCGTGCATGCCAAGCAGTATTTTCTGCTAAAAACGATTCTGGATTGGGTTCAAAAAAGGAAATGGTATGTGATTATTGTGGATCACTGCTTGGTAAACGTACTGATGATACGGAGCAGGTGATGCACAACCGTTTGCAGGTTTATCGCAAACATGAAAGCGATATGCTTGCCTGTTTGCAAAAGGCACACATACCGGTAGTTGAATTTACTGGTGAAATGCCAATTGAAGATGTGTTTAATACTTTTGTTGATGCGGTGATACGTTAATTTATGATAACCATAAAAAATAAATCCTCTATAGCAAAAATGGAAGAAGCAGGTTTAATCCTGTCTTCTATTTTTGATGATATTGCGCAGCATATCGTTCCAGGAGTAACTACCTTGGATCTTGATGCTTTTATTGCGCAAGAGATCGTTAAACGTGGATTAACGTCACGCATGAAGGGGTACATGGGATATAAACATGTCAGCTGTATTTCAGTAAATGAGCAAGTGGTCCATGGTGTACCTTCGGCGACAAAATATATAGCTGCAGGCGACTTGGTTAAAGTTGATGTGTGTACGGCATTTAAGGGTTATTGTGCCGATATGGCGCGACAATTTTATGTTGGTGATATTGCAGCTGCGCCAAAGGTTCAGGCCTTTGTGCAAGCGGCAGATCGTGCGCTTAATGCCGGTATAGCAAAAGCTTTGCCGGGAAATCGCTTGGGCGACATTTCTGCTGCAATTCAGCATGAAGTGGAGCAGGCGGGGTATGGGGTCGTACGTGATTTTGCTGGTCATGGCATAGGTAAGCTTATGCATGAAGATCCTGAAATTTTAAATTACGGTAAACCGGGTCAGGGGCCAGTTTTACGATCTGGTATGGCATTTGCATTAGAACCGATGATAACTATGGGTGATTATGCAGTGTGTATAGCAGAGGATGGCTGGACAGTGGTTACTGAAGATAACAGTCTTGCATGCCATGTAGAAGATACGATTGTTATAACTGACCACGGGCCAAAGATTATTACCAGAACTGGACAAAATAGGTACGGTATATGAAACAAGATCAAAAGAAAAAAGAGGAAGTTATTCGCGTAGATGGTGTGGTGCATGAAACGCTCCCGAATGCCATGTTTCGCGTAACGATAGAGGGTGGGCATGAGGTATTGGGTCATGTGTCAGGCAAAATGAGGATGCACTATATTAAGATTTTGCCTGGAGATAAGGTGGCGCTTGAGTTGTCGCCCTATGACCTGACTAGAGGCAGAATTGTATTACGGTATAAAACTTAATTGAAAGCTTTACCATGAAAGTGAGAACTTCCGTAAAGAAAATGTGCGATGATTGTCGAATTATTAGACGCTGTCGTGTAGTTCGCGTGATTTGCAAAAGAAGTCCTAAGCATAAGCAGCGACAAGGTTAATTAGTATAAAGGTTTTTCGTATATGGCACGTATTGAAGGTGTTAATTTACCCGCAAGCAAACGTATAGAATATGGATTGACCTATGTGTTTGGCATAGGGCTAACTTCTGCACGTAAAATTTTAGACACCGTGGGTATTGATCTTAATAAACGCGTTAAAGATCTTTCAGATGCTGATGTAGCAGCAATTCAAAGAGAAATTTCAGCGAATTATAAAGTGGAAGGCGAACGTCGTAAAGAGATTCGTCTTGATATCAAACGACTACAAGAGATTGGTTCGTACCGTGGACTACGTCATAAGCGTGGTTTGCCGGTTAGAGGCCAACGTACAAAGACAAATGCGCGCACACGTAAAGGACCGCGTAAACGTGGCGGACAGATTGCATTGAAACGTGCGGTTACAAAGAAATAACGTTACAGGGGTAATACATTAAATGGCTTATAAGAAAAAATCCAAAAAGGTAAAACGTAAAGTTGATTCGGTCGTTGCTCACATTAAGTCGACGTTTAACAACACGCTTGTAGCAATAACCACAACCGACGGTGACGTTTTGTTGCGTGGTAGCGCTGGTAAAATGGGCTTTAAAGGGGCTCGTAAAGGTACGCCTTTTGTCGCAGGACAAATCGGTGGCATTCTTGCAAAAGATATGCAAGCTATGGGCGTAAAAAATATCGAAATTAATTTGCAAGGACCAGGATCAGGCCGTGATTCAGTGGTACGTGCATTTCAAGGTGCCGGCATGCATATTTCTGTATTGCGTGACGTTACGCCATTACCTCATAATGGCTGTCGACCACCAAAGAAACGTCGTGTTTAACAATTAATTCATTAACGTGGGTTACGCAAGTATGGAAAAAAAATCTAGACCAGGTGCCGCAAGAACAGGCGGAGCGCCAGCAAAAGAAAAAACAGGAAAAGAGGCGCCAGCTAAAAACACGCGCAAACTTTCTGAGTATGGTAAGCAGTCTGCTGAAAAACAAAAATTAAAAGAGATGTACGGTATGCGTGAAAAGCAGTTCCGTCGTTTCTTTGGCCTCGCAGTTCGCTCTCAAGGAGCGCCGGGTGCAAACTTATTGAGTTTGTTAGAGCGTCGTCTTGATAATACGTTGTTCAAGCTTAAGCTTGCAACTACGCGTGAACAAGCTCGCCAAGTTATTGTACATGGCCACGTGTTGGTTGATGGCAAGAAAGTTTATTCTCCTTCATACCTCGTTTCGATCAACGAAGTTATCTCATTTGCGCCGAATGTGACTGAAAAGAAAACATTCTTAGAGCAAGTGGTTGATAAACGTTTGAATATCGGGGTGAAGGTTCCTGAGTGGTTAGAACTCATGAAAACCGATCGTAAAGGTCGTGTATTGCGTCTTCCGGTACGTGATGATATTCAAGTACCTATAGAAGAGCATTTGATTGTAGAGTTGTATTCTAAGTAATACTCTATATAGTTCGTAGATTGTTGGATTTGGTGTCGGTTATGGTTTGCAGGAGATTACATGGATAAGAAGGAGTACAGGCCTTTAATTATTCCGAAGTTGAGCTGGAACAAGAAAGAGCTTTCTCAAACTCGTGGTGAGATTGTAGCTCAGCCGCTCGAACCGGGATTTGGCGTTACCCTAGGAAATGCGATTCGTCGGATATTGCTTGGCGGTGTCGAAGGATCAGCGGTTACCTCTGTTGTTATTAAGGGGGTAAACAATGAGTTTTCCTCAATACCGGGTGTTGTACAAGACACTATGCAGGTAATATTGAATATCAAAGAGGTTGTAGTACGTAATAAAGAAGGCATTCCCGGCAAGATGCATTTAAGCTTCAAGGGTGAAGGAATTGCTCGTGTTGCTGATATTAAAGCGGACGCGCACCTTGAATTGGTTAATCCTGATCACGTTATTGCACATGTTGGTCCAGATGGCGAACTTGATATTACGTTCTACGTAGAATCTGGTCGCGGGTATCAACGTGCACAATGGCCTGCGGGCAAAGCGCTACAGGAAGATGATCGTATTTATCTTGATGCTATGTTCTCTCCCATACGAAAAGTTTTTTTTGAAGTGGAAAAGACACGCGTCGGTGAAGAGATTGATTACGATAAACTTATTTTGAATATCTTCACTGATGGCTCAGAAAATCCGGTTGATGTTCTTAATTACGCAGTTTCAGTTTTGCGTACGCAGCTTGAACATTTCTTAACCAGCACAGAAATTCCATTCAATGCTATTTCTGCAGTGCCGGAAGAAGTTGCAAAAGCTGAACCAGTACATCTGGATGAACTTGGCCTTAAAGGCGTGCCGGTTGATTTATTACTTAAGCCGATTGATGAGCTTGAACTTTCTGTTCGTGCGCACAACTGCCTTAAAAATGCCGGTATTAAACGTATTTTGGATCTCGTTAATCTTTCAGATGAAGAGAGCCTTAAGATTAAGAACTTTGGCCGCAAATCACTTAATGAGGTCAAAGATAGCATGAAATCATTTGGCTTATCATTCGGTATGAATATTAAAGAGAGCGATATTAAACGTGTGCTTCAGACATTTGAAGCTGACGAAAAATAGTAAGGTTTATTATGAAACATCAGAATGGCCGTAAAAAATTAAACCTCAAATCATCGCATAAACGTGCGTTGATGCGTAATCAAGTGATCCATCTTATTAGCTATGGACATTTGGTTTCTACCAAAGCGCAGGTAAAAGAGGTTCAACGACTTGCTGAAAAGTTGGTCACGGTTGCTCGTAAGGGCTCACAGGATTTTAATGCTCGTCGCAAAGCATTAGCAATGCTTCCGTATAAAGAAGAAGCGTTGACGAAGTTATTTGAAGAAGTAGCGCCACGCTACACTGAGCGTCCTGGCGGTTATACACGCGTTATCCCTATGGGAAGACGTCGTAGCGATACATCGATTATTGCTCGCTTGGAATGGGTATAATATACCATGCTATATGAGCAGATCGTTGACATGATTAAAGAGGTTATCGAGCAGCTTCGTCCCAATATTCAGATGGATGGTGGTGATGTGGAGTTTGTTCGCTATGAAGATGGCGTAGTCTATATACGTTTTCATGGTGCATGTGTAGGATGTCCTGCATCGATGTTTACCTTGAAGATGGGCATAGAAGAAGCTCTCAAAGAGCAGCTTTCCGATAATGTAACGGAAGTGATTGCACTTGATGAGAATGAAGCCTAACATTGAGTAATGATAAGAGGCTGTTACCGGTTGTATGCATTGCGTATTGCCACGTAGCAGCCTCTTTTTTTTTGAGTTAAATTTCAGTATATTTTTTGTTTTGTCCTTTTGAGCGGTCAATAGGATATTTGCGCGCATTACTTTCCATTTTTTTAAGTAACGCGGTGGTGAGATCGATGTTGCATGCATTGGCAAATGCGAACATCGCATGTAATATGTCAACGAGCTCCAGCTCAACAGCATCTCTTTTTTCTTCTGCCCGTGCAATAGCTTCTTTGCGATCGCCGGCCCAAACGAACAGTTGCATTAATTCTGCAGCTTCCAGTGCAATTGCAACGCTCAAGCTTTTAGGGTCATGAAATTGCTGCCAATCGCGTTCATTGACAAATTGCGCAACGCGCTGTTTGAGTGCGGCGATGGTGGTGTTATTGTCCGTTGGGTGCATAATATTATCCTTATGTAGTACATTTTTGTACACTATAACACATGCCTCATGTGCTTACAACTCTTGAACGGGAAAAAAAGAAGCGCTTGCATTTATATTTTTGATGATTTAAAATGAAATACATAAAGATAAATTATGGCGTTTTTAATTAAATGAGAGCGATGATTATCGTCGTCATAATTCAGTTGGGAATTTGAGAGGTTGACTATTTTAATCCAAGGATATATGAAAAGATAACAAATTTATATCAAAAAAATGAGTAGCTTGTAGCAAAACCTTAAGACAGTTTTAGTGCGTTTAATTTTTTTCAGCTCAAGGTACAGGCATGCAATATGCTCATATTTTTGGATATAGACTCAATATATCCTCATTACTTCGTTCAAGCAAAAACAATTCATTATCTATTTTCAAACGAATTCTTCTATTGTGCGGATTTACCGGCGTTTGTTTTTCATTTGTCAAAACTCCGTTTAATTGCGATATTTACAGTCAACATAAAATAAACTGTGAAACACTGATGGAAGACTTAGATGATCTTATAGCAACTGAGACTGACCCAGTTCTTATACATGAATATAAACAAAAGCGTAAACAACTAGAAGAAACTTGGGGTAAGTGGGACTATGAGGAAAAGGCACGTGGCGAGCGACATTCAGCGGATCGAATAAATAGTAATAGCGATGAGCGCGGGTATATCCAAAACCCGATGCCGGTATTATCAGATAACTCAGTGCCAATCATAACGTGCAGTGATCTTTATCCAGAAGTATATAATGCCATTCTCCCGACAGCATTCAATGATATAGATAAGCTAGCTGAAAGATTCAAACGTAAGCTTCCTTCCAAAGCGGTGACAAAAAAAGTTATTAAAGAAGCCAAGCGACAACATCCAAATCTACGGCAAGTGATCAAACAATTGAAAAATCCAGAGGGATATGAACGTGTTAAGCACCCATCACGATTGCTGTTTGTAGGCCCGTCAGGTTGTGGTAAAACAACGACTGCCGAAGCTTTAGCAAAGTATTGTGACTTGATTTGTATATTTATTAAGGCTTCGTCTATTGCTACTACGTATCAAAACTCAGGGGCGCAATTTTTTGAAATGCTATTCCGATCTCTTAAAGAATATGATGCCGAAGAGTTTCTTGTCATTATTGATGAAATCTCATTGATTACGCAGATGTCATCTGATGGAAAAGATGAACAGCAAAACAAAATGGCTACTGCATTTTGGCTTGGCCTTGATGAGATTCGTAATGAACGGCATATCTGTGTTATCGGTACTACCAATAGTGATCCTAAAGACCTTCCAGAGCAGCTAAAAACAAGGTTTGCAAATAATATATACCATTTTGCACAACCAGAAACTGAAACTATTATTTCGTTGATTAAAGATAATCTTGATTTTATTCCCAAAGAGTGGAGTCGTCCGCTTTTTCGAACTGATGCCGATAAGTTTTATACTTGTCCAGATACATATATTCAGCAACTTGCAGAAAAGGTATCACATTTGTCGTTGCGAGAGGTGGAGGATTTAGTAGAGAAAGCAAAAGCTTTGGCAATAACTGAATCTGACGATCCACGTGCACGAGTAACGGTAACTCATCTTGAAACAGCATTTGCAGAGCATATGCAAAGTTGGTATATCAAAGTATGGCAAAATAAATCTATATATTTCAAATCTGTTATATCTCCTCGTGCATTTACGTTATATACCGCAGTAACAGGTTTGATCATGCATTTCTATACAGATCGTTATAAGGATCATGGTCTCTTTATAGCCGCGATAGCGAGCTTGATAAGTAACTATCTACCGCGACCACATGGTGATCCAAATGATGCGCATATATTTAGTAATATTACGCATTGGTTTACTAATTATAAGTATCCACGTTTTTTTCGAGACCGATTTGTCACAGACTCTACAAGCTAAATTATAAGTCGCAACAGTAGTATGAAGCACCCTTACAACAACTAATATTTACTATAAAGGTTTACTGTGTTTTGTACATTACGTATTCTATTTTTTGGATTTGTCTTTATTGGCAGAATCTGTTGTGCCGCTTCTTCGAGCCAATCTCCTACAGAATTTTCTGGTGGATTTAACGAAAGTCAGCGCGAACTAAATCGTCAAATTCTGCAAGATGAATGTCACGATGATAATTTATCGTATTTACTTGCAAGATATCAAACGAATCTCCCCACAGAATCGCAGGCACAACATCATATTGAAGCGATGAAATTTCGTCATCCAGAATGGGCCAATGAATTTGCTCGCAAGATAAGTCATCTACAAAATCCTTTAATATATAAAGGTGTTAGGTATCCTTCACGTATGTTATATCACGGACCAAGTGGATGCGGAAAAACCTACACAACTCTTGCGCTAGCAAAAATTTGCAATATGGAATGCCTGCTTATTCCAGGTTCATCTGTTGAAACGAGCTATAGGCGATCAGGACCGGAATTTTTAGAAACACTTTTTCAAACATTGTTAACTTACCCTAATCGAAGATTTCTAATTGTATTTGACGAGTTAAGAGTTTTAGCGCAATACAGCAAAGATGAACGAGATATACATCAGCATGCCACAGTTACTAAGCTTTGGCAGTGTCTAGATCTAATTGAGAAACAGCGACACATTTGTGTAGTTGGTACTGATAATCTTGATCCGCAAAAGTATGAATCGCAAATGCAAACAAGATTTTTTAATAGTATCTTTAAATTTAATCGGGCTGATGCGTCATCAGCTGCGGGGTTAAGCATGTTACGGTTAGCGACTATTAGAGAAAATAGTATTGCGTTGAGCATTCCACATGATTCAAGTAGTTCTATGAATTCAGCCGTAGGCTCAAGTACTGATTTTGCTGAACAATCGTTTATGCATAATAATACGGTTAAAAATCTAACGCGTGATTTCACTGATAAACAATTGGAAGGATATTTGTCTGGTGTATCACATTTAACAGATCGAGAAAAATTAGAGTTAGTGCAGTGTGCAGCTGAAATTGCGGTATTTAATGAATTGAACTCACCTACAGAGAGTTCAGAAATTGCTCTTAAAGTGTGTCATTTAAATGAGGCGTTCAAAAAATATCAACGGACTTGCATACAACGTTTTTTTAGCCATCCCTTTGTTAAACAACTATGCTCAGTGCGTGCATTAAGTTATTACATTGCAGCTGCAAGTTTTGGGTTACGCATATATGACCCAACATATATTCCGCACAGCACAAAACTTATCGTTGTGGCTCAATGCATTAATGCCCTAGATCCGAATAACAAGGAAAAATTACGCGATTTACAATTATTCAATGCCTTAACTACAACAGTTGAATATTACGAATCGCACAAACGTTATTGCGATGGATTACGCAGACAGCAAGAAGCTCTTAAGCTCGATGCAGAACGTTACGAACAATCGCGCAAAGATTTTATAGCAGATTGGGAAACCGAAAATACTCGATACGAACAATCTCGAATAGATCGAGACAATGCGCTTAAACTTGATGCAGATCGATATGAACAATCGCGTAAAGATTTGGAAGAAGACGAAAGGCGCCATATTGCACAGTTTAGAATTGATCAATCTTATGCATTGCGTGGTCAATATATAAAAGGAATTGACATGGTATTTGATGTTCTTGAACAGAATCTCTTGGCTGCGCAAGACATCAGTGATCTGCATCAAAGAGCAAGCACTATCGAAAATGCTTGGACGGATGTTGAACGGCAACTACTTCAGGAATTACGTCATCGAAAAAATGAAATTCAATTTACTGAGGGACTATGGGGAACGCCATTTAGTGACTCAAATAAAAAATTAGTTAAAGCATTTTATAGTAAGCACAAAAGAGCTATTCCTGATGAACTACGCTGCTTTGTTTGATAGTAGGTGGTGTAAAAAGTCATGGAAAGTTAAAACTGTGTATTTAAAACAATAAAGGATTATTATGTTTAATTTTTATAGAATACGAATTATGTTTTTAGTATTCGTCTTTGTTGCAAGAAATAATTATGCTGCATCGAATGAATCATCGACCTTTGATCCTCAGCAGTTATTTGATGGTAACATTGAAAGCCAATATGAATTAAACCGGCAAATGATGCGAGAAGGATTTTGTGATAAGAAGGTACAATCGCTTCTAATGCGATATCGAGCAGATTTACCAACATATCAGCAAGCATCGCAACATGTTGAAGCGGTAATATCACGACATCCAGAATGGGCTAGTGACTTTTCTCGTAAAATACACCATCTGCAAAACCCTCAGGTATATAAATCAATTAGATATCCTTCACGAATGGTATATCATGGTCCTTCAGGATGCAGTAAAACGTTTACGGCACTTGCATTGGCGAAAATTTGTAATATGGAATGTCTTCTTATTCATGGTTCATCCATTGAAACGAGTTATAGACGATCTGGGCCAGATTTCTTAGATAACTTATTTCAAACGTTGCTAGATTATCCTGAACGAAGATTTCTGATAGTTCTTGATGAACTAAAGTATTTGGCACAATATAGCAAAAATGAACGTGAAACAGATCAACACGCTACAGTTATTAAACTTTGGCAATGTCTTGATCAAATTGAAAAGGAACGGCACATCTGTGTCATTGGGACTGATAATCTTGATCCAAAAGAATATGAACCACAGATGCAAACAAGGTTTTTTAATAGCATCTTTAAGTTTAATCAGACTGATATGGCGTCAGCGACGAGGTTAAGTCTATCAGTACTATCGTCGATAATAGATAACCGTTCTTCATCAAATGCATCAAGTTCTTTAAGCACTTCAACAGCTTCTGCGTCTTCAGAGCAATCTATACATTCTGAAATTTCATCAAAGCCAATTACGTGGAGTTTTTCAGAAAAAAGATTAAATGACCTTTCTGCAGGTGTTGCACATTTAACAGACCGTGAAAAACTAGAATTAATCGACACCGCAGCGGAGATTGCAATTTTTCAAACATTGAATACACCTTCAGATTATTCGGAAGTTATTATCACCGAGGATCATGTGAAGGAAGCATATCGTAAGCATCATCGTTCAAACTTGCAACGATTTCTGTCCCACCCTGTTGTGCAGCAGCTATATTCGGTTCGTGCACTTAGCTATTACGTTGCAGCTGCTAGTTTTGGATTGCGTATGATTGATACTGCCTATACACCATATAGTATGCAACTTTTGGCAGTTGCTCAATTAATTAATGCATTAGATACGGAAGATAAAGATAGAACGCATAGTTTACAATTATTCGGTGCATTGCATAATCATGTTGCAAATCAGGAAAGTGATTATCGTTATCATTATGCGCTAAAATGTGAACAAGATGCCATCAATCGTGATGCTGAGCGATATGAGCAGTCTCGTATGGATCGAACAGCTGTTCTTAAACGAGATGCTTGTCGTTATAAACAATCTAGAGATGATTATGATGAAGATTTGTCGCGAGATGTCCGTCGCTATGCGCAATCACGTGAAGATCGCAAGAGTCAAATAACACGTCAGCTGAAACAATCTGAAAATCTCCATTATATTTCGCTGCGTGGAAACTATATAAAAAATCTAGATATACCAATGCACACTCTAGATCAACGGCTCAAGGCGGCAAGAAGTATTGAAAACACTCAAGAACGATCTGTTGTAGTTGAACAACTTTGGCGTGATTTTGAAAAAGATTTAATCATCGAAACAAACAATAGATATCATGAAATTTCTCATAATAAGGCAATACGCGGAAGAGTATTTCAGAGCGATATTATCACTGCAATTAAGCAATTTTACACAGAACATGGCCGTGAATTGCCTGCAGATATGGAACTATATGTTAGGCCTGCAAACTTACTTTCGAGATATAGATAATATATGAATAAAAAACTTATCCTTGTTCTCAGCATAGCTTTTATTTTGACTATTTCGCCAAGCTCACGCCATCGCGAACAGAGTACAACAACTAACAACCTGGTAGATCTATGGTCTGGTTTTTCGCGAGATTCCAATTTGCGAGCTCGCGATATGCAGACGGAATCAGAGCACCAAATAACGCAGAGGAATCTAGTAGTTACTCCTGAAAGCATCTCCCGTTCGCAGGGTTCACGTGCTGGTGGAGAAATGATGAGTGGTATGAATTTTATTCGATCTATGTCTCATGATTGTATGGTATCGCATATGCAAGCTGTTGCAGCGCAACGTAGTGCTGTATCGTATCAAAGAATGATCGCGCATCAAAGTACATTAAAATTTATGCAAGAATATAAACCTGCAGGTGAGATATATCGAAATATTAATGTGCAATTGCAAACACTTTCTGCAATGGTTCATGCTGGCAATGTGCATAATCGAGATTTTATCAAATCCAATTTTGCCGAATTGCGTACAGCATATGATGGGTTATGTCGTGAATTTAGTCAAGACCGCTTAGATTCGGCATTTAAGGCTTATAGTGATTTAGCAAACAATTCTGCGGTAGCGGGATATGATCTGTGGGGAAATCCAATAACTCATGAAACTTCATATCAACAGCTTCTAACGCTTGAACAATATACGATAGCAGCACATCATTTAAAAAACGAATTAAACAATCTAATTGATGGTTTAGAATTAGCGCTCTATAAGAAAGGTGGTGGCTTTTTAGAAGAACCTACTAAAGATTTTGACGCATTAATAGCCATCTATCAAAAACAGTATGCTCCCGGAAATAATACTATGACGGAAATTGAGGCGTACGATCAAGCCAGATTTGATAGAATTAAAGGACATCGTTCGAATGTTGCTATGCAATCCATTAAACGACATTTAAAAGATGGAAATCTGGAAGCTGCCGAAAAGGTAGTACGTGATTATGACAGCACATTGTCGCAACAAAAGTACAAGAGACCGGTGCGTGAATGTCTACGTACCAATCCGGAGCTCAATGAATTGGGTATTCCTCGTATATGTGCTGAAACAAATCCTCGTTGGCATGTGTATAAAGAGCAACTTTTAGCGTGTCCGGGAAATAAATTGGCTATTGCTCAGCAAATGTATCTAGAGCATGTAAGCGCTCAAGATCTTTGCAAACAAGTTGGCATTGAAAATGCCTCTTCTAAGCAAATTCAACAAGCACATTTATTATTGCCATACAAAAATGATACAGTATTCCTGGATCATGCAGGTAAAGCATTACGAGATTCCAAATGTTTTACCAACTATATTCGTATATTTGAACAGCGTGTAGATGCTAGAAGTTGTATGCAAGATGCAATGCGACGATATCCTAATTCAGCAAGAATATTTAGAGCTCGAGGTCACGAATTGCTCTGCTATGCAGGTGATCCTAATTTTGCAAACATAATTAATAAAATTGCTTGTGATCCATCACGTATACAAGAGATGAGAGATAATTTTGTAAGACGTAATGATAACGTAATTGCATTGCAACGTAAGCTTGAATATCAAGAATATCCTTCGCCTGTAATGGATATAGCATACGATTTAATTGATACTCAAAATAATGCAGAGCAAATTACCCGTTTAGGGACATTGGCTATTGATGGCGGAAACCGTGAAATATATCAAATCTATTATGATCAAGATACACATCTTCCCAAAATATATACATATGACGATACGCTTATTCGTGATGCGCGAGCGATAGCTTTTCCTAACGAATTAGGAACTCAAGAGTATACTTCCGACCGTACGCTCTATGCACAAGTTATGGTGCAGCCGATTGCTTCCGATATACACCGTCAACAGGCGCAGCAATATCTGCAGATTCTCAAGCCTGCGTGCAATGCGCATGAGCATCAAGATGCCTATCGAGCTCTTTCGCATTTTGCGGGACAGATATACTTAAATCCTGCAATGCAAAGCACCGAAACTATGCAGCGGCAAAACATTGCGTTATGTGATGATATTAAGAGCTCCATTGAGCATGGCGATATTGTAACTGCTGCTAATAACATGGCCATGCTGCAACAGGAAATGCAAAATAGTGACAGCACTGTAACCATTCCAAAGCACGTACAAGATTTTATACAACAACATGCAACGTTGGCAGTTGCAGAAATGCCTCATGCCAATGTTCATGCGGAATCGAGTAATACGCACATTAATAATGCTGTGCTCCATTATGATCAGCTTCTTACCCAAGTTCAAGCACAGCATGTTGCAATGTTTCAGCAAAATGGTGCTCTATCTGAATATTTCCAATCACGTGAAAATGCTCTGGCGACGATGGTTGCTGGGGATCTTTCAATACGTGAAAGTAGCTATACGTTAAGTCCGCACGCATATAAAGCGTTAGAAAAGGCGGGTATAGATGCTGAACAGTTTACTACATGCACGGGTAATGCTCTTCAACAGGATACGCATGCAAAATTGGTAAATACGTTAAACACTCTCGCTGAGGCGCGACCATTATCATCGTATGGTAATGTAATTCGCAATGGAGCTTTTGATTGTGCACAAACCGGTAATATGCTTAATCAAGCTGGGCATGTACTTGAAGCAATGTCCTATGCTGATCTGTGCACTCTGGTGGTTGAAAAGGCTTTGTATTTAGCAGATTCCATGAGCCCACTTGTTGCAGGAACACGTGCTACTCTTGATGTAACGAAAGCACTCTTGCATGCAGTTTCAGCACATGATCTTGCGCAGTCACTTGATACATTGCGGTCGAATGTTGACCAATTCAGAATGGGGTTAGCGGTAGGCGTTATACAAGGTGCTACCGATTTTAAAGGTATCTATGATGGTCTTTGTAACACGATTACGACGATCAAGCATTTTGCTGAAATTGTTGGTGATCAGTTTATATTAGCAGATGCCATAGAGTTTGGCAGGTATGATGAAGCACGCAGAATTCTTGATGCTAATCATGAGCGCTATGTCCGCATTACTACCGGGGCAAATCATCTTGCGCAGCAGGTCGCTGCGTTTGTAGAGCATATACCGGATATGACACCCCAAGAATGGCGACAGGCCGGTGTTTCAACCGGACAGTTTACCGGTCGCGAAGCAATGCAATTTGGTGCAATTAAAGCCGGCATAAGCGGGCTGAGCAAACTAACGCAAGGCGTTGTGCAGGCTGCGCAGAACTTTGATGCTATGGCAAAAGAGCTTGTAATATCTGCTCATTTTGGTGGTTCACCAGCGACCGCAGCACAAGTTGCTGCGAATATATATCGTACGGAGCAGGTAGCGCAATACGAAGGCACACGTTTCATAAATGCTGTAACGAACCCGGAATCGGTGAGTCGCGTTATTTTGAATGAAAGTGGTCAAGTAGCACAACTGGGAACGCAGGTTGTTGCTGAAAGTTCGAACGTGACTTCCCATGCTGCCGCGTTGATGGAATTGGGTAAGCAACTGGGCCAAACGTTGAGTTCGGCGCAGCCGGGATTTTTGCAATTGCCGGGAAGCTCAGCTGAGACATCAAGTTCAACGGAAGTAGGCCCTTGTTCATCTTCTAGTGGACAAGCAGAATGTTTGCCGGCAACAAGGATTGTAAGCCAGGCTGACAGAAAGGCTTTTCTTAATGAAATAAAAGATCCAGAATTACGCGCGAAAGTCAGACAATATCTGCATGAATATGATGAAAAGCAAAAAATAGTTTGCGCACAGCATGGTAAGCATACGATAGGAGGTAGACATGCCTTTAAAGATCATCAGGAAGGATGGCATGAAACGGTTCCAGGTGACTTACAACATGAAATTTTGGCAAAGCCGTTTGATTATACAATGCAAACTCCTGTGCATCACGACTTGCCTGTGCGAAAACCAATCGTAATGAATTACGAACATATTACAACGCCAGAACTGTTAACCAAATGTGCAAAAGGTGAGATTTCGGGTGCTGGGTTTCATCATGATTATATGAGAGCGATTGAAGAAAGTGGCTTGATTGAAATTAAAGATAGGGTTACGCTTCCAAATGGTTGTTATCAATTTGAATGGCGCAGTCATGGCTCAAAATTTAAACAATCTACAATGTTTCCAGCTGAATGGACAAGGGCGCAGACGATAGAAAAAATATATGAGTCTATGTTGCCAGCAAATACAAAGGCAATTATCTATGAAAATAAAATTTTATCAAATGGTATGCCAAATAATAAATATACACATTTAGGATTAACGACTGAGGGAATTCCTATAGTAACAGTGATAAAAGTTGGTGATACAAGCGCTCGTGTAATAACAGCATATCCTAATTTTGAATTATATAAATTATGGTTAGAAGGGAAAATATAGTATGACCTATGAATTAAAGATAAAAGAGTTAATAACAAAAGAAGGAATAGGATTTTTAATATCCGAGCCTTGCGATGATAATTTCTTAAATCAATTGAAAAATTATTTGTTTCAGCATCGTAGCAGTATTCCTCGCATGTTGGAAATCCTTAATGATGAAAGCATTGAAGAGTATGGTGGGAATTTGATGTATACAAGAATGGAGGGACCTTCGATTTTTATTTATGATCATACTGATGATGACCCTGATTGGTTTCAAATAGAAATAAATCGTTCCGATTTGATAGATATACTTAAATCTTGGCAAGAGGTAAACGAGACAGGGAGTATTAAAAAAATTACGTTACGGCGTGATGATCAACATATCAATATGATTGTGGAATTTGATGATGCTCCTGAATTTCGAAGAACATTCAATTATAAAGTTGGATAATACATTTTTATATTGAAATCAGAAGCCGTATTTCTGACTTAAAAATTTTGTGAAGATAAAATTTTTAACTAAAGTTGTATACGATGTTTGTGCATCTGCCGAAACTGCCACCAATGTGCTAAAAGCATTAGGTGCAGGCGCGTGGCAAGGCTGTAAACAGGTTGATGTGCTACAAGCATTAAAAGATATGTGTGCCGTAGCGGCAGATCTTGGGAATGGAACGGCACGGCTTGCAGCTAATGTTGCGCAGATTGACATACATTTTGAATGTGGTAATTATGATGCAGCTGAGGCATATTGCAAAGAAAACAATCAAATGTTGGCTTCATGCGCAGAGCAGATCGGCAAATCGATTACCAACATATTACAAACGATAGATTCTATACAATTGCCACAGTCGGCTGCAGAATGGGAATGCGCTGCATACACAGTAGGTGAATGTGCAGCAAAAAATACGCTCGAACGATTTGCGCTGCTGAAAGGTATTCAAGGTGCGGGCAAAGTTGTTAGTGGTCTTTCACGTCAAGTACAGAACATTGGTACGATTGCACATGCGACAAAGGATTTTACAACGCAGCAGTTTAAGCATTTGGTATTGGTGACACAGCTTGAAAAATCATTTGCGCGGTCACCGTTATATGCTTTGCCAACGCAACCACGCATAGAACTGGTAAGACGCGTAGCGGGTGTAGCTACGCAGCCGGGTCAAGTATTACAGCCTTTTATAAATGCTGAAAGTGCTATTGGCAGCAGATCACTTGCGGCTGCAATAAAAACGGTATCTTCAGTATGTTCTGGTGCTGATTTAAAACCGGTAGGTATAGTTGCACAAGCAATGCGTGAACTAGGCGGCTGTTTAGGCAGTAGTTTGATGCAGGCGCAGCCAGGATTTATGCAGTTGCCTGGAAAATCAAGCGGAGTAGTACAACTTGTTACGTTGCAAGACTTCTTAACGGTAGATAAGAAGATTGATATAAGAAAACTTGATCTTAATAATTTACCATTGCATCTTTATGATGGAGCTGTATGTTCTGGCGAGCAATTGCAAAGTTTGGTACAACAATTTAAAGATACGCCAGGTGCATTGGGCAAAGATGGTCCATTACAAAAATTGTTGGAACTGGGATATAATGGTGCTGAACCTGGGAGACTTGGAACTGCACGTGGTGCACTATGCGAATTGGAAGTTGCCAATCGATTGGTGACCAATCGTGAAACCATAGTCTCTTTTGGCTCAAAAAATGTAACGGATTGTCCCCGCGATATTGATATAATAACACTTGATAAGTTTGTAGAGTGCAAAAATATTAATTGGGATACTTTAAGTCCAGAAAGAGTTAATCAAATAATGAGTGGCCTTCCTCAACTAAATAAAATTGCAACTGAGCATAATAAAATATTTGAGTTTCATTCACGACAACCGATTCCAGAAAATATCAAAAAGTGGCTGATCTCCAAAAATATTAATTATGTAGAAGGGTAGTCATATGAGTCTGTCATATTCAGTAGAAGTATTATTAGATTGCAGAATAAATGAAAACACATTGAATGAAATATTTAAAAATTGCGAGAGGCTAGGGTTCATATTTTATGATTATGAATTGGGAAAATCATATGAAGAGGCTCCAGTGTTATCTCACAATAAAGCTCTCAAAATTGTTTTTGAGCGTATGAACGAAGCTTATATAAATGGTGCAGCATGGTACGGTGTGATCGAAGGCCATGCAATGCATTTTTGGTTTTATCAAAAAGAAAGTCATATGGAAGTGCAAATAGGTACATTTAGCAATATTAGAACAAGCACTTTTTTGTATCCAAAAGATGAACATGCAATCGATTTCGGTTGGTATATAAAGTTGTTGGTAGATATATGTAGAAATTTTAAAATCATAGAGTTGCATACTGATACTTTCTGAAAAATATCTAAATTTCTGTACATACTTTCTGTAGATTGATGATTTCATAATGTCCGCATTACTACCGCAGTAAATCATGTTGCACATCAAGCTGCACAATTTATTAATCAAATGCCCTACATGACGGCCCAAGAATGGCGACAAGCCGGGGTTACTACCGGACAGTTTGCCGGTCGAGAGGCGATGCAATTTGGTGTAATTGAAGTCGGCATAAGCGGGTTGAGCAAACTAACACAGGGCATCGCGCAGGCTGCGCAGAACTTTGATGCTATGGCAAAAGAGCTTGTAATATCTGCTCATTTTGGCGGTTCACCAGCGACCGCAGCACAAGTTGCTGCGAATATATATCGTACGGAACGGGTAGCGCAATACGAAGGCACACGTTTCATAAATGCTTTAACGAACCCCGAATCGGTGAGTCGTGTTATTCTGAATGAAAGTGGTCAAGTAGCACATCTGGGAGCGCAGGGAATGCAGATTGTTGCTGAAAGTTCGAACATGCCCATCCATACCGCTGCATTGCGTGAGTTAGGCAAGCAGATGGGCCAAACGTTGACTTCCGCACAACCGGGATTTTTGCAATTGCCGGGAAGCTCAGCTGAGACATCAAATTCAACGGAAACAGGCCCTTGTTCATCTTCTAGGTTTTGTTGAGTTTTTGAAAAAATAAACTCTTGAAGTATGATAGTACCGATAAAAAAAGCGACAAAACTTTAAATCATCGGCACTACCATGAATAAAGAGTATATCAATGAAGCAGCCTGGAGCAAAATTTTAAATTTTTTAAAATCGCTGAAACGGATCTATATTATGAGTGAAGCAAGTTGCAAACGCTTTATAGAAGCCATTTATTGGATGTCGCGAACAGGCGCGCAGTGGCGCGAATTACCCAGATACTACGGCTTATGGAATAGTGTTTTTCATAGATTTAATGAGTGGTCAAAAAAAAATATTTGGGATGAATTGCTTGGATATTGTGCTCAAGATCCTGATCTTGAAAATATTATGATTGATGCAACAATTGTTCGTGCGCATGCTTGTGCAGCAGGATATGGAGATCAAGAAACTGAAGGATTAGGTCGAAGTAAAGGCGGCTTTTCAAGTAAAATCCATGCAAAAGTTGACGCCTTAGGCAATCCTCTCAAAATAATCATTACCGCTGGACAACGTAATGAGATTACGCAGGCCGAGAGACTTTTAGAGGGGGTTCGAGACTCAAATGTCTTAGGGGACAAGGGTTACGATTGCAATGAGCTTCGCGCCCAATTAAAAAGCAAAAATTGCACGGCTGTAATTCCACCACGGAGTAATCGCATTGAAAATATACCGTATGATAAAGATACATATAAAGAGCGACATGCGATTGAATGCTTCTTTTCGAAAATTAAATACTTTCGCAGAGTGTTTTCACGTTTTGATAAAAGCGCCCGTAATTTTGGAGCATTTTTGTCATTTGTTGGAGCTGTGATATGGTTATGCTAAAAACTCAACAGAACCTAGGCTATCTGCAATAACTTGCTATTTCAACAATATAGATTAAACTCACGCTTGATTTGGAGGTAGTAACAAGTCCGCATTCCAAGCATATATTACTTAATTAACATAAAGGATCTGCTATGAAAAAAGTTTTAATTTTCACCTGCATACTAAATGCTTGTTTGTTGCCAGCTATGTTTGCCAGCGTTATGCAAACAAATAGTTTAGATTTGCCAGAATCTTCTGCAATGTGCGATCGTCAATTAGGCAACAGTTATAAGACACTTATTAATGTTGAACTTGCAAAATTGCGGGCGCTGCAAAAAACTTTTGAAAAAGCATCGGCGAGGAAGCCTACAATTGTTGCAGGAGCAGTTGGTATGGGTATAGCGGCCATAGCATTAGTTTTATCTGTAGGGCCGGAACTTTTTAGAGATAGATTTATTGCAGTCCATCAATTTCGGAATATACATAATATAATGGTAAATAGTTGCCAAGTGCTCCATAATGTTGGTTTAACGGTAGCAGCTGCTCCATGGATCGCTGCGGTTATCAACTGTTTGCTTAATGTAGCATGTGAGAGCTTGGAACGGGCTGAACCTGATGCAGCGGCTTTCTAATATTAGTTGGCCATTTTGTGATAGTTGCAAACATGAAAAGAAAAACCCCGCTTTATTCAGCGGGATTTAAAATTTATGTAGTCTGCTGGATGTCAAGATAACGTAAAGAAAATTTCTGAGGAAAAAGATAATGACGAAGCAACCCAACATGCGTGTATTCAAGCAAGAAAAACTGTGGCGCGATAAGCTGCCCGCTCGTCTTGAAAGCCAAGGCTCGCGCATTCATGTGCAACCGATAAATGACGAGCAGTTTGATTATCAACTGCGCATAAAACTGGTTGAAGAAGCGCATGAAATAGAGGAAGCCGCGTCATTGCCGGTGCTCATTCAAGAGCTAGCAGATCTCTATGAAGTTGTCGATACCTTACTTGCATTACATGGTATTACTAAAGATGAGTTACATGCTGCGCAGGATAAAAAACGTGCTGAACTTGGTGGTTTTATGCAACGTACGTTTGTAAGTAGAGCGGAGCATCCTGCAGGCAGTTATAGTGAGATTTATTGTCTTGAGCGGCCGGATATATTTCCGGAAATTATCTAAACTGTACAAAAATAGTCAAAACTGTTATCATAAAAATCGTTTATACATTATATCGACTATTAATCATCCTGAGCTTGTCGAAGGATCTTCATATTAAAAAATAAGTATACGGAAAATCCTTCGACAAGCTCAGGATGGCTATCTTAATTATAAATAAGTATATTTAATTGCGAGGAATTGTTATGAACATTGTTATGCTAACTTTGAGCCTGGGCCTTATTATGCATCTACGTGCGGCAGATCGCAATGCGATTAGTTATAATGAAGCACGTTCTTTGCCGTCACTTACACAACCATTGCCACCGTATCCATGGGATGAATCTGCGACAGAACAGTTTATTGCGGATTTCAATCCGTCCTGTTTTGGCCTATGTTCTTCTGTTGCTTTACCGATACCGGATGGTATTCCCTGTTCACTCACGCAGTTTATTACACGCATGCAAAATCATGGTTGCACGGCGACTTCATGTTGTCAATGCGCAGGCTGTATTTCGGGGACTGCTATGGTAATTGACGTTGGAGCAATCGTTTGTTCTTCCGGACCTATTGCTCCCGTTGTCGGATATCTTGCAGCAGTATCATTGAGCGCCTTTGTTTCCACTATTTTTTTGAGTACGAGCTGTGTAAGAGGATTTAATCCATGGACCTATAAGCTTGATCGCGATTTTAGGCGCAGTGCAATTACATTTTATAGTATGCATGCACAAGCAGCGCAAGAACGGCAGCCACTGCTTGCGCAGCCAATACCGATAGCCGAGATCACAGTTCGTGATGCAGTTGATGAGCATTCGTAATTATATACACATTTTGATAAAGGAAATCCTATGCATATATTGAGTTTATTATTACTCAGTTGTTCTCTAATCCCTATGTTGCGTGGTGCCGAAACAAGTACAGCTCTTACACTTAGCGAAGATGAACAGCATGCGCTGAACATCAAAAAATTTCGATCGGGTTGTTGTGGTTATGTGACCGATGATTGCCAAGCAACACATGATTTGGTATTTCCTCCTTCAGAGGTAAGGCAGTCATGCCCGGTAGAAACTGCTGCATGGATGCAAAAAAAGGGATTTAACCTGTATAATTGCTGCTGCTTAACAGAAATTATATCGTATCCCGTATGTCTTTTGACTTATGGAGTAGGTGTTTGTGACGGTAACTGTTATACGTTAAGTACTAAAGCCGGTAATATTATTGCCTATACTTGTTGTGCTTCATGTCCGCCAATGACAGGTGCAGCCGTAATGCTATGGGGGGGTAAAAATACTAGCACTGGATTACCCGAAAAATCTTATGCTGAGCGTATAGATGAATGGATAGTTACTCGGGCGAGTAATAAGTGGCGTGAGGCAGCACACACACAGGAGAGGACCGCATTGCTTGATAAACCACAAGCAATGGCTATGCGTCTTGGTCGTGAAGTAGAATAAAGAATGAAAAAGGTAATTTGCTCGCCAGTTATGCAGTCGAATAATCCAGTTATTTTTGTTGAACATGTTTAGATAGATCATCAGCCAATAATGTGATTGGATGATCTTTGGAAAGAAATATTGCAGTAGTCTTAACTTTTGCATGAGCTATGAGCGCAGAAAGTGTTTGTGCTTTGGCTGAAATTTCCAGATGAGCATTTTGCTGGCGGAGCTCGCCAAGCAGCGATTGTCCTATGCCAAGGAGGGCGTCAACTTTTTCTACAAGTGTCGGTAGTTGGGAACTATGCTGCGCAGTGGTTGTTATATTTCCTTTTATATCTTGCATATCGGTATGAAGTTCAGATAGGGCGCAGTCAATCCCTTTAATAGCTGCATGTAACCTATTTTCATCCCTTCCACTAGCAGCAGACCACAATAAACTACTTTGTAATAAGATCACCAGTATATACCATTTGTTCATTAGATTACCCTTTTCTCTGTTATTATTGTTATAGTTGGCATAGCGTAGCAAAAATTGATGCTCAGATCAACTCATGCTTGCTCAATAACATGCACATTGCTGCCATTGGCCCCTTTGTGCACCAAGAAGTGCACCGGAAATTGATCTTTCATTGCCGGCAAATGGGAAACAATGAGTATCTTTTTAAAATCATCTTGAATGCGATAGATGGCATCCATAATATGTGCGATGCCTTCTTCATCTTGCGATCCAAAGCCCTCATCTATAATAAGTGTTTGCAGTGAAGTGCCAGCACGTCGAGCAAGTAGTTTTGAAATGGCGATGCGTAATGCAAAATCGATACGAAAAGCTTCACCGCCGGAAAACATCTCGTATGGCCGAATGCCAGCGCTATCGGAAATTTTAATTTCCAATGTTTCTTTGGTGCCACCACTTTTTAGGTCGCGTAACGATTCAATCATGATATGCGATTGATTATCGGTAAGTCTGCTCAGCAGATCATTTGCAGCCTGTTCAATTTCCGGAATTGCATCTTCAATGAGCAGCGCCTGCATACCGTTTTTGCCAAATGCTTGTGCAATAACTTGATAATCATCTATCTGTTGGCTTAATTCCTCCAGTTGTGCTTGCTGCTGTGTGCGCTCATTGAGCATCGTTTTAAACATTGCGAGTTGTTGCTCAATGCGCCCTTTTTGTTCAAGTAATCCCTCCTTGCGCGTAGCATGTTCTTGCATGCGCTGCTTAAGTTGTTGCTGCTGTATTGCTAACGCTTGAGCTGCATTCTGCACTGCTTTGTGTGCAGCTGCCAATGTTGCCAGATTTTTTAATTTTGTGCGTAGCTCTTTAAGTTCAGTAATAATGGTGTGTACCTGTTGCATGCGCTCGCATTGTGTATGTTGTAACTGTTGCATCTGCTCATAGTTTTGCAGTTGTTGTTTAATCGCTTCATAACGCTGCTGATCAGCCTTGTGTGCGTCAGCATTATATTCCAGCTCAGTAAGTTGTTGCGCAAGTTTATTAATGGTGGTTTGGCGCCGTATGAGTTCAGGGTCCTCTTGCAGCTGTTTTTGCATGCGTGCGGCAGTGGCGGCAAACTGTTCAACGAGCGTGGCATGTTCTTTTTGCAGTTTTGCCGTTCGTTCTTGTTGCGCGACTAGTTCATCGGTCAGGCGCTTATTTTCAGTAGTATATGCTTGCTCATCTTTATCCAGTTGCGCGAGGGTATGTTCAGCAACGGTGTGCGCTTCAAGCTCTTTTTTGAGTGCATTGAGTTTTTTGTGTTGTTCAATAAGTATCTCTTTAAGGCGTGGCAAAGCCTGTGCAAGCCGTTGCAACCGATGATTAACTGCATGCTCTGTTTGTACTAATTTCTGTTTAATAAACTTTTTGCGTGAAGCTGAAACGTTCTGTTCGCATAACGGACAGCTCGTGGAAACATCATCATGACACAGTTCAATTTTTTGTTGCGTAGATTCGATCTCTTTTTTCAGCCACGTTATTTGTGTGAGCCATTGCTGATAAAAGGCTTTGCGTTTTTCAAAAACTTTTTCTTCTTGTTTATATTGTTGTGCTACATGCGCAGCGGCAGCGATAGTTTGCGTTAGCTGTACTCGTTGTTCTTGTCGTTTGGTATGATCCTGCATGCGTTGTGTATGCTGATCGGTGACAGTCTTTAACGATTGTTCAGCTTGTTTGCTTGCAAGCTCTGCTTGATGTACAGCGGCCCGTTCACGCTCGTTGGACTCTTGCGCTTTTTTTTCTTGTTGCTGCTGGTAAGTAATGAGCTCCTGCTGCAGTATAATATGCTGCTCTTTAAATGCCAGACGTTGCTCTAGTTTATTATTATATGCAGTAAGCGCTGTTTCCAATTGCGTCTTTTGTTGCATGAGCGTTGCATGTTCAGGAAGTGCCATAAGCATGCGATGCGTGGAGCGCCATTGCTGCACCAACGTTTGCAAACGCTGTATGCCGGCCGTCTGTTGCGTGTTCAGATCATCTATTTTAATGCGCACATGATGGAGTTCAAGCTCTTTTTTTTGGTGCGTAATGGCCTCTTGCTGCAATGTAAGATCATCTTTTTGCAACGTAAGCCACTGTTGCTGTTCTTGTTCAAGTTGTGTGGCGATCTGCGCATGCGTAGTTTTTGCCGCTTCTTCATGCGTGAGTTGGAGTGCAAGTTTTTCCTGCAGTGCCATAAGTTGTGTTTGCTGCGCGGTTGCTTGGCGCATCTGCTCATGCGCTGCTTGGCGTAATTCTTCAAACCGTTGTAGCCCAAGAATGTTGGCTAAAATCTCTTTGCGCTCTTTGGGTGATTTTTTAGAGAACTCATTTGCCTGCCCCTGGCGCAAAAATGCACTGTTAATAAATGCATCATAATCAAGGCGCAGCGTGTCATCGATCTTTTTTTGTGTATCGCGTATAGTTTTTTCGGTATACGATTGTATCTCTTGCCCATCATCAGAGACTAAGGCAAAATCGAGTGCCGCGTAAGGTTTGCCATAGGTGATGGCAAATTCACGCCGGATGCGATAATGGGTATCGTTGCAGATAAAATCGAGTATAACGAGCATTTGCGTTTGGCCCAGCTTAACTAACCCCTGATCTGCCTTGATGGTGCCACCGACTTTGCGTGCTTGTCCCCAGATTGCCCAGGTAACGGCATCCAGCAGGGCAGATTTGCCATGACCGTTTTTGCCCGCTAGGCAAATGAGCTGGTAGGGGGAAAAGTCGATAGTTTGCAAATCCGGGCCGTAGCTTAAAAAATTTTTTATTTGAATATTTAATGGGATCATGGTTTTTTGCTATACGTTCGCTATAATCGGGTTATTGCTCATATACTCGTGCATTAAAGTGTAGCATGCTCTGCGGGTTATGCAAGGCAAGTGCCAACAGTTTGTAACTGTGGTATACTAAAGTTGATAGAAATTTAATAATGCTTGTAGGTAAAAGGATGAGCTGCGATGCATCAATCAATTTTTCGTGAATATGATATACGCGGAAGAGTTCCTCTGGAGCTTGTTCCGGATAAAATGTATGATCTTGGGCGTGCTTTAGCATCGTTTTTTACCCAGAAAAATCCGCAGATCAAGACGATCGCATTGGGTATGGATGGGCGCGTGCATTCGCCGCAGCTGAAACAACAAATGCAGCAGGCATTGCTTGATAGCGGCCTAGATGTGGTATTTATTGGTCTTTGCCCGTCACCGGTACTCTATTTTGCGCTTCATACACAAGCATATGATGCGGGCGTTATGATTACCGCTTCTCATAATCCTAAAGAATATAACGGCGTTAAGCTGTGTGTAGGCAAAGAGTCTATTTATGGCCATGATGTACAAGAGCTGTATAACCTCTATGCAGCCGGTGCGCGTATGGAATCGGCAGTTCCAGGTACGTATCGTGAACAGGAGATTATACCTGCATATATAGATTGGTTAGCCCAAAACTTTGAGCATTTACGTAATATGCCGCTGTCGGCAGTTATCGATTGCGGTAATGGTGCCGGTGGCGCCGTTATTCCTGAACTGGTACGCCGCATGGGCTGGCAGCATGTTCATCAGCTGTATACCGATATTGATGGCAACTACCCACATCATGAAGCAGATCCGGTAAAACCGGAAAATATGCGTGATGTTGCCAACGTACTTGCTTCTACTGATATTGAACTGGGTATTGGGCTTGATGGTGATGCAGATCGCATGGTTCCCATGACCAAAGAGGGTATATTGGTATCAGGCGATCAGCTGCTTGGGCTTTTTGCGCAGGAGATTGTAAAAGAATACCCGGGGAGTGCAGTGGTATTTGATATTAAAAGTTCACAGGTGCTTATCGATCATTTGCGCAAACTAGGTATGCAGCCGGTTATTTCTCCTTCCGGGCATGCAATTGTGAAGCGTGAAATGCGACGTACAGATGCATTGCTCGCCGGTGAATTAAGTTGCCATTTCTTTTTCCATGATCGCTATTTTGGATTTGATGATGGTATTTACGCCATGATGCGTGTATTTGAGCTTGTATTGCGTACGGGCAAATCGCTTGACCAGTTGCTGACCTGTTATCCTACTATGGCGAGTTCACCGGAATATCGCATCACCTGCGATGAGGACAAAAAGCAACTGATCGTGCAGACAGTAAAAGATATATTCTTGCAAAAAGATGATGTGCAAGTAACTACTATAGATGGTGTACGTGTACAGTTTGCAAGTGGTTGGGGTCTGTTGCGTGCTTCCAATACACAGCCGGCATTAAGCATGCGTTTTGAAGCTGCGCATGAGCAGGAACTTGCAGCAATTAAGCAGGAATTTAAACGAGCATTGGCGCCCTTTTTTACTGCTGCTTTTTTAGAACAGCAGTTTAGCGAGTAAGGTTTATAATGCGTGCGATTGGGCTGCATATTCGTCTTGATGATGGGCTGGACACGGTGGTACATCGTGTGCATGAGTTGCAGCTCACCACGTTGCAATGCTTTTTGTTGAACCAAGTTACACAAAAATTTATCGAGCCAACTGCACAAGAAGCACAAGCATTTATAGCGGTCACCGCGCACATTGCGCAACGCTTTGTGCATGCTTCATACTGGACCAATTTAGCGCATACGCAGCCAACTTCGGTACGTTTTGTGCAGCGCGAAATTGAGCTTGCCAAGCGCTTAGGTTTTACCCATATTATTTTTCATCCGGGGTATGCTAAAGGTGCCACTGATCGCATGCAGGGCATTGAAGCATTGGCGCGTCGCCTTAATTTTATGCTACGCAAAGAGGATACTATTCAGATCGTGCTGGAAAACAGTGCGCATAGTAATCTTTCCATTGGCGGTAATATGACCGATTTTCGCGCCATTCTTGAACGGCTGGAGCATCCGGAAAAAGTACGTTTTTGCCTGGATACGGTGCATGCGCATGCTTATGGCTATGATTTGCAATCGTTATATGGTCAACAGGTATTTCTGCAGGCGGTCGAGCATGCAGTAGGGCTTGAGCGCATTGCGCTTATCCATTTAAATAATACGCTGCAGCAACGTGGCTCTTATTTGGATGAGCATTTGCTCTTGGATCAAGGGGCAATTGCGCTGCGTGCGTTGCAGCATTTAGTTCAGCAACCTGCGCTTATACACGTGCCAATTATTATGGAAATGCCGTCAGCTACGTTGGCTGATGAAGAGCGGCAAGTAGCATTAGTTCGTTCTTGGTAAAAAAAAGAGGCTTCACATGAGACCTCTTAATTGTTCTTATAGTAATGCTTACTCAACTACTCGTGATCCTCTCTTACGTGCTATCAATGGATTTACCAATGCAATATCACCGAAATCACCATCTTCAAAATCAACTGTACCAGCATTTGTAGTGATTATTTTTGCAACGGCATCATTTACTTTGTAATGACTTTTGAATGGTTTTCCTATGATCACATCGTGCTCTACTTCTTCTCCTTCACGAGCTTTTTTTGCAATTGCGCTCGAGAAGAGAAAGTCACGTGCTGCCAGTTCTTCTGCAAGTAAAGTTGAAGCTTGAGGCGCAAGATTGGCTCGTTCATAAATTAGTCTTTCCGTTGCTCCGTGATTATGCATAAGTTCAGCCGCAAGAGCATTATCATTATGAGCCAGCAGCTTTTTTGCAAATTCAGGATTTACGGATGCTGCTGTATTAACTAAACTGAATATTTGTAATGGAGAAAAATGTACATTAGACCAATATATATGGTTTTGATGCTGTGATGGAGATTGGAAAGAGCGCTGTGCATCGGAAAGAAGTTGTAATGCTTTTTGTTCATCTTTATTGTGCATTGCATATGTTAAATCCCAATATAAGCGATTCAATTTTTCATCATGTTGCTGTTGTACGCAATGAGCTCGCCATTCGCCGTATGCCTCTTTTGCTCTTTGATAAAAGCCTTGCATAGGGTTCATCGGGCTAGCAGCGGTTAGATTTCCTGCTACGATCAGTGATACCGTTAACAATGCTGTATTCTTCATATGTGTTCCTTCTGTAAATGAGGTTTAAATCTATTCTTCTCTTACTTTAAGAATACAGTTTTACATAACGAAAGTAAAGCATTTTCGAGGGGGGGGTATTTTGTGAATGCTTCGCGCCAATCAATGCATTGGATGGCTAGATCTCGTGTTTAATTATCTGAAGGCTCTTTTGGTAATGTAGTGTATATCTTTGGGCGCGTGTTGGAGCTTGTTATTCCTGTTTATTATTAAAGGATTCTTTAATAACAGGTTATTTTTTATCTCTTTATTAAAGAATCCTTTAATAAGCGGCTAATAAATGCTATCTTATTAAAGAATGTCTTAATAACGGCGTATTGTCATCCGCAGTATTAAAGAAATCATTAATTAAAGGTATTTTATGAGCAGACAAGGTAACTATATAACACATGTGAACGGTTATAAGGCTTTTGTGCCATCTCCTTTGCCACCGGTGCCTCCTCTTGAGTTGAGCAATGAGCTTCTTAAACAACATGAACAAGCAATGCAATCCTTGGCACGTTTAGATGGCCTGGGGTATTTATTACCTAATATAGATCTGTTCATAACTATGTATATAAAGAAAGAGGCGCTATTAAGCTCGCAAATTGAAGGAACCCAGGCTTCTCTGGAAGATTTGTTGGAATATGAAAATGGTGTGTCTATAGATAATGTAAATGACGTTAAAGAAGTAGTTAATTATGTGAAGGCTATTAAGTATGGTATTGAACGGCTTGAAACCTTGCCAATGAGTACGCGGTTGATTAAAGAACTGCATGCAATTTTACTTGATAATACACGGGGTCAGCATAAAACACCCGGTGAATTTAAGCGTTCGCAAAATTGGATTGGTGCTGGAAATGCTACATTAAAAACGGCCGCCTTTGTGCCACCTTCTCCAGAGGATGCTTATGCTGCAATGTCTGATCTAGAAAATTATATACATAGTGATTCGATATATCCACTATTGATTGATTGTGCGTTGGTGCATTATCAATTTGAAACGATACATCCATTTCTTGATGGTAATGGTCGCGTGGGAAGACTTTTAATTACGCTCTATTTGTTTTGGAAAGGAGTTATCGAAAAGCCTATTTTATATCCTAGTTATTATCTCAAACAGCATAGACAAGAGTATTACGATCGCTTGATGACAGTGAGGCAAACAGGAAATTATGAGCAGTGGGTACTCTTTTTCTTGAAATCGATTACCGAAGCATCAAGTGCTGCAATTAATGATACTAAAAGTATCCTTGCATTGCGCAAAGATGACCAAGCATTATTGTGGGAGAAAAAAATTTCATCGCCTCTGGCAACAATGTTGCTTGATGCATTGTTTTCAACTCCAATTATTGCGGTCAAAGATATTGAGCAGCGATTTGCGGTATCTTATCCTACTGCATCAGCGTTGATTAAAAATTTCGTTGATATCGGTATTTTACGAGAAATTACGGGACAAAAGCGCGCCAAACGTTTTGTATATGGACGCTATATGGCTATCCTTTCTGAAGGTGCGATGCCATTATAAAATTGGCTATAATAATGAGCCCCTTTAAAGGGGCTCATTATGCAATGCAGTAGTATATCTATCGGTTCGTGCTAATTTGAACTGCTCGATGCAGACGATTTTGGTTTCTGTTGCGCTAGAATAAGGCTCTTAATATAATTACCAAAGATTTCTTGGCGTGCCTTTTCAGGGGTTAAATTACTATAGAACATTTTTTTGTATTCCTTTTTATCGGTAAAGATAATTGGCTTAACGCCATGTTGCATTTGAATAACATTGCCTAAAAAACAGGCGGTTGCAGTATTTGCTTTTTCCCAGGCATGTATCTTATGCAAGAAATAATGCATATGGCCAACAACATTAAGTTCGAAATGAATAATCTGTGAAACCTTATTTTCCTGTATACGTTGAAGACGTTCCTGTGTTTCTTTGAACCATTGTGAAAGCTCGGGTTCAATCATTTCCGGTTCACTTAACAGATAGGTAGTTGCGGTTAAGAGTCTTTCATCTTCTTTAGTATGTGTAAAGTGTGCTAAACGTTTTGCTATATCGCGTACTGTAGCATCCGGTATTCCCGAAATGATACGCAAAGGTAAGCCATGTGTGCGAAACTTTCCAGGGTTTGCAGTGCGTAGACGTGAAAGCCATCCATTTACACGGCTCAGATCTGCAAGTTCCCATGTATGAAAAGGTTTTGTTAGCAAACCGGTTTCTTGCAGCTGTTGCAATGCATACACATGGTTGAGCAGTTTTATATCTGTATCCGGTTGCAACGTAAGTGTTTTTGCGCACGCTTTGCGTTTTAATGTATCCAATCTGCCCGGGCGTAATCTCATATTCCTAAAATTAGGATTATTAAACAGTGCTGCAGGAAAACGTTCTATTGCACCTGCAATGCTGGGTATTCCATAATGGCATGATGGTGTTTTGGCGAGCTCTACAATGCGTCGTTCAAAAACGGCTCTTTCTTCTGGCGCAAGCGCTGCATATTGAGCATTTACGCTCACTGAGCTGGTCGATGCAGCATATACATTGGTGATGTGCAGCGATAATGCTGCAATTATATAAAGTAATTGTTTCATAACAGATAACCTCGTTGTATGTGATCTCTATGGACGGCCATTTTTTATATCATTAAGAAGCTTAGCTGTTTGTTGTTCTTGTGCTTCAACGATGCGACCATGCATGTAGGCACTTAATGGAGTGACATCATTTTGTTGTATGCACTTATAGAGTGCACTACGATATGCAGTCAGATCATCAAATATTATCGGTTTAACGCCGTGCTGCATTAAGATAACGTTGCCTAATATACAGGCAGTCTCTTCACTTCTCTTGCTCCATGGCATAAGAGAACCTATTTGCAGATGTATATATGCGGCTACATGAATTTCAGCATGCAGCTTTTGTGTCCGTTCGTCAGCCTCTACTTTCAGCAGACTTTCGCGCGCAGTTTGTAACATGTGTTTTAGTTTTGCCCCAATAATGACAGGATGAGGATACGTATGTACCGCTGTAGCGAGCCACTTTTTGTCTGATGTGGTCATTAACAAAGGCTGCGCAAGGAACATATCAATACGCTTGGCATCCTTTTTTGAAGTGCGTAATTTTAGGGGTGGAAGATCGTGACTACGTAAGCTTCCCGGTTGATCTTCAGATAAACGATTAAGCCAGGCATTTACTTGCTTAATATCCAGAAGATCCCAATCTTTAAATTGTTTGCCTAATAGGCCGTATTCAAGTTGGCGCAGGGTATATACATAATCGTAAAGTCGTTTGGCATCATCGGATAATCGTACTGAGTTATAAGGGGTAGCAGTAAATGTTCTGCGTCGGCATATTGCCAAACCGCCTAGTCCCCAATCATGGCGTTTAAAATCAGAGTTGCCGTAATGCTGTCCTTCAAATGCCTGTACAGGATCATCCTTAGAGCCGACAATTATATCTTGACTTGTAGATTCGATAGCTTGAGTCGCGGCCGCTTGCATGTAACCTGGCACTACTAATAAGAGTATGCCTTGAAGCATAATGAGCTGTTTCATGAAAATATCCCTAATAAAAATGTAATCAGATGAGATTAGTCTGCAGCTCCCCTATGAGCAGCAGTAAAAAAAACTCGCATTTAACGATAAGTTTATAGGATTTCCACTTTATGTCTAGTTTATGCTTCTTTTTCTGCGGAAGCTTTCCATTGTTGACGCTCATGAATAAGGCCACGTATATAATCAGACAGTGGTGCAAATTGTTTTTTTCGTACGCAATAGGTCGTGACCCCAATATATGTTTGTTTATCTTCAAAGGTTGGTGGTTCAATGCCATTTTGCATGCATATGATGTGTCCTAATAGGCGTGCAGTTGCTTTATTTCTTTTTGGCCATGGGCGGATTTCACGAATATTCTGATGTAAAAAGCCCACAAGATTAATTTCACCATCTGTATCACATTCAGATCTTTGCTCGCGTGCTTGAATATCTAGTTTCATACGTACAAGCATCTGCGCAACGTGCAATGTAACATCTCTTGCTGGAGGAAAAATGTGCAGATTTTTGCTAACAAAGGCTTGATCAGATTCAGTTATAGAAGATGGATCATTTTGCAGCATTTTTAAACGGGCTGTTTCCTCTTCTGAAAATACCCTAAGCAAGCGGGGAGTAGGGTTGAATGTACGAAATTCACCTGGAGATTCCACCGATGGAATAAATTCGCTGAGCTTGGCATTTATCGCTTTTAAATCCTTAAGTTTCCATAATTTATATGGTTTATGCAGTAACGACTCTTGAATAAAATGAATTGCGCGTACATAGCAGATTAGTTTTTTTATTGGTGCAGTCTCATCAGGAGGGATGGTTGCTTGTAGTGCCAGCGGTATAAATTGTTCCAAACGATTTGGCCCCCAGAAGATCACTTTAAATTGGGAATTTCCGTAATGATCCGGGGTAAATGTTTGTATGGCTTTTTCGCTGTCACGTTTAATTATTTTACCGTCATTTGCGCTATCTGCTGCAGAAAGTGTGCAAAAGAATGTAAATGAGAACATCAATAACGATATATAATGCATAGTATGATAGTCCTGTAGATAAAGATTTTTTGTATTAAAGATACAGTATTTTGTGATTATGTCTATTGTGATTCTTGTACAATAATCTTTAGTATGTTAAGTATACATGAGTAATTGTAATAGTAAGGTAAGAACATGAAAAAGGTTTATCGCACATCGATTTTTATTTTTCACCGTGATTTGCGCTTGCACGATAATACTGCATTGCTTGCTGCATGTGCACAATCGGAGAAAGTGATTCCCATATTTATATTTACTCCAGAACAGATAGGTCATGAAAACAGATACAAGGGAGAGCATGCTTTGCAGTTTATGCTTACCTCATTGCATGAATTGGCAGATGAGATTGAACAGCATAACGGGCGGCTCTATTTCTTTCAAGGGCATACTGAAGCTATTATTAAGCGTATTATTAAAGACACACATGCGGATGCACTTTTTTTTAATCATGATTATACGCCGTATGCTCGAGCTCGGGATGATGAACTTCAACAAATATGTACCACATTAAACATTGCAGTTCATGGATATCATGATGTGTTACTTAATGCTCCAGGTGCAGTAATGAGCGCTTCGGGTAAACCGTACCAAGTCTTTACGCCATTTTGGAAAGCATCGCTGCAACATGCAGTAGCACGTGAAAACTCATCGCGTGTTAACAATTTTTATCATACAACAATTGAGCACGCAGTATCACTTGCTGCAATACAACGTACGCTGGCAATCACAGCGGATGAGCAGTTAGCAGTTAAAGGCGGTCGCAAAGAGGGGCTTAAACTCATGCGTCAGTTGCGTAATTTTAATAATTATCAGGATACGCGGGATACTCCTTCATTGGATACTACGTTATTATCAGCACATAATAAATTTGGCACTATTTCAATTCGTGAACTCTATTGGCATATGCGTGATGCATTAGGTGCACATGCCGGTCAGGGTTTGGTACGTCAACTGTATTGGCGTGATTTTTATTACCATGTAGCCTATTTTTGGCCGCATGTATTTGGGCATGCATTTCATCGTCAATATGATGCAATTGCATGGCGAAACAACAAAAAAGAGTTTGAACGTTGGTGTCAAGGTATGACAGGTTTTCCGATTGTTGATGCCGGTATGCGGCAATTGAATGCAACAGGGTTTATGCATAATCGTGTACGCATGATAGTGGCATCATTTTTGACCAAAGATTTGCTGATTGATTGGCAGTGGGGTGAGCGTTATTTTGCGCAAACATTAGTTGATTATGATCCGTGCGTTAATAATGGTAATTGGCAGTGGGCAGCCTCTACCGGATGCGATCCGCAGCCATATTTTAGGATTTTTAATCCGTGGTTACAGCAGAAAAAGTTTGATCCGGAATGTACCTATATTAAGCATTGGGTGCCGGAATTGCGTAATGTTTCGTCTAAACTGCTGCATACTTGGTATAATGAAGGTTATGCAGCAACCGATTATCCACGCCCTATGGTTGACCATAACAAAGCTCGTATAGCTGCTTTAGCGGCGTATAAACAGGTTGCAAAGGAGTAATTGCTGATGGTACAAGAAGCCGTACTGATTTTACCAACCCAGTTGTTTCAAGAGCATCCGTTGCTTAAAACAAAAACTCTGGTTTTACTGGTTGAATGCGAACGCTATTTTTCCGATTTCAAGTTTCATAAGCAAAAACTTATACTACATCGTGCGACTTTGCGTATGTACCATGATTATCTTGTAGATGCTGGACATACGGTTGTATATATCGATTTTCCAGCCATGCAGAAGTTAGAGGATGAGCTTATCAAGAGGAATATTAAACAAGTGCATTATTGTGATCCGGTTGACGTACCCTTGCAACATGAGCTTGAAAAGCGTATGCGTGTTTGTGGGATTACGTTGCAAACCTATGATACACCGCTTTTTTTAACTTCGCGTGACGTGGTTAAGGAGTATTTTTCCACTAAAACGAGTTTTCGACAACATCATTTTTATCAATTTCAACGCAAGCGTTTGCAGATATTACTGACTCCTGAAGGAGATCCTGTTGGAGGCATGTGGAGTTTTGACACAGAAAATCGCCAAGCATTTTCAGGTGCATCAGCTGAGAGCAAACGTTACAAACCGCACCATGATGCTTATTACAAAGAGGCATATGCATATGTGCAGCAACATTTTCCCGATAACTATGGTAGTGTTGAACATTTCTGGTATCCCGTAACTTTTGTTACAGCAAAAAAGTGGTTGCAAGATTTTTTACAACATCGCTTTGCTCAATTTGGCCCTTATCAAGATGCAATTGTGCATGATGAACCGATTCTTTTTCATTCAGTATTATCACCTCTGCTTAATATTGGTTTACTCACGCCAGCATATGTTTTAGAGCAGGCTCTTGCATATGCCGATAAGCATAAAGTACCATTGCAATCATTGGAGGGCTTTGTCCGACAGCTCATCGGTTGGCGTGAATATGTGCGCGGTATATATGTAACGGTAGGCGAGAAGGAGCGCGCAAGTAATTTCTTTGGACATACGGCAACTTTGCCGGAGGCTTATTGGCTAGCAACAACCGGTATTGACCCTATTGACGATGCAATTAAGCAGGCTCTAGATTATGCGTATACGCACCATATTGTAAGACTCATGGTATTGGGTACAAGCATGTTATTGCGACAGGTTCATCCGGATGAGGTATATCGATGGTTTATGGAATTATTTATCGATGCATATGATTGGGTGATGGTGCCGAATGTATATGGCATGAGCCAATATGCTGATGGAGGATTAATTACCACCAAACCCTATATATGTGGTTCAAATTATATTTTACGCATGAGCGATTATACAAAGGGGGTATGGGCAGGCACTTGGGATTCCTTGTATTGGTATTTTGTATACAAACATCGTGCAGTACTTGCTAAAAATCATCGTTTAGCACTCATGGCAAGCAGCATAAAGCGCATGTCGCCGGAAATGTTACGTGCCCATATAGCTACTGCGCAAGCATATCTTGAGGAGAGTTAATGTTTTTTGTTTTATTAGGTTACGCAACTATAGTAGTTGTCTGTTTAATGCATATGCTTTTTGTATATGCCTGTGCAAAAAAAGACAACAGTATTATTGATCCCTGGTGGGGAGTTGGGTTTGCGCTTATTGCATTGGTAACATTCATTGCAGCGGGATTATATCTGCCTCGGCACATACTGATTACAGCAATGACATGTATTTGGGCAATGCGCATTTCGGTGCATTTATTGAGGCGCAATCGCGGCAAACCAGAAGATGCCCGCTATGCTAAATGGCGTGAGCAATGGGGTGATACAGTTGTTTGGCGTTCGTATCTGCAGGTTTTTATGCTGCAGGGGTTGTTCATGCTTATTATTGCTTTGCCTATTATTGTGGTGAATACCAGCACTGATCCAGGGCTTACAAGGTTTGATTTTGTTGGTTTTTTGATCTGGCTGTTAGGTATTGGTATGGAAGCTCTGGCAGACTATCAGCTCAACATCTATCTGAGCAATCCGGCGCATCGTGGGCGCATTATGCAAGAAGGGTTGTGGCGTTATTCACGACATCCAAATTATGTCGGAGAGATGCTTATTTGGTGGGGGATGTGGGTGATTGCAGTTCAAGTGCCCTACGGTTTACTGGCACTTATTAGTCCTCTTACAATAACATTGTTGCTACGCTTTGTTTCAGGCGTGCCATTGGCCGAAGAACAGATGAAAAAGCTAGCTGAATACGCTGACTATGCACGTACAACTAACATATTTATTCCTTGGTTTAAAAGAAAATAGCAGATTATTTGAAGATTGCCGTACATTAAAATTTGCGTAATAAATAAAATAGCGATACAATAATCATATGTTTCAGGTGGGGCCCATAGCTCAGCGGTTAGAGCAATCGGCTCATAACCGAGAGGTCCCAGGTTCAAATCCTGGTGGGCCCACCAAAACAAACTGACAGATACCCATATACATATGCTGTTCGTAGCAAAAAAGGGTGCCAGCAATGAAAGAATTCCCTTTCCATACATTTCTCAATCTTGTGATGTTCGATCGCAGCATAACAGCTCTTGAAGAAACTATTGAGCGCAAAGAAGCGCAGCTTGAACAGGTACAGCAACAGTTGCAAGCGCATGAGCTGTTGCAAGAGCAACTGAAAGAGGCTGAGCATGTGGCACAAAAAACGGTGGATCTGCAAGAGCTTGATAGTAAAACGCTTGATATTCGTATAGCAAAAATTAAATATAATCTTGATAATGTTGCCAACCCTAAAGAGTATGCATCATTGAGTAAAGAGCTTGCTAAAGCCCAGCTTGAGCAACAAGAATTAGAGACATCGCTACTTGATGCATGGCATACTTTGGAAAGTTCCAAACGTGATTTGCAACGTTCGCACAGCACACATCGTGAACAGCAGGCTGAAATTACTGCACAGATTGCAGCATTGCAACAAGAGATTGACGCGTGTGATCAGCAGATGGCGCAGTTACTTGCACAGCGCGCTGAAAAACAGGTTGGCATTCCCGAAGAATGGTTACAAAAATATGAAATGATGCGCAATCGTATCACCGATCCGGTAGTGCCGATTGCTGATAAAAACTGTTCCGGTTGTGCATATGTACTTTCCGAGCAGGATCTGATGCGCTTAAGTAATCGTGCGCTTCTGCAATGCAAACATTGCTTTCGCTTTTTGTATGATCCAAAGTTACTCAATGCGATGGATGTCTCATGAAGCAGCTATGTATATTTGATGACGCACGTGCGCAGCATGCAGTTACCTGGAAGCTGTTTATTGATGGTGCTTCACGCAACAATCCCGGCCCTTCCGGTGCCGGCATTGTTATTTATAAAAATGATGAGCTCTTTGTACAAGAAGGCTTTTATTTAGGCACCAGAACTAATAATCAAGCAGAATATCTGGCATTGGTAATCGGTATTTACAAAGTGCGTGCGCATATGCGCTCTGCAGATGGTCTTACTATTATTTCTGATTCAGAACTGTTGGTGCGCCAACTGAATGGTCACTATAAAATTACCAATCCCGAACTAAAAAAATTGTTTCACCTTGCGCAACATTTATTGACCGGTATCACCTGTGTCATTAAACATGTTTTACGCGCATCAAACAAACAGGCCGATCTTATGGCTAATGCAGGTGTTGATAGTCGTCAACCGGTGCCGCATGAGTTTAAGCAATTGCTTGCAGAGCACGGCATCTCTTGGACGCATTAAATTACAGTAGATATGCATATATTGCTTGAACAATCGTAGTATATAGGTATATTCCTATAAAAATATTAAAGGGGAATGTTACTCCCAAAGCATGACCCAAAGCAAAAGAAACACGGGCTTGAGGGCAATTTTGACGCAAAACTGCAGGTACAGCTATATACGATGCGCTTGATGCCAGTATCATAAGTAAAATAATTCCACCTTGACTCAGGCCCAATAGTAGGCCACAGACTAATCCTAAACATGCGCATCCTAAAGAAAGAGTGATTGAAGCCAGTATAATGGCACATGCATGATTTTTAATATGAGAAAATTCATCTCCTACTAAAACACCCATTTCCAAAAGCAAAAGTGCTAAAAAAATTCTAAAATTATCAAAAAGTAATGGTGTCAAAATATCGAGGGTTGCAAGTCCAAAAAAATAGCCAAATAAGATGCTTATAAGTAGAACGCTGATACTTTTGCAGGTAAATGTTTTTTTAATGATAGAGCCAATATTTTCGGTGGCCGCGTGTAGCTTAGTTAATCTTATAGACGCGAGTAAGATTGCAGGGAATTCCATAATGGCTACAAACAGGGGCATATAGGGCTCAAAATAAATCTGTTTATGTTGCAATACATTGAGTGCAAAAGCAAATGTTGTTACACTTACCGATCCATAGTGAGCGGCAACGACAATAGCATCCTCTTCAGCATAATGAGCTATTTTAGAAAGAAATAGCTTTGAAAAATAATAGGTGCATAGGCTCAGAAGAATTACCGCACTCATTTGTACCAGAAGAAACCCACTTGACCAGCGAGATAGTTCGATCCCTCCTTTAAGTCCAATAATGAGCAAAATTGTTAAACTTACACTCGTATTAAGCCATTTGGGAACATGTAACGTTCTAAAACATGCTTTAGCAAATATACCGACAATAAAGAAAAGGATTATTGGATCAAAAAGCATATTGTAGCCCAGTGTTAAAAATAATTAAGATTGTTTAATTATAATATCTTTAGATGGATTTAGGAAGTCTAGACGCTCATCTACCCCCAACTTGCTTTTTTATGTAATTTGTGCTACAATAGGGGTGAAATTGATTCTTTATTATCTTTTTTCAGGAGTCGACTTATGCAGCATAGAGTTATGATTATAGCATTGGGATTGCTATCTGCGGGTAGCTGTTTTGCTCAGACAGCACGGCTAAAAGAGCTGCACGTTGCTCACAGCGAAATGCAGGGTAGACGGCCATCTATGGAAGATGCTCATGTAGCATTGCCAAAAGGGCAATTAGCTCCAGGGTTGGCTTTTTTTGGTCTCTTTGATGGTCACGGTGGTGAACTTGCAGCAAAAACTGCTGCGGAGGGTAAACAGTGTGGTACGTTCCTACATGGTAAGGTAATTGAACCTATTCACAAACGTTTACTCCAAGCAAGATCTACCGGACGCTATAGATTTATTGATGCTTTTACATCATTCGATAAAGATTTTAGAGAGAATGGCGATAATTCCGGTTCCACTGCAGTAGTTGCGCTGATTGATACTGAACGTTACTCCAATACTGATGTACTTTACATTGGTTGGGTTGGGGATTCACGCGCGGTTCTAGTCGATAATGCCGGAAATGTAGTTTACGAAACTAAAGATCATAAAATTGACGATCCGTCCGAAGCTGCGCGACTTAAAGAAGCTGGTGCGGTAATTCAATTTTGGGGTGCTCATCGTATTCCACGTATTGCCGGATTGGCTATTCCACGTGCATTGGGTGATCGTTCAGTCAAAGCGCTTGCGAGCTATGAAGCACATGGTAATGATGTTATTACAGCAGTGCCGGACGTTGAACGTATCAATCTTTCACCAGAGCATCAATTTATGATACTTGCGTGTGATGGTGTGTGGGATGTCATGGAGAGCCAAGATGCTGCAACCATAGTGCATGAAGCATTGCGCAATGGATTGACATTAGAAGCTGCAGCACAGCGCGTGCGTGACGAAGCATACAAACGTGGTAGCACCGATAACATTAGTGTTATGGTAGTGCAGTTTAATTGGGATAATGCTGCATAAAAGTAGCACGATAATTTGAAACATTTGACGGGTGCTTGTAATTGCAAGCACCCGTTTTTTCTACTTTAAATAGTTCCAATAAACCATGCATGCTAGAATACCATAGAATGCAACCGTCTTAAGCATTTTATGATGTGGCGTGATAATACTCAAAACGGTCAGCGCAATAATGCTTGGATACGAAATCTCCAACATTGGCGCAAGGAATGCCGCAATGCCTTTAAAATCTAGTAATGAGATAAAAAAAGCAATGATGGTGGTCGCTGCAAGTACCAGATAAAACTTGCTTTCCGGTATGCGTAACGTAGTGCTTAGATAACGCGCATAGATATTATTCAGTGCAACCGCGGTCGTTAAACAAGAAAATAAAATAGTGATGGCGATAATTATTGCGCCGCTCGTGCCGAATGCATAAGTTGCAATGGTGGGTAGCATAAGTTCAGGCAGTATGTTGGCAAGTAATGGTTTGTAATGTGCGCCCAAACATACTAATCCCATATATACTGCCGCAAGTAGAATAATCCCAAAAATACTTGGTACAAGCGCGGCTTTGATGACATGACGGGCACTGCTCGTGTGCGGTAAAACTGCTTGTAGTTGCATAAATATAAATGAAGAAAAGAAAAACGCTGCAAACAGATCCATGGTTTGGTATCCAATGAGAAACCCATTGGTGAATGCATGCCATGTAGATAAGCTGCTTGCACTCAGGTTCGGTGCATAGAGTAGACTTTGCACAACGATTGCAGCAAGAGCAATTAACAAAAGTGGACTCATCCATTTGCCCAAGATGTGGATGACTATGCGATCTTTAAGACAAACGAGATAACAGATAACACAAAAAATGATGCTAAAGAGGCTTAATGGCAATGTTTCAAACAGTATGCGTACACCACCATACGCTACGGTAATACAGCGCGGAATAACCCCAAATGATCCAAGTAAAGAAAGCGTAAATAAGGGCAATACATATTGTGCGACAGTACCGGCTTGTGCAAAAAATGCAATGTAACTGCCATGGTACAATTTGATAACAAAGAGTCCTAAAAAAGGCAGAGCGATACCGGTGAGCAAAAGACCAAGAAATCCAGCAAACCAATGCGAATCGGTTAACAGTCCAATTTGCAACGGAAATACAAGATTGCCCGAGCCAAAGAACATTGCGAATAATGCAAATCCATACAGAATGCTGTTTTTATAATATGACACAATTATTCCTAAGAACTATGAATCGAGATAAAATATGATAACAAAAATATAATTGGTTTGTTTGAAAGTATAGGGCCTAGCCGGCCACAATGACAACAGTATAGAACACAGCACGTGCGTGTGTGATGATGAACGAGTGAAATACAGAATTCGATGTTCTGATCAACATTAAAGTATACTTTTTGTTTTTAAGTACGATGATATATACTGTAAATGTACTATACATGGATGGTTTACGCAACAGTTGGCTACAAAATAAGAGGATTGTCATATGAACAGTATTACCTATGCCGAATTTGAACGTGTCGATTTACGTTCAGGGACTATTGTTAAAGCAGAACCATTTGCCAAGGCTAAAAAACCCGCATACAAAGTATGGATAGATTTTGGCCCAGAGCTGGGTGTATTGCAAACCTCAGCGCAGATTACGGTACATTATACTCCTGAAACTCTTGTTGGGCGGCAAGTTATTGGTTGTATTAATCTGGGAGAGAAAAATATTGCCGGCTTTATTTCGCAATGTTTAATCGTCGGTTTTACTGCATCGGATGGTGGTATCTGTTTGGCAACGGTTGATCCATCGGTACCTAATGGGCAAAAACTGCATTAAGTTGACAATAATTTCAACATAGATCATACTGTATGTATAGTTGATATAATCCAAAAGCGATATTTTTTAAAAAGCGAGTTGCAGATGCACGATCTTTTAAGCTTTTTATCATTCTCTAGGTTCATGCCCCATATGGCGTAACGCCATACTATGTTGCTATGCGTTCAGTCCGAACGCGACTTATCTTACCATTGACCTATATATAAATGACCCTAAGGGGCGTTATACGTTTTACAGTTACTTTTTGATAATTTTTTATCATGGAGCTTTTTAGCATGAACATTTTTTTCGCGTTATTGACTGATTTTGGTTACGATTTTGCAGTTGCGACAATGGAGTCTCTTATTTTAAAACAGTTACCTCAGGCTCGTGTTATTCATCTTGACCATACGATTACCAAATTCAATGTGGTCAGTGGAGCTTTTGTATTACAACAGGTCTACGATTACTGTCCCAAGAACACAATTATTCTTGGAATTGTTGATCCCGGCGTGGGTAGTGAACGACGGGCAATTTGCATAGAATATGATGGATATACATTTATAGGGCCAAATAATGGTTTGTTTCATTATATTTTGAAAAGGGAAGGAAGGCGCGTATACAGCATTGATGAGCACATTATTAAGCCGGCATCATACACATTTCATGGCAGAGACCTGTTCACACCTGCTGCAATTAAGATAGCAAACAATCAAAAAGATTTTCTGAAACCTATCGCCGAGGATGAAATTGTGTATTTGCATGCTATCGAAAATCGTTCGATTGTAACGTATATAGATAGTTTTGGAAATATTAAAACGAATATTAAGCTCGATAATCTTAATCAACAAGTACATCATCTTGTATTGGAAATACAGGGTGTTCGTTATCATACCCAATTTGTTAAAACATTTGCAGATGTTCCAGTTGGCCAATTGCTTTCGTATGAGGGAAGCAATAAAACGTTAGAGTTGGCTGTAAACTTGGGATCAGCACAAAGTTTGTTGCATGCGCAGCCGGGCCAAGAAATAGCTATAGTTGAGGCGCTATGATATTTGTTATTACCAGAAAGATCTTGTGTACTATCTAAATGATTGGGTACTGTTAATAAGTACCTATTTAAGCCAAATTTTTAAGGAGTATTTCCATGCAGAGAACTAATAATCTGTTGCAACTTTCACCATTTTTCTTATTTGTTTCGTTATTTATAGTTTCCACCATTTGGTTTGATGGGCAATTTTCAGCGGTAGCTTCCTGTATGATTGCTATAATCTATGCATTCATGCTGTTTAAAAAGCCACTGAACGAAAAAATCGGTATATTTCTGACCGGTACGGCACAACCGACGATTCTTGCAATGACATTCATCTTTATCTTAAGTGGTGCATTTACCTATATTTTACAAAAAATTGGTGCTACCGAATGTGCCATTAATCTGGGACTTTGCATAATTCCCGCGCAATTTGTGTTGCCCGGATTTTTTATATTAGTTAGTTTTTTTGCGACCGCTATCGGCTCTTCCATGGGTACTATTGCTGCATTTGTACCAATCGCATTAGGTATGAGTTCAAAATTGGGTCTTGCGCCAGAACTGCTTGCGGGCATTACCGTCAGTGGTGCAATGTTGGGTGATAATTTGTCGGTTATTTCTGATACTACGATTGCTGCAGCGCAAACAACCGGCAGTAATATGACCGATAAACTCAAAGCAAATATAGTGCTGGTAATCCCAGCTTTTTTGATGACGCTTGCATGGCTTACATATTTAAACTATGGATTAACGCTGCAAGCAGAAACTGCATTGTGTTATCAGCTGTGTGACGTGATAAAAATTCTGCCCTATATACTTGTGTTCGTTTTAACTGCCCTGGGGCTGGATGTTATCGGTGTGTTAGTATTGGCGATTGTTGCTGCTGCTGCCATTGGTATTATGCACGGTAACTTTACCGTGTTGCAAGCTTCACAATTAATAACTGAAGGATTTACTGCATCACCAGGCCTGCAAGAAGTGTTGATTTTGGTACTGTTTATCGCAGGGCTTTCGCATATTGTGGAATACAATGGTGGCGTGCACTATTTAGTTGAGCATATTGGTCGTTGTGTAAAAACTAAATCTGGTGCCGAATGGGCAATTACAGCACTTACCTTTTTAATTAATGCTGCCGTTGCAATTAACACCATTGCGATTCTTGTTGCCGGGCCGATTGCAAAACAAATTGGTGATAAATTTAAGATTGCTCCAAAGCGTGTTGCATGCTTACTTGATATTACTGCATGCATTTGCCAAGGGATTTTGCCTTATGCACCGCAACTGTTATTAGCAGGTTCATTAGCGCATGTCAGTGGCGTGTCGATTATGCCTTATTTGCATTATCAATATGCTATTGCATTGGTGTTAGTGTGCTCAATTGCGCATACGGCCTGCAAACGCTAAAACGGATTTGTTGTATCAATAAAAATAGCTTCAATACAATAGGTGTGGCTGATATAATCTGCCAAAGCGCGCGGGCCAACCTTTTCGGTTGCCGCATGTCCAAGTGCACAGAATGAGATATTATATGCATGTGCATCGTACCATGCAGGTTCATCAAATGAGCCGGTGACAAAACAATCAACGTCCGCGCGTGCAGCTTGATCGATAAAGGTATAACCTTTACCTGACACCAGTGCAACTGATTGAATAGTTTGATGCAATGCGATAGTGGTTGCCTTATTGCCATAGTAATGTTCAAGCTGCTGCACAAAGGTAGCAAACGGTATTGGTGCAATCGTGCCACGCACACCGATAGGTACATTGTTATAATGACCAAATGGTTGCAGATCTTGCCAACCAAGTTCGTGCGCGGCAACCCAATTGTTGCCGACCGTTTGATGTGCATCAAGTGGCAGATGATAGCGCAGAAGTGCAATGTTGTGTTGCAGCAAGAGAGCCATTTTTTTGTATTCAATGACGTCAGTTATAGGGTATACATTACTTAAAGCGTGATGTGTAATAAGCGCATTCACTTTATGTGCAACCGCTTGTTCAATAGTTGCAAGATCGGTGCTCACGGCAGTAGCTACTTTAGTAATGGTGCCGGAATTAGTTATTTGTAACCCATTAGGACCTCGATCAGCGATATGCTGGCCGCCAATGAATGTATCGAGTGCATGTGCAAGCGTATGAGCAGTGAAATGGTTATTCATATTTATTCCTCAATGTTGATTGCACTGAGCATATGTGGTAACGGTCGATAGGTGGGAGATTCTGCCCATGCTTTTAATGCCTGGTTTGAACGAAATGTCCAGCGTACAGGCTTTCGCTCGCAACATTTTTCTACGCAACGTATAAAGCTGATTTTAAGGCAACACACGTAAGAACTAAGTGTTAATTTTGCGTTGCATGCTTCGTCGCACATCATATTTGGCGCACAATAATGTTGCAAGTAGCCTAATGTGCACGCGCCGAACATGAGGCAGCACAGGTTGTCAGCAATATCGACAACTGTATGCGTGCGTTGTATATCACGCACTATCGATTTTGCATAGTCAGTGCAATCAGCACGTAACTCTGAACATGCAAGGCCTTCTGCTGCATAGGGATAATGAATTAATGAATCACCGCAATATAGGTTAGATATTATGCATAGGAGGGCTAAATAAATTGGGATGAACATTGTAGTTTCCTTTGTAAATAATAATAGTGCTGGTAAGTATAGCATGGTAGCGGTATGCTTTCAACGAATATGCGGGTGTATGTTTTAGTCCACATGAGAGGTAATTGTGGTAAACTTGAAAAAGGAAGATCCTTCGACAAGCTCAGGATGATTATTATTGGTTGTAAATCAAAATTGAGGAAGATTAGCTGTAATTTAATAATTAGTTTTCTTCAAGTTAAATTAATCATCCTGAGCTCGTCGAAGGATAATCCGTGCATAAAAAATTTTGGCTGTTTTTAATACTAAGGAGAACCTATGCATCGCAATGCACTATTGCACAAACTCCATAACTACAAACCAACATCTTCCGTCGATGCAGCAGCACAAGAACGTATCATAACATTTGTACAAAACTATCCGGATTGTTTTGAGCGTACACTTTTAGTTGGGCATGTAACAGCATCTTCATGGTTATTAAATAAAGCTGGTGATAAAGCATTGCTTATGCATCACGCTAAATTAAACCAATGGATGCAGCTTGGTGGCCACTGTGATGGTGATGCTGATGTGTTGGCAGTAGCCATTAAAGAGGCGCAAGAGGAATCGGGCATTCAGGATATTGTGCCCGTGAGCACAGAGATTTTCGATCTTGATGTCCATTTAATTCCAGCAACAAGCAAAGAGCCGGAACATTATCATTATGATATACGCTTTTTATTACAAGTTGCAGGTGATGCTGATTTTGTGCGTAATCATGAATCGCATGATATGCGTTGGTTTGGCGCCGTACGTGAACAGTTGCCAACTAACCAGATATCAGTTGTTCGTATGTTTGATAAATGGATTGCTCAAAACTAATACATGGCGAAAATTTATTTCTTTTAGTTACCAACTATGAGCATACTAGAAGTATCATTATCGCAGGAGTAAAGGATTGTATATGGATATTTTTGATGAAATAGATTTGCTACAAGCAGAAATTAACGAGCAACGGCCTCTAGAGCGCCATTTATTAGCCCAGATAAAAGAATATTTTCGTATAGGGCTTACGTATACGAGTAACGCCCTTGAGGGCAATACATTAACAGAATCTGAAACGAAAATTGTTTTAGAAGAGGGTGTTACCATTGGTGGTAAACCACTCAAAGATCATATGGAAGCAGTTGGTCATAGCCAAGCGTATGATTTTGTATATCAATGCATACAGCGTAAACAGATTGATGAATTATTAATCCAAGAGCTTCACCGTTTGTTTTATTATCGTATTGATCTTGCACAAGCAGGAGTGTATCGCACACAAAAGGTTTATATTACTGGCTCTAAATATCCCGTCACCGCACCGGAAAATATTGCAGATGCTATGGCAGCATTTATTGAACGGCTTGCCAGTATGCGTACGTCGATGCATCCGGTTGCACGTGCTGCAATTGCGCACAAGGAGTTTGTGTTTATTCATCCATTTATCGATGGCAACGGCCGCGTAGCACGTTTGTTGATGAATCTCATATTGTTACAAGAAGGTTATACTATTGCAATTATTCCACCGATTATGCGGGCAGCGTATATGTCCTCACTTGAAGAGGCGCATACCAACGATAAAAAGTTTCTACTACTTATTGCACAGATGGTTAAAGAGACCCAACGGGATTTTTTGCGTCTGTTTGGAGAATAACAGCACGTATAGCATGTGCAATATCGGTTGCGGACTCTTTTGAGGTATCAAAAAAGAGATCATAGGTAACGCCTTCGTGCACCGTTTTAAGCTGTGCGCGACTCGTGCCTGGAGCACGGTTGCCACGTGTGCGCTCACGTTCTTCCAGCACATCAAGTGCAGCAGTTAGCCCGATCCATAGTACGGAGTAATCTTTGAGCGCGTCGCGCCACAAATCCACATCCACTGCTCCATGCTCAGCAACATCATCGATAATGACGTTATATCCTTTGCTTAACGTTGTCAGCGCTAAATCACGAAATAAGTCGAGTAACTTTATTGCAAACGGTCCGGCTTTAATAATATGCATGGTTGCGCCATCGGTATCATGCATAACATTGCAATAAAAACCTTGGATACTATTTGGTTCTTCATGCACAATATTAACTCGCCAATCGTTCATGGCGGATGGCATCATGTCATCGATTATCTGATCTACGCCTATACGCAAATAAGGGGTGGGGAGCAAAAGATTTTGTAGTACGCGTATAATAGTTGTTTTGCCAACGCTTGATGGACCGTTAAAGTATAATACACGTATGGGTTTATGGTGCTGCATAGTATTCCTTTTTATCCAGGAAAGCTATATCAAAGGAAGGTCCTTCGACAGGCTCAGGATGATTACTCGAAAGTTATGTGATTACTAAATTATAACTTTATAAAATTAATCAGATCAATCATTTTAAGCTTGCCTGCCCGACGTAGCCTTGGGCGAAGTCTGGGTCGAAGGATTTGTACTATTTTACCGCTATAAATGGCACGGGTAACGCACTACTTGAGTACACCGGCAAGCGGCCATCCCATTTTTCGATCGCTAATATTTGTGCCTCAACTTGTTTAAGGGCAACTAAATCTGCGGTAATAGTTTGTCCTTTCACTTGCTGAGCATAGGCCTCCGCTTCTGCACGCGTGCGCGATTGCAATGCTTCTTCTTTAACTTGTTCGGTGCGATTTTTTGCCGTTTTTGCACTTTGTTCTGCAATCTGTTTATCTTCAACAGCCTTTATAAACTCGGGTGAAAAATCCAGATGCGTAAAATTAAAATCGATCAGTTCAATATGCATCGGGCGCAAACGCTCTTTAAGGTCAGCTACCACCTTTTCTTTTGCAACATGGCGACTTTGAATCAGATTTTCAGCAGTAAATTGTGCAATAATAGCTTTTACACTCTCTTGCGAAAATGGATCGATAATAATACGTTTAAATTCGATGCCGATCTCTTGATACAATTCTAATGGCTGCAAAATGCGGTAGTTAATTACCATGCCAACATTTACTGTTTGCAAATCGCGCGAAAGTGCTTTAGTTTCTTCACGCGCTTTTGAAATGCGCATATCCATGTATTTAATCTGGTCGATTAATGGCAACTTAAAATGTAGGCCAGGATCCTTATGCACGCGAATAATTTTACCTAAACGTAACTGAAGCGCAATAAAACCGGGACTAACGATATACCATGAACCGGAGCCGATGATGAGGAGGATGAGTGCTGCAACGAGAGCTATAATTTTTTTCATGAATCTATCCTTTCCGGGTTGGTGTGTGATAACATAACTGTAACATGACAATGGTTCTTTGTATAGAGAGGTGCTGCAAAAAAAGGGGGGAGCATGCCAGGATATCGTGTACATCTTGTAGGTGGTGCAATTGCAGCAGTGCTGGCTTTATCTCTATTAGTTGTAGCCGGATGTTTATCGGTGCAACAAGATTATCTGTTAATGCTGTATAGTTTTATGTCTGCACTTGCCGGTGCACTGTTTCCTGATATCGATGTAAAGAGCAAAGGGCAAAACTATTTCTATTGGATAGTATTTTTGTTACTGCTCTATTATTATAGTGAACAGCAGTTTGATCGCTGCGCAGGAATTGCACTTATTTGTACATTGCCGCTACTCACCAAGCATCGCGGCATTTTGCATAACATATGGTTCTTAATACTACTTATTGGTTCTTGTATGGCACTTGTAGTTACGTATTGCAAAGCACATGTTGCCATGTTGTGTCCGATACTAAGCTTCTTTTTATTAGGTATGATTTCGCACCTATGGCTTGATCTCGGGATACGCCGTATGCTCAGATTGCCGCGCTAATTTTATTTATGCACGATCTTTTAAACGTATTGTTACACTTCTTATTGCCGGTGTGCGCCTCGAGCGCCATTGTTGTGACTTGGCCGGTTGCTGAGGCTGATATTTACGCGCAATTTTGGCTTGCTTTGGTTTATAATAGGTAGGAATGGATTCTTTACGCGGTTGTATCTGCGGTAAACAAGGAGGTTCAGGTTCAGAACAAGCTGGTGCTACTATGGGGTGTTCTCTTCGGAATAGAAAAAAATCATGATCGATAAGCTCTAATGAAGGCATACTTGTTACCAAAATTGCTGCAATTCGTCGAACGGGAACAGGTTGCGGATTATTGTCTTGTGTCAATATTTCATTTGTGGCTATTTCATCTTCTGAAATGTCAGTATAATTTGAATCATCTTCCGATTCTTCTGAGCTTGATTCATCATCAGAACTGGTATCAAATGTTCTGCCGGACATGGCGTCTAGAAATGCATGAGCTGAATTAACATCAGATAAAATGTCATTTTTGCGTTGTTGACTGGACAGATCAGAATCATCAGCTGGCGAAGATGGGGCACTGCTGATAAATCTCAAAAAACTCTGCCGATGACGAGTAGCGAAATATCGACGATTATTTTGCATGCAATGCAAAGCACTACTCGTACATAACAACGAAAAAAATAGCAGAACATAATTGCTTGGTAACATAGAGAGACTTCCTCTTATCGATAAGCAGATTTCAATAATTGCTTTTAGCTTATCAATAAGAGGATTGCGTTGCAATAGTTATTTACTCTGCATAAAGGCTTGTTCATCCAGTTCTGCGGCAGATTTAAAATGCACATGCAGATGATACACCCCTTGGTAGATGCCGGCATTGGTCATCAGATGATAGCGCTTATCTGTGCCTTTTAGATGCTGTGCAATCTTGCCAGCAACCGTAACGATATGCTTAATCAGATCTCTATCAGGTGGATTATTAAAATTGAGCGTATCAATATTGGTCGCCACGTGCTGCTTTGGAATAATTAAGATGTCAGTGCCGGGACGATTTCCCAGTTTTTTAATGACACGTACTCTGCCATCATCATAAAGGATGGGGGTTGTGGGTGCACAGAATATGCAATTAATATGTGCGCCAGGAGCGTTAGTTATGTTGCCTGGTGTACCACTTAACTGTAACGTTACCTGTGCGGCTTGCTGCGTATCTGTTGGTGTAATGATACCGGTTGTAATACGGTAGCCGGTACTTGGGTGTTTGTGCGCAATATCTTGTGCGGCATTAAAAAGTTCGGTGATATTCTCAGGGTTGTAGCCGCCAGCAATATTGACTCTATAGGTATTGCTCGTTAGTTGTGTTGATGTGCACTGCGGTTTATTAATATCTGCGGGATTAGTGCATGATGATAGTATGAGTAGCAATAGCAACTGTAGGATAGTTAATTTCTTCATGTAGCCTCCTTAATTGTATAATTTTTATAAATATTTCTATCATATTAAAAATGGCGTGTGCGTGCTCTTTCATACCACGACAAGCCATATGCCAGCGCCAATGCGCTGAAAAAGCCCGGTACCATCGGCAACACCGAACTATTAAACCATGGCCACATGCCGGCAATAAGAGCACCACTGAGCATGCCAAGTAAAGCGCCATTGCGGGTTAATGTCGATGTGTAAAGTGAAAGAATCACAATAGGGCCAAATGCACTGCCAATTCCTGACCACGCGTAGTTAACCAGTTTATACACCGAGCTGCTGTTGTCTGATGCAATATAGAGTGCATAACATGCAACGGCAAGGCTCATGATCCGAGAAACTAAAATGAGATGCTTTTGTGTTGCTTGTTTATTAATGCAGGTTAAATAGATATCTTCTGCAAAGGTAGAACCGGAAATAAGAATATGATTATCCATGGTGGAAAGTGTCGCGGCAAGAATTGCACAGAGCACCAACCCGGCGATAAACGGCGGAAATAATGTTTTGGCCATATCGATAAAAATAAGTTCAGGATTTGCAATTGCATGGTTAAAAAAGCATACGCCAATCAAGCCGATAGCCGTTGCAGCAGAGAGCACAAGTATTTGCCAACTAATGCCAACCCAGGTTGCCGCGCGTATGTTCTTAGGATCATCGATACCCATAAAGTTGATCAATATGTGCGGTTGGCCAAAATAGCCAAGGCCCCAACCCAATGCGAGTGAAATTGCAGCGATAATAGATTGTGTTTGGCTGATGAGCGAAAGACTTACGCCATACGTTTTGGTTGCAGCAAGTACTGCGCCAATGCCACCACAATAGATAGTGCCATAGATAGGTACGATTAAAATCATAGCGAGTAAAAATAATCCTTGAAACAGGTTACACCAAGCAACTGCCAAAAAGCCACCAATTAGGGTAAAGAGCACGCCGGCAAGTAGGCCAAGCACCGCACCTATAAAATAATCGATGCCAAATGCTGCTTCAAACAGCCTACCCAGAGCAACAACACCTGACGCAATATAACAGGTAAAAAAGTAGATGGTAATGGCTGCGCTGATGCTGCGCAGCATGCCACTGCTGTCTTGCAGGCGGCGTTCAAAAAAAGTTGATAAGGTAAGCGCATTGTACTGTTCTGTTTGTGCACGCAAACGTGGTGCAATAAAAACCCAATTGAGTAACATGCACGCCGTAAGACCAATTGCTGTCCAGAATTCAAACAATCCTGCTGCATATACTGCTGCGGGAAAGCCCATAAAGAGCCAGCTGCCCATATCGCTTGCTTGTGTGGCAATTGCAGTTACCCAATAGTTTACCGAGCGATTACCGATAATATAATCGGATGCATATTTGTTGCGATGATAAAAATAGATACCAATACCGGTAAGCGTTACAAAATAGAGTGCGAATGCTGCTATCATGAGCATAATGAATTTCCTTTTTATACAATAAGATGATGATTGTTAAGATTAAAAATAGCACGCGCACGGGCAGTGGTCGTGTCGGCAACATCAGTGAGTGGGCACATGCGCAATGTAGCAATAAAATCTGCGACGAAAGCGGTGCTTGCAGGATTGTTCTGTTTGCCACGCATTGGTTGTGGTGGCAAAAATGGCGCGTCAGTTTCCAACACGAGGTCACTGAGTGCAACTGTTTTGACAACGTTACGCAATTGATCATTTTTAGGATACGATATTGCGCCTCCAATGCCCAATGCATAGCCCCAGGCAATTACTTGTTTGGCAAATGCCAAGTCTTCTGAAAAGCAATGGATAATGCCACGTTTAACATCGGATGCATATTCTTGCAATATCTTGAGGGTTTCATCGCGAGCGTCGCGTGTGTGCACTACGAGAGCAAGATCATGTTGTAATGCGAGTTCAATTTGTGCACGAAACGCATCTTTTTGGCGCTGCAGATTATAATCAGGATAATGGAAATCAAGCCCACATTCGCCAATGCCGACAATTTTATTAGCTTCTTTTGCGCGCAAGAGCTGTGCAATTTCTTTAAGATCATTTTGCCAACTATCAGTGCAATCATTGGGATGGATGCCCACAACCGCATAACAATGTTCGTAATTATGCGCAAGTTCTACACAGTTACGACTTTCAACCAGGCTGGTGCCAACATTAATAATTGTGGTTACACCATGTGCTACTGTGTGGTTGATAATGGGTTCTGCAGCAGCAATTTCATGAGGCTGCAATGGTGTGTCGAATGTTTTTTTTACCATCATGTTGATATGGCAATGCGTATCGATTAACACAAGAAATCCTTGTCGTGTCGGCTATGGGTTGCTTTAGAGTATGACCTGCTTATCATAGCATAGATAATGATTCTTTATTTGACAAACACCTAAATAAAATTACTATAGATTTTAAGAGCTAATTTTAAGTAGAGTACTAGTGGAGTAGCAGTGTATTAACCATTACTAACCTTTTAAAGGAGTAATCATGAACAAGAGTGAATTAATTAACTCGCTCAGTGAGGAGACTACTTTTAGCAAAAAAGATGTCGCCCGCGTTCTTGACGCGTTCACACGTATTGTGGAACGCACATTGAAAAAAGGCCAAAAGATTTCCATAACTAAATTTGGATCTTTCTGGTTATCAAAACGCCCTGCACGTAAGGGCATAAATCCTGCAACCAAAGAGCGTATCGATTTACCGGAAGTAAACGTACCGCGCTTCAAAGCAGGAAAAAATTTACGCGAAGTGGTGCGAACAGTTAGAGTTGGCTAAATAAGGCCAAAACACCAATATCTTTGCTCATTATAGTAAAAGGGTCGCATTTGCGACCTTTTTTTATGCCCGTCTTCGCTCTTTGCGCTACGCCGAGGCGCAGCGCACCATTTGACATACATCACGCCGTGGGTTACCATAAAATTAGATGATTAATCTATCTATCCATTTAATATAGGGGATCACGATGAATAAATCACTTCTTGTAGCGTTAATTGCAGGAGCTGTAACCTATCTTACCGTTGCAGCCGGTACGCACAAAAAGCTCAAAGTTAGCGATAAAGCGCCTGATTTTGTACTGGTGGATGAAAATGGTAAACGTGTACATTTGGCGGATATTAAAGGCGATGTTGCCGTTGCTTTTTTTCCCAGTGCGCAATCGTTAAGCATTGGCTGCAAAAAGCAGATGTGCGGTGTGCGTGATGATTTTACTTCGTTGCACGATCATGGCATTACCATGTTTGGTTTAAGCAAAAGTTCGCAAAAAACGAATAAGCATTTTGTAGAGCAAAATCATTTGCCATTTCATGTATTACATGCTGATAATGCTGTAGTTAAAGCGTACGGGGTTAAAGGCTTTTGGGGCGCCAAACGTTATACTTTCCTTGTAAGGGACGGTGTTGTCGTTGGTACTATTACCAAAGTTGACCTCAAGCGCCATGCACAGCAAATTATTGATGGATTTGCTGCGGCGTAATTTTAAGCCACACATTGTGCAATAATTTAATCATCCTGAGCTTGTCGAAGGATCTTCCGGTCACAATTCACCGAGAATTTACTTATAAGGAAAGTCCTTCGACAAGCTCAGGATGATTGTTTTAATTATCATGATGTTTGCTTTTACATGTGTAACTCAAAATTTATATTCCCTTTTCAATCACAAATTACAACACTCACTTTACCGATTTTGCCTATTTGCCGACCACGTATGGTCGAGCTCAGGCACTTTTGCAAAAGATTGATTTTTAAGATATCTTAAAGAGAAATTGTCAATCATCTGAAAATGCATAAGGTGCCGTATGATTAATTTAACTTTGTTGCGCGATGAACCCGATCGTATAATTGCACAGCTCAAGAGAAAAGATCCTGCCTATGATACGCAGCGACTTATAGATCTTGATCGTCAAGTCACCTCATTACAACGTCATGTTGAGCAACTACGGCAACAGAAAAATCAGCTTGCAGAGCAAGCTAAATCCGGTGTAACTGCTGAACTTCGTCAAGCATCTATAGATTTAGGCAAAGAGCTTAAAGAAAAAGAGCTTGAGCTTGAAACGCTTGAGCCGATCTTTAAAGATCATTGGATGCATGCACCCAATATTGCTGAAGATGATGTTCCAAACGGTAACAAAGAGTCTAATAAAGTGGTAAAAAGCGTTGGCGAAAAACCGACCTTTACCTTTGAGGTGAAAAACCATCTTGAGCTTGGTAACGCACTTAAATGGTTCGATTTTGAAGCAAATGCTCATATTAGCGGTAGTGGTTTTCCCCTTTATAAGGGCGATGCGGTACGCTTAATTTATGCATTGGCATCATGCATGTTCAAGCATAATACTGAACGCGGTTATGAGCCCATATTGCCATCATATTTGGTTAACGAGCGCTCATTGGAAGTTGCAAGTAACTTTCCTAAATTTAAAGATCAAGTGTATGCAGTTACGGAAGATAAACTGTATCTGACGCCAACATCGGAAGTAAATTTAACCAATATCTATCGCGATCATATATTTGCGGCAAATGAGTTGCCATTGCGCATGACCTCATGGACAAGCTGCTTCCGGCGTGAAGCGGGTGGCTACGGTGCACATGAGCGCGGATTAATTCGCATTCATCAATTTGAAAAACTTGAGTTATATACCTTATGTACCCCTGAGCAAGCAGCATTTGAGCATGAACGTATGATCAACTGCGCGGAAGAGATTTTAATAGCACTCGGGCTGCATTATCGTATTTCATTGCTTGCAGCACAAGATTGCTCATTCCCGTCAGCAAAGACGTATGATATTGAAGTATGGTTGCCGGGGCAAAAACAATTTTATGAAGTTTCTTCTTGCAGTAATTGTACCGATTTCCAAGCGCGTCGCGGGCAAATACGTTATCGCCCAACGCCAACGCATAAACCGGAACTTGTGTACACCTTAAATGCTTCATCATTGGCATTACCGCGTTTGATGGTTGCCCTCATGGAAACTTACCAGCAAGCAGATGGCAGTATTGTGCTCCCGGATATACTTAAAGCGCAACCCTTTTTTTAGTAGATAACCTATGATACGTACAGAAATTCTCAAACGCATTCGCCAAATTGAGTTGTATACCAAGCGTATTATGCGCGGTACGCTCTTTGGCCAAAGCAGTTCTGCGGTTAAAGGTGCAGGATTTGAGTTCGATCAGATTCGTGAGTATCAGCCGGGAGATGATGTACGTTTTATCGATTGGAAAAGCAGCGCGAAAACGGGCAAAATTATGACGCGCCAGTATATCGAAGAGCGTAGTCGTACAACCATTATTGCCGTGGATGTTTCAAGCTCCATATTTTTTGGCTCCATTGAACAGAAATATACCGTTGTCAGAGAAATCGCAGCGGTACTTGCTCTATTGAGTGAATATGCAAAAGATCGTGTAGGGCTGTTGTTATTTAGCAATAAAATTGAGCAGTTTATACCACCTTCGCGCGGGCAAGCACACATACAGCATATAATGCATGCGTTGTTTGAAATTGAACCGCGCCAAGGAGTAACAACATCCCTTGATGTGGCGCTTGATTATCTTGCGCGGTTAAAGCTCAAGCAAGCGATGCTCTTTTTTGTGTCAGATTTTATTGCAGCGCCATCTGAGCGCAGTATCGGTTTGGTTGCTAAAAAATTTGATACGATTGCCATACGCTGTTTGGATGCATATGAAGTTGCATTGCCAAACGTAGGGTTTATTCCGGTTGTAGACCAAGAGACCGGGCAAACAGCAGTACTTGATGTGCGGTTTAAGCATAACCCTACGCAAACATTTTTACATGCTCGCTTGGGAGAGCAAAATACTGTTTTTAATAAACATGGTATAGACCTGTTTGAAGTGCGCAGTGATCGTCCATATGTGCAGGATATGGTAAGTTTTTTTAAAAAACGTATGCTTTATTAGGTAGGGAATCGATATGCAAGCACCAGAGCAAGAATTAGAACTTATCGATATTTATGGTCTGTGGTATGTGCCCATATGGCAGCGACCATGGTTTTTGCCTACGGTTATCGTAGTATTGTTATTTGTTGCAGGGTTAATCGGCTGGTATTTCTATCATCGACGTGCACAAAAAAAGCAGATTGCTGTTTGGCAATATACGCTGGAACAACTTGCGCAATTAGATCAGATGGCACAACGTGCAGATCAAGGTGAGCAGTTCTATGTGCGCATAACTACCTTGCTAAAAATTTTTTTGTCAGATTATTTTAAAATTAATATTGCCAGTTTTACCGATCAACAAGTGGTTGATTATATTACCCAAACCGATCTGCCCGAACTGCACAAACAGATGCTCGGCCGAATTTTTTATGGCGGGCAAATGATAAAATTTGCCAAAGCTTCATCATTGGTGCAGCAGATGCAACAAGATCTTGCGCAATCCATTCAGCTGGTGCGGGAATTGCATGCGCGCTCAACGCTTGCATCGGCGACAAAATAGTCCTATTTTACCTCATTTTAACAACAAGATATGCATTCATGAACTCATTATATATTCATTGGCCCTTTTGCCCCTACAAATGCCACTTTTGCCCATTTGTTGCCTACGCGCAGCATGATCAGTTTATGGCACAATATCATCGTGCATTATGCAAAGAAATCGTAGAGGTTGCCGCTCAAATGGCGCAGCCAATCGACATTCAGACAATCTACTTTGGCGGCGGTACGCCGAGCACCTATCCCAATGAGTTACTACTTGACACGTTTGGTACACTAAGAAATGTACTGTCGCTTGATGGGGTACAAGAAATTACTATTGAAGTAAATCCAGGTACGGTTGATCGTGAGAAGATGGCATTTTGGAGAACGTTAGGGATAAACAGAATGAGTATTGGTGTACAGAGTTTAAAAGATAAAGCCTTAGTGCAACTGAACCGTTTGCAAGCGGCACAGGATGTACGCAATGCAATTGCGCAGGCACAGGGCATATTTGACAATGTATCAATCGATCTTATTTTGGGGTTGCCGGGCGTGAGTGCTGCCGATTTTAAAGAGCAATTACGTGAGATTGTGCAATGGCCGATAGCGCATATTTCCATGTATTTTCTCATGGTGCATGAATTTACGCCGCTCTATTATCGCGTGCAAAAAAAGGAAGTACAGCTGCCATGTGATGATGAGCTCGTGCAACTATATTGCTGGGCGGTCAATTTTATGGCAGAGCATGGGTTTAAGCAGTATGAAATTTCCAGCTTTGCACGCCAAGGGTATGCATCGCTGCATAATCAAGCATATTGGCAACGCAAACCATACCGTGGGTTTGGTGTGGGTGCGTGGTCATTTGATGGTACGCGTAGATTTCGCAATAGAAAAAATCTCATGTTGTACATGCAGACAATGGAGCAAGGGGGGAACGTGATAGATTTTTCTGAAGAGTTAACTGAGCAGCAAGCAGCGTTGGAGCGTATTATGCTTGGGCTGCGTCAAACACGTGGCATTGCATTGTCGATGCTTTATGAACAGGTTGATGCACGTCGTCATGTTCAGCTTAACGAACATCTTGCATATTGCATACAGCAAGGGTTAGTTAAATCTGCAGATGGGCAGATTTGGTTAACGCCTGCAGGACTTGCAGTCGAGCAAGATGTCATCGCATATTTGGCATAAATAAAAAAAGGTTAGTGGGTAATGGGGGGATTTTTTGTTGAATGTATAAATTTTTAACATAGATAGGGTTTTTCATGGCAAAACATGTTGGGGTAAAATTACCGGAAGATTTAATAAAAGTGTTAAGAAAAGGGCAAACCTGTGCTATTCTTGCAACATTTTCTGAAAAAGGATTGCCACACACAACACCATTGTCTTCAATCTATCCAAAAGGTCTTGAAAGTGTATTGATATCTATTCACAAAGATCATATTGGCTACCATAACATGGTTTGGCAAAAAAAAGTTATGCTCTGCTTCTTGGATGAAGACAACGTTGCGTACAGTGTTTTAGGCAGAGCCGGCGTGGTGCGTGCACCATCTATGGTACATCCATTGATGAATGTGGTGCGTATCGATATTATAGATATCAAAAGTGATCGTTCGGTATTAACACGAGTTGATAGTGGCGTGCGTTGGAGTTATACTTCATGGGAGGCCGAAGAGTTGTGTAATGGTCTTATGAATGAATTGAAAGAGTTATCTCAAACATTGTAAGAATCGAAGAAGGAGTTTTGTATGTCTCTTGTATCTCTGGTGTATCTTGTTGTATTAAGCTACGCGATCACCCCCGTATTACGTGCGCAGGATGTTGAGGAAGATGATGAATTGCAAGAATGGCTGCAAGACTTAGATGATGAAAATGAAAATGAGGAATCTTCATTACCAACAGAGGCTGATGCTGCATCGGCAAAACCTACCGATGCAACAAAGCCTGCAGAACAGGCTGTAACTGGAACGCCAACACCGGTACCGGTTGTTAAAGCTGATGCACCTGCGGAAACAAAAAAAGCACCAGAAGAAACAAAAAAAGAGCAACCTGCGGTAACAACGGCACCGGCAGCAGATGCTAAAGTGGATACAACAAAAGCTGCCGAACAACCGGCAGCAACATCTGCTCCAGCAGCGGCTACTACCGATGTAAAAGCATCTGAATCTGTACCTGCAAAAGATGCGGATGCAGCAAAAGCTGAACCGAAAGCAGAAACGCCGAGTTCTGCCGCAACAGATACAAAAGCGGAAGCTGCAAAACCACAAGAAGCAGCGGCAGCGACAACTACTACCGAAACTACAACTACCAAAACCGTGACAACGGAAGTTGCACCATCTAAACCAGCTGAAACTGCAGCAGCACCTACGCCGGAAGTAGCCAAAGAAACAAAGCCGCAAGAACCGGCCGCACCAGAAACAAAAGCGGTAGCAACCGAAGCGCCAAAAGCTCCTGAAGCCACGCCGCAGCCGGCAGAAGCAAAACCTGCAGAAACAAAAACGAAAGCAGAAGAGCCAAAAACAACTGCAGTCACACCGGAAATTCCACCATTGCCCGAGCCACCAAAGCCGGTAACGCTGACACCCGAGCAGCAAAAAAAAGCGGCATTGGAAGTAGAGCAGGGAGAAATTCAAGGTATTGATACCGTTGATTTAACTTCTGCATCAGGCAACTGGTTGTTTAAACAGATCTGGTGGGAAAAAAGTAATAATCTGTATGATAAAATTCACAAAACGGTAAATGAAATTGCTGATGCACGTATGCATTTTTATACTGAGCATGTGCGTATAGATCGTGATTTGCTTGATCCATTTTATACTGCGGTTGGATTTGACCAAGGACAACTGACAGAAATAGCCGACACGCTGATGACACAGCTTGAAAAAAAGCGACAAAAGAAAGGTTCGCTTGATGAGCAAGAGCTCGAGTATTACACCACGGTAGCCAATGCCAAAACAACCATTGAAGGTTTTAAAGCAGCAGTGCAATCAGTTGGACAGCTTTCTAATGATCTGCGTGATGCGTTAGTTACGCTTGTTGAGCAACTAAATCGTGTACGTACGTATGAAAGTGAAGCGTTGCGTTTACTGAGAGCTATCAGTCAGGAATTGGATGACAAAATAGCACGTGAATATTATTACGGTGTGATCACGCAATGGGAAAATGTTAAGAATATCGATGCGTATATTGTTGGGCCATATTCAGATCATTTTAGTCAATTGGTCAAAGCACTGCAAACGCAAACAAAGACCATAAAAGATTCCCTAGAAGATCTTAAGAATAAGGGTATCAAATTTGGTGTTGCCGTGCAGGAGCATCTGGAAACTCACGAGCAAACTGAAGCGGAAGCGACGAAAGCGAAACCGGCACCTAAAAAGGGTTGGTTCGATTGGCTATGGTCATTATTTGGCTAATAGCTTTTGTAATTGATGTATAGTTTTCCGGGAGGCTTTACTTGTAAGCCTCCCGTTGTAGTATCGAATTAATCTTGAGGAGTTGTTGTTACTGCTCAACTGTGTATTCCAGAGGAAGCTCCTTATTCCTTAATTCAAGGATATCGGATGGCAATCGATCGAGGGGAAAACCATAATATTGAAGTAACGGTATTGTCGCAGATACTAGCGTTTGGGGACTGAATTTACGATTTGCGTCAAAGGCCATGAGCGTTGCAGCATACATACCGGCGATTGCATAATTTTTTTGATAAAGAGCCGCATTTAGATCTGCTTGCAAGTCAGTGTATAAAGCAACACTCATAGGTTTAATCTGATCATACATAGACATATAGTTGGCTAAGGCATCAGCATTATATTTAATTGCTAAATTAAGTATGGTGTTAATTTGTCTTATTGCTCTATCTCGAGTGATCTTTCGTTTTGTTAAGAACTTGAATTCCGCCGCAGCTTTTTCATTTTCTGGCGCAGCACTCCATGTGGTGCCAATTGTCGCACCTAATAGTGCTATTAATAATAGTTTCTTCATAGAAACCTCCTTCATTTGGGCTTTTATAGCCATTATTGATAGATAGGAGTCGAGAAGCAAGACGGTCTATACCCCCCCCATTTAATTCAATAATAGCATGTTTTTATATCTAAAATCAATAAAAAATTTATACTTGAACATTATTTGCAATTTCTAATGATCTAAAATATTGTAAATGTTGATAAATAGACTCTTTTGAGCGTATGAATTTGCGGTGCCTTGTATTTATATCAATACTTAGATTGTTTGTATACAAAAAGATAAATTTTGTTCTTTTCCCTGAAATAAAAGTAATGATAACTAAGTTGCTGGATTCCCGCCTGCGCGAGAATGACAATGAGAGGAGTAAATCATTACCGCAGATTTTATTTGATAAGATCGTTTATTTATGCTACATTTTTGCCATACTTTGAAACAATTTGTTGAATACTGCCGAGGTGGTGGAATTGGTAGACACGCAGCTTTGAGGTGGCTGTGGAAGAAATTCTGTAGGGGTTCGAGTCCCCTCTTCGGCACCAGCCTACGCCAAGGCTTCGGCTGGCAGGCCAGTCATTTAACGGACGTGTTACGGCATAGCCTTTAGGCGACGCCGGATGAATGTTAAATAGCATGTTGATTTTGATGGCATGAGCGAAGTATGCCCTTCGAAGTAATAACGTAGTATGGGCATAGTAGGGCAGCCGGAGAGCAACATGCGTTATTAAGAGAGATGTAGTCGAAAAATAATTTTATTAAGGAGCTCCAGTTATGGCGTTTTCTGCACAAAAAGTGCTTAATTCTAGTTTGTTTTTTTGGGTTGCAGTAGCAGCCTTAGCCATCTATTCGGTGATGCCGTTGCGCGATCGTTTGCGTTTTGGTATCGATTTGGTTGGTGGCACGTACATTACGTTGGAAGTGCAAACGGCCAAGGCGATTGAATCGCAACTGGTTGAAATGCTCCAACAGTTCAAAAAGCAGCTTAAAGAAGGTGGCATTGCAAAACCAACATCAACAGAAATTGTACCGGTCGATAAATTGGATGATACAGGAAAACCGGTAGCATACCAAGTGCACATTACCTTCCCTGATATCGATCAAGCACGCCGTGCATCAGAGTTATTGGTAGAAAAGAATCGCCAATTCATGGTACAAGTGAACAGCAATGTGGTGACCGTGCGCTATGCAAAAGCGGAAGAAAAACGCATCAAACGTGAAGCAGTTGAACGTAATATTGAAGTATTGCGTACACGTGTAGACAAATTGGGCGTTTCTGAAGTGCCAATTTCACAACAAGGTGAGCGCAATATTATTGTGGAACTTCCAGATGTACAAGATCCTCAACGTGCTAAAGCGATGATTGGTAAAGCTGCCGTATTAGAATTTAAGATTGTTGAAAAAATGGGCACAGAAGAGGATCTTCTGTATGAATATGACGGCGTACTTCCAGGTGATATGGAAATGTTACCGGGTAAAGCATTTGATGGTAAAATCTTTTATCTGGTTAATCGATATTCTGATTTGACCGGTAAGTTGCTTGCTGATGCTCGTGCGTCATTTGATTCAACCAAAAATCAATGGGTAGTAAACTTTAGTTGGGCGCCAGAAGGTGGCGACAAATTCTACGCATTAACCAGCAAGAACTACAATCGTCAATTGGCGGTTGTGTTAGATGGTGTAGTGATTACTGCTCCACGCATTAATTCAGCAATTCGCAACGAAGGTTACATTGAGGGTGAGTTTACTCCCCAAGGTGCAAAAGAGCTTGCGCTGTTGCTTAAATCAGGTTCATTTGTAGCACCGATTACTTTTGAAGAAGAACGCCAAGTTGGCCCATCATTGGGAGAAGCTTCTATTAAGAGTGGCTTGCTTTCATGCCTGGTTGGCCTTGGCTTAATTTTACTCTTCAGCTTGTGGTATTACAGACTTTCAGGTCTGTTTGCATTCTTTGCCTTAGTATACAATATGTTATTGATCCTATTCGGTTTGGCAAAATTGGGCGCTACGCTTACGATGCCGGGTATTGCAGGTATGGTACTTACCATCGGTATGGCTATCGATGCATCTATTTTGATTTATGAACGTATTAAAGAAGAGCTTGCAAAGGGTGATTCAATAGATAAAGCGGTGCGTGTAGGCTTTTCTAACGCACAGTGGGTGATTTTAGATGCCAACATTACTACCTTTATTGTGGGTATTGTGCTCTATCAGTTCGGTACCGGTCCAATACAAGGATTTGCGGTTACGATGATGCTTGGTATCATCTCAACATTGATCACCGGCTTATTCTTTTTAAAATCTATATTTACCTTTGTTCTAACTCATGTTAAACTAAGAAAACTGAGTATTTAACAAACGAAATTAGTGGCGACGTAGCTCAGCTGGCTAGAGCGGCGGAATCATAATCCGTAGGTCCGGGGTTCGAGTCCCTGCGTCGCCACCACTAAAATCTTATGATACCATTCCATATTAATAAACCGATGATGCTGACGCTCCTGCGTCTGGTGGTAGCACCCATTTTGTTGCCGGCCCTCATGGTTGTATTATTGCCTTTTAACTGCCTTATGAGCAATCTCGTGCTCGGGCTTTTTTTTGTATTATTCAGTTTTACCGACTTTCTTGATGGCTACTACGCGCGCAAATATAACCAGGTAACGCGCATTGGTAGTGCCCTGGATCATATCGCTGACAAGTTTTTAACTTTCTCAACGTTCGTCGCTTTGCTTGCAGTTGATAAAATATGGTTCTTTTGGCCCATTTTATTTATTGGACGTGATTTTTTTGTTATGGGATTGCGCATTATCGCACTGGAAAACAACAAACAGTTACCTGTGGATTTTCTTGGCAAGCTTAAAACAGCATTACAAATGGTGCTTATCACCTTCTTGATTGTAAATCCATATCAGGGTGATGTGTCGGCACATTGGTCGCATCGCATTGAGGTGAGTTTGCTCAGTGCAGCAGTTATTCTTACACTGCTTTCAGCTTATAACTATTATCGCGCTTGCATGCTTGCATTTGGCGAAAGTGTGTTTTCTCAGCTTGATGAACCAGAAGATTTATAAAGGGGTTGCAGCCCTTGGCGCTTTTTATACAGTTGAATTTATCTGTCTTACATGTTTGTGAAGTAATCATTTTTTTGTCATCCTCCCAGCCGTCGCCTTGCGGCTATGGCGGGCAAGCTGCTTGCGGGGATCCAGTATTCAATTATTTGTGTAAATCCATTTTCTTTATATTTTTTTTTATGTGCCTGCGCGGCCCGCCGTCGCTCTATGAGCTATGTCGAGGCACGGCAGGCGCATAAAAAAAATATAAAAAATGACTTTGAATTAAATAATAAAAAATCAAAAAAGCTAACGTTTTGCGCGCGCAACACCATTATTAAACTGCTTTACAATCACCGGTAATTCTAAGTTACACGCTTTGAGTATTGTCAAGAATGCTGCTGGTAATGTCGGTAGCTGGAAATGCATAGCCGCATCTTGTATTAATTTACCGCAATTGGCAAATGCAAGCTGTTTGGCCTGCAGATCATCATGTGCGATGCAAAGCTCTACTTGTAAGCTGATGTTGTGTATATCCTGCAAGAGCTGTACTACTATTTCACCTTGCGCATGGGTGAGATAGCTGCCCAATTGGTATGCAATCGTAGGCAAGACTTCAAGGGCGAAAGCACACGCTTGGTAATCACTTGTTGAATCATCCATTGCTTGAAATGCATCTACCAACTCATTCTGGCCATATGCATAGAGAATATTTGCAAGTTTAAGTGCTTCTGGCGTCAAAAATTGTGCACAAGGTGCCGTTAGAATTTGTGTAGTAACAACAGGTTTAATCGGGTTGTCTTCAATTCCTTGGCGTAGTTCTTCAATCATTAACGGGATAGTTCTGTTGAGCTGCTGCATAATTTCAAGGTGTGGTTTGCCGCTTGCTTCAATATCAATCAATTGCGCTAGTTCTTGAACAATATTACCAAGATGTAAGCCGACAAGAGCTTTATCTACATCGCTTTTAGTTTTAATGTAGCGTTCAGCGTGTGCTAATGCATGCTGTAGATTGGTAAGTATAGATGACACGATTTTTGCTGATGCAGCATCAAGATAGCCGCCAAAGATCGTGAGATACTTTCCTAAACCGCGAGCGCCATGCTTTACCAGGAGGTTTATGGCTCCAGGTTTGAGTGGTTTACCGGTAGCAAAGCCATCGCGTTGCTGCATAAGCTTGATAAGCTTTTGTAATGTGCCAAACAGCTTGCTATGATCTGGATGTTCCAGCATACACCTATGCGCCTCATCTAACGCTTGCATTAGTTTTTCAGCTTGTTCAGTAAGAATTAACGGCGGTTGGCACTGGTTATTTGCATCATTTATTGCCGTGCAGCAGCATTCAGCTGAGGTTGCATACTCTTGCGTTCCGTGCAAAAGGGGGGTGATAACCGTGAGTAAACCAAGGGTAATAGTTCTGTAATTCATAGAGTTCCTTTTGGTAATGGGCTCGTAATTAAGCTACTTTTCAGCTTAACTGATAGCTTGGCCAAGTCAACAGCCATGCCGACATAATTTTGCAAATATTCAATTTGAAGCAAATTTTGGCTATATTAAGGTTTACAAAGCGCAAGACTTGCCTGCTGTTCGTGTTATACTTATGAAGTAACAAGAACCTGATCTATGCTATTTAAAAGGACTTTCTATGGATTTTTCTGCAATTGCGCACTCATTTGAGCTTATTTCTGCCACCAGTTCGCGTCTTGAAATAACGCAGATATTGGCTGATTTATTCCGGCAGATGTCACCTGATGAGATAGAAATCGTCTGTAATCTATCATTGGGCCAATTACACGCGCCCTACATCGGTACCCAGTTTAATATTGCAGAAAAAAACATGATTAAAGTTATAGCAGGGCTTTTAGCGCAATCGGATGATGTCGTTACGCAGCAGCTCAATCAGCTAGGTGATTTGGGGTTAGTAGCAGCAGGAGGTTCTTGGTCGGTGCAAGTGCCATTCACCATTACGCAGGTATACGAACAGCTCTGCGCAATTGAACAGCTTCATGGCACCGGTTCGGCAGAAGAAAAGATTTCCGCATTAGAGCAACTGTTGCGTCATGTTGAGCCGTGCGGAGCAAAATATATCGTGCGCATGGTGTTGGGTAGTTTGCGTCTTGGCTTTTCCGATATGACGCTTATCGATGCGCTTTCCTGGATGATTACCGGCGATAAAAAACTGCGCGATCAGATCGAATATGCCTATAATAAATGCGCAGATATCGGGCTTATTGCCAAAATAATTAAAGCAGAAGGTTATGAACGGCTTGCAGATTTGCATGTGCAGCTGGGTATCCCAATTCGTCCGGCGGCAGCAGAACGTATGCCTACTGCACAAGCGGTTATGGAAAAGCTTGGTCATTGTTATGCGCAACCCAAGCTGGATGGATTTCGGTTGCAAGTACATCTTGATAAACGTGGCGGCATTCCCAAAATCTGGTTTTTTTCTCGCAATTTGCAAGATATGTCCGCTATGTTTCCTGATTTAACGGCAGCCGTGGCGCAGTTACCGGTACAAACATTAATTTGCGAAGGTGAAGCGATTGCGCATGATCCTAATACCGGCTCCTTTTTGCCATTTCAAGAAACGGTTAAACGTAAACGCAAGCATGGCATCGATACGGTAGCACAAGAGTTTCCGTTGCAGGTATATCTCTTTGATTTACTTTATCTGAATGGAGAAAGTCTTATTAACGTTACCCATATGATGCGCCGCGAAGCTTTAATGCGCGTTATTGAACAGACGCCACAAGAGGTAGTGCGGATTATTCCTGAAGAATATATCATCTCAGCAGATCAATTACTGGGGTATTTTCAGCAAAATATTTCCGCCGGTCTTGAAGGGTTGGTGGTCAAACGTCCTGATTCAGTGTACACACCGGGCAAACGTAACTTTAATTGGATTAAGTTAAAGCGCCAAGAAGAGGGACATTTAGAAGATACGCTCGATGCGGTAGTTCTTGGTTACTATTATGGCCAAGGCAAACGTGCAAGTTTTGGTATTGGCGCCTGTTTGGTAGGGTTGTATAATAGTGAACTTGATCGGTTTGAAACGGTCGCTAAAGTGGGCACCGGCTTTAAAGATGAAGATTGGATTGAACTGAAACGCCGTTGTGATGAGCGTGTTATGCATAAGTTGAGCCCCAACGTGGCGATTGCAAAAGAGCTTATGCCGGATGTACTGTGCAGACCGGAAATCGTTTGCATGATTCGCGCTGATGAAATTACTCGTTCTCCGGTGCATACAGCACATAAAACGGAACAAGAATTGGGTTATGCATTGCGCTTTCCACGCTTTATGGGTTATCGACCAGATAAAGATGCCAAAGATGCAACTACGGTTGATGAGCTCAAGCGATTGTTTGAGCTGCAACATAGTAGGTAATCTTGTAGTACAGATCATTTAGTGCTAGTATCTCTCTGATTATAAATCAACCATTTATTAAGGAGAGCACATGAAATATGCATTAATCGTTTCAATGGGGTTATGCGCAGCATCGTGCAATGCAGCAGACAATGCGTGGTCATTAGATGGAAAACTTGAAACGGTATCTACGTTTGTCAAGTCAGGGTACTGTGACGAGGCTGCAAGTTTGTACGATCGCGAGATAGCACCTACCGATCTTGCGTCAAGCACGAAATTAAAACTTTTGACTATGATTGCGGGAAAATATTTTGAAAACGATCGTGATCATGAAGGAAGAAAGTATGCGGCGCAAGCTGCGGAGTTATATACTGAACAACCGCTCAAAAAAGCTGTAATAATAGCGGCTTCTTCTGCGCTGCGCATATTTGATATGCAGGAAAAGTGGGCAGATGAAAGAGTGGGCAAGAAATAGATTTTTTTAGTGAGAGCATATGAAATATACATTAATCATGTTGACGGGGTTATGCGTAGCATCTTGTAATGGTGCGTCAAGTTCCAGCCCGGTTCCTGAGCATCTTTCTATCACATTGATACATCCGGCTATACAATATATCACGCGTGTAAATTGTACTCGCACTGAGCGTCACTCGGGTAAAACGTTACTTACACACATTAAAGAAGATCTGCCTCCGGTACTTGCGCGTATATGTTGCCCATCGAGCAGACGATCGAATGGATGGTTGCATCGTTGGCATGAAGGGCGCACTATGCATAATAATTTAGCGCGTTACAATGAAAAGTGGAAGGGATATTATCAACTTCATTATTATTTAGTGCATCAAAAAGATGATGGGGAACTCGTAGGCTTGTTGTTACCGGGTTTGGGTAGGTTTTCACCTAGTCGCGATTGTGAATGGATAATGTGTGGGCAGAATGCAGATGCGCAGGTTGCAGCAGGAAATATTTGCATGGATAATAAAGTGCATGATCAAGCGGTGAGATGGTATAAACAGGCGTTAGTATCATTGTCAGAAACAACGCAAACTGAGCGGTGGCGGATATTGCACTCTATAGCTAAAGCAAGCTTTGCTGCCGGTGCTTATGAAGATGCCGCTATATTTGGCATACAAGCACGCCATGCAGCTTATGGCAAATTCCAAAATGATTTGGCAGTAAAAATTATTTTCCGCTCATATGTCGCGATGCAAAAATGGGATAAAGCGATAGATATTGGTGCACCTCTTTATACCATGCTATTAGATAGTGACATATTATACACATCGTCTCCTATAATCAACGATTTAGCCTATGCATATTCACAAAAAGGACGTTTGTATGATGCTTTTGATTGTGCTTTAGAAGCTGTAGATGCATATGATTTAGAAGATCCGGATAAAGAGTTATATATACATGCTGCTTTAAATTTACTCTACTATGTTGCACAAATGCGAGGCGAAGCAGATAAAGGAGGTGCTGCTTGTGGGTTTAACGAGGATGTGTTGAGCAAATTAAGCTCATGTGCGGCCGCGCTTAAAAAATTTTCAACAAAACATGCATGGATACAAGCATACATGCACAAATATCATGGACGCTACCTCGTTGCGACAAAAGAAGCGCAACGGTATCTGCTAAAGCCAACAATGTGCGAAGATGATCCAAAGTGACTATTTATTGCTTGCGATGCTGATACTTTAGTGTTAGAATCGCCGTGATTTGTAGTTGGTAATGTATAATAAGGAGAGCGTATGAAATGTGTATTAATCGTTTCAATGGGGTTAATTGTAGCATTGTGTCATGCAGCAGAAAGTTCTATTCAGAAAGATGATACATGCGTGAAACCCATTACATTAATTTGTAGCAAACCCACATTAGTATACGATCCACACCATGTTGATCTGCTGCGCATGGACCCTACAAAACAGAGCATGATTGCACATGTACGATTTGATTTACCTTGCATATGGGCTATGGTCCATTGTAAATCATCTTCTGCGTCTTCGGGTATAAGACGTAAAATGCGCAATGCCGATGAGATTCATACGAGGGTAGAAGCTTACAATGAGAAGCATCCAAAACATCCAATTGTGCGTGATCCGCATTATTATTTGGTTTGGCAAAATGCAGATGGCGCTCTAAAGGGTTGGTTTTTGGGCAGAGAAAAAGATGCATTATCAAAAGAACCAATGTATAGTGATTTAAGGTGCATGTTAACAGAGCCAAAATTACCAGTACGTGCATTGGCTACTTTGCGCCAATACACGGAGGGGAATTTGTATAATGAAGCGGTAAACTGGTACCGGCTTTTCATGCATGGTGATGATTTAGCTGCTAATGATCCGGGTATGGATTGGTCACGTGCACTCTGTAATGTCGGTGAATTATGTTTTCACAACGGAGAGTATACAAAAGCAATAGAAATGGGTAAGCAGGCTTTGTATAAGTTTAACCATGATGAAGTTATAGTTCTTGATATATTGGGTCTTTTATGCCGTGCACATGTAGCGTTACAACATTGGGATGAAGCTATAAATCTTGCGTGTGATTTAAATCCGCAATCTGCATGGCGTGGCAAACGTGATGCTGGTGTTCTTAAAGCATTAGCAGAAGCGTATGAGCACAAAGAGTCATTAGAAGAAGCTTTCTATACTTGTGCGCAAGTGATTAGACAAAACCCTATAGGTTGGTTGGGAAGTTCGGAAGTGACTGTAAATGATCAGTATATTCCTGCATTTATCCATCTCATGTATTACTATGCAGTGCAAAAAAATGTGCTAAGAGCGCTGTCTCCAACACTTAAAGATCGTATTAAAGTAACGGCTACGGCAATTAAGCGGATACCAGAAATGGCAGATTTCAAAATTTTACAAGAAATTGTACAAGCCTACCAATTATGTTATCCTGGACGTTACGAAATTGCATTACAAGAAGCAAATCGTATATTGGGTGAGCAAGGAGCAAGTGGTCAAGATCAAAATCCGAAAGAGTTTGCTATTGTAGCGCCAGAGGCAACAGGTGTATCTGCTCCGGCATCATCAGCTGAGTAAGCATTAATAATAAGGAGAGCGTATGAAATATGCATTAATCGTATCAATGGGGTTATGCGTAGCATCTTGTTTTGCTGCAGAAAGTTCAACGCAGCAAAGTGAATCGGGCGTGAGGTCCATTACATTAATCAATGGAAAACATTCATCTTATGCGTCTCATATCGATCTTTCGCGTATTGATCCCAGCAGTGGTCGCAGTTTAGGTTTTCATATTGCGCACGATCTACCATGCGTTCTGGCGCTTCTGCATTGTCATTCATCGACTGCCTCAACTGGGATTCGCCGCAAAATACGTGCTGTTAGTGAAGTTCATAATAAAGTTGAGATGTATAATAAAAAACATAAAAGAAATATGATGGTACGTGATCCTCAATATTATCTCGTTGTACAAGAAAAGGATGCTTTGGTGGGTAGGTTTATCGGTAGAGAACAATATTCACAAGAAGAGGATAGAAAAGCTGCTATATTACGTTTGTTATTGACAAGGCAAAATAAAGATGCACAAGTTGAAGCTGTATGGGTATATCTGCGTTATAAAGCTTCTGATGCAGCTGTGCGCTTGTATGAACAAGCTCTTGCGCCATCAGAAGAAGAAATCAGACCTTCAATGAGATGGAGTCTCTTGCATGAACTTGCTCGCGTATGTTTTGCCGCCGGGCAGTATCAGAAGGCTCTGGATTATGGCCTTAAAGCAAGCACAATTTTTCCTAAAGCTCCGGCAAGCACTTTACCATTAGGGATCGCTTGTCGTGCACAGATTGGACTTCAGCAATGGGATGCAGCAATAGAAACTGGTAAGCAGATATGTCTAGAAGATTCATTGCATACGGCGGTCTGTAATGATTTGGCTGCAGCATATGAACATAAAGCTTGGATTTGTTATTTAGATGCAGTCGATGATGAATTTAAGGAAGCGGCTGACGATATAGGCGAGGATTCTGCGTACGCCGCATTTAATCTACTTTATTATCGGGCCACTCATGCTGCAGCAAAACAAATAATATGGTCCGATCGGGCAACACATAAATTTAGAGTGAGTTTGCATACAATTAGGATGTTGCGACAAGCGAAAGAGCGCAAATTCTTTAATACATATGTAGCAAAATATCCTGGACGTCTTGCTATAGTTTTGCAAGAATTGCATTTACATGATTTGGATGGCATATCGCCTATAGCTATTTAGAGGTAATGCCATAATAAAATTGCGCTTCGGCAGCAGGATCATCGCTTGCAAAAATAGAATGACCAATGATCATGCCGTATGGGTTGAGGCCGATAATCTGTTCAAGATTATTACGATTTATGTGTGCTGAGACAAATAGCGGCAATGATGCATTTTCTTTTACCATGTGCCAAGAATCAAGAAATACCAGTGATGCATCTGCATCGTATGCTTGGTGAAAGAGCAGTGCATGAGCACCTAAATTTTTCGCTTCCAGGGCCATTTGCGCAGCTGATGCAGCATCAAGTAAGTCCAGCAACACTTTGAGTTTATGTTTTGCAGCTTCCTTGCATATAGTATGGATAACTTCTTTGGGTGTACCTGCCATCACCGTTATCCAATCCGCACCGGCGCGTGCCATAAGTTCAACGCTTGGTTGTGCGCGATCAATGAGTTTAGTGTCCACGAGAATTGTTTTGGAAGGGAATTCTTTGCGGAATCGGCGTACTGTTTCTAAACCATGCGTATAGAGCAGGATGGTGCCAATCTCCAAGATATCACAGTAAGGTGCTACCTCATGGGCGAGTTTCACCGCCTCTTCAAGATCAGTAAAATCGCATGAAATTTGCAGTTTCATTTTTGTTCCTTCTTTGAGCAGTACAACGTTTGATGGTTAATCATGTGTATGCGTAAGATAACGCGTAACATCCCGTTTGTATAATGGATGTAGTTGTCCAAAAAAATGTTTTATATTGAGCAGATAGAGCGCATTGGCCTCTTTATTTATAGTTTTGCGTATGTATATGTCAGGCAACAATAGATTTGCTGCGTCATTGGTCAATGTCATCCCCTCAGGAATAACGATATCTTTTGGGCGTGCTAAGATAGTAATAGATATGGGCGGCAAAATATTTTTATCAGGTAATGGAACTGCATCAACTTGCCAATAGTAGATATTATCAGGTTCTAGGTGATGGCGTTCCACCTTATATATCTGTGCGGGGGAGTTTTGTTCTATTTCCCAGTGATGAATGGTATTGCCAGCCATCATGATGGGGGTGATTTTTGGTGTTACCACAAAATATACTAACGGAAGGGAATGTTTAAGGGGAAATATAGTTTGGCCAAAGGAGTTGGACATGGCAAGATAACCGGCATAGGTGGAAAATATACCGCTGACTATAGCGAAATTGCGTATTGCGCCGTTTCTGCGTGCAATATGGCCGGGTTTGGCAAGTTTGGTTGCCATTTGTTCATAATTCTCATCGGTAGGGGCCGTTAGGTAGGGGCGCATAAAGAATGTCATGACCGGCTGCGCTTGCAGCTGTTGTTTTGATGAGAAACATGCTATAATAACAACAATACGTAGTATATTCTTCATAAGTACAGCATAGCAGATGTGCGGTATAAACATCTAGATTTTTAATTATGATAGGCATATTGTGGCAGTAGATTCAAGTAAATACGGGTATCAAGATCTTGCCCAACGGTATGAACTCTCAGCTGATAAGGTAGCGCAACTGCAGCGCTATGCCGAACTTTTGATTGAGTGGAACGAACGGATGAATCTTACCGCGCTGTGTGAGCCGGAAGAGATCATTGCGTACCATTTTAAAGATTCGTTAGAAATAAGCCGTTTTTACCCCGTGTATAAGGCGACATTGGTAGCGGATGTAGGAACTGGTGCCGGTTTTCCGGCGATGCCATTAAAAATTATGTACCCAGAGCTACCGCTTCTGCTTATTGAAGTAAGTAGTAAGCGTATCGCTTTTCTACGTGAGGTTATTGCTACGTTTAATATGCAGCAGGTGGAAATTGTTGACCTCGATTGGCGAACCTTTTTGCGCAAGACAACCTATTCGGTAGATCTGTTTATTGCGCGTGCATCGCTTGCTCCGAGTGAATTAGTGCGCATATTTAAGGCACAGAGCCATTATAAAGAGGCGCATTTAATCTATTGGGCCTCACAGCAATGGCAACCGGATGATGCGGTGAGTAGCTATATGTATGAGCGTCACGAATATACCGTTGGCGACAAAAAAAGACAATATGTATTTTTTAAAGATGCAGTACGGCAGCAGTGATTTACTTTTGTCGTCAATGGAGTACTATAATATTACATTACAATGGGCACGAGGGTATAAATAAACTATGTGGTAACCGCTGTTACTCAAAGGATCAGTATGAAAAAAAGCTTGGTAAGAAGCTACGTTGATGGATTGCAAGAATCGGTCCATGGAGAGAGCTATGGTCGCATCATGCGCTTTTTTATGCCTGAATTTATTAGCTCGTTGCTGCTGTATTCTATGCCCATGATTTTAGATGCCTATTTTATCGGTAGTTTAAAATCGACGCCATTGTATAGCACGCTTGGCGCAACCAATAATTTGATACATTTTATCATAAAAGTGACCGAAGGTCTTTCAGTCGGTACTATGGTGCTTACCGGGTTATATAATGGCAGATCGCATTTTGAAGGAGTAGGTCGCGTATTACGCGATGCATTCTGGACGACGCTTTGTATGGGGATGTTGTTTTCCGGATGTCTTTATTTTGGTGCTCATTGGATTTATGAATGGTATGTTCCGGCGGAACTTGTACCGTTGGCCGTTCCATTTTTGCGTCTGCGTGCATTAAGTGTACTTTGCATGTTTGTATTCATGGCACTTGCGGGCTTTTTGCGTGGGATAAAAAATACACGTGCGCCAATGAAAATATTTATGGCCGGTACATTGTTATTTGTGGCATGTGATGCACTCTTTATTCATGGTATGGATTTTGGTTTATTTAGCATACCTTCCATGGGATTACAAGGTTCAGCACTTGCTTCCGTTGTGCAATATCTCTTTATGCTCGTCATTACCCTTGGCTATTTGCTCTGCAGTAGAAGAAATCGTAAATATTGTCTTGATCTGTTTTCCATCTTTAAAGGTACCAGTGAAGTAAAACGTTTATTATCTTCCAGCTGGCCGGTAGTGCTTGATAAAGCTGCTATGGCAATTTCCTATATCTGGTTGTTGCGTATGATAAAACCGATGGGAACTGCGTGTGTCGCAACTTTTTGCATGGTAAAAGATCTAGAGCGTTTTGCCTTTTTGCCGGCAATTGCCTGCGCGCAGATTATTACCTTTATGGTGAGTAATGATTTTGGGCGTGAAAATTGGATTGGCATTAAAACAAATATTAAAAAAGTTACGCTCATTGCATCGAGCTTGGTATTAGGGTTGTTGCTACTCATGGTGGCTAACTCACATCGACTTGTGCAGATCTTTGATCGCAATAATGAATTTAGTGATCTTGCAATACAAGTATTTCCATTTTTAAGCGTGCTGGTGTTCTTTGATGTTACGCAGCTTATTCTTTCGGGTGCTTTGCGTGGATCGCGTAACGAGAAAACGGTTATGTTTACGCGCCTTATTATCTGTTTAGGGTACTTTGTGCCTACTTCTTATGTGATTGCACATTGGCTGCCTATCGAAAGTCTGGCGCTTAAATTTGTACTAACGTATGGTGTTTTTTATATTGGTAACGCTTTTATGAGTTTGATATACATACATAAATTTAGAACTGAAGAATGGAAAAAACCAGCAATTGAAGGAAACGTTCATGGCAAAAATATCTAAGGATGATGTGCTGAAAATTGCGCATATGTCGCATATTGAACTGCTTGATGCAGAAATCCCGGCAATCATTAGTCAGTTAGAAGATGTACTTACGTATGCTGAGCGTGTTCAGCAACTTGCTGCTGATATACAAGAGCCTGTTGTAAAAAATATAAATATTTTTCGTGATGATATTGTCGTACCGGCTGATGCACAAGCTATTCTTGAGCGTGCACCACAACGAGAAGACGATTTTTTTGTTGTTCCATCGATTTTAGAAGATAAGTAAAGGGTCCGGTATGCATGATTTAGCATTTGCAACTATTGCGGAATTAAAAGAACTTTTAGCTGCGGGTAAGCTTTCACCCGAAGAGTTACTCTCCTTTACTATTGAGCGTTGTAATCGTTACAACCCGTCATTGGGTGCAGCTTTAGAAATTTTTAAAGCAGAATCTATTAGTGCTGCGAGCCCGGTTACAAACGGGATATTGCAATCTATTCCCGGAATCATAAAAGATAACATTGCACAAAAAGAGCGCAGCTTAACTTGTGCATCGCGCATTTTGCACAATTTTATAAGTCCGTATGACGCAACGGTGACCGAGCGCCTGAAAAAAGCGGGAGCTTTGGTGGTAGGACGTGCTAATATGGATGAGTTTGCTATGGGAAGCTCAGGTGAAACTTCAGCTTTTGGACCGACAAAAAATCCGTGGGACACAACCCGTGTACCCGGTGGTTCAAGTAGCGGATCTGCCGCAGCAGTTGCTGCAGGATTAGTGCCATGGGCATTGGGTTCCGATACGGGTGGTTCAGTTCGCCAACCGGCAGCATTGTGCGGTATTTATGGTCTTAAACCAACGTATGGTTTAGTATCACGTTCCGGTTTAGTTGCGTATGGTTCGTCACTCGATCAAGTTGGTGTATTTGCGCGCTCGGCATACGATACGGCATTAGTGCTTTCGGCAATCGCCGGCCAAGATGATCGTGATTCTACAACATTGGCTGTGGCGCAACAAGATTATACGGCAACACTTGATGGTAAACTACCGGAAAACTTTACTGTAGGTATTGTGGAAAATGCATTATACGCTGAAGGTATGGACCCGGAAATTGTTGCAGCAATTGAAGCAACCATTAAAGTTCTTGAAGGTTTAGGTGCATGTATTAAACGTATAACATTGCCTACATTAGACTATGTTGCTGCGGCTTATTTTATTATTAGTCGTGCAGAGGCAGCTTCTAACTTAGCTCGTTTTGATGGCGTGCGCTATGGCTTGCGTACATCAGAAGCTGACACCCTTAAAGAGTTGTACTGCAAAACACGACGTGAAGGTTTCGGACCGGAAGTACGTGCACGTATAATGATTGGTAACTATGTGTTATCGGCAGGGCATGCTGATGCATTTTATGGTTCGGCTAAAAAAGTACAGCGCCTTATTCGCCATGATTTTATCACCGCATTTGAAGGGGTGGATATGCTCGTTATGCCAACGCATCCGGCACCGGCATTTACCTTTGGTGCATTCGATCAAGATAAACTGCAGCTTGATTTACAAGATTATTTTACCTGCGCCATGAATCTTTCAGGTAATCCGGCAGTTTCTATTCCGTGTGGCATGACGTCAAGTAAGTTGCCAATCGGTATGCAGCTGGTCGGTCCCCATTTGGGTGAAGCAATGTTGCTTAAAGTTGCTCATGCATTGGAGCAAAAAACTTCCTGGCATACAATGCATCCGTCTCTTGGTTAAAACGATTGCAAAATAGGCCCTCACTGTGCCACCATAATCTTATGTAGTGGTGTGGGGAGGGCTTATGCATATACGCAAGGTTTATATACGCGGTGTACTGCTCTATTGTAGCATACTCAGCGTCGGAGTATATGCTGCACAACGTGCTACCAAGCGAGCGCCTCAACGTACTAAACCACCATATACAACGGTCAGTCAGCATGGCAACTTGTGCTTTCCACGACGACCATCCCCGCGTGAAAATTTTTTGGGCAGAGTCTGGCGCGATGTTATTGATCTTAATAAAAATGTGATTTTTAGTTTCGATACGATTAAAGTTATCCTTGCCACATTTCCATTTTATGGTGCTGCGCGTCTGTTTGATGAACGTATACAAAAATCATTTCATAACGATTGTTGCCATCGGGATAAAAATCAGGCGCCAACTTGGTGCAGAGATCTTTCAAAATATGGGCTTGGTATTCCAATTGCTACACTTGGGTTGATGACCGTATTTGGTGGTAACCAAGAATTCAAAACAACCGGTTGGGTTTTTTTGATTGGTATGCCGTTTGTTATATTTGGCAAAGATATTATTAAAAAGTTTGATTTTCAAGCCAATCTCCGCCCCTGGTGCGATCGCTTTCCGTGCGACAAACGTGCATTAGGAGGCTTTCCCTCCGGGCATATGGCAGAAGTTACTTATATGACAGTGCTCTATGGCATGCGCTATGGGGTAAAAGCTGCGGTGCCATTGGGTATTTTTAGTACCTTTTTAGGCGTAACCTTTTTGAACTGTAATCGGCATTACGTTTCACAACTTATTGCCGGCGCTGCATTAGGGACTATATTTGCAATCGCTGCAGATAAAGTGATCGATAAGCGTCTTGAAGAGGCGTACCATGCAGATTTTTCTTATGCTTTTGATGTTAATAGCACCGGTGCGCCATCGCTTAAGTTGTCATGTATTTTTTAATATTTTGTTGCTTCAGCTTTAAGTTTTTGCACAAATGCATGGAATACGCGTGATGCTGAATTATTTTTAAATGCTGTTATGCCATAGTGCGTCGCAACATGATGATCTAAATCTTTAATATTGCCGCCATGTTGTGCAAGTTGATAGGCAACATTGGCACGATGTTCATCAACGCCGGTAACTTTATTGGCGCCTTGCCAATCGCGGTTTAATGCATGCTCAAATGCATGTATAAAAATAGTTAAGCTATTAATCTGCGCATTAGGATTAGCCCCTTTTTGCAATGCAAGAAATGCAGCACCGGTATCACCGGCTTCCACAGCAGAATACAATGCTTGGTCAGAATGGGTCAAATGCTGTGTGCTGGGCGCAAGCCATGATCCCTGTGTAGTTTGTACAAGTGCAATGCAGGCGAATAGATAGAATAAATTTTTTTGCATGATATAAATCCTTTTATTTTAACGGTTTTGTGCTGCGCCTACAGCAAGATTGTGCAGATGATATAAAAACAGTGCGAAATCTTGGAGTACTTGCTCATTAACAAATAACTCCCTACGTGGTTTATTCTCTGCATCAACGTAATAATCTTCTAATACTTTATTAAGATCATCGATATTGCCACCGGGAGGTGTTGCTGCGACTAAGCGTGCAATATCGGAGCGATCCGGATGTATGCCGGTAATTTTGTTGTTCCCTTGCCAATTGCGGTTGATAGCGTGTTCGAATGCATGTATAAATAAACTTGTGTGTCCATCAACTTTTGCATTAGGGTGAGCGCCATTGCGTATGGCGTTATTTGTAGCTTCTATGCTGCCGGCTTCTATGGCACTAGCAAGATCACGATCAGCTTGCGAAATCTGTTGCGCGCTCTTTTTGCCAAAGCCAAACCAGCCATTGTATTCTGCGCGTGTGGCGATAACTAAGATGCCGAGCATAATAGTAACTTTGAGTAGCTGTTTCATGAGTGTTTCCTTTTAAACGAACGGTACACATTAACGTTTTTTTGTTGGAATAAGGTTTTTAAGATTATACACAAAAGTTTCAAAATCTTGCGCAGCTTTAGCGTCTTCAAATAATTTTATACGCGGTTTACCGTTCGCATCGACGTAATGTTTAAGGTCTTGCTCAAGATCTGCTTTATTGCCACCGGCTGCAGCTAGATAACGTGCAATATCAGCGCGATCAGAATCAATGCCGGTAATTTTGTTATTTTCATCATGTTCTAATGCATCTACAAAGGCATGTATAAATAGGGTGGTATGTCCATCAACTTTTGCATTTGGATTTGCTTTTGCACTCAATGCCTTGTTAACTGCTCTATAATCACCGTCACTTATAGCGGTTGAAAGATCACGGTCAGCATTCGTTATTTTTTGACCAAAGCCAAACCATGATGCAGCTTGAATGGTATTAATGCCAGTCGCTAATAGGCTTAGCAGGCTAACGGTATAGAAAAAACGTTTCATAGGAATGCTCCTTTTAAAAATAGCGAGGTTATCATCTTTAAGTATCGCATCTGCGATTTTCAAACTGCAATAATTTTTAAAAATATGGTAAAAATGTGCTATAATGAGGCGAATAACCAACTGACGGCGGTGGAATTTATGGCTAACATGCGCTATACTTATTCTACTTCGCAAGAAAATCACTGGTTTTAACCTGTGGATGAATTGCGAGTAGAATAACCCTTCGTAGCTTTAGCGTAGTAGGGTAGAGTTTTGCTTCGAAGAATTGCGCGCGAAACACCGGCTTTTAAGCCGGTGAGCGCTTCATCTCTTGTAAGATCGAGATCTAACGGTTTTTTAAAGGTTCTGTATGAGTTTTGACGAGCGTGATTACTGGCAAGGTAGCATACGTATTAAAGATAAACTGTATCCACGTTTTATCGGCGGGCCATTAGACGGCATTACCGATGCGCCGTTTCGCCGTTTAGTGCGTGAATTTTCTGCCGATGAGCTGCTGTATACAGAAATGCGCCATGTAGCCTGTGTTGCCAATGATAAAGGTGGCGTTAAATCGCTTAATTTTGAACAGCTTGAGCGTCCGCTTAACTATCAAGTTGCTGCCAATCATGAACGCTTTATTGCCCAAGCACTAGAACGCATTGTAGCCAAGGGTGTAGATATGGTCGATTTAAACATTGGCTGCCCGGCACGCAACGTTATTGGTTCAGGATCGGGTTCTGCCCTTATGGCAGATTTACCTCGCTTAAAACAGATTTTGGTCGCTATGCGAAGCAATCTTAACGTTCCCTTTACCCTCAAAATTCGCGCTGGCTTTAAAACCGTGAATGCCGTTGAAGTTGCACAACTGGCCCAAGATTGCGGTGTTGATGCGCTTGCTATTCATCCGCGCTTGCAGACACAGCATTTTGAAGGACGCCCCGATTATGCGCTGGTAGCAGAAGTTAAAAAGGCTATTCAGATACCGGTTATCGTTTCCGGGGGTGTTGTTAACTTTAAAACGGCACAGATGGTCTATGAGCAAACGGGTGTTGATGGCTATTTAATTGGCCGTGGCATCTGGGCCAAACCATGGAAACTACATGAAATGCGGGAACATGCAGCCGGACGTGAGTTTGTGGTTGATCGTGCGCTGATTTACCGTTGCGCACTGCGCCATTTTGAGCTCATGCTCGATTATTACGGCTTGCACGCAGTTTATGTGTTTCGTAAGCATTTGCCATTTTATGTTCGTGGCCTTCCCGATGCGGCAGAATTACGCAAATTCTTGGTTACGGTGACCGATCCGGAGCTTATTAAGCAGGGATTAACCCAGGCGATGGCCGGTTCCCTTTAAAGATGAGCCATTTGCGCTTTTTTATGGCTTGAGCTATGCTTATTATGCAATTATGTAATATTATATGCTTATGCATAGGAGTACCAGTATGATTTCAAGTATGGCGATATGGCCAATTATTGCGGCATTAATGGGCGCGATTGGGTGTGTACATCAGGATGTGCAGCCGATACGCGCATGGGATCTTATTACTGCACAACCGGTTACCCAAGTACAAAAAGATTTTTTATATCGTTATAATCCAATGCTGGGTGATCTTGAGCTCTTTAAGCCGGGTGAATTACGCACTTGGGCGTCAGCTAATATAGAATGGCTTAACCGTATATTAGAACAAGAAGGCTTTTCTATTCGTTTAAATCCATGTCCTTTTGGTGTAGTTGCTATTATGGATATTGCAGTACAGTGGGAAAAAGCTGGCAGCGTGACATCTTTAGTTGATGTCAACGATGTTGAATATGCTGCATTTGCATTAGATAAGGGTTTTAGTATTCATCAACCATCTGGATATGCACATCCGGTAATATGTATTAACACGCAAACAGAAGATACGGTATGGATTACCGTTGCTGATGAGCCGGTAACAGACATGGCATTGCTTGATAAAATTAATCAGATTCGCACATCACCGGTATTAGAATATGCACGAAAATGTGATAAAGTTATTATCCCTATGATTAATTACGATGAGACAGCTGAACTTGATTGGCTGCGTGGATTGGCAATTGGTAAGTATCATATTGATCAAGCAAAACAGCAAACTAAGTTTAAAATGAATGAATCGGGTGCACGTGCACAAAGTGCAGCTGCATTTGGTATGCGTTGTTGTATAACACATGATGTAACTATCGATACGCCGTTCTTTGTTTGGATCGAGCGTCCGGGTATGCATGAACCATTATTTGTTGGTTATATGGATCAGCAGTATTGGAAAAACCCGAGTGATATTAATGCATAAATTGTAAGATTACAGTATATACGTACATCTATGCAAAGCTCCGTCTTGTACGGGGCTTTGTTGGTTTTTAAAGTGTAGTTTAAATGGATGTGTGCACATGCTTTTGTAGATACCTATAAAAAATAGTGATTTTGCTTTGACTTTCTTTTTGTTTTCCTTTAAAATCTTTTCATCTAGTTCTTAGAGGGCGGTTAGCTCAGCTGGTAGAGCATCAGTCTTACAAACTGGGGGTCACAGGTTCGAATCCTGTACCGCCCACCAAATTTGGCCTCTAAGAACAACACTCTTGAAATTGTATTCCTCGGTAGCTCAGCTGGTAGAGCACACGACTGTTAATCGTTAGGTCACAGGTTCGAGTCCTGTCCGAGGAGCCATACTTCGTTTATCCAGGCCTTCGGCTTGGCAAACTTCGTATGGCAGGCCACATATTTACCCGGCAAAAGGTTATCATCTGGCTTCATTATGAAATACATCTTTTAAGGGGCTGTAGCTCAGTTGGTTAGAGCGTCCGCCTGTCACGCGGAAGGTCGCGAGTTCGAGTCTCGTCAGCCCCGCCATATTGTTTGATCTGACAATTTGGCAATATTTTTGAATGGATCACGCAGCTCCAGATCGAGCTGCCCGTCATTCAGCTTAAAGTTGGAAAAGAAAAATCGTAAAAGTTGCTGTTTTTCATCCAACTTCGAACTCATGAAAATATTCTTGGCTTCTTTTGCCAAATTAAGCACAATTCGTGCGGTTACCAGTTCTTGCTTGCTTTCGCCATAAGCCATTATTTTTGATTGTAGCTCTTGCTGCTCATGTTTGTATTCATCAAGCTTTGCTTGATAGGTGCCACGATCGATTGTGCCGTCAAGATGCATATCAACAAGTTTTGATATCCGTTCCCGGACGCGGTTGATTTGGCGCGTGAGTTCAAGCTGTGATTGCTGTGCGAGTGCCTCTTCTTGCTCTTCATGCTCTTGTATGTACGCTATGATATCAGTAATCTGCTGATCAGTAATGCTTATGCTATCAAATTCGTGTAAGATCGTTTTGAGCAAAGCTTCTTCTTTGACCCACTTCTTTATACAAATACGTTTTGAGTTATGGCAGCTATAGTAGACGTACTTCTGTTTCTTTATATCACCACTTACCGAGCAACCACAGTTTTTACACTGTATTAGTCCTCTGAACAAGATGGGCTTGCCTGCAAACTGTACCGGTGCCTTGTTATGATTGGCAATCGTTTGTTGTACCAGGTTAAATATCGAAGCAGACAGTATGGTTGGATATTTATGCGGATGCAGCTGTCCTTTGATCTGCATCATGCCCATATAAAAGGGATTCTTTAAAATAAGTTCAACCGTCCGTGCAGTTATGGATTTGCCTCGAGCGGTTGTTGCAAAGCCTTCGATGCGCATCTTTAGTGCAACTGTTTGAAAAGAGTTATTGCCTCTGCTATAGAGGTCAAAAATTTTGACGACACATGCTGCTTGTAGAGGGTCAACTTCGATGCTTTTTTGCCCTGTAGGCAATGTAATGTTTTTGTAGCCATATGGTGCCTTAGAAATCCATTGCCCGTTGCGTATACACTGCTCTTGACTACGTTTAACGTTGTCGCTCAATTGCCGCACATAGCTGGATGCAAAAAGAACGCCAATATCCCATTGCAAGAGCTGAGCGCTGTTCGCAGATTGATTTACAACAAGACCTTCACGCAAAAAATGCAGTTCTATTTTGCCCTGTTTGCGTAGCTCATCAAGCAGAGGCGTTTCTCTAAAACTACGTTGTAGTCGATCAACGGTATCGGTAATAAGTGCAAACGTATCTTTTGACTTTTTGACGTAGTTGATGATCTGTTCAAACTGTTTACGTGTATCCTTAGAGGATGATTCAGTGACCTGAAACGTACGATCGATAGTAAAATTCTTTTTAATTGCGTAATCGGTAAGGCGTCGGACTTGAGCAGGTATTGATTGCCCATCTTCCTGATCCTTATTTGAAACGCGTGCAAAAATAAGTGCTTTCATTACATTATCGCATAGGCTGTATGTTGTTGAGCAGCTGCTCTAAATCTTCTTTTTTGTATAAGCGGTACTGGTTTTGGGGATTACGGTATACCGTAACTTTTTTTTCCTTTTCCCAGTTGCGTAAGGTATTTGCGGCGACGCCAAGAAATTTTGCTGCGTCTTGAATTGTTAAATAATCGGTTATCTTAAACATGCAGTTGGTCCTTATTGATTATGCTTTAAGTATATCAAACCTTTACAAACATTACGATGTATATGTCGTGTATGAAGGATTTCCGATTTCTTATTTGCTTAGGAAACCAGAAATCGGAAATCCGTTTTTTACTGGATTATCTCTCGGGTCTTTGCTTTTTTAATCAGTGTTTCTATCTGTGACTTGCTACGTCCGGTTTTTTCGACTATTGCCTGAATAGTAAGCCCTGTTGCGCGCATGTGGACTATCTCCTTCAGCAGCTCTTCTTCATCACCATTAGAAATATGCCATACATAGTTATCATTCTCTTGCCTCAAGTGCGCTACAAATGACTTAGCTGCTTCACCAGAAAAATGTCGCGCCTTATCGAAGTGAACTTCAAATCGTGCTCCCTCTGAAGCTTTGTAATCATCCGGATGTTTTAGTAGAACTACAGCATCCAGAATATCTTCTTTTTTACTGGTGCCACGTTGTGTGCCACTTTTACCGGTGTGATGTATAAATAATATGGACTTGCCACGCCTGCGTAGGTCAAGCGCCCATTCCTGTGCTTCTTGCCAACATTCAGCATCGTTTTCATTACCGCTCCGGAATAAGCATGATAGATTGTCGATGACGATTAGATCGCGATCTTTGATATATTCTTCAAAGATATCTCTACCTTGCTTGGTGGAAAGATCAGGTATGGGGCGTTCTTGTAGATCAGGAGTAATGAGTTGCAGAAATTGTTCTTCGGGTCGCGTATCTGACATATCTGCGATGATACGTAGCCGCTCCTGCATTTGTACTGCGGGCATTTCGCCATCAATGTAGAGCACCTTTTTTGCAGTTGAAGCATACCAATTTAAAAAGGTACCGCCACTTGCGACGGCATACGCTATACCTAATGCAGCGTGTGTTTTGCCTACGCCACGCTTAGCTGCAAGCATAACGAGACCTTGGCTTGGCAAAAATGGGTGCAGCAGCATTGCACGTTCGGGTAGTTCTAATGCGATAAGTTCGTTCAGTGTTATCACGCGTAATGGTCCTTTAAGTTGCTCTGGTTGATCTTTTTGTGGCGGTCTATGATCGGGCGTGTTGTATATAATTTGTTCTAGTTTTTTAATATCATTGCCTGGTATTTCAAGCCAATCGGTAACATCTTTGCCATGGGATTCGGAATATTCAATACCAGGCAGATCGATGATGCGGAAACGCTTGGTATTGTTATATAACTGTGACGTTATCATGTCACGCCTATTTACTCCGGCTTTGTCGTTATCATAGAAGAGAGCTACCTGCGCACCTTTTAGAATTTGCGTGAACGATTCTTCCCATTTGCGAGTTATGGGGGCAGTTGTTGCTGCCCATCCCCATTTAATTATAGTTTCAGCATCTTTTTCCCCTTCAACGAGGAATATCGGTTCTTCACGAGCGATAGCCTCTAACAGTTGCGGTAGCTTGTAAAGAACATGCCTGCATCCATTCATATTTCTAACTATTTGACCATTCTCCTCGCGTTCAAAGTAGAAGCTCTTGGATCCATCTTCGTTTTCAACGCGTATTTTCTTGAAAAGCACGTCGCCTTGCTCGTTTTCGTAAGAGTAGACGATTTTTTTCTGAGTATTCATAGTGTTAACCCACCTTTTTTGGCGGAAATAGTTGGCTGATATGTATGCCAAGTGCATCGCAGATTTCCTGCGTTGTGCATCCTGTATGGCAGTAGAGTAAGATGGGGCCATTATTGGCTTCTCTTATGGTCATGCTGGGACGTCTATCGCCATGGGCAGGGCAGTTAACTCGGTAGGTACTACCACATTGTTTTACACCACTACCATTGTATGTAACGATCATGCTAAGTAGTTCTGGCATTGTAATTGATTTGCGTTGTGTATGATTGGGATTTTTAGTAGAATTATTATACATAATTAGAACCTTTTATAGCTGGTGAATGCCAGCTTCTTTATTGTTGATGAATGAATCTATGGACCACCGTATACCACTCGGTATACGGTGGTGTGAGAGGCGAGGATCATCCTCACTTGCTCAATTCTTTTAGTTATTTTCTTGTTGTTCTCGCTTGTTGCGCTTGTCGATCTTGTATAGCAGTGCAAAGAATCTGAGCATGTTAATATCCGTTGATGCTAATTCTTGCTTCATGTAATAACTCCTGACGAGCGTAAATTGGTACGCTTGTTTAAACTTGTTTAACGTTATTAAAAGCTTAATGCCCTTTTTTGCACCCCATGATTTAGGGTAAATTTGCGATGCTTTTACTGATTGGAAAGGGCTTAACGGAGGTTGTCTTTTTGCCATGATCGAAAAATCGCGACGTTTATAGTACTCTGTAACTGTTAGGTAAGCTTTGTGAATCGATAACCATCCAGTCTGAGTTAAACATGACTATTTCATCAAAAGCCATTGCTGTTCTGAAGTATTGTGCCGAATTTGTTCGTGAGCAAAAAAATGATAGGGCTTACCTAATAGGTATTCTTACAAGAGTGATGCCCTTGATTGAGCGAATTGCTCCGGTATTGCATCTAAAATGGCGACGGAAGGCAAAGAACTATAGCAAAAAATGTGTTGAGTTCGAGGCTGATGCGATACGTGAATTCCAGCATGACTTTGAATCCCTGAAATTGACTCTGATTGCGGAAGATCTAATGGACGATCCCGTAATCAACAAGTGCAAAATTGCTTTGGAAAGTATTTTTGACAATAGACCGGAATTTATAATGCCGCCTCCCTCTGATGTGGCATACGATAATTTTTCAAAAATATGTTATAGACTGCTTGATTTGGGCAGGGACGATCTTCTTATTCACTATGCTAAAGTAAAATATGTAGAAGCATATCGGTATCAGGAACAAAATCCTAAAACGGGTTTCACGGAATCCTTTTGCGGCAATTTCTGTGGTTTTTTCTACAATGTTGGAACAGCGTGCAAAGATGAGCTAGATATGCCGATTCCCTTTGAAGATTTGCCATCAAATTGGACTTGTCCAAGGTGTGGGGATTCGAAGAATTCTTTCACGATACACAGGTATAAGGTCTGGATGCGCGAAGCGCAGATTAAACGTTTTACAATGGCGCCATCATTTTTTAATTTACAAAGACTGCAAGCAAGCTTTGACTTAACACGCCCTAGCCGGTCTGTATGGATTGCATATGCATACTTGTATCGTCTTATTTGGAGCACCGAAGTGTCCAGAGATTACTTTAGGCAAAAGGCCTTGTATCACCAACAAAAGGTAGAAGCTAAAGTAAAAAATAAGCCTAAAAAAGCCATGGACACGGCAGCATGCGCTAGAGACGCGCAGCTTATGGATCTTCATTTTACTCACGTTGAAATTAAAGCTCTGTATAGCGGAAGTCCTTTGAGAACAAAAAGTGGACGTAAGTTAAAGCAGATTATTTATTCACGAGACCGCATTGATCGTAACTTGAATATCATTCTAGAGTACATTTACAAACTTGATGTAGGACATATTGAAAGTTTACCGATGCCAAGCAGTATAAAGCTGGGCATTGAAGATTGCAAATATCTTCGGTTGTTTGTTAAATGGGCTTCCGGGCTTATTGAAGTTATTACCTTGCATACATTTGCCGATGATGAAAATAGTTATGCCTTTAAATTTATAGATGAGCTTATAGCGGAAGGCTTCAGTAAAATGAATCCGGATGCTGCTGATGGATTAAATGCAACTAAATACCTGCAGCGCGTTGGAATAAAGGGTGTTCTTGATGAGCTATGTATAGCCCAAAAAACCAGGTATAGCGCAGAATTAAGGCCGAATTTTCCGATTTTTAATATACAATCAGCGATGTTGGCAAAAAAGGTGCGTAAGTACGTAGAAAAATTTGAAACAGAGAGATGGGATTAACTGCAATGCGTCGAGTTTCTTATTTTCCTCCACTCCTTGCTCTCATCAACGTAATCAAAATAATCATCCAGTTCAGATGCAATCTTAGGGTACCATTGGCGCAACTCTGCGTTTAATGCTTGATGGGATTTAGATTCATAGTAGAATTGCCTACTGCGTAGCATTCGATAAGTATTACGATGCATCTTCGGTGGCTTCTTGTAGATATCGAGATTCCCGCCTCGATCCTTTACCTGTTGCTTAATCTTCTTGCTCATGTACTCATAACGCTTTGTGGGTCTTAACTTTTGCGTAGGGTAGCCTAGGTTCAAGCATACGCGGCAAAGAAAAATGCGTTGTTCTGAAAAGTACAGAATCCGCATACGTTTTTGGCACAAGGGGCACTTAAAGTAGTAGCGCACGCCACCATAATTGCAAGGTAGCTTATCGATAGGAATCTGGTATACATTGTCCTTACGGCCGGGATATCTGAGCTTAAAATGGTTCTCTGTTCGCTCAGCGTTAATACCAAACGGTTGAATGTTGAAACTAGTAAACCCAGTATTCTTAAATAGCTTGAAAGAGTCGATCGATACCAATTGTGTGCACAATGTTTTGGCAACATGCTGCTTTTTTATTCCCCAATACCATCCCCAATGAGTCATATGGTCTCCTATTTATCGAAATTGATAGTAAACTGCAGGGTATGCAGTTGCCTCTAAGCGCTGATTTCTTTGATTGTATCAACCCTGTCGATGATTTTTGGTCGCACGATTTCAACAAGATATCTTACTTGTTCTTCGAGCTCATTTTTCTTCTTGAGATCTGCGTGATACCTGTTTACTGCGTCTTCTTCTGGATCAAGTAAATGTATGTTCCTAAAGGCTGAGTGATTATCGAGTTGCTTCTTCATGCAGCCGATGCGCCTATGGGCAGCTATGAACAATTTCATTTCCTCAAGTGCACGAGCAATGTCTTCGTATTCTTTAGCCCAATTATGCAGTGTTTCTCTGGAGATCCTATATCGGATGCAGAATCCCATAATTTCTAAAGCATCAGGGCTTGAAGCCCATGTAAGCATCGTTACAATTAACCTAAGGCGCCATTTGTCGCAATCAGGCTGATTGCTTGTGGGATCCATAAAATCACTTATGGGTCGGCTCTTTGATAGTAATTTTACGGTCATGGCTTACTTTTATCCCCTATATCGAAATAGATAGCAAAATACAGTATCTTTAAAAGTAATATTACCAGCAAAGAGGCCATGCAACAAGCCGTTACCATGCGTAAATAGGGTAGCTATATGACTCAAAACTATCAAAAAAGACTTTTAAATAAGCGCCTTTTACCGTTTTACAACAATATGTTAATTTGTTAGGTTGAGAAATAGAAACAAAGTGTAGGTTCATTTATTTAGGGGTTATGGATGTTCAAAAAAGAAATTGTCTTATTGTTTGCCTTCTCAACGACTATCGCAGGAAACAACTTTCAATCTGAAAATAATGCGCGTCAATTAAATCACGAGATGATCAAGGCTGTCCTGGCAGACTCTGCCGAAGATATCAAACGACTAGTCTGCGCTGGTGCGGACATTAATTACACTGAATGTGACGTATCACCTTTTTCAGTGGCGTTACGATACCAAAAGCATAATGCCATACAGACGCTTCTTGAGCTTAAAGCTCGTATTGATGAACGTGTATTTCAAGGTACCATTTACCGGTTTGAGGTACGCGATCTTTGGAGTATTATAAAATCTTCGCCAGACCAGTTTGGGCTGCATAAAAAGCTAGTAATTAATCGTATATCGCAGTGTGCTAATGATGACTTAGCATTAGAGATATTCAAGGATATGGTCCTTATGGGTTATGCCAGCATTAAAGATTTATGGACTGATGTAGTCGATCCAAATAATATGCGATTTATAGGCCCAAAAACGCTTAAGTTTCTTTTAGAGTATGGTGCTGATCCTAATTGCACTATTACCACAAACGTAGATTCTACTGCTTCGAATAGTTCTTCATGCTGTACATCTTCGTGTAATCCTTCTATGTATGGTACTCCTGCTTACACACCGTTGTCACGGTGTATTGATAGGAACAACTGGACGGAAAATGTACTGGTATTGCTGTCTCATGGTGCCAACATTAATTTCAAAACTACATTTAATGGTAAAGATATTACTACGCTACTGGCATTTGCACTTCAGGGAGGGAATTCTCAGGATGCAGTTCAGTTTCTCATTGCCAACGGCGCAACACTATAAGGGTATTAATATGATCAAGGACTATTTTATTTCTCAGGGTAGCCTATCATTTTTGTTGACGTTGCTCCTATTGAGCGGTTGTACGGATAAGTCATATGAAAAGGGATATGAAGCGGCTTGGCAATATGAAGAAGAGCCCGATTATTGGGCTAGCCAAGAGGAAAAAGATGGTTATGTTTCCGGATCTTGGGACTCTGATATGTACGATGAAGGTTTCGATGACGGGTTGAATAAGAAAAGGCCTAAATATATTAAAGATGAATTTTATATGGATGGCTATAAAGATGGCAAAAATAGTAGATAAAACAAAATATATTTTTTAGGACGAATAACTATGAATAAGTTTTTAATTTCAATATCGTTAGCAATTTCGATTGCTACTACGTGTCAATCGCGTGATCATGTAGATTATCAAGAATACGCGAGACTTAAACAGCAATTAAAAGAGCAAGCTGTAAATTTTGCCACCGAAGAACAATTCATACCTTATGCTGAAGCATATCTTAAGCAAATAGGTACTCCCGCAGCGTTAAAGCTTTTAAATGATGCAAAAGAATTTAATCGCTACGCAAAAAAAATTGAGAAGGCTTTTGCCGCAAACCAGTGGCAAAAAGCAGTGAAGTACTGTTCTAAGTGTATAGTTATGGATTCAACTAGTATTGAGTCTTGGAATGAGCGAGGACGTGCATATACCTCTTTGCAAAACTATTCTCAGGCAATTCAAGATTTTAGTATGGCAATATCATTAGATCCATCAGAACATATCTGTTATAAAAATCGTGCAGAAGTTTATAATGCACTTGGGAATTCAGCAGCCTACTTAGCCGATCTTCTTCGTGCTGCAGTACTAGGAAATATAAAAGCACAAGAAATACTCAAAATCTTAGCAAACAAAACATACACTCAACAACAACAAAACCATGAAATAGGACTAATTAATGCCAGGCCTTAGTCGATTGAGTAAATGATTGTCACAAAACGTTATTTTAAAAAGCCAAGCGAAATAGTATGCCACCTTCAGCGATCAAAACAATTAAGAATCTCATTATATAGGTGATATGGAATAGGTTATTTTGAACGAAATTTTGGAGTTATATATGTTTAAGTGTAAAAGTTTTTTTTTGGTTTTACTGTCTATCATGTTTTTCTCATCGTGCATAAAGGTTCGTGTTACCACTAATACAATAGCAGATAAGCGACATCTGCCTATTGGTTTTGCACCAGGGGCGTCTTTCAGACTTCTTTCTTTAAGCAATCATGATCAGATGCTTTCAAATGAAGTATCCACAAAGATTACAACTATTTTAGAAAACAAAGGTTTTGTTGCGGTAGATGACGTAGCCGATTACGGCTTAGTATTTAGCTTTGATATGAGCAGCTCTGAGCATACTGCATATGTGCCGATTTATACTCCCGGAACAGTTAGCGTAACGCAGGGTACTGTTTATAACAGTAGAGGCTTTGGAGCGGGAGGATATACGCAAACGAGCCAATCATCGGGTACAATAAATTATATTCCGCAAAATTATACCTTATTTCACCGTGTGCTTGATATAGCGATATTTGATCTCAATCTATATAGAAAAGAGGTTCAGGATAGAAAAGAAGCGTGTTCTTGGATGCAGCAATTTATGCATTGGATAAACGGTTCAGAAATCGTATTAGACAAAGACATATGGCCTAAAGTTCAGGTTTGGGAAGGTAGAACTGTCAGCAGTAGTGAAAATGCCGATTTGAGGATAGCTCTAGATTACCTATTAGTGGGTATGTTTGACTACTTCGGTAAAGATACATACGGCGAGATAGCTAGAACGATAGATTATGATGATAAAGAGGTGCTGTCTATTTTGTGTAAACAGAATAGGAGGATGAAATGAAAGGATTACCGTATATAAAGCTATTTAACCTTGTAAGGAAGATAAAAGCATGTCTTGGATCGTAGAACTTGCAGCCCTTTTGTATATAATGAAAACATTAGGACCCATTGTGCTATCAATACTAGGATTTGTAATTGGCCTAACGATAGCAATTTTCAGCTTAATTTGTGAAGCAACTGCGCCGGCTTTGAAAGTTATAGAAAAGAATTTCAAGCAAATTGGCATAGTATTACTTTTGGTTGCATTGCTAGTGATAATATCTAAAAGTTCCTTGGGCAATGTCTTGTTGATTCTTTGTGCAGGCGCATTTTTTCTAGGGTTGCTGAGTATAATCATTTGGTTAATAAGTGTGTGGGTACTCGAATTGATTAAGTTGATATTTCGCAAACATTAATTTTTTGGATTGATCAGCAATGTCATTTCTGTGGATCCTTTTTTTTATTGGGTTGTGTAGTAATCATGATTGCCAAGCTTTAGCATTGGTGCTAGTGCTTTTCTGGCCCTATTAATGTTACTAATTCAAATTTTTTGCATAATCGATGGGTAGTATTTATATGCTCTGCGATTTAACGTATGTGAGCTTGAAATATTTTTTTCACCTGCTAGAATTGTTGCTGGTTAGACAGAAGCCATGCGCCTGCGCACTAAAACTTGCACTCGAGTACTGTCATTGAATTAATATTCTCTAATCATTTTAAACTAAGCATCTCTCAAAGATGTTTTGGAGCAGGCGACAGAGCGTTGATGAGCAAAGGTTTAGTTTATGATGAAAGAATCAATCGTTTTATTATCGTTTCTCAAGCAGCGAGCAAGACAACTCAAAAAAGAGAAATCTTTGCGGTCCAGTCAAGCGCTTGATGAAGCCGCGCGAGAGTTGGGCTACTCTAACTATAGAAATTACCTAAATGTTTTAGAATCTACACGCAAGCAAGAAAAATCCTCTATGGATCTTCTCTTGGAGAAAATCTCTTCAGAAAATGATATGTCTAAAAAAATAGATTTGGCAATTCCATTCGTTCAAAGCCCGGAAACCTCATTTCATGAGATATTAGACATTCTCAAAATATTTCAGCACTCCGAAAAAGATATGCGAGCTGTGTGTGAAAAATCAAATGTGAAGAATGAAATTAAACAATACTTGCTTAACGATTTTCTTACTGGCGAGACTGAAGCTGATATAAGCGGATTTTATGAAAATTATATAGCGAAAGATATTTCATTAAGTGAACTTTCCTATCAAATAAATGGAGATATGATTTGTGTCGACGGGCAATATGATCTAACGATCAAATCAGAGTTTGAATTTGAAGATGAAAATTACGAGGAAAAAGAATCTTACTTTGAAAATTACTTATTGACTGGGACTTTTGAAATCACAATTGATAAGAATAAAAAAATTACAGTAGTCGATCAAACTATTGGTACTTAACGATTTTAACTGGTTTACAAAAGACAAGTTGGTAACCTACTATAGACACTTCTCCTATTATTAGAAGAGTTTCAGGTTACCGTAACCGTCGCGTATTGAGCTGATTAACGGCAGTTGTGATACTAATATTGACCATCTAAAAGTTCGTAGTGTACCACATGTCTGCCGCCATTCTTCGCTTATCCGGGCCTTCCGGCTCGGCAAGCTACGAATGGCTGGCGCCACTTTTTCAAATAGACCTCTTCTGAAACTTTAAAATTTGAAGTATACTCATGACCAGTTTCCTTATAAAAAAGAGAAAGATCATGAAGTACAAAACACTACAATTGT
>JAGVLK010000022.1 GCA_020049835.1 Candidatus Babeliales bacterium | reverse complement strand
TTTTGCCTCGTTTGCAGCCCACAGTTTTGTTGTCATCAGTTTTTCCTTTTTTTAGTAGAATTCATTAAATACTACCAAAAATGTGGGTAATGCATAGGCGAAGGCGGGGATCCAGCAATTAAATAAAAAACAGATAAAATGAACTATTAATCACTGGATCCCCGCCTTCGCGAGGAAGACAAAAAAAGATTATATTTTATTGCATAGATCGAGTTCGCATACTTTGGTTTGAACTGCGTCAAATAAAAATCTTAATTGCACGCGGATGTTCAGGCTTACTACGCTTGCCCGTACGTTCATCTATGCAGATTGTTTGCAATGTAGGATCATAATGAAATGCTTTTTGTTCTGTTGTTACCTGCCGATGCAATCCAAGCCAAATAGGAAACGCCGTATGCAATGGATAGCGATCGTTGCCCATGGTATGATTATCATCACAGCCAACATACACGCCAGTGGTAAGTTCCGGCGTTGCACCAATAAACCAACAGGTACGAAAATCATTAGTGGTCCCCGTTTTACTTGCTGATTCACTATCGATCCAACTATCGGGCATGGTGGCGCGCACGCGCTCCAAACCGAGCGTTAAAACTTTTAGAATTTTACCCGCCACCACTGACGATATCGCCACATGCGTTTGGGGTGCATAGGAATATATTTTTTGCCCCCAGGTATCTTTTACCCACGAGATCATGTGGGGCTTTACATACACACCATCATGCACAAAAAGGTTAAACATCCCCAGCGCTGTATCTAACGTTGTATCGATGGTGCCCAATGCAAGTGATGGCCATGGATGCAATTTTTCTGGAATGCCGCAACGACCGGCCATAGCAACTACCGATGGTGCGCCAATTTCGAGCAATGTTTTAATGGTGACGATATTATTTGAATGCGATAATGCATATGCACGCGTCATTTGGCCAATAAAGGTACGATCAAAGTTTTGTGGCTGCCAGGTAATGCCACGTTCATCAATTAAACTAAACGGCTCATCGATGAGTACTTCGTCCATCTCTTTACCAGCTTCCAGTGCTGCTGCATAGACAATCGGTTTAAATACTGAACCCAACTGGCGCCGCGCTTGCAGCGCACGGTTAAAACGTGAGGTGGTAAAATCATAACCGCCAATGAGCGCTTTAATTTCTCCGGTGACGCCATTCATGGTAATTAATGCACCTTCTACACTTGGGTCTATAGTGCGGCGCATACTTTCCATATGGGTGGCAAATGCCTGCTCTGCTTTTGCTTGAATATCTTTATTGAGCGTTGTTTGCACCACATAGCCACCGGTATACAATTCGTGCGAGCCCACCATATACTCAAGGCGACTGCGAATTGCCTCTTTTGCATATAATGCTAATTTTTCCTCTTGGTGCTCTATAATAACTATCGGCGATGCAAGTGCGCTATCACACTGTGCTTGGCTAATAAAACCGAGTTTGAGCATATTGCGCAGAATAAGATCGCGTCGGCGTTTGGTTGCTTCCGGGTGCAATAAAGGGCAATAGGTGCCGGGAGAACGTACCACGGCGAGCAATGCCGCAGCTTCATCAAGTGTTATATCTTGAATAGATTTTGCCCAAAACCGTTTTGCTGCTGCTTGCACACCGTAAATACCACACCCGAAATAGATATGGTTCAAATATGCTTGCAGAATCTGCTCTTTGCTAAAACGAATCTCTAATAACAACGACACCATCTGCTCTTTTATTTTACGTGTAAATGTTTTTTTGTGCCCGAAATAAATGAGGCGCACCAACTGCTGCGTAATAGTACTTGCACCTTGCACTGCACGTCCATGACGCAAATTCACCAGCAATGAACGAATAATACCTTTAATGGAAATACCCGGATGGGTAAAGAATTGCCAATCTTCTGCAGCAAGACACGCTTGGATAAGATAGGAAGGCACGTGATTAATATCGATTGGTTCACGTTTATCTAATGCAAACGTCGCCCAAACAGCACCGGTGTCATCAAGTAATACCGTTGGTTTGCCCGGATCGTAACGCTCCAGCACGGTTAAATCTACGAGCATATGCTGGCCAACAAACATGAGCAATGCTGCCAATACAGCAAACATTGGCAACCAAACTGAATACAAAAAAAGACGCATACTGCGCATCATACTACTCCCTTATATAGGAGCGCATCATACCACATTATGCGTAGTAGTACCAAAAAAAAGAAGAGCCCGTTTGCGCAAGCTCTTCTTTTTTGTATAGATGTTTTTTTATTTAGGCGTTCAGCGTCTGTTCAAATGCTGCTGTACCACGCTCTGCAAATGCAGTATTGTGCGGCAATCCGTATGTTTTAAAGAACGCATGTGCAACATCTTGATACTGCTGCCCGTCTGAGCCCTTTATGAGCGCACCATGACGACCTGCTTTTAAAGTAAGCATATGCGTACGTGTAGCACCACGGTGGCGCAGCGCTTCGTATACCGCACACGTACCGGCATATGGTACTGCATGATCAGATTCCACTGCAACAATAAGCGTCGGTATATCGGCATTAATTTTGTTAATCATATCAATAGGTTGGATACCATCAGTGCGATAACGTCCGGCAATCACGGCTAATAAAGCAGGCTTAATCCATTGGAACAAAGAGGGTGAAACACCGCGTTTTTGCGTACGCAGCTCAAGCAGCTTCTCCATAGAATCGAATGGTGATTCTAAAACACATGCGGCAATTTTATCTGTACCATGCGTACCGGTATAATTTATTATTGCAGAAGCTCCACGAGAAATACCAACTAAGGTAATACCTTCCAACTGTGGATAATTTTGTTTAATCTCTTCAATTTGTGCGTGCAATGCTGCAACATCAGCATCTTGCGCCAAACATCCTTTAAAACACCAAAATGGTATACGCGATAGCGCAAAAGAATCATCAAAATTAAAGGTAATAAGATTTTTTTCAACCAGATATGGTGCGACATCAGCGTCTTTGCGTAGCATTTGTAATGCCTGCTTTGATGCATCAAATGCACCATGGACAAAAAGCGTTATATGTTTGGCATCTTTATCCGGTGCCGGTAATTCCTGTGGATCAAGCACATAACGCTTGTGATGCCACCAGTTCCAACCACATCCTATGACAACAGCTGTAGCTGCAGCAGCACATTTATATGGATAGGCAGTGATCATGCTGCCGAGTGTATCTTGTACGAAATTTCCTGATGTACTGGGCTGCTGCATTAAAGCAAGCAGCATGATCAACGTTTTTTTCACGTAGTTGTGCCTTTATTATTATTGTTTATGCGTTTACTGGTTCTGCTATTTCTTCTAGTTGTGGTAGTGATCTAACGATGCCTAATTCTAGAAAACGTGCCTCTAGAGGAATACTCTTGCTCACTAAATATCCACACCAGCCTGGACGGCTATTTGCTGCATCAACGTTATCCTGTTTATCGTCAAAAAGCACTTTTACTTTCGCTTCACCCGTCTTTGGATTTATCTGCGTATATTTACCATCATGACGAGTAAATATTTCAGTATCAGGTTTTGGCTTTTGTCCTTGTGCATATTTGACTAGAGTACCACCACGTATGACGTTATCATTAAACAGTTGCGACTCACGCGCCTTCATCTTTGCCATATTATCTGGACCGATATTAGACAAATATGTAATGTCGTGCGTTTCGCTCACCTTTTGCAATAAGGCTACTCTTTCAGGAGATATGGTATGTTGCAGGTCAGCAAAATCTTTAGCTGCAGATCCACCAAGATATTTAAGTGCTGGAGCCGCTTCAAGAATACCTTCTATAGATGAATTCTTGTATACGTTCACGAGCCCAAGCGCTTTTGCTGATTTGTAACACAACCCGAATGCTACGAGCTGACATTTCTGGACAATTCCTAATGATGCCCAACCATGACGACCGTTTGATTCTGTTATTGTATCATGAATATCAAGAACAATCTGTACTTGATCGCCATCAGAAAAATCGATTGTCGCATCTTCTGCGCGTATAGGTACGCTTAACAGCAAGAAAACATAACTAAAATAGAGAAATATACCATTACGAGACATATTCCACCCTTTCTTTATTAAAATAACCTCAATTATTATCGATATTAAGCTTAACAGAGGACGTTTTATATGTCAACAGCATTGACCCTTTTTACAGATTCCCCTCTACATGGTACTTTATTACATGAATAAGGAGTTAATTCATAAGGAACAAACATGCTTAAAAAACTCCTCCTAGCTCTATCTTTAATAACCTGTGTGCATGCCCAAACAGCGGAGCATTTCGATCAAACAGCGCAATCTAATCAATGCGAAACAGTCTTCCAGAACAAACAACCGCTCTCGGCTCGACAACAAAAAAAAGAGGATAAAGCCTTAAAAAGGCAACAGCGCAAACTTACGCGAAAACAACGTAAAAAGCGAGGATGGGGTATAGCTTTGGGTATCGGCCTTTTAGTACTTGTCGCAGTGCCTCTGCTTTTATTTAGCGCCTGCATTGGCGGCGGGTTAAGCGCCATTAAATAACTTATTAATTAGGAAACCTTCCATGATATATCTCTTTGTAGCTCTTTTATCTCTGTTCATCTGCACAACGCAGACCCAAGCGATCAAGATGCAATCAAAAGTCACATCCAGTGAGCAATCACTGAAAAACAGTGCTGCGGAAACATCAACAACCATAGCACCAGTCAAACATACGCCTAAAGAAGAAGCTTCCACCACCAACAGACGCAGTAAACGTCGCCGTGGCGCAATCGCAGGAACTTTGAGCTTTATAGGGCTTTCAGTGCTCGCAATCATTGGGTATGTTATCAGCTGTATACCATAAAAAACTATACAGTTTGGCAATTTCATGCTACCATTGCAAGTAAGTAGTAGATCTTTGATAAAAACGTTTAGTATTGGCAAACAGGACAATCGCTGGTAGCTTAAGGCTACGGGAGGAAAGTCCGGACTCCTAACGAATAAGGTGCCTGCGGAGGCGTTATAGCCAACGTAGGGGAGAACTAACAAGCTCACGGAAAGTGCCACAGAAAATAACCGCCTCATGCTTGTAATACAGCATGCGGTAAGGGTGAAAATGTGCGGTAAGAGCGCACGGATATAATCAGCAATGGTTATATGGGGTAAACCCGACCTGGAGCAAGGCAAAGCAGCATGTATCGATGGTTCGTTTCGAATGTACATGCGGGTATGCCGCATAGATAAATGATTGTCACGGTGACGGTTAACGTTGCCGCAACAGAATCCGGCTTATTGTTTGTCAATACTTGTTTTACGTTTTTGAAAGATCTGTATGAAGCTACATTCTTCTTTTGGCCTCACTCTCATGGCCGCAATCCCGTTTGTACTCTTTTGCTGCACCTATTATCTCCTTTTTTATGCCTACCAACCACGCGCAACCACCTGCCCTAATGTTATTGGCAAAGATTGCTTTGCCGCACTCAAAGAGCTCAGCGCACACAACTTGTACCCTAAAATTATGCATCTTCAGGAAGATGAACAACGGCCTAGCGGTACTATTACGGCCCAAATCCCGCAACCATACCAGCATATCAAAGAAAAACAGACGGTATATCTTACCGTATGCCAACATCCACATAAAGCGCATTGCCCTTCGTTGCTGGGGCTCGATAAAGAAATGATCGATCTATGCCTGCATGAACATGGCTACGAAGGGGATATCTATGTCATTGAATATAGTGAAGGCACCAACCAATGTTGTTTTGCTCAGTGGCCAAAACCTAAAGAGGCCTCCGATCTGCATGTAGCCACCGTATATGTGGCCCAACAGCCGCCTGAATTGGTGATTTGGCCTAATCTGGTTGGCCTTGAACTGACGCAAGCACAGGCAATTCTTGCCCGTTATGGCGTACAGGCAACCCTTCACGGCAAGCTGCACCCCAATAAAACTATGTATGTAAGCACCCATATGCCTCTGAGCGGCAGCATTATAGATCTATCGAGCGGCGATCTACGTGCTGAATTGAGCATAAGTATGAAGTTCCCCAAAGCGAACGCTATCTAGAGCCCATCATGAACCGCGGCAGATTGTCGTATATTCTTCTTTTAGTTCGGTACCAAAATCTTCACTTGAATATTTATTGACAAATTGGACATATTATGTATAATTATTATGTGAATTTGCCTGCATTCAGGAATATATATTAGGTTATATACTGATAAACAGAGGTTTATGATGAAAAAATTTATTTTTAAAGCTCTTTTACTGATTATTGCAGTAGGGCAAGTGTTACCTGCACATGCTATGCTTTTACGCCTGTCGCAGACAGCATTGCGCTTCAGAATATTACAATTCAGCAATCAGGGACTTCCTGCCGCAACTGCTACCAGTATGCCGCGATTGCAAACTGGCTCAACATTACTTGTACGTGCTTTAGCTACGCAACAAAATGAGCAGGCTACAGGAGATAGCAGTCGATCTAACAGCAATAACAATTCGCACAATAATCAAAACCGATGGCAAAAAGCCTTTTTACTTGGTTCACTTGCGACTGTAGGAGTCTACGAAAATATTTCTGTAGATGAAAATGCCTACATTGAAAATGAAATTCCCGCGTCTGAAACACCGGAAGTATCACATGTATATTATTCAGATGAATCGAAAGATTCTGAAAAATCATCCGCCACAGATATTACTGAATTTGAAAAATTCGTACGGCAGTTTGCTCCGCCCGAGGAAGTTCAACGCACCATAGAAGCAAATAAAGAAGAGATAGTTCGCATACTAAAAAGAAACAAGACAGGTCATATCGTCGGATCACCGAGCGCCGAAACACCGGATATTTTTGTAAAAAATCATAACATCAACCGTATTATTAATGCAGAGCGCATGCGTGAATGCATCAGGCAAAATAATCTTAACAAACTGGCCGTACCGAAAAAATATATATATAAACTTGATGATCAGTGGATCGTAGTAGCTGAGTATATAAAACCTAATCCTGAACCAATAAGTCTCGCTTTAGAAGAAGTTCAACAATTGGCAATCTTGGCAGCTGAAACCTGGTACACGGATATGCACCAAGGTAATATTATAAGAGATATAAACAGCGGAAAAATAACGTTTATTGATTTGGAGAATCGATCATTTCACGCAAATAATCCAGCTGACTCGGTGCGCATGTTAAAAAGGTTCACACGCTATTCAGCTTCTGATACAGAAACGAAGACCTGGATAAAAAATCATTATAAAGAAATATCTAATCTCGCCTATCATAATTATCAATCGCTGCAGCATAACAGCCATTATGATCTAAATCTTGACTTTGAAAAAGTAAGAGAAGAACACCCCTGCTATGAACCTCGTGCAATGTCAGAGGGAAAACAGAAATTCGCTATTATTCAAGCTAAAATAGCAAAGTTAAATGATGAAATCCGCATTCAAGAACAGATAAAAAATTTTACTTTTGTAGGAACATGCGCTGTTGCTTTAATCGGTATTACCTGGTGGCTAAATCATTCTTAAAACAAAATGAAGGTTATATCATGAAGAATACAATAAAAATCACACTACTCACACTTGCAGGAATACAAGCTATTCCTGCACATGCAATACTTTCTCGCTTACCGCAATTGGCAGCACGGTTCGGCTTGTTACAAACAAGCAATCCTAAAGTTACATCCGCCGCCATTAGCGGCATGCCTCGTTTGCAAATCGGTTCAATATTGTTTACACGTTCTTTAACTACGCAACAAAATGACCAAGCTACAGGAGATAGTAGTCGATCTGACAGCAATAACAATTCGCACAATAGTCAAAACCGATGGCAAAAAGCCTTTTTACTTTGTTCACTTGCGACTGCTAGCGCAACATTCGGATATACAGCTTTAAAAAACAGCCGAAATTATTCTGCTGAAAATAATCATGTAGATAGTGCGAAAATTGATTTTGAAAAGTTTACACAACAATTTGCTCCGCCTCAAAAAATGCAACGCACCATAGAGGCACATAGAGAAGATATCGCGCGAGAATTATTTGGTTTTTTTGCAGGATCACCAAGCGATAAAACACCCGATATTTTTGTTGATTTTCTTGAAGACGCTATATACCGCATTATTAATGCTGAGCGCATGCGTGAATGCATTCGAAGAAATAAACTTACTAAATTGGCTGTACCAAGAAAATATATATATAAACTTGATGACCAATGGATAATCGTTACAAAGTATATCCACGCAAATAACGAACGAAAAAAACTCACCTTAGAAGAGGCTCAACAATTGGTTTTAATGGCAGAAGAAACCGGCTATAGCGATTGGGGAGTAAATTTAGCAGATAATATTATAATCGATAAAGACACCGGAAAAATAGCATTTGTTGATACTGAAAACGGCTCATTTAGTGAATGTCCATCATTGTTTTTTTTATGCTCTCTTGAAAAGTTCTTGGATGAATCGGCCAAAAAATGGTTAAGAAATCATATCGATGAACTTAATAAGGATAGGCATCATCCCCAGCCGAGATTAGAAAAATTAGATAAGCATAATCTTGATTTGACGCAAGTGGCACATGAATATAGTCAATATTTCGACTCCCAGCGTGCCACACTCTTAAAAAAGTATGGCCTGGAAATGCATGAAGATGCACCCCCCCTACCTGTTGCATTACCCTGCATATCTGTTACCATAAAGAATATGGATTAACTTTTTTGTCTATTTGGAGATTATACTATGCATTATCTAAACCGAATAACCTTATTAGTAGCGCTCTGCGCTGTTGCAACCTATGCAAACATATCTGCTGCAGCCGCTCGTAGAGTTTTTATAGCAACTGACCTAAATAAGGTGCTTATAAAAAAAGATAACTGGAAGATACTTAAAACCGTTGCTCATAAACCTAAGAAAATCAACGATGCCCGCAAGTTTAAAAAAGATACCGGTATGATATGGGGTGAAGAGCTGTATATCCAATCACAAACCGGTGGTCATCACGCTATTGCTAACACGATCAAAGATTTATGCATGTCGCAACGAGTATCGCGCAGCGTGCTAAAAATCTACAAAAAACTGCATGCTCAAGGGGTGGAGTTTTATTATGCCACCAATAATGGCACCATTTTTATGGCAGAGCTGAAAAAGAAATTCTCTGAACTATTTAACCCGAGTTTTATCAAAGATGGTGTGTGCGTCGATTATGCAGCACAAGATGTAATCAAAAAACCGGATCATCGTTATTATGAACTCTTGGTAAAGCTCATTAATCCGGCAGAAAATGATTTGATAATTTTTATCGATGATGAGCTGGAAAATTGTAATGCTGCTCGTGCATGGGCAACTGCAAATAATGTAAATATGTTGGTAATACATTTTCAAGGTGCATCACAGCTTAAAGATATAGTGCGCGCATTAAAGTTCAAAATATAACCCTATAAAAATTCCTTTCATTTAAAACGGAAAGCCCTGTACATGCGTGTATGGGGCTTTCGTTTTATAACAAATCGAGCAATGATTGCAGCGGAGCTGCACTAAACACAACTGCATGTAATGCCCGGTGTAGTGGCGCATCAATACCACGGGTGCGCACAAGCTGCTCAACTGCAGCAATGGTATTAACCCCTTCTGCAACTGCACCCATATGTGCAAATAGATCATCAACTGCAACACCTTGCGCAAGCAACTTGCCCGCCACCACATTGCGGCTTTTTGAGCTCATCGTGGTGAGCAGCAAATCGCCGATACCAGCAAGGCCATATAATGTGCGCTCTTGAGCACCCAATGCAGTACCGATGCATACTATTTCTTGTAAACAACGTGTAACGAATAATGCGCGGGTATTGTCCGTACACCCTGCACCTTCAAGCAGCCCAACAGCCAGTGCAGCACAATTTTTAAGCGCACCACCAACTTGTACACCGATGATGTCATCAGATAGATCAATGCGTACATAGGTAGTACGAAATAACTCTGCTATCTGCAAGCCTAACGCTGTTTCAGTAGTTGCAACAACCATACCGGTGAGCTGTTGTTGCACCAGATCATGTGCAAAACTCGGCCCTGAAAGTGCTGCTAATTGCATATCATCACCCAGAACATCCATAATAATCTGTGTTGGTAACATATCGGTTTCCAGCTCTATACCTTTACTGGCGACAAGCAGCGGTTGATCCACACGACAATAGGAACGTACTTGTTGCATAACTGAACGAATAAATGGACAAGGAATAGCGACTAGTATGACTTCTGCTTGTGCACATGCTGCTTGCATATCGGTAGTTATGTGTGGTTGCATTGCAAGTGCTGCATCATGTACCCACAAGGTAACGGTATGTCCATTGTGCGTAAGTAGATGTGCAAGTGCAGAACCCCAAGCTCCGGCGCCCAAAATCAGTATGTTCATTGACCAAAATTCCTTTTACGCGCAACGAACTGCTCAACAATTGTCTGCAGTTCTTCCTGTTTAAGTTCAGGCCACAGCGTGTTGGTAAAATAATATTCACTATAAGCAGATTGATACAACAAAAAATTACTGATGCGCTGCACACCACCCGTTCTAATAATAAGATCCGGTTCGGGTGTAGTTCCTGTCCATAATGTACGCGCAAAAAGCTGTGCATCGATTGCATCAGCATGCAACGTTCCTGCAGCTACTTGTGCTGCTAAATTGCGTGCAGCTGCAACAATTTCTTGCTGTCCGCCATAACAGAACAATAACTGCACCTGCAGCGCTTGCCCATTGGCTGTTTCCTGTTCAACCCGTTCACATGCAGCACGCACCGATGCGGGAAACTGGTCGCGATCGCCAATAAAGCGTACGCGAATCCCTTTGGCTATCAGCTCATCAAGTTGCGCTGATGCATGTTCAACTAACAATGAAAAAAGAAACTGTTGTTCCGTTTGCGTACGCTTAAAATTTTCAAGGGAAAAAAGATAAAGCGAAAGATAAGGAATCTGCTGATCCAAACAAAATTGCGTAACCATATTGGCCGCCTGGATGCCATGTTTATGCCCTATCCACGGCTGCCAGCCTTGTTGTTGTGCATAACGGCGATTGCCATCCATAACACAAGCCAAATGTTGCACACGAGGGATTTCTACCATTGCGGCTCAGCACGCATATCTTTAAGTATATAGGCTTTAAGTGCCTGTAAAGTGCTATGTATCAATGTATACATGATAGTCATGCCACACGTAAATATGAGGCGTTCCAGTAGCGCTACCGGAATTAATGCATGCCATTGTTCTACTGACATAGCATTAATAGTATACAGATGTATCACCGAACCAACTGCGTGAGCCGTAAAGGTACTTGCTAATGAAGAGCAAAAAACGTTGCGTGGGGCAATTACCGCCAAAACCATAGGAATAAACCACAAGCATGCATAGGCTACGGCGCCACTTCCTACCGGATGCAGCACAAAGAGGGCAAAACAGAGTGCCGGTATGCCTATACGTACGATATAGCGCTCTTTCGCCCAATACAGCGAAGCAGCACAGGTGCCCAAACCAAGTTGAGAAAGTGGAATATAAAGCGTTTTAAGCATGCATATATTAGCGCAAAGCTTGGTTATTATATAGGCTACTGACCCAAATGAACCACAAAAAGCACCCAAAAGGGGCAAAATGGCATGATTCATGGAAAAAAAGTCCTGCATTGTCCCTGTAATTGGGCCGACTTTACATAGATATGCAATATATGATATACTTATACCTATAAAAGTAACTAAACTAAGTATCGGTAAGGTACGTTTAAACATGTTTTCCTCTCTCTTTAAGCATTAATCCTTACCCTTAAGGATAAAAAATATGAAATTTAAAGCAATTATTTTTGATATGGATGGTACGATTGTCGATACCGAAACCATATGGAAAAATGCCACTAAATACCTTCTTGAACGCAGACAGATTATATTAACTCCCGAAGAGGAATATAACCTATTACAATCATTTCATGGTCAATCCATGCGCGATTGCTGTTTTATTTTGCGCTCGACCTATAATCTAGAAGAATCGGTTTGCGAACTGATACAGGAAAAGCAGGCATATGCAGATCAGTTGTATCATCAGGGAATCAAATTTGTTGATGGGTTTCTGCCGTTTTTTGAACGCGCCAAAGCAATAAACCTTCCTATGGCTATTGCTACCAATGCCAGCCACACGACGCTTTCCATAACCGACAAAGCTTTGGGTTTACAAGGTTTGTTCGGTCCACATATGTACTGTCTAAACCAAGTTACCCGTCCAAAACCACATCCTGAAATCTATCTGTATGCTGCAGATAGAATTGCTATAGATCCTGAACAATGCATGGCAATCGAAGATTCTGCACATGGTATTTCTGCTGCCAAAGCGGCCGGTATGTTCTGTATAGGTATTAATACTTCGGGAAATCCGGAACAACTTGCGCAGGCTGATATCATCATAGATCATTATGATCAACTCGAGCTTGATGCTCTCTAAACTACCACACTCTTTATTGTTGGTTGCGTAAAGCATTATCCTTAGTAAGGAAAATCCTTCGACAAGCTCAGGATGATTAAAAAATTTTTAATTAAAAAATAACAATATAATCGTACAATAAAACCCGATACTGTAATCATCCTGAGCTTGTCGAAGGATCTTCCTTATAACTAATTCACGCATGTGAAATTTAAGGAGGTTATATCATGCTTATACTGATCTTTTTGCCCATTTTTTGCATTATCGCATACACAATTAATCGCAGTTGCTTGCTACCTGTACATCCTACAGAACCACTGAATCCTACCAACACAATTTTTATTTTCGATATTCACGGTGTCTTATTTAATCATAATTACTATTGCATGTTGATTGAATTTTGGCGCAGCCCCATAAAGTGGCGCATGCTCAAAACTGTTTTGCATCCTAAATTTATATATCATATGATTACATTCTCGTGGCACCGCAGCCTCGCAGAAGCCTTTTTTCATTATTTTGCCGATAATGCTCCGTATACCGATGATGTTTGGCAACTTTTTATAACAATCGCCAATTGCCAACATGTTAATTGGCCAATGATAAAATTAGCGCATCAACTCAAAGATCAAGGCTATCAATTAGGAATCTTGTCAAATATCAGTGAAGATGCATATCTTAACCTTGCACGACGATTCCCTACTATTTTTGACCTGTTTGATCCAATCATCACCGCTTGTGCATATAATAATTTTATTACCAAGCCTAGCCCTCAAGTATACCAACATTTGCTCAAAGAGCTTGATATGCATGAATCAGTCATGTTTATTGATGATAATCAAAAGAATATATGCGGCTCACTGCCATTTGGTATTATTGCACTTAAATATACGGATATAGATCGTCTAAAAGAACAACTTGCTACTCTTGGTATTGATGTACATCATAATGATTAAGCTCACTTAACATGCACGCGATATTGCGTGCATATTTGCATGATAACATCAAATGCTTCATCGAGCGAATCAGTGATCAAAAAGAACTGAAGCTGTTGCTCGGTAACGAAACCATACTTGAGCCCTTCTTGTTTGAACCATGCAATCATCGGCTCCCAATAGGCTTTGCCTATAAGAATTAATGGTAATTTGGGTACGCGATTGCTTTTCATATAGTTCAACACATCAAACAGCTCATCAAGTGTGCCAAAACCACCGGGAAACACTACAATGCCCAAACTATAACGGATTAACAGCCATTTACGGATAAAAAAATTATTCACCCAAAAAATCTGCGCACACTCATTTTTGAACTGTTCATCAATGCCACGCACACCAACACCAAGCGTATTAAGACCGGAAGTCTGGTTTGGATTGCCCGCTTGCGCACCGCAGTTTGCCGCATGCATAATACCGGGGCCACCGCCGGTAATCACCGAAACATCTTGTTGCGCTAAACGTTTGGCAAGTTCAAATGCTTGCTGCGCAAAGGGATGATCAGTCCCAATTTCTCTGCCGCCAAAAAAAGTTACCATTGGCATACGCACTTTTGCAAGCACGAGTGCACCCTTCATCATCTGAAAACCCAATTTTATACCATTATAAAAGAGGTATTGGCTGTGCCAAAATGAGGATATTTTCACATCTTTTCCTTAAAAGGATTCACCTTATAATTGCATGCATTACGCATAAAACAAAAAATTGCTTCAAGATCGTCACTCACCATAAAGAAATTTAGATCTCCAGATGCAAGCAGATTGTGCGCTAAGACTTCGTTATTAAACCATTGCAATAATGGAGTCCAAAATTCAACACCTACTAATGCAATTGGCACACGCGCCAACTTACCCGTTTGGATGAGTGTCAGTACCTCAAACAACTCATCGAGTGTGCCATATCCACCGGGGAAAAAGACAAACCCCATCGCATAATTAATCATCAACCATTTTCGTGAAAAAAAATAATCAACAAAAAAGGTATCGTGCACACAGGTATTGCTTTTATAATCATCCCCTAACCCATTCACCAATATGCCTATCGACCGTTTTTTATGCGGCACTTTAGATTCGAATGCACCGCAATTTGCAGCCCGCATAATCCCCATAGCGCCACCGGTAACAATAGAAATGTCTGATTCAATCAGCATGCGAGCAAGATCATATGCTTTTTTGGCATAGAGATCATCGTTTTTTAAGCGCGCACTCCCAAAAATAGAAACATACGGTTTTGCCACTCCTGATAAACGCCAAAAACCATATAATGTTTGGTACATAGCCTGCATAAGATGGCACCAGGTACGTATAAGCAAATAAAAGTGGTTCATTTCGTTATCTCGCTTTTTAAATCTATTCTGACTCTACAGAAATGGAACCGTGGAAAACAATGGTTTTTTTGAAATAGACGAAACCCTATTTTAACAGTATCATCATATAAAAAACCTATTAATTCATATAAATTACTAAGGAACAATAGCATGAAGCAGTATAAACGCTATACCACATGCCTCTCGCTTGCCTTGCTTACTGCTGCAAGCGGTTGCACTTCAACAATTAATACCCCAACTGATAAGGACGAACGTATGCAACCAACAGAACAGAACAACAGCCCACAAGAAGTAACTACTGCCAGCGGCCTACAATACCAAATCACCAAAGAAGGTAATGGTCCTGTTGCACAAAAAGGCAATACAGTAAAAGTTCATTATACCGGATGGTTACGTACCGACAATGGCCAAAGAGGTAAACAATTTGACAGCAGCGTTAACCGTGAAGCATTCCAGTTCCCGTTAGGAGCCGGATGGGTAATTAAAGGTTGGGATGAAGGTGTTGCCGGCATGAAGGTTGGTGAAACACGCCTACTGACCATTCCTGCAAAACTTGGATATGGCGCTACCGGCGCTGCCGGCGTAATTCCGCCCAATGCAACGCTGATTTTTGAAGTTACCTTACTTGAAATAGCATAACGCTCTTAACTTTTTGCTCAAATTAGCTTGCTTATTTGAAATTATTTATCATTTCCCCTATACTTGTAATCAAAGATTGTTGCACAGATTGAATCATAGGGGAAATGATATGAAAAAAATCTACGCACTCCTGTTTACTTGTATGTTACTTCAACCGGCTCTACATTGCATGGCAACGGTTGCTGAACAAACTCCAGCTACAACTGCTCAAACAAACATATCCGCACCGCACGCACCAAAAACACGTCTGACCGTATTTGTGCATGGTATTATGAGCATTAAACCGCATCTTTCTATCGCTAACTTTATGCGTTTTGTAAATGATGAAGTTGAAGATACCATTTACTCTGAAACCGTACGCCACATGCGCGATGATTCATTTTTCTACCAAAACCAACCTATGGAAGAGATTGGGTGGCATAAAATCGATCTTAATCGTATAGAACGCGGTTATGCTTCGGGATTAATGGCACGTATGTTTGAGCGTGTTGAAAAACTGGTTGATCCAAACCATACCTATGAAAATCATTATTATACCTACGGTTGGTATGGATTGTTAAGTGCGCGCATTAGATATTTTGATGCTATTCCACTTTACCATTATTTGTTATCGGAAGTTGCTAAATTCCGCGCGCAGGGAATTGAACCGGAAATTCGCCTCATTGGCTACAGCCATGGTGGCAATGTATGCCTGAATCTTGGTGCCGTACGCCAAAACGAACCGGTTGACCAATCCTTATGCATTGATGAACTGATACTTATCGGTGTACCGATTCAATGTGAAACCGATTTTTTGATCAACGACCCTATATTTAAAAAGATTTATCAACAATCATCACGTGGCGATCGCATACAAACGTTGGATTTTTTCTCGACTAAACGATTCTTTTCTCGCAATCGCTTTAAACCGCGTTCATGCTTTTGCCTACCGGAAAAACTGATACAGGTTGAACTGCGCCTCACGCGAGAAACAAGTAAAAAACGCCCCGGTCATTGCGAATGCCAAGAAGAAGATGCCTGCGCGCCACACCGTGCTCATTGCAAACCAAGGCGCTTGCGCGATGCCTCTGCCGGGCATATTGAACTCTGGTTCTTTGGCTGGACGCCTGCAAACTACCGCGAGGATTTTATTCTTAATCCATTACCGGTAATTATATTTTTACCGCTGGTGTTGCATCATATTGATCGCATGACCGCTACGCAAGGCACCTGTTTTGATCCCAAACAACAGATTGTCCTTGATATTCGCCCGGAACGACAAGAAATGCTGCTTAAATATCAAACCGGGTGGAAAGATGCCACACGTGTACCGTTCCCGAACCAAAAAGTAGTTGATGAACTCAAAGCGATGACCAAAGTATATGAGCCGTTATCCTACACTGCGCAAGATTATGATTATCATATTCAACTTGCTATCGATAAAGCTCAGCGCGAACATTATCAAAAGCAAAAGAAAATCAAAGGGCGTCGGCGCAGACGTGAGCAGCATGTGATTCGTAAAAATCGCCACCCGATGAAGTCGATGTTGGTTTCGTAAAAGAAAGATTACAAACAAAAGAGGCGCTCCCGAAGGAGCGCCTCTTGTTGTTTGTAATACTTGGTTGTTAGATTATTTTAATACATATGAGTTGTTAACACCAAATGTACCACTTACATATGCATTTATATTAGCGGTTAATGCACCATCAAGCTCAAGATCGTTTGTGTTACCATCAAAGTTAGCTGGATTCGTTACGCCGAACACTAATCCTGCACTAGCAGTCTCCACGTTAAGACCTACATCAAAATTCTTAACAGTAACGTCAGACGCGACAAGTGTTGAGCTGTTTGCAACAACAATACCATTGGTATTAGGAACTTGTACAACGTCCTGCACTATCCCATTGATAAATGATAACGTAGATCCGTTAACAACCGAAATAGCTGTGTCTGTTTGCAGTTCATTAAGGAATCTGCTGTAATCAGCAACAATGCGCGAACCACGATCTATATACATTGCACTTGCAGTAAACTGCGCATAGCTGAAAGTTCCTGAAGCTCCAAAGATCTGTAGCCCCGGTCCGCCGATTACCGTATTAAATACAAAATCAGGAGTGCACGTATCAACTATCTGCGGTCTACCAGTGAATGTATTCGGTTGGCGGTTATATGCTTGATTTGCAGATAGAACAATACCTGACACAAGCGGACCAGCATCTTCATCGCTCAACAGGTTGTTAGAAAGTTCCATTTTGGTGTTAACGCCACCTAAATAGAGAACGTTACCAATTTCCCAACTAAAATAAATACCTTGCAACTTAAGATTCTTAAATCCGGTAAAGCTGCTGGTGCCTGCCGGACCATTTATTCTTACATTAGGAACAACAGTAAACGCTACGCCTAAAGAACTGTTCATTCCGTCAGTAGTGGTTCCCGCAAGCGTACCGCCAACTGCTGTAGTAAAGGTAATTGTGTTACCTGTAGCTGATTGTACTGTAGCTGTCAGTCCAGTGGCACCTTGTCCTATAAATTGTACCTGGCGGCCTGCAAGCAAACTGCTGAAATTAGGATTTGCCGCTGTGAAGTCTGTACATGCAAGCGTATCTGTAGTCACCGTCATTACTGTACCCGCAGCCGGTACAGGACCTGTATTAAACGTTATATTGTAGTTACAACCTACACCAATTTCCGGATTCAATTGACGCTGTACGTTGTATGCAAGTCCACCATAAATGCCACCTTGCATAAAGGTTACACCCGCTAATGGATTAGTATCACCAATAATAGTGACATCTTGTATTTGGTTAGTGAAACTGAAATTAGTTTCGTTATAGTCACCAGGAGCCAAGTTGATCAACACTGAACCAAAATTTTGCACATCATTGCTTAAACCATTAATTACCGGACTAATTACGTTAGTGCCAGGTTGTAAATTAAACGTTAATGGTACATAGTTGCCAAGTACGGTTAAGTTACCATCTATTTCCACGTTGCCACGTACAAGTTCGTTGCCATCAACGGTCAAATTGCCGGCGATTTCTTCATTGCCGTATACAACAACATCTTCGTTAACTACAAGGTTGTCAACTGTTGCTCTACCTGCAATCAGTTCACACGCAATCAACTTACGAAAATTTTTGATTTTGCACCCACGGGTTGCTCCATCAATGTCTGCTGCGCCACCAAGTTGTGCTGCAAGATCATCTGCAGACATCATTGGCAATCTGTTTTCCGCTCTTGCCCAGCCGGCCAATAACATTGCGCCGGCTAACACCACACTGGAAAGACGTTTCATCTTGTCCATACTTACCCCTTTTGGATAATAAGGTTAATAAAAAAACTACTACGTTAATAGTAACACCTTACCCGATTATCCAATAAAGAATCAAGAGAGTTGTTGCCAGATAGCAAGAAGCTGCGCAATATCCATTTGCTGTGCACGTTGTGCAAGCAGCTCATCAGACAAACGCTCAATGGGATAATGTAATGAACTTAAGTTGTTGCGCAAGGTGCGACGTGGTTGATGAAAGCAAGCTTTGATAAATTTCCAAAATTCTGCCTCATGAGCAATTGGTGCCACCTGCATTTTGGGTTTAAAATAAAGTAAGCGCGACCATACTTTTGGCGCCGGGTAAAAAGATTCAGGTGGAATTTTATCCAATAGTTTGAACTCAAAATAGTACTGAAAGAACAGCGTTGAACAGCCGTAACCGCGGCCGGATGTTTTAACTAATTTTTGTGCTACCTCTTCTTGCATCATCACCACCCCTTCTTGCAGCATATGCCGATGCTGCTGCAACAGATGCATAATGCCAAAGGTAATTTGATACGGTAGATTTGCCAAGACAATCCATGGTGCATGCTCAGCAAGCGGACTAAAATCCACCGTGAGAATATCCTGTTCAATGACCTTTAAACGAGGATCGGTAATTGCATTACCTAAATAGGTTACCCAATCGTGGTCAATTTCAAATGCCCATAAACGTGCAACCGGATGCGCTAGTATTGAACGGGTTAAAAAACCATCACCGGGACCAATTTCTACTATAGATGCACCTTGCATAGGTACTGCTTCAATCATGTGATCAACAATGCGTTGATCACGAAGAAAATGTTGACCAAACTTCTTTTTTAATTCTATCTGATGAGCTTTACCATGTGGACGCATAACAACCTTAATTAAAAATTAAACTCTACACCCAAAATAATCTTATTGGTTTTGAGCGTATTACGAGTAACCAACATATTTGCAGGAACATCCCATGCAAAGAACACAATCGGCTCCCCTTCTGCTTGTGCTTTGGTTCTGCCAAAATCATAAAACACATTTAACGTGATATAATCTGATCCCCAATTACTTAAATTTTTAATGCGATCACATGCAGTTGCAACCGCAGCAGTACATGCGGGCACTTGCCAGCTGTCCGCCCAATGACGACGCACGGTAAAGAGTAAACGTGCACCCAATCCTTTATGAATCGATTCAAAACTTACCCATGCCATCCCCACAAATGTTGGGCCGGGGTTAATCGTTACGTCCGCAACCAATGGACTATACGGATAGGGTACGTCGCAAAGTGGAATGCGTTCGCATGTTGTTGCCGTAAACCGTTTGCTTGCACGCAAAAATCCACCCAGCTTCCAATCTTCTTTGATTTCAAATTCAGTTTCTACCGCTCCATATATACCCCAGAAACCATTACCCCCAAAAGGAATAGAGGTTGGCTCATCAATATTACGCTTTACGCCCGAAGGCACCAGAGCACCTACACTTGCTTGCGCACGTATACTGCGGAACTTAAGACAATATGGCCAATAATGTTGCCACATAAGATAGACATCAATATCACCAAAACCAAACTGTTTTGCATGATCACCGGTAGTAAGGCCCGCATCAATGTTCATCATGCGGCGCGTACGATCAAGTAATGCACGGTCACCCGGCTCAGAGGGGTTAAATCCTTCAGAATCGTTCACGTTTAAAAAGAATGCAGACACGGTATCGACACGCATAAAATAGGTGTATATACCGGCAAAAAGATCCCCGTACAAACGCTTTTGTGCAAAAAACTCCACACCTTGTGCAAGTAATTTACCTTCTTGCTGCCAAATAATTTTTGCATTCTGAAAGCGTGATGGTAATGGATTTGCCTGACCGACCACAACAAATGCGCGCCCTACTGATGCCTGATTATATTCACCATATAATTGTGGTAATCCAATTTCAGTATCGGTCAGCCCAAATGCATTTTTTGCAGTGGCAAAAAAAACGTCCACGGAAACATAGTCCCAACGTTCAGGGTTAACAATATAAGGACGACCCCAAAATGGGATAAAGCGATTATCATATATTCCCGGGATGTTTGCATGCATCATCTGGCAAACCAATAATAACCCGATGCTCAAAACTAATGCTGTCCTACGTGACATAATGTGACTTCCTGTATTACTCTTTTTTTGGTGGAGAGAGAGGAGATACATCTCTCCGAACATATCAATTTAGTATTACTCTTTTTTGCTCTTTTGCAAAGCATATAACTACATGCTGGCACCAGTATACCTGAATTTTAAAAAAATTCTTGCTTAACTTTAAAAAAACGCCGTTCTGGGCAGCTTGAAAATATTGCAAATTGAATAGAATATTTGCTATAATCATTATAAGAAGGCTTTAAATCGCAATTTTGCCCATACTTAAGCATGTATCAATGGAATAATTATGAAAAAAATACTGTTGCTCATTATAGGTGTAGCTATGCTACCAGCATCAATTAAAACAGCCGCTCATACCGAATCATCAACATCAACAGCTAATGAATTACCCATAGAATCATCTTCAATTGAATCGCATTCATTAAATGAGCCGGGAAGACCGCTTACGCCGGCAGAATACGAGCGTTTCAAAGATATATCTAATAAAATTGCTGCCAGTGGTGTTGATAATGTCAACATTGATATGCTTATCGATTTTGTTACTGATGGATATTTAAAGAACATTGTCGCCAATGAACTTTTAGATCATATACGCACTACATTAATAATTCAGGCACGCATTGAACGTTTAAGAACAAGACTAAATGATTTTTTCACATTTTCTCCTGCTGAAGAAATTATTCTGGACGACAAAAAGATTATGCAGCTACCTGAAAAAGAGCTTGTAGAACTTTTAGCCACCGTTGAAACGTATCACGGCATGCCACCTATCGAAACAAATTTAGCAGAGCAACGTTCGCAATTAACAAATCCGCAACAACTGAAACTCTTAATTGATGCTGCAGCAGAAGGCACGTTACAAAATCATATTTCACCATTTCAGTTTCTGGAACTTGTACATATTATCAAACATAATGGTTTTGAAATCTCAGAAGAACAACGCGCATTGATAAACCTTATAATCATGGCGATTATACATCGTAACATTAAAGAAAATCCCACCTATAATATGTTTCGCAATGATGCACAACAAAACAGATTGTTACAATCATCAGAAATAAAACTCAAAGAATATTATGCAGAAACCGGTCGCCAGTTACCTTCTGTAAAGTCGGGAAAAAAATCATTTGCACAGCGCTGGTTTACGCGACGTAAATAACAACCTATAACAAGGATATACCATGAAAAAAAGAATCTTAGTCTTTCTTGGCAGCTACATGCTCATCTTCTATATATCACTTGATGCTGCAGCACGTTCAAAATCATCCTCACATCACAATGGCTCATGGAATAGTTCTGCCTTGGCAAGATCATCATCTTCTATGGAATCCTATTCATTATCTGAACCGGGAAGACCACTTACACCGGCAGAGTATGAGCGTCTCACAAATGCAAAAGGTGATATAGAAAAAACGGGAGTAGCATCAGTCAGCGTCAACCAACTGATCAATTTAGTAACCGATGCTAGCTTACATGACATTGTCGCCAATGACCTTTTAGCTTATATACGTATTAAATTACTCCAAGAACAGCGTCTGGCACGCATACGCAACGTAATAAACCAAGCTTCTGAAAGCAATACCGATATTACTGATGTTGAAGGATTGGCTGCAGTAATACTTGATGACCAAGAACTTGCTACCATCAATAGTGACGTCGTTGATACAATGCTTACTACTCTAGAACTTTTTTTCAAGTTACCCCCTATTGACGTTATTTCACATCGACTAGCTTTATTATCCGAGTCTCAACTTGAAGATTTAATTGATGCTGCAGCAGAAGGTAAATTAGCTGACATGATTACACCACTACAGTTCCTTGAACTTTTATTTACCTTAAGTGTAGAGTATCCGGACATTTCCGCAAAGCAGCGCAACTTGATAGATATAATGAGCGTTGCAGCTATCAATAGCAATATCAAGCTTAACCCTACCTACAACTCTTTCGCCAATGATCAACGACAAAATGAAGTCCTACAAGAATCTGAAAATACATTGAATAATTATTACGCTACATCAGGTAGACAGCGCAGAAGCGCTACAATAAAACAGGCTAAAAAATCGTTTGCCCAACGCTTTTTTGCTCGTCGTAAACGATAACTTTTTTATGAAAGATACACCATGAAAATATATTCAGCACTCTTGCTTAACATATGCATATGCATATTCATACCATTCAATAATATATATGCAGCTGCACATACTGAATCATCTTCAAGCAGCTCTGAGGAAGAGATGACGCGCTCACTCACTCCTCCAGAGTATGAGCGCTTTAGCACTATCACCAATAGCATTGAAGAACATGGTATACATGCTGTAACCATCGATCAGATTTGCAATTGGATTACCGATGCATATATGCATGAAGACGTCGCTCAGAAAGTTTTAGAATACCTAAGAAAACGGTTAAATACTGAAAGGCGCATTTCAAGAATACGCAACGCGATAGAACGAGCGCAGCCTTTAAGAAGACGTGCTGGGTATCCGATATTAGTTTCGAAAAGCGAAGCAATTATAGTAAAACCGGAGAAAATAGCTCAACTAACACAGGCTGAACTTGAAGACCATCTGGAAACAGTAGAAAAAAACTTAAAGCTTCCATCGCATACAAATCCTATATTTAAAACATCAGTTCTATCTTATATTAACCATGCTGCAAAAGGTACCTTAGATATCCTCCAGATAGCTCCACTTGATCTTCTGAATCTTATACTTATATTAGATACCCCGCCAAGCGATATATCACCTAAACCTAAGCAACGCGATTTAATAGTCGTTTTACAGGCCACGATAGTTAATCATAATCTGAAATACAACACAGCCTACAATCAAATTAAACATGACCCGGAACAAAATGCGGCTCTGGAAACAACTGATAACATACTCAATACATATTATGAAAAAAGCGGCCGAGAACGACCTGTTGCATCTTTGATTCCGGCCAAAAAATCGCTCATACAACGCTGGTTTACACGACACAAATAAAGTTCACCTGACGATTAATTTGCACCTTATACATAAACCGTGCTATACTACGCTGAGCACAAAAAAGCCTTTATATAAAGCATAAAACAATTATTTCAATTTTCTCACCTGCGAACCGAGTATGAAACAATTAACTGGACTTTTGGCAGCATTAGTAATATCGAGTCTATATACACTGCTCAAGGCTGCTGCAATAGATGAATCGCGCCCTCGTGCATATTCTATTACGTTAGCAAGCTCAAGCAGCACTTCTCCACGTGATCCTATTTCACCACGCAAACCTTCACCACGAGTTGCTCAAACTGTGGACGAATCTACGTTGGATACTTTTGAAAATGAACTCGCACCTGCAGATTGCGAACGTATAAGAGCCGCCAATGCATTTGTTGATAGTGTGGGAGTACGCAACATAGATATTAATCATCTTATTGATATTGATACCGAAAACTATCTATCCGATCAAAGCGCTTCGTATCGCCTAGCATATATAGAAAGAGAGCTCGGCAAAGCATTGTCACAAAGTAAACCTGACTATAAAGATCGTTATGCTCTAGCACAAACCCTAACCACTGAAGATCTTATCAAACTTGTGGACCATGCAGCAGAGGGAACACTTGCCGATCGTATTATTCCCTATAGTTATTTGCAGTTTATGCGCGTTCGCGATGAGAAAAGAGATATTGAGCCGCATGAACTCGATCTGCGTAGTTACGCTACTATGGCGATACTTGTAGCAGCAGTGAACCGCAATCTAAAAGTAAATCCAACTTACAACATGTTTCGCAATCATGCACGGCAAAATAAATTTGTGCACGAATCTGATGAATACCTTGATGCATTTTATTCGGAACTTAATAGACCACGCAAAGGAGTACTTTCGTCATCTGCTAAAAAAAAACGTGGATCACTATTGATGCGCAGCATAGCTAAACGTTTTTCACGCCATAAACGCAGCGCTAGCGCTGTACAACTTTAAACTCTTGTAACAAACTTTCCAGCGTTTGGCGATAACCACTATATTCAAGTTCACCATATGGTAACATCGCCGCACCTGACCAACCTTGACTACGCATTTCGATAGCTTTTTGCTGTGCGTGTAAACGCACCCAATCCCATACTTTTTGACCAAAAACGTCAACATACTGATCACTAAATTTGCCTTCAGCTGACAGTGAAAACACAAGAGAACTTATAATAGGCACACAATATGGACCGGTAACCGGCGTATTAATTGCAACCGGCATGATTGGCATGACGTGCGACCCACGTGCATCACCACCCACAAAATGCGCTTTTACAAGTGGGCTTATAAGCTCTTCGGGTGCGGGGAAAATTCCTTGCGTGCGTATGAGTGCAATTGGATCATCTTTGCCGGTGTATTTACCAGCTATATTATGCAAACGATCAGTTGATGCAGAATATGCCTGCTCATTATAGGCACGTGAATAAATCGCTTTGATGCCAAAGCGTTCATTGTCACGCAGCAACATGGCAATCTTATAATAATCTTCCGGTGCGTGAAGCATAATGACATGATCGGCATGGTCATGCGTACTCATATCAATAATTTCAAACGTGAAACCTTTAATGAGCCCCGGTAGCATGAGCCCTGCACAATACATAGGATCTGCAAATGCTAAAAAAAATGGTAAGTTAAATGCTCCCGGGCCACATTTATCTGCTGCAACTACCATAAATGCTTCAGCGCGACGTGGATCTTTACCTGCATGTTCAAATGTTATTTCCGCAACACCCGGACCGGCACCACGTACATTGCTTGAGGGCGCATCCACCAATAGATCCTGGCCTGCTGCATAACAACCGGCTTCTTGTGCAAACTTAGTTGCATATACAAAGGTATCCCACGCAAACAGATGCACATCTTTATTGTTATCACCATGTGTGTGCGACATAATCAGTGCAATATCATCACCGGTGTGTGTTACCATACCATCAAGCAATAATCCTTTTTGGCATGCTTGTGCTATGCGCTCACGCGCTGCTTGCAACATCTTCTCTGTCGGTTGGGTATGGCCGCCAATTGAGCCAACATCAGCTTTAATAGTTGATAACGTAATCTTCATATGCATTATTCCTTTTATAGTTTATTGTCTCTGTACATCATGCATACACAACTTGGTACTATAAAATCAATCAAACTTTGCCCTCCATGGACTTGAAATCCAATTACTGCTAGACTGATGTCGATGCTCAAGCAGTATACATTCAACAAAAAGGAGTAGCTATGCTCAATACTAATATACAAGCAGTCGTTCTCGCTGCAGGCAAATCAAGTCGTTTAAAATCAGGCCACAACAAAATGCTTGAAAAAATCTGCGGCCAGGAAATGATTCTATTTCCAATAAAAATGCTTGAAAACCTCGCAATAGAAACTACCGTCGTTGTAGGATTTGAAAAAGAACGCATTATAGCATGCATCGAAAGTATGCAGCCGGATCAAGTTACCTTTGCACATCAACAGGAGCCGGCCGGAACCGGTGATGCCGTGCGTTGCACAGCCGATAATTGGCACAGCGATCACATCCTTATTCTGAATGGTGATATGCCATTAGTAACTGCGCAGATTATTGAAGATCTCTATAAAGCACATACAGAAAGTAATGCTGCACTAAGTTTTGTCATTGCACACAATAATGAACCTTCTACCAGTTATGGCCGTATTGTGCAAAAAGATGCGCAGATCAAAATTGTCGAAGCGCGTGAATTTACCGGAGACGTCCATGAACATTGTTGTATCAATGCGGGTATTTATTTAGTAAAGCGTAGTTTTTTACAAGAGCATATTAACCATCTAAATGCCAACAAAACCAGCAATGAATTCCATATAACCGATTTAGTGGCTATTGCCAGCGAACATAATTATGTAGTAAAAACTACCGTAGCACCTTTTGATTATGTACGCGGCATTAACAATCAACATGAACTTTGGGCAGCTGAACAGATACAACGTAGCAACCTCATAAAACATTGGATGGAGCATGGCGTTCGTTTTTCAGTTGCACAAAATGTACACATTGATCTGGATGTTACTATCGGCGTTGGTAGTTACATCGGTTGTGGTGTACATCTATTGCGTGGCACACAGATTGGCAATTACTGCACCATTGATGAATATGTATCAGTAGAAAGTAGCACTATTGGTGACAATTCACGTGTGTATCCCATGAGTGTAGTCAAAGATGCCCAGATTGGCGCCAACGTTGCCGTCGGTCCATTTGCACATATTCATCATGCATGCGTTATTGAAGATAATGCGGTTATTGGTAATTTTGTTGAGCTTAAACAAACTACCGTTGGCGCAGGAACAAAAGCAAAACATCTTACCTATTTAGGCGATGCCACGATCGGCAATAATGTTAACATCGGCGCAGGAACTATAACCTGTAACTTTGATGGTACCAACAAACATCGCACAACCATTGAACCGCACGCATTTATCGGAAGTAATAATACACTCGTCGCGCCTATCAAAATAGAGCAAGGTGCATTTACCGCAGCGGGATCTACCATTACCGAAGATGTTCCTGCAGATGCATTAGCCATTGGTCGCGCACGGCAAATTAATAAACATTTATATGCACAACGTTTGCGAAATCGCGCTCAAGGCACATTAAATTGTGAACCCAAAGCTTACACCGGTCCGGGTAGCGATACGGATAAACACACATTTACCGGCGCAATAAAAACGGTGCATGATACCATTATGTACGATGATCAACAATGATACGATTTATACACACAGCTGACATTCATTTTGGCGTTGAGAACTATGGCAAAATCGATCCGGTAACCGGTGTACATACACGGTTACTGGATTTTCATCGCGCATTAAGTTTTTGCGTAGATACTGCAATTAATGAACAGGTAGATTTTTTTCTTTTTGCCGGTGATGCGTATAAAACTGCACATCCAAGTCCTACGCAACAACGTATGTTAACTGAATGTTTTTTGCGTTTGCATCAGGCTGGCATTCCTCTTATTATTGTTGTAGGCAATCATGACAACCCGTTGAGCTTTGGTAAAGCAAACAGCCTTGATATTTTTGGGCAGTTGCCGGTTGACGGTTTTCATGTGATTGCAGAACCTAAAACTATTGTTTTACAAACAAAGCATGGCCCGGTACAGATTGTCGGCATGCCATGGCCAACACGCAATAGTATTGCCGTTGCGCGCAAACATGCCTATAAATCAGCACATGAAATTACTACCTATATTGCTCAAGCGGTTGCGAGTATTATTAATCATCATGCGCAAGCGCTTGACCCTACCATTCCTGCAGTGCTCACCGGGCATTTAACGGTAAGCTCCGGTATTTTTTCAGGATCGGAAAAACGTGCTATCTATGGCACCGATCCGGTACTTATGCCATCACAATTGGCAATCGCGCCATTCGATTATGTTGCACTTGGACATTTACACCGCTATCAAGACCTGAACTCTAAAGGACATCCATCAGTCGTATATGCAGGTTCAATTGAACGTGTTGATTTTGGTGAACGCAAAGAGGACAAAGGATTCTGTTTGGTCACCATTCATGATAAACAGACAACTACACATACATTTATTAAAACACCGCAACGGCCATTCGTTCAAGTTGAAGTACAGCTCAAACCGGAAGGTATTCAAACAGATCAAGTAATTGCGGCATTGCAACAGCACAATCTTAAAGATGCTGTAGTAAAAATTATCTATCATGTACCGCAGCACAAGCATGATACTGTTGACCTTAAACTTGTGCAACAAGCATGCCATCAAGCACATTATGTTGTCGGTATTATTCCTATACACAAACCTGTAGTGCGTGAACATCGCGCAGCCATGAAAATAGAAATGGATATCATCACCCTGCTTGATCGTTATATCAGTTTAAAGCCGGAACTTGCTGAACGTAAAGCTGCGCTTATGAGCAAGGCTTTGCAGATTGAAAACGATCTCGTATGCGCGAAAGATCATCTCGAGTAGGCTTTTTAAAATATCTCAGATCCTTTGCACACAAAAGTTTTTCATTCGTTTTTACCGGCGGCATACCCTCAAACAAAATTGTCAACGCCGTTACTTGATAATCCATAGCATCAATGTCACGTGAGGATCCATGTAAGACATCAGCAACATGTATCTTCTTTTCTGCCAAAAGCCTACGCTTACATTCCATTGCAATATCAAATGGCGTCCTTTTCCATTTATTTTCAATGTGTACCGATGCTCCATTGCGTATCAATGCACAAGCAAAACGAACTGCACGTGGTTCATGCATATAGGGTATAAGCAAATGCAAGCAGGTATTACCTTGAGCATCTTGGCTATCGAGTTTAATTTTTTTTGCACGTATTAACTGCAGAGCTTGTTGTAATTTTCTATTCTCTTTTACGGGAATAAAGGAATGCAACGATAATATCCGCACATCCGATGTTAGACTTTCATCAGAACTGTGTGATAAACTTGAAGCACAAACCATACTCGTAACAGTTACACATAACCATAGTTGCAATAACATTTTAGTGTGCATAGAAATCCTTAGAAATCATAATTTAATGTCTCTAATAGAATTTAGCATAATATGACATTTATACAATAGTTTTTTAATTGACCGATCTAATATTGTTTGTTATATCTTGCAATACGTAAGCATTTTATATCATTCCATTTAAAAAGGAGCACCATGCTATATCATTATTTACTAACAGGAACATTATGCATAGCCGTTCTTACCTCTACAACTGCAACTGCTCACGCAACACAAAGAGCGCAACAACCTGAAACAACATTACATGAGCGCGTAGAGGCTGTTGTTTTGGCTGCAGGAAGAGGAACCCGATTTAAATCTAATCGCAGCAAAATGCTTGAAGTCATCTGCGGCCAAGAGATGGTACTTTTTCCCGTTAAATTACTTGAACAATTGGCAGTTGAAACTACCGTTGTTGTCGGGTTCCAAAAAGAACTGGTTATAGCATGCATAAAAAATATAAACCCGCGTTACGTTAATTTTGTAGAGCAGCCATCCTTTGTTGCCGGCACCGGTGATGCGGTTCGTTGCACGGCTGATCGTTGGCATAAAGATCATATTCTTATTCTTAATGGCGACATGCCTTTGGTAACGCCACAGATTATCAATAATCTGTATGCAGCACATAGCGAAAGCGATGCTGCAATTAGTTTTGTTATTGCATTCAACAATGAACCGGGCACCGGTTATGGACGCATTGTAGAACATGACGGGCATATTAAAATTGTTGAAGCTAAAGATTTTACCGGCAGTATCAATGAACATTGCTTTATTAATGCCGGCATATATTTAGTCAAACGCAGCTTTTTACAAGAATACATTAATAAGCTTGATACTAATAATGCAAATCACGAATTTTACATCACCGATTTGGTAGAACTTGCAGATGCTGCTAACTTTACCGTAAGAACCGTAGTTGCTCCGTTTGATTATGTGCGTGGCGTTAACGATCAACAAGAACGCGGCACCGCAGAACAGATAGTGCGTGAAAATATTTTAAAGCACTGGATGAAAGAAGGCATACATTTTGCAGATGCACGCAATGTGGCAATTGATCTTGATGTGACCATTGGCGCAGGAAGCACCATCGGGTATGGCGCACAGCTATTGCGCGGTACTGCCATCGGCAACAACTGCATTATTGACGGCTACGTTTGCCTTGAACATTGTACCATTGGCGACAATAGTCATGTACATGCAATGAGCATACTTAAAGATGTTAACCTTGATGCACATACACAAGTAGGCCCATTTGCACATATTGATGGTAATTTATAGATAAACTATAGTCGCTTTTGAAAGCAGATCATTGGTATACCGATCCAACTCCAGTTGAAGTTTAGGCATTTTCAGTTCATATTCAATGGTATTATAGCGTTCTTGTAATGGCACCAACATTGCCGGACGTTTATCAATGAGTTTTATCATTTCAAATCCATTATAAGTTGCTATGGGCTCTGCTATAGTACCCGGCTCCATAGAACAAATAAACTTTTTATCTGCGGCAATTTCATCTTCAAGAAACCAACATGGTTCGCCCCATGCTATACGCATACCCAAGCCGGTTTTTCTATATGCTTGCAATTGTTGAAATAATTCATCCTTTGATACCGCTTGCGAATATGGCACTAATGCATGCGCTATAAAATATTCCGCTTGACGATACTCGGGATGCTCATTGTAATATTTTTGTACATCACGTTTACTTGCAAAAATTTGTGAATATACACGAAACCCTAAAACTTGATTTGATACAAACATTCTACCAAGCTCTTCTTTTGCCTCTTCTATGGTATAGCCTGCGGCCGCCAAAAGCTCGTGCATTTGCTGTTCACTCATGTTACGATCTTTTTTATTCTTTTCCCAATTTTCTTCTGCAACTTCGCGCGCATTAATACCAAAGCGCTCGCCTTCCATTTCTATCAAACGATCATTAATTTTTTCGCGTAAATTTTTTTGTTTACCGTCCAACCCTATTTGCCGCTCTTCTGATTCAGTAATAATTTTGCTCGGTTTGCCAGGCGTGTCTGTATGTATGATAACCTTTATGCGGTCAACCGCAAATCGCTCAGCATGTAAGAGGCTTGGTAACATGCAGAGTACCATCATGAAATGTTTTTTCATCGTGCACCTTTATTAAAAATACAACAAGAGGGAATATACCTTGCAATATATTCCCTCTTACTCAGTATACAATGATTATGTATATGCTGCCAACTTAAGCGACAAGCGCTTCCGGCATTTGCTGCATAACTTCTGCTTGCTCGAGCATAGCATCAGCATCTAACGCTGCAACCTTTTTTGTAGGTTGTTCTGGACGAACAGGCGCTTCGTTAATGTTAACATTATATTCTGTTTTCAGTTTTTCGATCATGCCTTGTAACGCTTCAGCCTCTTTCATCTTTTTAAGATGGTCAGCTAATGCCGGCTTAATTTGCTCATATGGTTGGTATTTTGGCTCTTCTTTGCTATGAATGCGCACTACCCACCATGCATTGCCTGCGTTAACAACTTGATCGCTTGGTACTTGCGTAACGGAAAGAATCTTAGCTTTTAATGCATTATCGATACCTGCGCTGCGCTCACTTACCAACTTAAAGTCGCGGTACTCTTTTTTGTGACCCGCTTCTTCCGCAATTGATTCGAGTGATGCTGAAGCTTTTTCTTTAGCTTTTGCTAAGAATGCTTTTGCATCATTCTCTTGTGCAAATGATACACCTTCTGCTTTTACACCACCTTGTGATATCATAAGCTCAGCAATTTTGTCACGATTTTCATCGTAGAACTTGCGCACATCGGCGTCAGGCACCGATACATTAAGTTTATCTGCAAAGAGACGAGCGTTTAATGCTTTATCGATTTGCGCCATAATACGTTCACGTTCTTGTTTATATTCAGCAGTTTGATTGAGCTTATTGCGATGTACATATTCATCAACAAGTTCTTGGCTAACTATACCATTTAAAAACTGCAATTTAAGATCCGGCATCATCATAAGCATCTGCTGCGCTTGCGGGTTAGCTGATAGATAGGTATTCAGCTCTTCATCAAATGATTTTTGTGTGATGACTACACGGTCACCAATAGTCATAAGCACCGGTGAACCATCATTAAGATTCTTTTCCTTAACTTCACCCGCAACTGCACCGCAGCTTTCTGAACGTGATGAGCAACCATCACCAATGCAACCTGAAAGCAAGATTAATGGGGCTAATAGCAGATGTAATGAAAAACCGTTTTGCATAAAAGCGTGCTTCTTCATAGAAGTTTCCTTTGTTTTTAGTATGGTACAACTATTTATATTTTAACTACTTACTACTGGTATACTACCATGATATACTGATTTTACAATCATCAAGGCTAAAATAATGTTATTGATTTTCAATCAAATGGGGCTTACACTAGAGCAAACATCACGAAATTTCATCTATTTAAGGAGAAGAGCATGCAACGATTAATTCGTCTTTTAACCTTTCTTGTGATCACTCCCGTATATACTTATGGAGCTGCTTCTAATGGAAGCCCAAGTTCTAGTAGTCCCATCATGAGCCGTTTAGGCGGACTTGTGGCAAGCGGATACAACTGGGCTTGCAAAACTGTTGATCCTTATTATCCTATGGTTTCTGAAGAATATATAACGGGACCCGGAACCGTTGCCGATTTAAGAGCAAAAGAAGTCGCCATGGAACTCGATTTTGCTACAACCGCCCCACAAACCTATCGAAAATATCCAAATGATTATGACATTATGACACGCTTTGCTGATCGTGCAGGCCCCACTAACAGACGCTTGGTTGATTGGTTAACATCGGGTAATAGTGAACAACTGAAAGCATGTTATGATTGCGTATATAATCTTTCACCGTTATTTCGTCTTTTATTAGAACTGTATTGGTCAGAACATGCAACCTATCGCCCCGCCACAATAGAGCAACAAGATTTTGGTGTTTTTGAAAGCGTCAATCCATTTTTATCTGAACCTGAACAGCCGCCAATCGAATTAGAAAAGACAATAGAAGCAAGTAGAAAAATCCTTGCTGCAAAAAGCGGTGAAGGTACAATTTCAGCAGCTGAACGAAAAAATTATCGCCGATTATATCCGGAAGATTTTTTAATAAATCCTCGGGAAAAAGCAAAACATGAAGCTATATACGGATTGCTGGAAGCATCTGCAAATCTAGCACGCATAAATAAGCAACCACCGGTTGGCGTACTCATGAAACTGCTGGCACCTGTTATTAATCAAATAGCGACGCGCGAATATTACATACGCCAAGTTGCACAGAAACTTTTGCAAGAAGGCGCATTTGATCGCATGAAAGAATTTTATCAAATACATAGAAAAAATATTCCGCCGGTTATGGCAGTTATCATTTGTGATATGTTACGCACAAGCTGTATAGATGCATCAGCTTATTTGCCTCCGGCATATCTGGATTACTATAACACACAACATATTATATCTACACATCCTGTCGACGTTGATCCTATGCTCTTTAAAGCAGCCAATAAATTTATTTTTTTATTGTGCAATGACTTAACAACTGAAGAGCGCCGTAAGCTCTATAGCGCTAGCACAGAAGTATTAGCTGCCCGTAATAAACCTGCAACAATATGGACGCATATCAAATACACGGAAACCCGCAGATCATTACTTACGCGCATCGATGAAACTAAAAACGTCTCGCAACTCTTTGCACGTCTTGCCAAATTTATGGGTATACCTACATCTACAACCAATGCCTCACCCATACCAATAGCTCATCCAACAAGCTCACCGATACCCCTATCAACTTCAACACAATGGGATTTAGATTCACATCATCCAAATATATACTCCACATCGCCGATGCCATTAATGCCTCCTTCTCCAGATTCGCAATATGAAATGCATGATGGATTATGGTATCACCAATTGCATGGCAGTCCATCAAGCTCGTTACCTCCTGTACTTGAACTTCCCCCTGAGTTTAGACCAGATACTACACACGAGCAAGAACGGCCGCGATGACAAGTTGTGGTTTAAGTGGTGCAATAGTTTTTACGGCCGCAACTAAAGTAGAACCGGTTGTCATGAGATCATCTACAATTAATAAACGCTTATCTTTAATCATATGATTGGCAGCAATTTCCGGCACATAGACAAAGGCATCTTTCACGTTACCTTGACGGTCATCTTTGCCTAATGATGATTGAAATGAAGTCTTTTTAACACGCTTAAGCAGCGGCAACACCGGTACTTGTAGTTGTTTGCTCAATGCATATGCAATCTCTTCTGCTTGGTTGTATCCACGCTCTGCATAGCGGCTCCAATGTAACGGAATATACAGAATATAATCGATAGCATGTACTTGTAAATTTAAATGCTGGAGCATAAGTTGCGCCATGTAATAACAGGCAACACGCTCACTATGCCCTTTTGCAAGAATTAATTTTTTAAGTGGCCCTTCATATTTTCCCACTGCATATACACGCATATCACGCCGATCGGTAAGTGCCACATCAATTGCAACACATGGTTGTATTTCCTGCATACAATGGTTACACAATGCAACTCGCACATCCAATGGTTCTCGGCAATAGGTGCAAAATGGTGGACATAGTAGATAGAGCAACATGCGACCAATGGTCATACAGTATTGCCATACCTGCGCAATCAACATTATGCAATTTCCTTATATATAAGCAAATGCAAACAGGCACAACTCAATACTGCAGCAAACAGATCATCCAGCATAATGCCCCACGCGCCTTCTATCTGTTCTATATACGCAATGCCAAGCGGTTTGTAAATATCAAATAAACGAAACAGCACAAACCCTATGCACAGCTGCATCAGCGACGGAACTATGCCAACAAACACAAAGGTAAAACTGAGCGCTTCATCAAGTACAATTTCTGATGGATCAGTAGCAGTAAATTCCGGCAATGCACGATTTACAACATACCATGCAGCAATCCATAATATGCTCGCAACGGTGATATAACAAGGTAATGGCAAATGCATATGCGTTAATACCCACACCGTTGGTATTGCCATCACCGTTGCATAGGTACCTGGTGCCGCAGTGTAACCAACATTACCTTGCGTTGCCAGACGTTTATAGAATGTCATGTCGTGTGCCTTCATAATATTGTTTAATCAGCATTGCCACCACACCAAGCGTAATTGCACAATCGGCAACATTAAAAATTGCCCAATGCCAGCTACCAAGATGCAGATGAATAAAATCGATAACACCCGGATAAAAGATGCGATCCCAAAGATTTGAGCATGCACCGGCAAATACCATTAATTCAGGTAATATCGATGCTCCACACCGATGGCGATACTGTGCATACCAAGCAAGCACACCCAGCACGAGTGCCACCATTATCGTGATCATGGATCCTAAGTATTCACTATATTCATGTAATATGCCCCACGAGATACCACGATTGTATACCAGCTCCAACGTGAGCCAACTATATATATGTTGCGGCACAACAAAATATAACAATGCCAAATGTTTAGTTATGCGATCAAGAATGATCACGCCCAAAAAACTCAATAAATAACCGAATGCAGTAATATTCATCGTACTTCCGCTCCAAGTGCATTCAATGCATGCACCGCTTGTGCACATAATGCATCAACCTCTTGACCGGTTAATGTCTTATGCTCATCTTGAAACAGACAACGAATTGTTAACGATTTTTTATCCTGCCACTCTGGTTTATAAAATGTATCAACAAGATATATGCGCTTGATGCCAGGCACTCGTTGCTGCACTGCAGCAATAACACCATCAACCGTTGCGCTGCATGGCACCATCATACTAATGTCACGCTCAACTGCAGGAAATTTAACCAACGAGGTAAATCGTTTTTGTGGCGCGCGGTAGGTACGTAAAAAATCACCATCTAGGGTAAATAATGCGCCGGAAGATTGTTGCGGCAATACATGATGTATAAAGCTTTTGTTTATTAACCCCAAAGTACCGATGCATTGATTATTATGCATTATCGATGCTGATTGATACGGCGTAAACCATGGATCTTGTGGTGCATCCAAACGCACAAACGTAACGGAAAGTTCCAGCATAGCGCATAGTTGTAATACGCTATCTTTCAGCTCATAAAAGGATATCTCGCTCTGTTTACTGTACCAAATACCGGCAAGTTCAGATCGCTCCTGATCGGTGTGTGGCCAAATGCGCGCATATTCAAAAAAGCGTAATTGATTGTGTGTCTCATGATGCTGCACAACATTTTTAATCAGATGTGGCACTAATGAGGTCACCATATATTGCCAATGTTCTGATACCGGATTTTGCAACGCTATGGCCTGCTGAGGCTGCCAACGTAGCTGTTGCAAAAAGGTGTGATCATAGAGTGCATAGTTATAAACTTCTTTCATCTCTTGGCCAAACGCAAGCAGATGCTTGATTGCACGTATTTGATACAAACCATGCAAATCAGATACGGTAGTAAGCTTACGCGGTAATTGTAACGGAATAACGTCATAGCCATATAAACGTGCAATCTCTTCTACAATATCACGCGGAATACGAATATCTTTTGTTGCACGCCAGGATGGTACCTTGATGGTATATATTGTTTCGCATTCAAGTGATTGAACATCAACATCACAATCCAGTGCTCGTAATATGCTTACAACGCGATCTACCGGAATTGCAGTTCCAAGTTCTTGCTCAATATATGCATGGCTCACTTCCAGTACCGTTGCGTCAGGTAAGGTACCAAAACTATAGATATCACCTGCTATATATGTAATATTCATACCATCCAAAATACGTGCAAAGCGTTCAATCGCGATACTGTTTTGTGCCGGATCAAGACTCTTTTCAAATCGCGCAGATGCTTCGGTACGTTTTTTAAAGCGAGCAGCGGTTTTGCGGATCGTTGTTGCATCAAACAATGCAGCCTCAAGTACAATCGCCGTTGTTGTATTTTTTACTGCTGTCGTAAGACCACCCATGACACCCGCTAATGCTATTGGTGCAGTGCCATCGGTGATTACTAAATCTTCGTTAGTTAGTTCTACTTCTTGACCATCAAGAAGCGTAAGACGTTGCCCGCGCTGTGCGCAGCTTGGCTGTAATTTTTTGGTAGCAATGGAAGCTGCATCAAATGCATGCAACGGCTGGCTCAAATCGAACATCACGTAATTAGTTGCATCCACCAATGCATCAATCGGTTTTGCACCAACCCGCGCCAACCGAACTGCCATGCAGAGTTGTGATGCTTGATTGTGCAGCTGCGTAAATGATGCAGCGGCAAAACGTTTAATCCCTGGATGGTTTGGCGCGGTAATACGTATATTGGTTTGTGTATCAATAGTTTGTTCATCGCTGACTGCATGTATTGGTAATGCGTGCAGCAGTGCGCTCATTGGCTTAAGTTCATATCCCAAAAATGCCGCAATTTCACGTGCAAAACCACGATGTCCCCACATATCCGGGCGATGGGTAATGGATTTGTTATCTACGATTATTATGTGATCATGCGCTGCAAACTGTTTCTTCCAGGCCCCAGTTTTAAATGTTTCTTCATATTGTAATGCCGGCATAAGCCCTTCTTGCTCCCCACCAATATCCTGCAGGGTTGCCCAACCATAACCTTTAGGATGCATCATAACGAGGTACCAAGCACCAACCATACCATCGGTACGCACCGGTAATGAAAAGGAAGTACCTAATTCATGACAACTAACCATAATCGTACTATCATTAATAGAATCTACGTTAACCAAAAAAAGCTTTTCAACTGCTGTATTTACGGGAATAACCCCTTCAATTTCAGCAACTTTTTTATTAAAGCTTGCAACTAATGCATTAATATCAACCTTAGCGGAATCTGCAACAATATGGTCAAAAACCCAGGATAATGAAAGTTTCATGGCACGCCTATTAACGTAAAAATCTATGATTTAAAAATTCTTTGTCGTAACGTCAAACAATATTAGTAAGCATACAAGAGAAAAGATGCAACTACAAGGCTTAATGCGGAAAAAATAGTACCCTGTTGTATTTGTATAATATATATGATATAATTAAAATGACAGATTGGATATTTTATTCAAGGGGGATGAACCCATGTTTCGTAATGCACGTCACAACTTACGCTTATGTATCCTCGCACTTACGTTGTGCACAATCGGTTCCAATAATGGTGGATGTATTATAGCATCAGCCCTACAGGAATATCGCGGCTTTGTACCGGATGTATCTACAATATATACCGCAGCACAGCAGGGAGGCAAAGAAGCTTTTGCTATCCAAGCATACAAAAAAATACAAAATCCCTTCTTTGTTATTGCTGCAAATAACAGTATGGCTATAGCAACCATCATTTTTAACCAAGGCGTTGATGCTGATGCAATTATTCAATTGGCTTCTGATCGTTTGGCCAACTATGGCGCATTAACGTTATATGGATTTGGGTCAGGCATAGGTTCAGAACTATTAAACAATGGCACAGCAAGCACGAGCTTTAATCTATATTTAAAGCCAATTACACTGGGAACTGCTGGCATTATCGGCATGACCATTGTATGCTCAGCAATTCCAGCACCCTTTATAGCATCATCTGCATATTCTGTTTTTCAGGGTATGACCATGACAAGCGGTATAAAATTAGCAAAAAATATGCTTAATCGTGGTGTTAACGCAGAGCCGGTAAAAGAAGCGCTCCGTACGTTGCGCAAACCTGAAACCGCACTTTTTAATAATGCGGTTATTATTGCAGGCACCTTGGGTATCATGGCAATGACACCATTGCTCATTACCTATGCCGGTGCGGTAGCTACTACAGCGCTCGCTACACAAATTACGGCAACTATGGCATTAACTGCAGCACTCGATATAACTACTGAACTCAGTAATGCAGCAATTTATAGCCATTCGGCTGCAACCGGAAGCAAAGTATCAACCTCCGTGGTAAAACCATTACCCGAACGCATTAAAAGCGGCTGGCAAAATATGACAAGCTTTTTCTCATCATTTATGGGTGACGCCGGGTCATTTATAAGCTCGCTTTATGGTGGACCATCGGAAAATATGATCGATATATATGGTGGTAGCGGTTATTAATAAACCGCACATAACAATTCTTGTTATTTCTAAACTCCCCTGATTATAGTTGATAGAAATTATAATCAAGGGAGTTTTTATTTATGTTGCGTACATCTATCCAATGCTTACTATTCAGTTTAGCCCTCAGCTCATCAACTCTTAATGCCGGGTCAGCTTTTATGCAGCATGCTCGTACCGTCAATCGTTTTAATCTGCAAGATATATATGCTTATATATCACCCATTCTGAGCCATGCACAATCGGCACTTTTAGGCTTGGCGCCCACAACACTCTATGAGTGGGTCAATGAGGATCCGTATGAGCATGTTGATGCACAAGTGCGTTTTACACCTGAAGATCATTTGTGTGCTGATGAACTCAATTTTTGTGCGCAGCGCACACCACACATATGTAATGCATTGGCAGATCTTTTAGGGCACGATGTTGCACCTGAACATATGCCTACCATTGCCCTCTGCTGCAGCGGTGGTGGCTATCGCGCCATGGTGCTTACGCTCGGTTTTTTAAAAGGATTACAAGATACAGGATTGCTCGATTGCACTATGTATATGACCGGCCTTTCCGGGTCATCATGGGCAATTGCACCATGGATTGCAAGCCGCAAACCACTTGATGAGTATCTTGCAACGATACCGGCAAAATTAGAATTCGGACTAGAAGCAATCAAGCACCCGGGACAACTTGCCACAGCAGCAAAACAACTTATTACCAAAGCGGTATATAAACAACATATATCTGCGATTGATATATACGGCACGATCTTGGCAAATACGTTACTTAATGATTTTGGTAACTATAAATTAAACGTTACGTTGAGCCAAACACATGCCCATATTACTGATGGATCATTTCCGTTACCTATTTACACGGCAATTACACCTAATGTGAAGCCATATGCATGGTTTGAATTCAGCCCATTTGAAATCGGTAGCAGCTACACGCGCGCTTACGTACCAACATGGGCATTTGGCAGAAGGTTCGACGGCAGAGAGTTAGACAATTGTATTTCCATTAATAAAGCACCTGAACAACCATTAAGTTACATGATGGGCATATGGGGTTCAGCATTCGAATTTGATATTGAAGATGCTATTCGCCAATCAACTGATGCCATCAATGCATATATCCAAAAAATGCCTTCAGCAGTCGGCAATATCGTCTCAGCACTTCTTAATGATCTTGCAAACTCTCCACTCGATGAGATTAGACTTGCACCATCATCATTACCAAACTTTACCTACATGGCAGCCGGTGTGCCGCTTAATCAAGATAAACGTTTGACACTTATTGATGCGGGTATTTATTTTAATATACCATTTCCACCATTGCTGCGCGCATCACGCAATGTGGATATTATTATGGTGTGCGATGCTTCTGCAGATATTAATGGATGCCCTAACTTGCATTGGGTACAAGAATATATGCAGCTCCATAATCTTAAATTCCCGCCTATAGATTTTGAGACCGCAGACAAACTGGTGATGAGCATCTTTAAAGATGAACATGATCACACCTGCCCAATTGTTATCTATTTCCCGCGCATTAAAAATTGTGAATACTCCGAAACATTCGATCCGGAAACTTGCTTAAAAGAGTATTGCTCGACCATGAATTTCACCTATGAAAACGCACAAATTGATGAACTCATGGGCCTTTCGCAGTTTGGTGTTATCCAACATGCGCATGCAATTGCTGATGTGATTGAAGATGTAATTATGCACAAGATGGCATAAATTATGAGAGCGGCACAAACCGCTCTCAATTATTTAATAGCGCTTTTATTTATTGTCCATATGGACGCTGACCCAAACGTGTGCCATAAGCATGCACACTCATCAGCGTCCCCATAAAGAACAACACCCCCGTACCTGCTAATATATGCGTCAACAAGTAAATACCAAATGTCTGCCACATATTACCTTGTGATAATTGAGCCGCTCTTGTAAATGAATCAACAATACCGGCACGCTCTTTAATCGCAACAAATAGTGCAAAATAATAGCGAGTAGCAAGATATAAACCGGGAATAATAAGACAGATAAGACCCAAAAAAACTAAGGTATGATACAATATACCGACAACAAAAACACGCGCCAATACTTGCCATGGCAAAGAAAACAGTTGGCGCATTGAACTTACACCATGTTGATAAATCATACATGCAATATTGATAATGCCTACGATAAATACAAAAAAAGCCGCCATAGGAGCAAATATCAGAAATAGTCCATAGATAGACATACCAAAGTGAACTACCGGCGTATCAAGCAATGCCGACGAAGTGCTTGAAATCGCTACCAAAGGTAATGCTAAAGCAATAAAGACCAACAACCCTATAAAAGGACACAACAGAATTTTAAGACTCATTTGCCAATGCTTGAAGAATGTTTCGGCCGCCCATCCAAGTGATTTGCCTATTGAAATAGAATTCATCCTACCTCCCCTTTTTTTGAACATGGAATATCTATACAGTGAGTGTATAGCATATTCCTATCTCGAGTAAACTATTGCTCTTGAGTTGACACATCCGCATCTGATACCTTGGCTTTAGCCCGTTCAGTAAAAATAGATGCATAGGCGGCTCTTTTGAGTGCTTTAATTTCTGCTAATTGTGTTTTTATATTTTGCAGATGGTCATCACAATGATGAACTTGCGATAGTGCTGCTCGTACTTCTACTTCCTTTACACCCTGCTTTGCAATATGCATTATGTGGTACAACAAAGCATCTTTATCTTTTAGTACACACTGCAAGTTTTCACCCAATTGAAACTTTTGATCGCATAATGCTTGTAGATGCATTTTTAATACAGTAAGACTATGTAATTCCTGCCGATTTGTATTCATTGCATCGGCACATAAAGAAACGGATGCATTCATATTGGTAATACCATCTTCATACCGCTGCATTAAAACTGTGTTTTCCTGCTCTAAACGCACCTGCGCTTCACTGAGCAATCTCACAACATAACTTTCTGCTTGTCCACCAAAGCATACTGCGCTGTATAACAAAGCGCCTATAATATATTTCTGCATATGTATCCTTATTCAAAAACAGTTGGAATTTTACGCTGATTTTTTAGGTTGACGTACATAGCGGCGACCCGGTCTTTTATGACCGCGCGTATATCCATGTCCGCGAAAACCGCCTCTATAACCACGCTTGAATCGTGCATGATGTTCTGGCTGAACTGTAGTGACTTGCATATTCTGCTCGCTATCCTGAAAACATTCAGTATCAAATAGCGCTTTATACAGCGTACGGAATTCATGAGACAGCGGCACATCATCACCAGGCTCATCCAGCAAGGCAGCAACATCAATTCTAAGTCGTTTCCAGTTCTCTTCTATTTTTGACGGGACAAAAGACCATGTAGTCGCTTCATGCTGAGTATGCATCATAAGCGCAGCATATTGTTTTTTTATCGCCTTTTGAGCAGGAACAACATCTGTTTGTGCTCCAAAAGAAACCGTTGTAGAGAACAACGCAATTATCACATATTTCTGCATATGTATCCTTACATAGAGGGTATTTAAGATTGCTTGGATACAACTGTAACATAATAACACAAAAAAGCAAAAAGGGGCGGACATACAACATAATTTGTATATCCACCCTCAAGAGCAATTAACGCATATGGGAATTATTTGCGCCCATCAACTCCAACAAACTCGCCACGTGCAGGCGCTTCAAAGAAGTCAAAAAGGCATCCGGCAAGAACACCACCAAAAATTGGTGACAAAATATAGACCAATACATTATGTATTAAATTCACTGCCACACCATCTTTATACAGCGCATTGAGTGTTAATGCTGCAGCCGCAACCGCCGGATTAAACAACCCGCCCATAGAAGCTAACGCTACTAAAGTAAACCCTAAAATAAGCCCGTACAATGGAAATTGCATAAAATGTGGAATTGTACGCACCACGAGAAAAATATAGGCAAGTACAAAAGTAAAAAGAATCTCAATCAAGCAAACACTCCAAACGTTATCGATCGGAGATACATCCGGCAAAAATAGAGTTCCTGAAAGCTTGAACTCCAAAAATAATGCTACGCATGCACCCAAATAGTGCGCAAATAGATATCCGGGAATAAGATTGGTTGGCATAACGCCACGAAACCACATTGCACATGCTATTGCCGGATTATAATATGCGCCTGAAATCCGGGCACCAAAATAAAGCATTGCCATATACATAAGCCCGATAGCCGAAGGATTTTCTGTTAAACTGATCGCCAGCACAACAAAAAAAGTACCTATGAATTCTACTATATATTGTCTCATTTCTTTCTCCTTAAAATGGTTTTTATTACTCATCTTTACGCTTTAGCTATTTATACAGTGATCAATGGAAAAACTGCCCGAACCCGCAATCACAATGGCGACCATTACAACCAAAAGCGCCATCGGATGAGAGTAGGTTTCAAATGGATCACCTTTATTAATGTGATACGCTATCGCTACCACCATAACACAACAGATAAGAAGTGCCGCAGGACGAGAAGCCAAGCCCAAAACAAGGCAGATGCCACCACCAAATTCCGCTATTGCTGCGATAAAACCCCATACAACCGGCATAAATGTGATACCAAATACCTGCAATTGCTCACCCAACCATTGCCAGGTTGCCGTGCCGCCCAGAATTTTTTCCCAGCCATGCAGGGCAAACAATGCGCCGATACCTACGCGTAATATCATGAATCCCAGCTGCAGTGAACCAGTATCAGAAAATAATAACTGTTTTAACATCAGACCTTCTCCTTTATTTATTGTAAATTATAGGTTACTAGTAATAATGCTGCATTAATACCGTATATAGTAGTACAGATTAAACAGAGCGTATGAATTTTGAAAATTAAAATATAAGCAAATCCAATAGAGGCTACACATGCCACAATTGCTCCTAAGAACGCCAATTTTGTGAGCCCCAAAAGCGCCAACACAAACATTCCTGTATAAAATGCCATACCTATAACTGTATTTGATATACCAAATATCATCTTGGCGTACGGGCTGGTAAATGCTCTGGTGCATGAAATCTTATCCGAAAGATCGCATGCAGCCTTGTATTGCGCATTGCGCCTCGTTTTGCGTTCCAAAAAATATCCATATGCAGATACCCCAAACCCTAATAATGCCAAGAATGCAACCTGCGCTAGCACTTTTTTTCTCCTGTTAAAAAATCTACCCCTAGTTATCGACCGTCCTCTAAAAATATGGTATATTTAATAAAAATTATGCAAGAACTTGCTAAAAAAGTTATCGATAGAGGGGCATGCATCATGTCAAAAATTGTACTATTTTACAGCTATACCTATTTTGAATACCCGCAGCGCATCTTAAAATGGCAACGCCAAGTATGTCAAGATTTAGGGCTGACCGGACGTATTATCATTGCGCATGAAGGTATTAATGGCACCGTTGCCGGCAGTGATAAGGCGATAGAACTGTACAAAACTATTTTAAAAAAGCATCCACAACTTGCTACCATGGACATCAAAGAAAGCGAAGGGAATCAAAAACCTTTTCCCCGTATGCGCATCGTGGTAAAAGATGAAATCGTTAATTTGGGCCTTAAAGATGCCGCTCGCATTGAACATACCGGCGTGCACTTAAGCCCTGAGCAAACTCATGCTTTACTCTCTAATCGCCCTAAAGATTTAGTAATCCTTGATACGCGCAATACATTTGAAAGCGCAATTGGCGTGTTTAAAGATGCTATTAAGGCTGAAATCGACCATTTTAGGGATTTACCAAAATATATTGATCAAAATATCGACCTCTTTAAGGACAAAGAAGTGCTTATGTACTGCACCGGCGGCGTTCGCTGTGAACGTGCAACTGCTTACCTGAAAGAACTTGGCGTCAGCAAGGAAGTATACCAAATTGAAGGTGGCATACATCGTTATGTCGAGCAATACCCCGACGGTCATTTTAGAGGCAAAAACTATGTCTTTGATGGTCGCGTTGCCGTACGCGTTAATAATGATGTACTTGGCAATTGTTATACCTGCCAAGCTCCATGCGATGATTATACCAACTGCCTGAATGCTCGTTGCAACCTGCATTTTATTGCATGCGCAACCTGCATTGAACAGTATCAAAACTGTTGCTCAACGCACTGTAAAACGTTAGTGCAAACTGAGCAAGTGCAACGCCGCATACATCCACAGGCAGTAAACGCGGATTGCCAACATGCTCCAGCACAATAATCTACCGCCTTGCATACAAACACAAGTTCCTTTGCATGACAAAAACTGGTTTGGCACCGGTGGTCTTGCACGTTTTTTTTGTGCGCCACAAACGGCAGCTGATTTTCAGCAAGCATTAGTCTGGGCGAATGAACAGAACATCGAGCTTTTTATCCTCGGTCAAGGCGCAAATGTACTCATCAATGATGATGGGTTTGATGGCCTTATAATTGCTCCCAAGATTAATCATATCCAGATTGATGGCAACTATATAACTGCCGGCGCCGGCGTAACGATGGATCAATTAATTACTTATTGCCTTGATCATCAATTACTTGGGCTGGAAGAATTTAGTGGCATACCCGGCACCGTCGGTGGATCAGTCTATATCAACCTCCATTATTTTGAATTTCTACTTGAGCAATTTCTGGTTGATGCACATATTATTAATCGTACAACCGGCCAGATTATGCAGGTGACGCGTGATTGGTTTAATTTTGGCTACAATTATTCAGAGCTACATAATCAACCTTGGTATCTTTTTGATGCACGATTTGTACTCAAACCGGCATCTAAAATTGAAACTGCTTATGCACGCGGTCGTCGCACTGAAATAATTCGCCATCGCATGCGCCGCTACCCTTCCGCTGGTACTTGCGGTAGTTTTTTTAGAAATTTTCATGCACACGAAGTTACATTTGAGCATAACGGCACCAAGATGATTCACGTTGCCTATTATCTTGATAAACTTGGATTAAAAGGTAATTTCCGTATTGGTGGCGCATCAGTCTCTTGGCAACATGCTAATATGATTGTTAATAATGGCACAGCAACGAGCGCTAATATTGTTGGCGTTGCTCGCCATATGCAGCAAACGGTATTCGATGCTTATGGTATTACTCCTCAACCTGAGTGTATACTTATTGGCTTTAAACCCAACCCATTGCTATCCCAACCACATGGCGTATAAATGGCACAATCAATCCTTCTTCAGGACGCCATTCCACTCTTTTTTCCACTTCTAATGCGTCTACTTTTCTCGCGTCTACACTACGCAATCCACGTTCATGTTTTTCACGTGTTCGCGGAGGTAGAGATCGATACGTTTGTACATTATCCTGCCCTGCTGGTAGAACGCTTAATGATTGTAAAGACACAACACGACGCAACGTATCTGGCCGCATTGCACGTTGTGTAGGCACCCTGCCGGTACCTTCGGGTTTATGCACCATTTGCGTAGATATGGGATTACTTGTGCGAAATTGCTCAACCAGTAAAAATGTAGTTAAATACGTGATCATATTGAGTTTGTTCATGAAGTCTTTACGCGCATCTTTATCCATAGTCTTAATTATTGTTTGAAAACGATATTCGAGAATTTCACCATGCTTTCCATGCATATCGCGATAAACCACGCCCCAATGTGCAACGGACGTTCGATGACGCATATACGATTTCCAAGCTGGCATAACTAATACATCATAATACATTTTACGTGCTTGACGCTCATCATCTTCATCCCATACAGCTTGCCCAATAGCGCGCAAAGCTCGTTTATATCTAATACATTCGCGGCGATCTCCGCGTATTTGAGCATCATACATTTTTTTTTCATTATGCGCTGTCAACCAATTAAGAGTACACCTTATAAATGCACGCGCTTTACTTCGCTCCGTATCCGTAAATGTAGTATCAGAGGATGCATGCGCCGCGCCACTTATCTTTCCACCATATATTGATAGTACCAATAGTGCATACGTATAGTAGTTCATATTCCCCCAAAGTTATGTACTCCATCAACCACTATTCATAGAGTAACATAGGAATATATACGCATGCATCAATAACTATGCGGATATATTAAACTGACTCTGCATTACGCATAAGCGCATTCATATTAGAAACAATAAACGTAAAAGCAAGAAATGCCTGGCGTGCACGCGTCATAAAGGCTCGTTCATCAAGACCTGAAACTACAATTTGCTCATCAAAATCATATAGCTGCGGTGGAAAATGCAGCACACAACTACTACTGACATAGCTTGACAAGGATTGGGCAAGTTCATCTAAGTATGCTTGAATTGTTGGCGTATCTTTCCCCTCCAGAAAACCTTGCCACAGCGGACCATCTTCAAGCTGAATCATTAATCGTAATGCTTCATATTCATCTTGTTCATCAAAAGAAACAATGCGATCTGCAAGTACCGCACATCGCTGCAACAACCATAAAATATCACTGCGTTCTTGGTCATTTGCTACAAAATTAAGATCCTGCTCAATGGCATCAAGCTGACGCACAAAAATAGACTGCCAACGATATTGTACCTCAAACTTTTCAGCGGGCGATAAAACAGTTGCCCCCATGGACACGCTTGTGCAACTGATAACACAAATTAGTGCTATGATAACTATTTGTCTGTACATCATCAACTCCTTTTTTAGTTATTTGACGTCATCTGCGCTATACTTATAGAGCGCGCATTTACTATAACAATAACTTTAAAAAATGAGAACAATCGTGAATGAATTAATCTTTATATTGCAGTCAATAACGGTAGCCGGTGCAGTGCTTATCGCATTACGCATAGGATCGGCCGCATTAATAACATTGGCAGCCATTCAGGCGATCTGTGCCAATTTTTTTGTATTAAAACAGATTAATTTGTGCAGTTATAATGCAACGGCAAGTGATGCTTATGCCATCGGCGGCCTACTTGCTTTGAATGTATTGCAAGAATATTATGGTCCGGCACTTGCTCGCCGTGCTATTGGCATCAGTTTTGGCTGCATGATACTGTTTATGCTCGTATCACAACTGCATCTGGCATATTTACCCAGCACACTGGATACCCTGCATCCGGCATATTGTGCATTACTTACGCATACGCCGCGCATTATTATAGCATCGTTTGTTACGTATGGTTTAATGCAACTATTTGATGCTGGATTATATAGCTTACTTAAACAGGCAAGCGGCGGACGCTTGTATTTGTTACGTAATTATGCTTCAGTGCTGATAAGCCAACTAGGTGACACCGTACTTTTTAGTTTTTTAGGATTATATGGCATTGTGGATAATTTAAGTGACGTGATTATCATCAGTTACAGCATAAAGTTATTAGTAACACTGTGTGCTACACCCTTTTTGCTGCTCACGCGTACAATAAAAAAGGGCCCCTGAATTTCAGAGGCCTTTTTTATATCTATTATATAGGGTGCAGCTAATTATAGCTCTTTTCCCAAACAGTTGCTCCACCTAAACAAAAAGCCAAAGTAATTCCTGACCCGTACAACATAGTGCGAGCACTATCTGCCAGTGGCTGGCTACCATAATGATCTACAATTCGTGCAGCATGAGCTTGACGAGAATTATCATCCATTTTTTGCCCAAACCAAGTACCTGTCCCCCATGAACTTATAACTGATCCATTTTCTTGTTTAGGAAACATGAAATCAGCATATTCGGTTATAACTGCCGGGTTATTATTATTGTTTCTTACACGCAAATTGTGAATTTCAGCATGTCGATTTAAATATATACCCGAAGCGTACAAAGTTAATAATGCTCCAGCACTGCCACCTAAAAGTGCATACGATCCTGGAGACACGGCTCCTAATGCTCCATTCACTAATGCTTGTGTATTTTCATTCGTAAGTAAACTTGTGGTGCCAACACCCAGAGCTGCTGATCCACCTAATCCTAAAGCTATTTTTTCCCAATATATATGCCGCGACATAAATGGTGAAATAAGACAAATCGCTGATAACGTTCCTAACCCTGCAGCTGCAAAAATACGTGCCTTTTCAGGAACTGCATTGATACGTGTTGCTAGATCATGCCCAATGTATGCGCCTGCACCTGCACCACCCAACACCGTAATAGCTGCTGCCGTACGTGGATAATCGCGATATACTTGATCAACAAAACTACCATGTAATGGCATGCTCAAAAAAGGACTTTGCATTGCCTGCATTGCAGAGACCAAACCGAAACTCATTACTACTGCTGCTATCGTTTTACTTTGCATCATTGTCCCTTTACATTAACAAAATGCAATCAGCGAGCTTCACAAAACCCTCTGACTGCATCTGTATATTCAACTAATATTCAATCGTCACACTATTTATTTTTTAAAAAACAACGCATAGCTCGTACCGGCAACCGCTGCGCTTGAAGTCAACAATCCCAATGTATACGACAGGTATTTTGAATTCAATAAGGAAAGCGTTTGCGATGCGGCAACTATACTACCAGAGGCAACAGCAGCTCCCGGTAATACATCCAAAGGACTTACCGTAGGTGCAACTATTTGTCTCGCTTTATCTTTTATTTGCTCTAGAACTGTAGATACAAATGATGTTGCTTTTGAAGCAATCTGCGCCATATTTTGTATTGCACCACCGTCAGCACCTTCTATCAAAGCTGCATGAGCTGCAATATCATTGCCAAATTGCGTTTCATCTATATTAATGCATCCTGTTACCTGATCAACAAATGAAGGTCTTTTTGCCTGCATTGTATTCATCACGTGCGCATTACCATATGCAATTAAAGCCGCGCCAATACCGGTTAAAATCGTTCCATGAACAAAACCGCGCGCAAAGTTAATGCCAAAGCCATCTTCTTGTTGTTGCTGTATTTGTTGCAGTTGAACTGTTGGCACATTTTGTGCAGCCTGCATCAATCCACTCGTAAGCATAAAGCTTATTATTAGTAAACGTTTCATAGTTATATACCTTTCCATTTTGAATTCTTTCTTCATGAGCATTTCAATAAACAAAATCCAAGCAAGCCAAGCATCGATGATGATGCCATCAAGCCCTTGCTATAGCCACTTCTAAAACAATTTTTAATCTTGCCAAACAACGATGTGGTTACACTTTCATTCTGAGCAGCACCATAAGCAAGCATGCTCGTAATCGATGCAATCGTTAATGAAATAGGAATATTTTTCAATATAAGTTCACGATCATACTTGGTAAAAGCAAGTTGCAATAATGCTACCGCACCCGCTGAACCACCTACTAACTGTGCACCGTTAAGTAATCCATCCAGAAATCCCGCTTCTTGTATAATCTGTTCAAGTTCAACAGCAGTTTCTTCTTCTGGACGATTTTGAGGTCCATAGAATACTTGTTCCGTTTCTGGCCTGTCAGCTTCCACGACTGCATCTTGTAGTAGTAGCGGCGCTGATGCTTCTGCATCCGGGCCTGCAGGTTCAATTGGGTCGAATGCCGCCGTTGCAATCTGATCTGTTTGATCTGCAACTACAGGCATAACCGCAGTATATTCCGGGTTATATGCCGGCTGAGGTGTATATTCTAGAGTGATTGTCAGATCTGCCGCACATAGTGGGCTCACTGCTAAGATAAGTGTCAATAAACGTTTCATATCATATTCCCTTTCAGTACTGATACGGTAACGAATTTTACCAAACCATTTCATACTAAATATACATGTTAATATTTAAATGTCAAGGCAATTCAAATAGAAATAATTATCTGTGAGTAATAGATCTTATCCGGCATCTGAACAGCTGTTTGAGAACCAAAAAACCGCTTAGCAACCAGCCATTTTTGTGCTATACTGCCTTCTATGAAGAACTTTTATTTTGAACTCATTCATACATCCACAAAATCACGTGCACGCGTTGGCCGCATCCATACGCCACATGGCATTATTGATACGCCAAACTTTGTTGCTGTAGGCACAAACGGCACATTAAAAGGCATTGATAATGCTCTGGTTGATGATATCGGCCTTCAGCTTATGTTTTGCAACACCTACCATTTAATGCTCCAACCAGGTACCCAAGTGGTTAAAGATGCCGGCGGGCTGCACCGTTTTATTGGGCGCAACAAGCCAATTATTACCGATTCTGGTGGCTTTCAGGTATTTAGCCTTGCTTATGGGACGGTTAAAGATGAACTTAAGAGCAAAGGTGCCACTATTGGCGATTCTGCAGTACTTAAAATTAATGAAGATGGCGTGCTGTTTCGCTCCTATCGCAATGGCGACAAAGTATTACTTACCCCGGAAAGCTCTATTCAAGCACAAAAAGATCTTGGAGCTGATATTATAATTCCCTTTGATGAGCTGCCACCTTATCATATCGATCAACATCGGTTGGTAGAATCACTCCATCGCACACATCGCTGGGAAGAGCGTTCGCTTAATGAACATCTTAAAAATCCTAACAATCAGGCAATTTATAGTGTAATTCATGGCGGCATCGATCCGGAACTACGCGCATTAAGCTGTAAAACGCTGACCGCTCTACCATTTGATGGTCATGCTATTGGTGGTTCCTTGGGTAAAAATCATGAACAGATGTTCACCATGCTTGCACAAACTATGCCTCTGTTGCCAACCGATAAACCAAACCATTTGCTGGGCATCGGTGATTTAACCTCAGTCGGCCCCTGTATTGCATTAGGTGTCGATACTATGGATAGCTCACACCCAACACGCTGCGCGCGCCATGGGTTGCTGTTTACCTTTAATGGCATGGTTAAAATCATGCGCAGCAGTTATCGCACTGCTTATGGCCCGATAGACGCTACCTGCTATTGCTATACCTGCCGTAACTACAGCGCGGCATATCTGCACCATCTGTTTAAAGCACATGAACTCACCGCGTACACACTTGCCAGCATACATAACCTTTATTTTATGGGTAAGCTTATGGAGCGGTATCGCCAGCAGATTCTTGATAATGAGATCTAAACTTACCTACGCTCAAACTATACAGATGGAGTGAGCGTATGAAAAAAAAAGGATACACGGGAGTAATGTTGTGCATATGGATGTATACCCTGCAAGGAACATCCAAAAAATATACCTTTGATATACTTAACAAACCTGCACCTTGGCAAAGCTCTACGGCATATCGCATGCAGCCATTTAATCATTTTGAGCAGCGCACGTTATTTACACTGGGTAATATTATTCAGGTAAATAAATTATCTGAACCGCTTGAAACGGTCAAACGACGTCTTGAAATTAGTTGTATGAAACTGCGATTGCACAAAAAAAGATTCACCTATATTCTGTGTTTAAAATATTAAAACGAAAATAATCAATGCAAACTATTACATCGCGCCAACATCCGCTCATTAAAGAGCTTGCACAACTTAAGCTTGCAAAGCATCGCGCAGCACAACAACGTTTTTTAGCCGAAGGCACACGCACCATTAGCACACTGTGCACGCGCATGCGCCCCTTGGCACTTTTTTGTACCGCAGCAATGCATGAGGATGCCTTAACACTTGCAATAAACGATAACATAACTATAGTCAGCGATGAAGTGATGCTCAAGCTGAGCAGCTCCACAACACCGCCGGGCATCATTGCGCTCTTTGCACTTCCAAGCGAACCTAAAGAACCGGTCAGCACCGGTCTAGTACTTGCCAATGTGAGCAACCCAGGCAATATGGGCACCATCTTACGTATGGCCGCAGCCATGGGTGTTACATCAGTAGTCATTGTTGATGGGACTGATCCATGGGGACCCAAAGTTGTACAAGCATCCGCCGGCACACTTGCATTGATTAATATCTATCAATGGGATTGGCAAACGTTGATTGCGCGCAAAGGTAATATTCCCCTTGTTGCACTGGTAGTTGATGGTGGCGTTGCACCCGAACAGCTGAATTTAAACAAAAGTCTTATCGTAGTAGGCAACGAAGCGCAGGGCATTCCGAATGCTTGGCTTGCCAGCTGCGAACAAAAATGCACACTCGCCATGCCGGGCAAAACCGAAAGCCTGAATGCAGCCATTGCAACTTCAATCGTTCTTTATATAGCATATGTACAACAACCATAATTTTGCTTTATATTTTTAAAGGATATTTTTCATGCCTCATGCTCATAAACTTTCATTACCCGCTGCGATATTAATTAATCTAAATATCATGGTTGGCGTTGGCATATTCTTAAATACCACCGTACTCGCTTCTCTTGCCGGAGCTGCCGGTTGCATCGCCTACATGGTACTTGCCCTGCTATTACTTCCACTTATTGTTTCTATTGCGCGACTTGTACATATTTATCCGGAAGGCGGATTTTATGCCTATGCAGGCAAGCCACTGGGTACATTATGGGGATTTATAAGCACTTGGAGTTATTTCACGAGCAAACTGGCATCCAGCACACTCATGATACATGCATCGATGCAACTATTGCGCCAAATTATTCCTGCATTGCAAGCTGCACCTATTTTTTGCCTTGATGTCATTGTGCTGAGTATTTTCTTAATGCTCAATGTACTACACATGCGTTCCGGTCGCGCCATCCAACTGTTTTTTTTGTGCATGAAACTTATTCCGGTACTTTTTGTGCTCATAAGCGGATTTTTTCTTTTTAACGGCGACTATTACAATGCACAGCATATTGTGTTTGATGGCTTTTTAAGCACGTTGCCACTGGTACTTTACACAGCTGTTGGATTTGAAGCTACCACATCACTGAGCCGCAACATCAAAGATGCTGAACGCAACGGACCGTTGGCGATTGTTATTTCTTATGGCATTGTCATGACGCTCAATGCACTCTATCAGTTTATGTTCTATGGCATGTTGGGAGATGCTCTTGCAAGTGCTACATCCTTTACGCAAGCTTTCCCACTCTTGATTGCCAAAATATTTGATGCACCACAACTAGTGAATGTCATGCAAGGACTATGCAACTGTGCCATTGCATCATCCGCGTTAGGCGGCGCATACGGCATAATGTTCAGCAACAGCTGGAATCTCTATACCTTGGCTGAGCACAGCCATATATTTAAATCACGTTGGTTTACCCGTATGAACCGCTTCCAAATCCCTGTGCTTTGCATTATGGCCGAAGGCGTGCTGTCACTCATTTATTTGGCAGTCACCCAAGCACATCAGACCACATTACAACAGATTACTTCACTGGGATGCACCATTGCATATACGTTGAGCATTATCGGTTTACTCGCATTCTATAGATCACGCAACCAGACAAGCTGTATAGGCATCTTGGCACTTATCAACTGCGCAGCTCTTATGGCCGCGTGCGTTAAAAGTATCTATGTTGGTGGCTTTAATGGCCTAGTTATTTATGCATTTCTGCTGAGCTTGGGCATTGGCATGTATTGGTTCACCATCGGTAAGCAAAATCGATAGAATACAGGCTAAAGTTGTACAATTTCTATAGTTGTGTTGTAAAATTGTACAGAATTAACTATAATAATCTTGTACAATTTTTATACTTATATAGTTAAACTGCCGGAGACTTTAGGTATATGTTTAAGAGAGATGCTGAAGGAATTTTAAAAGAATATGCCAAAGGATATCCTGCAATTGCAATCCTCGGCCCCCGACAATCGGGCAAAACAACCATAGGCAAAGCAGTTTTTAATCAGCACACCTATATTTCGCTTGAAAATATAAACAATCGCCAATTTGCTCAAACTGACCCTGAAAAATTCCTACAAGCCTACGAAAATCAATACGGCTTAATTATCGATGAAATACAGCACGTGCCGGAGCTGCTTTCGTATATCCAAACGGCTATTGATGCCCATGATCGACCAGGTTATTTTATTCTAACCGGATCACAAAACTTTATCGTACACCAATCGGTATCTCAAACGTTAGCGGGACGCATTGCTATTGTAACGTTATTACCCTTATCTATACATGAGCTTTCAAAAGCAGATGAATTAGTTGATTCGCCTGAAAAGGCTATACTCAAGGGTGGCTATCCACGTATTTACAATAAACATTTACAAGCTACCAACTGGTATACGTATTACATCAACACGTATATCGAACGTGATGTTCGCCAAATAACGCGCGTTATTGAACTAAGCGTATTTGAACGGTTTCTTAAACTTTGTGCTGGCAGAATTGGACAGATGCTGAATATTTCGGCTTTAGCTTCTGATGCAGGTATTACGCAACAAACTGCAAAATCATGGCTGTCTATTCTTCAAGCAAGCTATCTTATTTTTTTACTCGAACCGCACTATACAAACTTTAATAAACGCTTAGTAAAAATGCCAAAATTATATTTTTACGATACCGGAATTGCATGTGCATTATTAGGACTTATCGAGGCGGACCAGATTCGCAACAACTTTATGTTTGGCGCTCTATTTGAAGCATATATAATCGCCGATCTCATAAAAAATCAGTATAATGCAGGGCAAAAACCATCTGTATATTTTTGGCGCGATAGCCATGGACATGAAATTGATTGTATTGTCGAACGTGGCTCAGAACTTATTCCTATTGAAATCAAGGGAGGCCAAACTATTGCAGGCGATTTCTTTACAGGACTTGATTGGTGGAATGCGCAAGCGGGAACTAATCCTGAAAACGGTTATTTAATTTATGGTGGCAATATGTCCCATCAACGATCTAAAGCATATGTGCTAGCATGGAATAAGATATATAGAATATAGAAACAGCCGCGGTATATCAGGAAGATAGCAAAATCGACAATCTCACAAAACGCACATGTGAGATTATGTGAGATTGCTCGTTTATAGCGTGTAGCTCGGCCTTCACCCAGAAGTTCTAGACGTTTTAATGCCAACAGCTTTTTTATACCTTCTTCAACGGTGCGCGGATGAAAGCCTAATGCTGAAATAGCATCTTTTCGCGTAAATTCTTCCGGAGCCTCTTGCTGTATCCACTGCCATAGCGCAAGCTGTTTTGGTGAAAATATATATTCAATTGGTTCATGTTCTAATAAATTAATCGCTTTCTGCGACTGTATCTTAACGACTTCAAGAAAGAACAGCATCCAAGGAGTAATATCTTCCTCTTCTTGCTTCCAACTTTTTTGCGTTTTGTTGAGCGCAAGATAATAATCAACCTTTTGTTCCTCAACCACTTTTTCATGCGAGGCAAGCATGGTAAAATAATAACCTTGTTGCAAAAGCATAAGATTGGTAAGTAAGCGACTGACTCTACCATTGCCATCTTGAAATGGATGTATAGCTAAGAATTCAAAAATAAAGTTAGCAATCAATATAAGTGGATGTTTAAATGCATGTTCAATCGCCCAGCGGTAGGTATCAATGAGTTCAAGCATTTCTTTTTTTACCAAGTACGGTGGAGTTGGATCAAAAATAATACCCACAAGATTACCTTGTTCATCTTTTGCTTCCACCCTATTAGAACCTACTTTATAACGTCCTTTATGACCAGCATCTTTATCGCTGTGCTCAAGCATATCTTGATGCAATTTAAGAACAAAAGATTCAGTTATTGGAATTTCTTGATAGTGATTAAAAATGCATTCAAGTACTTCAATATATCCACCAATCTCTTGCTGATCGCGCGTTACCATTTTTTTTATATGCAATTGCCTATAAAGTTGTTCTACCTCTTGATCACTCAATCGGTTACCTTCAATACGGTTAGATGCTCCTGCAGAAGTGACGATAACCGACTTCGTAAGCCGTTCAATAACATGCGGTGAAAGCTTTTTGGTTAAATGCCAGCTTTTTTTAACAGCATCAATTTCAGCAATTAAACTATACATCCGCTCAATATCGGATGGCTGCATAGTATTTAAACGACTAAGAAGTCGTGATTCTTGCCATGACATATAATGGTTCCCTTTTTCTCACAAAGTATATATGTGAGATTATGTGAGATTATGTGAGATTAGTCAAGTATTTATCTCACATCGCACTCATGTGAGATTATGTGAGATTATGTGAGATTAATCCAAAGCAACGATTCTATCGCAATTTCAGTGTCATAACTGCTAACAGACACAAAACTAATGATATAATCCCAAAGCGTGCCGTTATGCGCGATTCCGGCCACCCCAGCAGTTCAAAATGATGGTGAAATGGCGCCATGCGAAATATTCTGCGCCCAAACAGACGGTACGAAGTCACCTGCATAATCACCGATATGGTCTCAAATACAAACAACCCGCCGGAAATGACTAGCAAAAACTCCTGTTTGCAGACCAATGCAATGTAAGCAAGTGATGCGCCCAGGGCAAGTGAACCTACATCCCCCATAAAAATCTGTGCCGGATAGCTGTTATACCACAAAAACCCGAGCGACGCCCCAATCAAAATAGCCCCCACAACAGCAATTTCTTGCGTATGCGCATAGGCTATAAGCAGGTGAGCAGCAAACTCTTTATGCCCGGCAAGGTAGGCAATCAGGGTAAAAGCTCCAAAATTAGGAATCAGGGATCCTATAGCAAGACCATCAAGTCCATCGGTCAGGTTAACGGCATTACTACAGCCTATGAGCACAAAAACGGCCCATAATAGAAAGAAAATACCCAAATGCCAACATACATGCTTAAAAAAAGGCAAATAGATGGCGGGCTCAATTTCGTTTAATACAAGCAATGTCCCTACAACCAGGATAGCAACTACAACCTGCAGGAGAAATTTACTCCTGGCAGAGATCCCTTTACGTGCATGTATCTTTGACCAATCATCCCAGAACCCGATCGCTCCAAATCCGCCAATCGTCAGCAGAAATAGCCAAACCTTAGCATCAGTCAGGTTGCACCAGAGCAAAGTATTGATTACTACGGCACCAATCACAAATATACCCCCCATAGTAGGCATATTATCCTTTGATCGATGATTTTCAGGGGTAGCAATGCGCGCCGGCGAACGAAAGCGAGCAGAGCGGCCAATAAACCATCCCCCAAACAAAATACTAAACAGTAACGTACTCAGCAGACCGGCCATAGATCGGAAGCTGACATACTGCATAACATTAAATATTGACAAACAAGATTTTATATGTAAAGCTATATGATATAACATTACTACGCTCCTTTAAAGACAATACTGGATAATAAAGGGTTATTTCTCAGTCAGAGACGGTCTGCCCTGGTAGTATATTACTGCAAGAGCCCATTAAATCAAGGTTTTTTGGCGCCTGTTGACTTGTAGCCCCCAAAACTCTAAACTTGTAGATGATTACAGTGATGTATCTATTAACCATGTAGAAATGGGATTAATTATGAAATTTATGAATTTAAAGTCAAAAATAAGAAGTTGTGAACTGATCGCCCTCATTATTATGGGTGGCAGCGCGCCAACAGTAACACTCTGCGCGGATTATGCAGATGAATGCAAACAATCGATCATCATAACCTGCAAAGAGAAGTTTGACGCGTTCTTTGATCAGTTTAGCGCCATTTTTAAAGATTCATTTAGCCTTGACAGCACGGAAATGTTTGACGTAACTGGAAAAAAATTAATTCAGATGCAAAAAACACTTGAAGAGATGACGCACTGGCTACAAGAACAAGCACAAATTATCGCCGCAACACAAGGAAAACAGAGTGTTGATTATATCTATGTTAATGAGCTTATAAATATTGCAAATGAGTTCTTTAAAAAACGTTTTGTACCTGTAGTTGTCACCTTTAATAAACACTACAAAGAAAATATTACCAAGTTTATTGGTTTACTTAAAAAATCGATCGATCCGGTCGTAGAAGAGAGCTCATACCAGAGCCTCAGAAAACATATAGATACGCTCCAAGGATTATGCGTCAAAGCCGGATATGGTGACCTTGCAGAAAGATACAATCTGCTTTGGCAAGTAGCGCTTGAAGCACGTACCGAGTATCTAAACAGCGCAAACCCCGCAGTTCTTACAAAATGGTCACGTCGTAGACCCAAATAAGCGGTAGCCATAAATTATTTCCTGAACTCTATAAAAAAAGGTTGCGTGAAGATGCAGCCTTTTTATCATCTTGGTATATACGAAAGGTAAGGTATGGATAGATCTAGTTTTGATGTAATTGTTGTTGGTGGCGGACATGCCGGCATTGAAGCCGCATGGGCTGCAGCCAACATGGGTTCCAAAACCGCATTAATCAGCCTTGATCTTGATAAAATTGGCACCATGCCCTGCAACCCTGCCATCGGCGGTATCGGCAAAGGACATCTTGTCTTTGAACTGAGCGCCATGGGCGGACTCATGCCGCAACTGTGCAGCACAACTTACCTACAAGCACGCATGCTCAACACCCGCAAGGGGCCTGCCGTACAAGGTTTACGTCTGCAGATAGATAAACATGCCTATAGCAAACGTAGCCAAGAGATACTTAAAACGGTGGCTAACCTTACCCTTATTGATGGCCGCGTCGATACCGTAACCACACAAGACAATCGTATTACCGGGATCATACTTGCTGATGGCTCCCATTTGAGCGCTAAAAGCATTGTACTTACCACCGGCACCTTTTTAAACGGCACTATTCATATCGGCCAACAGCAATATGAAGGTGGTCGCCGTGGTGAAAAAGGGGTAAAAACATTAAGTGAGTTTTTTAAACAGCATAATATTACACTGGGTCGTCTAAAAACCGGTACACCACCGCGTCTGCTGGCCTCAAGCTTAGATTTTTCCGTTATGGAAGAGCAAGCACCGGATAATCTCGCCTATTTATTTGAGTTCTATCCACGGCCGGTTATGAGCACGCATCCATGTTATATTACACATACAAACGAAACTACGCACCAAATTATACGCGATAACTTAGGGTTGTCTGCTATGTATAGCGGCAACATCAAAGGAATTGGCCCACGTTATTGCCCTTCTATTGAAGACAAAATTTCGCGCTTTGCACACAAGAGTTCGCATCACATATTTGTAGAACCTGAAGATGCTACGGAACAAGAAGTGTACCCAAATGGCCTTTCTACCTCACTTCCGGCAGAAGTACAAGAGCAATATATTCGTTCTATTAAAGGTTTTGAGCGTGCCATTATTACCAAATTAGGCTACGCAATTGAATATGATTTTGTTAATCCACGCCAACTTAATCTAACACTTGAACTTAAAGCTATACCTGGCTTATTTTTAGCCGGCCAAATTAATGGTACCACCGGGTACGAAGAAGCTGGTGCACAAGGACTAATCGCCGGTATTAATGCGCACCAAAAAGCGCATAATAAAGATCCATTTATACTTGAGCGTAATGAAAGTTATATCGGCGTCATGATTGATGACCTGGTAAATATGGGCATCGATGAACCATATCGCATGTTTACCTCACGTGCTGAACGCCGCTTACTCTTAAGACAAGATAACGCGTTTGAACGGCTTATGCCAAAAGCATATGCGCTCGGACTTATAGGTGAACAACTGTATGCAGATTTTTGTGTTGAACGCGATGCAGTGCAAGAAACTATACGTAACTTGAAAGCAACATACACGCAAGCGCAGCTGCAGCAGTTATTTGACCAAGATACCGATTTTTATGCAATTGTACGCAAACATGCACCAACGGAACTTTCGCAACGCGCTGCAGTTACCGTACAAGCTGAATGCCTGTATGATCCGTATTTAAAGCGTGAGGCATTTGAAGTTGAACGGCGCGAACAATATAAAACGATGCGCATCCCCACAGATTTTGCTATAAAAGATTTGCCGGGACTTTCAAAAGAATTACAAGAAAAAATCATTCGCCACACTCCAAGCACGATAGCAGATGCTGCGCTTATACCGGGGATGACACCCGCTGCTTTATCGTTGCTTATTTTTAAAATAAAAGAGTATACTAAAAAGGGATTGGGGAGAACTATGCGTACAACTTTAGTATTAATATTAAGCACATTACTGGGTATGTCTACTGCATCGGCAGAGACCCGTACGGTGATATTTGAAAATGATCTGATTAACTTTTTTGACCTTGATCGTTCATTTGCGCCTTTTAAACCACAGGTTGAAGGGCTTTTAATTACCGTAAAATCTGGCGGTTCCTTATTTGGTTGGGGCGGATATTCATATTGCACCAACACACCTGATGAACGATTCCCCATAGAAGTTGTTGATAACCAGCTTGAAGTAACTATACACCATATGCCTATAGATATAGTACTTACCATATTACCGCAAGCCAAGGACATGCTCATGGTCCCATTGGATGATGATGCCGGTTATTTCCGCAATAAAGGCCATAAATTTAAATGTTGGTTCTTTGAGGAATATAAAAAACGTGTTAAAACGGTTAATATAACCTTGCGCACAACTATAGATCCTGATGAAGAACTGGTGCATTGCACAGAAATTGTTATTGCATTTATGGATATGGCTCGCAACGATCAACTTGGATTTGGCTTTACGCCATTAAGATCACTTCTGTTATACAATAAAAATAGTTAAATATACACGCCACAAGAAAGGTTGAGTATGGTAGAACGTCGCATTATTCTGAGCGCGCTTGTAGCAGGAGCAGCATTTGCCGGTAGCTATTACTACCTCTGTGTATATAAAACATATTGCACGCTACCTGAATCTGCGCCCATAGAAGCTACGTCTACGCAATCAACGCCAGCTGAACCTAGTGAACCATCAGAGCAAACAACAGCTCCGATCGAGCAACCTGCTCCACAGACCCCTGCAGCACCAAGCGGTGAGCAAGCGGCAGAGCGTATGGTTACCATTACCAATGATATCACTAAAAAAATGATCACCTATCACAAAGCATTAGGTTCATATACCCCAAAATTTAGTATTGAAATTAACGGCACACCGGTTGATTTTGGCAAACAGATATCCGTTGCTGCACACAATAACAGCTTAGATATAAAGTATCACTATAACTTCTTAAATGGATACCGCGTAGGATGGCGCACGACGCGCGTTACGTTGCCGCCTGAAGGGGATGCATTTACGCTCACCTTCTCATGGAAAGATACCAATCATATTATTTTGAGTAATGCTGTGGCATACGCTATAATTAATGAGAAGAAATAGTTACAAGGATTTTCCTCATTATGCTGCCACGTATTCTTTTCCCTCTTTATGGACCATTTTGTGTCCAAAGCTATGGCCTTATGATCGCCCTTTCACTCGTGATCAGTACCTATTTGCTATTGCGCGACAAACGGCGCGCAAGCATTATCAGCCAAGATCAGCTTATGCATCTGCTCACCATTGCCATTATTGTTGGCGTTGTCGGCGGTAGAGTGCTCCATGTGCTCAGTTGTTATGATGAATACCAATCAATTGCTGCCATATTGGCACTCCATGAAGGTGGATTTTCCATCCTGGGCACGACCATTGCGCTTATCATGGTGATTCCGTGGTATTTAAAGCGCATGCAGATTGCGATATTACCCTTTCTTGATCTGTTGTGTACCTATGCACCACTCACCCAGGCGGTTGCGCGCTTGGGATGTCTGTTTGCCGGCTGTTGTTATGGATTGGCTACCGATAGCTGCATGGCTATAACGTATACTGATATTTATTCCCTCGCTCCCGTTGGCATACCGCTGCATCCGACACAACTGTATAGCAGCATCAGCTTTTTGCTTATATTTTGCATTATGATTGTGTGTAAACGACATCCAGGATGGGCAGGACGTGACACCCTTATATTTTTGACCCTTTTTAGCGCTCAACGGTTTATTATAGATTTTTGGCGAGGCGATCGCATTTTTTCTTCATTTGGGGTATCATATACCATATCCTTTCACCAGTGGGTTGCACTGTTTTTGGGGATAGTATCGTTACTCGTTTTGATAGTATGTGCATACCGCAATAACCGCAAAGTATAACGTTGAGTATTTTTAATAGTATCAAGCAGCAGCTGCGTATCTTGGACGTCATAGGTGAACATATCACCTTAAAACGTTCGGGCAATTATTACAAAGGTTGCTGTCCGTTTCATCACGAAAAGACCGCCTCATTTACCGTATCTCCTGATAAAGAGATATTTTACTGTTTTGGTTGCCATAGCGGCGGTGATGCGATCTCTTTTACTGCCCGCATAGAAAACTGCACGCAAATTGAAGCGGCAAAAATGCTGGTTGAACGGTATCAGCTTACCGTGCCAGAAGATGATGCACAGACATTTAATAGCGCAAAACCGGATGAAAAACGTAAATATTACACCATTTGCCAGCTCTTTGCCCAATGGTGCCAAACAAACTTGCAAAATTACCCTGCCGTGCGCCGTTATCTATTTAACCGTGGCATTGATAATCAATGCGTGAGCTACTTTAACCTCGGATACTTTCCCAGCGGACCGGGAGCAATACGTTCATTGCTTACCTTTATGGCGCAGCATCAGATACTTGCCGAAGATCTTATCCAGGCTAATATTGTGAGCCAAGGCAAAGCGGTTTTGTATAGTCCCTTTGAAGAACGGATTATGTTCCCGATAAAAGATCATATGGGCCATTTTTGTGGCTTTGGCGGGCGCGTATACCTCAAAGATGATACACGTGCTAAATATTACAATTCGCGTGAAAATGCCTATTTTGCCAAAGGTAGCCTGCTCTATGGCCTTGATTTAGCCAAAGAGAGCATGCAAAAAGAGGGATTGGTGTTCCTTGTTGAAGGTTACACCGATTGTATCGCGATGGCACAACATGGCTATAAAAATACTGTCGCTGTGCTTGGCACCGCCTGCACGCCCGAGCATCTTAAGCAGCTGGCACGTTATGTTGACCATATAGCCGTACTTTACGATGGCGATCAGGCCGGCCAACAGGCTGTGCTGCGTATGACGGAACTTTGCTGGCAAACTGAGCTTGATATTAAAATTATTCCGCTGCCACAAGGGGAAGATCCGGCATCCTGCTTAACTAAGAAAATCGACATGCAAAACTTGATTCAAAAAGCACAGGATATCTTTATGTTTTCGATCGGTACCCTGGGCACCAATTTTACCCAGCTGCCGTTAAACCAGAAATTACAGATCGCCCGCAAGATATTGCTCATTATCGCCCGGCTGCCCCAATCGCTTAAAAAAGATATGTTATTGCAACATGCCGCGCAAACACTTAAGATGCCCTATCAAGCACTTAAAGATGAAATTAACCGCACACAGCCACATGAGCAGCATCAACTGCACCAACCGGCGCAACCTGCGCATAAACCTAGCAGCGAAGCTGAGGTTATAGCTCCAGTAACCATTACTGAGCTGCCCAAATTAGAAAAGAAGATTTTTTCTGCTATACTTAACAATATAGCGTATGTTACTCAGTATCGTGAGCATATCACGACGTTACTCTATTGTTTGCCAAAGCCTTATTGTACATTATTACAGACATGGCTCAATATTGTAAAAGTTAACCCTGAGCGGGCGCTACATGTACTTCTTGAACAGATAACTGAAGAAGAACGCGCTCTGGTAAGCAGCGTGTTAATGACGCAAGAAGAGCCGATAACTGCCGAGGATTTCCAGCACATACTTGCGCAACTGCACAAAAAGTATTGGAAACTTGTGGTTAATGATATAAAGATTAAACTTGAATCAGCAAAAAAAGAGAATAATAGTGAGCAAATGCAGCAACTACTAGCTGATTTTTCAGCTCTTAAACAGAGCTTTTTGCAATTGGAACAGGGTACGTTAACCAAGAGGGATGCTTCATGATCAAAAAAACAGTCACCAAAGAGGGCCCAGCCCTTAAGAAAAAAGAGTCTGCCGCGCCAAAAGGCGAACGCAGCCTTAATTTTAAAAAAGAGCTCATTGATGAGCTTATTGATCGCGCTAAAAAACATAAAATCATCACGTATGAAGAAGTTATAGAGTTTAGCGAAGAGCATAATCTACCCGAAAAAGATACTAACGAAATTCTGCGCTTACTTGAGCGTGAAAACGTTGAATTGGTAATGCAAGAAGAGCTCAAAGAAGACAGCGCTGAAGATATGCTTGAGGGCGACGAAGAGAACTTTGCAAAAATCCAATCGATCAAATCAAAAATCAGCAATCTTGATGATGACGAATTTTCCGATGAAGAAGATGAAGAAGATGAGGATCAAGAGCGCACTATTGGTGGATCAGCACAAATTACTGACCCGGTAAAAGCATATTTACGTGATATCGGTCGCATCCCGCTTCTTAATAAAAAGACCGAAAAAGTAATTTCTGATCAAATATCTTCTGCAAAAAGTGAATCTATCGAAGCTCTGTCCCATTTTCCCGTGATTCACAAAGAGTTTGTGATTATTGGTGATCGCTTGCGCAAAAATACCATGCAGCTGAAAGATATTATTCAGTTTCAGGAATTTGATGAAGAAAACGTACCTAAAATCGATGCTGAACAAAAAGCCCTGTTAAAGACGATTGATACGATAAAGGATCTGATTGATAACGAAGAAAAGATCTACTTGAGTTATCGTGGCAAACTAACTTCAACTGAAAAAAAAGATGAAATGATCGAAAAAGTGCGCGAAAACAAACAAGAGATCGCGCAAACAATTCGTTCTATAAAGCTTTCTAATAAATTGATTCGCAAACTGGGCAAAAAGATTGAAAAATTCACCCGCAAAGCGGTTGATCGTCAAGAGACTATACGTTTTTGCAAAGAGCAGTTAGCTGCCTATAAAGATAAAACGGATATCAGCCCGGACGATGCTTACACCATGGCTGAACTTGAACGTAACATGCGTGTTGCGCAAAAAAGCCTTAAAAAGGTGGAAACTGAAGTTGGGTTGCCATTGGCACAGATATTTAAGCTGAGCAAACAGCTTACTATTTCCCAAACTAAAGACAAAAAAGCTAAAGATGATTTGGCCTGCGCAAACTTACGTCTTGTAGTTAATATAGCCAAAAAATATGTCAATCGCGGCTTGCATTTCCTTGATCTTATCTCTGAAGGTAATATCGGCTTAATGAAAGCGGTTGAAAAGTTTGAATTTGAACGTGGGTATAAGTTCTCTACCTATGCAACCTGGTGGATTCGCCAAGCAATCACCCGTGCAATCGCAGACCAATCACGTACTATACGTGTGCCGGTCCATATGGTGGAAACACTCAATAAGATTAATAAGATCAAACGCACCTTTATTCAAGAGCATGGCCGTGAACCGAGCCACGCTGAATTGGCAAAAGAGCTTAATCTTGATGAGAAAAAGATTAAGAACATCATTAAAATCTCCAAAGAACCGATCTCGCTTGAAACACCGGTTGGTGATAGCGATGATGCGCATATTAAAGATTTTATTGAAAGCGAAAATGACTTTTCACCCTCAGATACCGTTGCCAGCAACGACCTTAAAGAACGTGTGCGCGAAGTACTTAAAACACTTACCCCACGGGAAGAAAAGGTACTTAAAATGCGTTTTGGCATCGACGTAGCCTCTGAACATACACTTGAAGAAGTGGGTAAAGATTTTTCTGTCACCCGTGAACGTATTCGTCAAATTGAAGTCAAGGCTTTGCGTAAATTACGCCATCCTTCTCGCAGTAAACGGCTGCGTACCTTCTTTGAAAAAGAGACGGATGAAAATATTGTTGTACCTGAAGAGCCAATCGAATAAGATTAAAAGTAGTACGCAAGATTATATTATAAGGAAAGATGAGTATGGAACCTGAGCTCAGCTCGTTAAGTTATTCGGTGGTGTTGTTTGTTATTGCACTTTTTATCCGTGGTTTACTTTCGTTTTTAGAGACAAGTATCACGGCACTGCGCCTGTTTAACCTCAAACAACTTGCAGCAACAACATCGCATCGTTATCAGCGCCTTTTTACTGCGCTGGAAACGGAACCACAACGAGTGCTCATTACCATATTACTTGCCAATAGTCTTGCCGATGTTACCACTGCAGCACTTGCAACCAACATCATGGAACGGATTTTTGCCCATTTGCAGTTTTCCGGCGGTGTCGGCTTTTCGGTCGGTGTATTTACTGCAACCATCGCTATTGTAGTTTTTGGTGAAATTATTCCCAAAAATTTAGCGCGAAGCTTTGGTATACAGGTATTTGGTTCCATATTGTGGATTATCTATTTAGCGTACATAGTTTTATATCCCATTACCATGATACTTCTTGCGTTTGCCAATGCCGTAGTGCGTCTCTTTCGTGGTTCAAAAGCGACTGAAGATCAATCTGATTGGACAACCTGTGAATCGGAAATTCGCTTTTTAATTTCACACATTGGCCAAAAAGGCCTTATGGAAAGCGAAAAAAGCCAAATGTTGCAAAACATTTTTGAACTGGCACAAAAACCGGTACGCGAAATTATGGTACCGGATACCAATATTATCTCTATCGATATAGAAGCTTCACTTGAACAGGCATTACAACTGTTTTCTACGCATAATTTCACTCGCTTGCCGGTATATCGTGCCGCGCGCGATAACATCATCGGCATCATACATTTAAAAGATATCTTCTTATTACTTTCGCATGCGCAAACCAAAGAACTCAAAGAGCTCATTCGCCCTATCATGTTTGTCCCCGAAAGTATGAAGATCAACCAACTTCTTAAGCAATTGCGTGAACAACATATGCATATGGCGATTGCGCTAAATGAACATGGTAGTTTGATCGGTTTGATTACCTTAGAAGATATTCTTGAAGAAATTGTCGGCGAAATTAGCGATGAGCATGAAGCCACTGCAGCAAAAATTATTGCCTACAAAAATGGTTCTTGGCTTGTGGATGGTGGCGTACCATTGCAAGAACTTACCGATGCCCTTAAAATCACGTTTGATCGCACTGAAATCGTTACCATTGGTGGATTTATCACGGACAGATTACAACATTTGCCTAAAAAAGGTGAACGGGTTATTTACCAGGGATATAAATTCAAGGTAGAAAAGGCTAGTCCCAAACGCGTGCTCAAAGTCCTCATCTCCCCGCATCCCGTAAGCGATCAAAATTAACATTATGATCGCGTCAGTTGATTTTGCAAATAAGCGATATCTTTCGTTTTGTCATTCCCTGCCAAAGCCAAAGGCGCCGGCACAGGAATGACAAAGCAAAGTAGAATAAAATATTGCATTTGTGTAGGTGCATTTGTATAGTGTGACTAGGTTGTTTTATTTTATTTTTTAAAGAAAGGATGAATAGATGAATACACCTATCCGCATAGGGATGCTTTCCCTTATTGCAAGCATGGGCATATTACATGGGGCTAGCAGCAACACTGGCGCTGCAGAACAACAACCAGCAAATACAGCTGCAACGGTCACCACTATTGCAAGCGATGTTGGCAATATTGTAACCACGGCAACTAACTTAGTACAAAATCACAACACTGCCGCTATTTTATCCAGTGTTGGCCAATTCGTACAAAGCATTTTTTCTATTGTAGCTACTCTGGTACATAAACGTGATATGGGCGATATGGAGCCTATGGTTGTGGAAGTGCGCCCATCACTTGTTGAGCGACTCGTTGACGCAATTGATTGTTCACGTGAATATCTCAAACAGGTATCATTACAAGAATTAGGCTGTGCATTACAAGATGCTGAACGCGAAGCTATTCAAATGTGTGCAAGCCGTGCAGAAAATGCACCGGTTGATGAAAATGAAAACAATGTAATCGATGTACTTAACGCTCTTATGCATGATATATTTGCCATCATTCAAAGCAGTGGCGAAACTGAAAATATCGGCGCAAGCATTGCAGATATGCTCAGCAACATCGTTGAACTTGCTTCGGACACCATTAAATATGAACGCGCAGATGATATGGAAGCTTGTGCTGCTATGTATATTGACCGTGTTTGTGCAGAGCTTAACCGTCAAATACGTCATCTCATGGTGCAATCAGCGCTTACTTTACGTGGTTCTAGCTGCTCAGTAGCTTGCTGCAAAAACCCAAGTCGCCCATGCGCTGCTGCAATCAACATGATAATGGGAACCAGAAAAAACTGCGGTTGTTGCAGACCATGTGCAAGACCATCTTGTAATAACTGTTCAACATGTAATAGCTGCAATCAAAACAGCAACTCTTGCTGCTGCAATAGAAGGTCTATGAGCAACATTTGCGATGAGGGAGAAATGCGTAAATGTGGTTGTGGTTGCAAACCGGGATGCACCACCTGCGTATCTATGAATTGCGAAGGATCTGAATTGCGCTGCCCATGCAACAGCAACAAACCAAGACCCCAAGCACGCCCTATGGTGCAAGCACAAGCTGCTGCCATGATGATGGACACCAAGAGAGAAGACTCTATGCAACCTATGAAACGTATTATTATTAAATGCCCTTGCAATAACAGACCAAATCAAAAAATCACTCAAAACAGCCCGCAAGCACCACAACGTCTACAAGTTACTCCTTCACGCAAAGATGGCAATCGTGTCCTTCCAGAAGGACAAGCCCCAATGCGTCGCAGAAATATGCGCTAATTAAGTGCAGCATTTATTTAACAAACAAAAAGGGAGGCTCGTTATGAGCCTCCCTTTTTTTGTACAATATTCTAAATTTAACGATGATGCTGTGGACGCGGTGCTACAATCGGAACAAGCTG
>JAGVLK010000024.1 GCA_020049835.1 Candidatus Babeliales bacterium | reverse complement strand
ACTCTTTTTCTTAAATCGATACTCATTGGCATTACAATTCTCCTTTGTTATAGGAGCAAGTCTACCATATTTTTGAATTACTAAAAGCGGGACGCTATATTGCAAAGGTTAAACATGTTGAAATCGATAGCCCGCCTATTATGCGCTTTTTGCTTTATTTTTGCCTCAATGACGCGCGCAGATCACACTATTGCCAATGGCCCGGCAGTAGCAGATCATCTTTTCCCTGCAGCTGAAGATCTAAAAAACGCACAGCAACATGAACTTTTTGGGCCCGTGCTTACCAAAGTTGCCAACAACATTGCTCTTGATAACTATGAATATATCCTGTTTTGCGCAGTTAGTATGGCACGAACACCCGATATTGAACAGTTTTTAACGCTCACAACCTATAATATCGATGATCTACTTGCATTTGCTCTGCAAGCAGGCAATTTACCGGCATTTAAGCATTTACTCCAATGTGGTGCCAATCCGTACCACAAAGAGCATCTGGCAACAGCATGTGAAACTGGGCACATAGCCAATGCTGACAAAGGTCCCGTTGAAGTTACATCTGAAGATATTATCGTTATCGATTGCTTAACCTACGCGGCAAAAAACAGACAACCGCAATTTGTACTTGCATGCTTAGAGCATACAGCAGATCCTACCGTTGATATTGTAGAAATCGCATTAGAATGTTTAGCGCTGCTACCATGCGATGCTACAACACACACCGCTTTAAAAAATTGGATTGCACAAGCATTACGCAACAACCCATCGTTGCTGCACACCCATTATGGTCATGGCGGCACCCTACTCTGCTTGTGTGCTGAATATGGCGATGTTGAACTATGCAAACTCGCACTCGAACTGGGCGCCGATCCCAACCTCATGACAAAAGAAGTTAATAATATTTACGCAACACCACTCGTTGCTGCAAGTCAAGTTAACAGTGAGCAACATCATGCATGTATACAACTGCTATTGCAATATGGAGCAAATCCAAATCTGCACAAACAGGATCAAATGCTTCCGCTTTCAGTAGCTGGCCAAAACGACGATTCTATCGCCTTTGAGCTGCTTTTTCCAAAGAGTTCATTGGCAACCAAAAATGTTACTATTATTCAAGCTCTCCTGGCATTGAGAAGCAAAATAAATGAAGGAAACATTGTAAAAAAACTGCCAATTATGTTCGTCGAAACCTCTCCGCTCCTCATGGAACCGATGGAACTTGATGCAACAATATATTCTATACTTGGCCAAGCGTATCAGACAGAACGGCAAGCAATACCAAATGAAGATCGTGATAGTTTTTTTATTCAAAAATATGCAGAATCACAACTAAAATTAATAGAGATTATGCTCGACGAATCATGTATCCCTTTAACATTCTGGGCTATTACCGGCTATGCATTACATACCAACCCCAAAGCATTTACATGGAACACTGGCCGTACTGAACCTAATTACGAACATATAGCTCCACTCTTGCTTGTAGCACCTCAACCGCTGCTACAGTTCTTTTTAGATGAAAAAGGAGTACCCACTATACAGCCATCTGCGCAGGCAATAAAGAACGAATACAATTTACAAAATAATATCATACAGGCGTGCAGGCAGGCAATCGCCGCAAAAGCAAACGATGTTAATGATCTATTTTCCTATCTTTCTGCATATAGTGAAGCTGAAGAAGAAATTGTCACCTATGCAATAATAGGAATTTGTGGTTTTTATGCGCATCTAACTAATAAAACTAGTCGATCACTTATGGCGGCACTGCAATGAAAACCTCCTGCTGATACCGATACACAGGAAGTGGCGTAACCAAATCAATCATTTCATAAAAGTTTGACCGGTTTCGTGCTCATCTTGAATTTTTAATAAGCACGAAATCGGCATCATTTATAACGCTTATGCAATTTTTGTTATCACCGTAGTAAAACTTGGTGTTGTAGTCGCTCCTACCAATGAGCTTCCCACCAGCATACCACCTGCAGGACCGGCAAATTGAAACGTTAATATTCCCGTTGTGTTTAACATTGGTATGGTGAACGATGATGACAATGGTAACCCATTACCTCTAGTGCGACTTTGAGACATATAGCTCCCCAATATTTCACTATTATTAAGAAGCACTCTAACGCCTCGCGTTTGAGGATTTGTGCTACCACCAACTGTTGCTGCACAATATTGAACATGGTATACCCCTGTAATATTTGGTATAAAACCGGTAATACCTGTTGCTGTACCTACCGGCGTAAAACCATTAATTTCCGGAGTCGCTTGCAAAGTAACCGTAAGATACGTATTTGCGGCAGCTACCGTTTGAGTGCCCGTAGCATAAGCAAATAGATAAATTGCATCAGGTAATCCACCTGTTGGCCCGATATTACCAATTGCACCGGTATTACCTGTAGTACCGGTAGGACCCATATTACCTGTTGCCCCAGCCTTTCCGGGCAATCCCTGATTACCAATATTTCCCGTAGGGCCTTTATTTCCGGTTACACCTGTGTTACCGGTAGCTCCAGTGTTTCCTATTCGACCAAGACCTGCATTTCCAGTTGGCCCTTTATTACCGGTAGGTCCAGTGTTTCCTGTAACACCAGTATTACCCGTTATCGAATTTCCTGTAGGACCGGTATTACCGGTAGGCCCAGTATTTCCTGTAACGCCCGTATTGCCCGTGGCGCCGGTATTTCCTGTTGGTCCTGTACCTCCCGTTGGCCCGGTATTGCCAACCGATCCTGTAGGGCCCATATCTCCAACCGTGCCGATATTACCTGTAACACCTTGATTACCGGTAGATCCGGGGTTACCTATAGATCCATCTATACCAATATTACCGGAAGGCCCCGTATTACCTGTTGCACCTGTATTACCAAATCCACCCGTCGGTCCGGTAGTACCCGTGCTTCCCGTATTGCCGGTAGGTCCGGTATTACCGGTGGCCCCGGTGCCTCCTGTGCCACCAGTAGTTCCTAGAGCACCCGTATTTCCGGTAGATCCAGTATTACCCGTTGCACCTGTATTTCCTGTTATACCTTTATTGCCTGTGTTTCCCTTATTGCCTGTGGCACCAGTTTGACCTGTGTTACCCGTGACTCCCACATTACCCGTAGCACCGGTATTGCCTGTAGCTCCTCGGTTACCTTGAACTCCGGTGTTACCGGTAGCGCCGGTATTACCTGTTGGGCCTTGATTGCCGGTAACACCAGTATTACCTGTTGGGCCTTGATTGCCGGTGCTTAACGTAGATTGTTCACACATAGGACATATAAGATTGAAACTCGGAATGCAACTTCTGCGATATTCATGAAGTGCATGTTCAAAAGCATCATGATTGTATGCACAGCCAGGTTCTTTTTTTGCACGTTCAATAATCTCTTCTAATGCAGTAACAAATAAAGCTAATGTTGCTGCTCTATGCATTGTGATAGCATCGCCATTTTGTCCTGAAACGTTTTGGAGCTGCTTTAGCAGCTCCTCTAATAACGTAGCCAAAGAGTTGGGAGTAGTATGTGCACATGCAAAGTCATCTGCGTTATTAGATAGATTATCAATTATACCTACGTTCATACTCTGTAAATAGGAGGTAAACAGACAGAATAAAACAATATAATAAAAAGAATTAACATTCATACACTATTTCTCCTATTGAATTCTACGTATCGTCAAAGTCATTGAGGGTTTTGTAACAGCTTGCGATGATCCTGTCGGGGTTATTATAATAGCATTACCGGTGTTTGCTGTTCCGGCTGCCTCAAATGACAGAACATCCTTTGGTTCTAACGCAATAATAAAACTATTTGTCACATTCATAGATAAATTCACGCCAGATGTTTGAGAATCAGGTGAACCCCACATAAAACTACCGGGAACTTCAACACTATTTACTAAAGCCCGAACTTCTATTCTGGAATCAAAAGTACCCCCACCATTTGCAGATCCGGTAACGTTGTATTCTACCACAAAGAGTCCTGCAACATTTGGTGTAAATTGATTTAAGAATGGTGAACCACTGGCAGTCCATCCCGCAGTCAGAGGAAGCACATTAAAGAAAAGAGGTACCCAGGTACCAGAAGGAACAAGGTTAATGGAAAGAGTTGAATAGCTAAACATATAACTACTACCATATGCATTTCCCGTAGCGCCAGTATTACCCGTATTTCCTGTTGCTCCAGCATTACCTGTTGGACCGGTGTTTCCTACTGGTCCCGTATTTCCAGTATTTCCTGTAGGGCCAGTATTTCCTGTAGGGCCAGTATTACCCGTAGCACCAGCATTACCCGTAGGGCCGGTAATTCCTGTAACTAAACCTGTAGGGCCAGTATTACCGGTAAATCCTCGATTGCCCGTTGCTCCGGTATTACCGGTTGGCCCACTACTACCTGTTGGTCCTCTATTACCGGTAGCTCCCATATTACCCGTTGCCCCTGTATTACCGGTGGCACCAGTATTACCCGCAGGACCGGTGTTACCGGTAATTAGACCAGTAGGACCCGTATTACCTGTTGCTCCTGTGTTGCCCGTTAGCCCCATATTACCTGTCGGCCCGGTATTTCCTGTAGCTCCCGTATTTCCCACGTTTCCAGTCGGGCCTGTATTTCCAGTCGAGCCTGTGTTTCCTGTGCCCCCCGTATTTCCTGTGACTCCCGTATTACCTGCTACACCGGTATTTCCTGTAGGACCGGTATTACCAGTTACGCCGGTAGGACCTGTTATGCCGATATTACCTGTCGGTCCCGTATTTCCCGTATTTCCGGTAGCGCCAGTATTACCCGTAAATCCCGTATTACCCATAACACCATTATCACCGGTGACGCCAGTATTACCCGTAGCACCCATGTTACCGGTAGCACCCGTTAGACCTAAAGCTCCTGCGGCACCTGCATTTCCTGTAGCTCCCATATTACCTGTTATGCCAGTATCACCCGCAGGTCCATTATTTCCGGTAGCACCCGTATTTCCTGTTAATCCCGTATTACCTGTTGCGCCTGTGTTGCCGGTCACTCCTCTACTGCCTCCTGCACCAAACATGCAACAGATATCTTGAAGCGTTGGCTTGGCGAGCGAACGAAATGTCATAAGGGAATTGTCATCAACTTGAAGTAGTGCGTTAGTGTCAACCTCCAATGCTGCTATAAGTTCAAGTAGCTGTTTATAAAGAATCGGCCTATCCATACCATCTTCTACTAAATAATTAGCTTCATCAGAATAATGCGCCACCAAACGTGCAAGCATTTCATGCACAGGGGTTGTTTGTAAGTCATTAGACCACATGCATAATGTATGCAGCACAGATACAAGTACAACCATTATGATCTTTTTATATGTATTCATACTTATATCCTTTATTGAATTCTAATTATATTCGCAACAATGTAGGGAAGCACGGTAGATCCGGCCGGTGATATCGAATAAAGTCCCGCTGCGTTTCTACCTATAGTTTGATCAGTAGTTGTTGCTTGAAAAGTAATAATACCGGTAGGATTTAGGTTAACAATAAATGAGTTTGAAAATGAAGTAGGAGTACCGATTAGTGGACCTCCTGCTTGTACCGGATTCCAAACAGCTTTTTGACTACCCGCAATCTCACCACCATTAAGAAGCACACGTACATCCGGTATAGAGGCTCCAACCGCGGTATATTCAAACAAATACACGCCGGTAGCTAGCGGCACAAAATCGGTAAACGCGTTTGGATTACCAATATTTATCCAGCCGTCAATTACAGCGCCAGTTCCAAACGCAACATTTCTATAGACTTGAGATTGGCCAATGGGAATAGTTAATCGCCCGGTTACATAACTGAAATCATAATTTGTCGTCGGTAATACACCTGTAGCACCAGCATTTCCCGTAGGTCCCCTATTTCCGGCTGGTCCTAAAGGACCAGTATTTCCGGTGGGACCGGTATTGCCCGTAACTAAACCGGTTGGACCAGAGTTGCCAGTTGGACCTTGATTTCCGGTTGGTCCATTGTTACCAGTTGGCCCCTTATTTCCAGTCGCTCCAGTCGGTCCGGGATTACCCGTCGGACCTGTATTTCCTGTTGGACCTGTATTGCCCGTTGGACCCTTATTCCCGGTAGCCCCTGTATTTCCTGTAACACCCGTATTACCAGTGGGAGCAATGCCAGTAGGGCCTCTATTTCCTGTTGCTCCCGTATTTCCCGTTGTTCCTGTGTTTCCAAGATTGCCGGGAACACCAGTATTACCCGTAGGACCTGCATTACCCGTGTTCCCTGTTGGACCGGTAGCGCCTATATTACCCGTGGGGCCTATATTACCCGTGTTTCCAGTCGCCCCCATATTTCCCGTTGCCCCGGTACTTCCTGTCGCGCCTGTATTACCTGTTGGACCAGTATTACCGGTTGCTCCTGTTGGCCCCATGTTTCCCGTGGATCCAGTATTCCCGGTTGCTCCCATTGCACCTGTATTTCCTGTTGCACCGGTATTACCTGTTGCTCCCGTAGCTCCTGTTGGCCCTGAATTGCCTACTGCCCCGGTATTTCCGTTTGCGCCAGTATTTCCAGTATTACCGGTTGGTCCGGTATTGCCAATTGCACCTTGACTGCCGGTAGCTCCGGTAAATCCGATATTTCCTGTAGGTCCCGTATTTCCGGCAGAACCTTGATCGCCTATAGCACCTTGATTGCCTACAACTCCTTGATTGCCGGTAACTCCGCGGTTTCCTGTAGGTCCCATGTTGCCCGTAGTAGCGGTGGCAGAACATTGTGTGCATTGTGCGCAAATAAACTGTGCAGTTATAGGGCTGCATGCACGAGTTGATAAATCAACATTATGTGGGCACCCTTCCAGAATATCAGGCAAACTTTTGTTTCTTTTTAAAAAATTTACGACGCTCATATAATACTCAGGATATTGAGTAAATTCAGGCTCATGTAAAAGATATTCAAGTAATTCATCTATCCAAGCATCAGATTCATGCATCCTTGTGTTGCGTGATTTTTCTTGCCACCAATCATGCAATCTGTCTTGTATCGTGTTTGAAATTTTTATTCGATCTGCACTTATTTCATCATCTAAAGCTTCTTGATGATGATTTTTGTTGGTAAATAGTTGCACTGCAGATAGGAGCGCACAGATAAGCTCTAAAGTTAAATATGTCTTCATCTCTTCCCTTCTTTTTTTATATAACTACTTAACAAAAAATTTAAAGGAAAGTAAATGGTAAAATTAAAATCTTCTCCTGATAGCACAGAGGAAATTTTTCATCTACCAAAAATGAAGCAAATATTATCGTGTATAGCAGAGATTAGATATAACCGCACAGCCCTGAAATAATTTGTATCGACAAGTAAGCGGTGATCTGATCGCACAGGCTACTTAGAAAGCATCGCCATAAGTTTATCTGCATTACGATATAACATGCGCCCGGCTTGAAAACTACTCGCCCAAAATGCACCTGCTGCAAGAGCTGCAGCAATTGTACGATTGCGATTAAATGCCACCTTCTGTCTTTCAGTAAGCGTTGCCGGCGCATAATCCAAATCGAGTCGCGAATTACAACATGTAAAGCCGGCACTATTCACTGTGCCATTCGCCATATGATGTAACCAACCACAATTGTATGCTCGCAAATCATTGCGAATCTCAATGCTCGGATATTCAAATGGAGCATATGCTAATAACTTACGCACAATATAGTTATCAACTAACCAGATTGCTCCTAATGATTTTACTAAGAGGAACCATTTGTCTTTGACCGCTTTAAGCAAAGACAGCCACCTATTCCATTCCGGTGTAACTAACAATGCTAATTTCGCATCAAAAAGTTTATTCGCTTGCGCAAGTATGGTATCAAACGCGTGTACTATTTGAGTCCCTGAATATTCTGTTGCTCCATTGCGCACCTGTGCAATAATTGTCTGTAACGTGTCAATTTGATTTTCCAAGGTTGTTATGGTGTCTACTATTTTTGTGCGCTCCACAAATTGTTGACTCGTCCATGTTGCATGGTTATTTTGCATATAACGATAACCGGCATAAGCGACTGCTGCAGTTGCAAGATAATAACGCAGCTTATATGCTGCATCGACCACAACCTGCATACGCGAACGTGGATGCTCTTGAGCAATTTTTTCCCACCAAGCATTAGTTATAGATTCCGCATCTTGTTCGGAAATCTGTGCAGGCAACGTAGAACCGAAATACTTTACTTCCTGGGTATTCACAATTACTCGTGTGTGCAGCGATGGCGGATTATCACGCAATATTTGTATACTCTGTTCGTCGATTGGAAGGTAGCGAATATCAACAACAACTGAAGCAACTTTTCCAAAGCTATCCCATTCATTCCACGATGCCAATGGATTCCATGAGTCCATTAGACCCTGCGCAATAATATAGTTTTCGTCGGGCCTAGAAAGATCTGTAGGCCACTCAGGTTGTATACTCAATGTATATTGTGTTGAGGCAGAATGTTGGCAGCCTTTTCGGGCAAGTCTCGATACATCAACATACTTATAAGGCTCAGTGTGATTCCAAGGTATATGATATGTGTTGATACTTTTACGATTTAAAACTAATGTTGAACTCGACGCTAGCGAGGTTGAAGCACCATCAGAAGCATACAAAAAAGCACTCATACACAACAACAGATACATCAGCATACGTTAATCCTTAATGAACGTAAAAGTAAAATAATCTGTTATGTAGTATACCGACTAGCAGAAATTATAACAATTCTTGTTGCACAATATCGCGCAATATTAATGCATCATGTTCACCAATAAGACGCACATGCGCACCAAGATGTTGTAATTTTTTTTGCAAGTTATCATAACCACGTTCCCAATGATGCAAACCATACATCACCGTTACACCTTGCGCACACAAACCTGCAAGTACCAATGCCGTTGATGCACGAATATCGGTTGCAATTACTGGTGCACCATACAGTTTTTCCACACCGGTGACAACCGCTTTGTTGTGCGTAACTTTAATCTGCGCTCCCATCTTTTGCAATTCGGTAACATGTAGTAAACGATTTTCAAACACCGTTTCTTCAATGGTGCTCACCCCATCTGCCAGCAGTTGTGCTGCCATCATCGGCGCTTGTAAATCGGTTGGAAATCCCGGATGCGGGCCAGTTTTGAATGATACTGCACGTGGTGAATGTGTTGCATGCAACGTAACACCAATCTGATCTGGACCTTCGGTAATGCGATGCCCCATGTCCTGTAATTTGTGCAAAAGAAATTCTAATGCATAAACCGGTGCTTGCGGCAAGCTAATGGTACCGCCTGTCATTGCAGTGGCAATCAACAGCGCTCCTGCTTCAAGGCGATCGTATAACACTGCATGTTCAACCGGGCGCAATTCTGCTACCCCTTGAATAATAATCGTTGCCGGTGGTGCAATTTCTATCTGCGCTCCCATTTTTTTAGCACGCTGATAAGATCAAGTACTTCCGGTTCAAGTGCTGCATTAACAATTTTGGTGGTGCCGGGAGTGAGTGCGGCAAGCATCATGCTATTTTCAGTCGCGCCAACAGATGGATAATCAAGCAAGAGTTTATGCGCTTTTAGGTGCAGCACATAGGCTTCAATACATTCTTCGTTTTGCTCAATTATGACACCCATTTTTGCAAAATTAACCAGATGATAATTAATTGGCCGCGCACCGATAACACAACCGCCGGGCATGGCGATACTCGCTTTGCCAAAGCGTGCAAGCAGCGGCCCCATAACTAATATCGATGCACGCATCTGCTTCATGATTGCATGTGGCACTTGCCAGCCTTCCAGCGTAGTTGTATCAACATACAATGTCTGCATGCAAGGCACATAATCAACTTTAGCACCCAGCAACTGCAGCAATGCAATCATCTGTTTTACATCACATGAATGGGGAACATTGCGCAACACCGATTTGCCACGCGTTAAGATAAGCGATGCCATGATAACAAGCACCGCATTTTTTGCACCAGAAAGCTCTGCGCTCCCGCTCAGAGCCGGCGACTCTTGCATTACTAAACATGCATTCTGCACAACAATCCTTTTTTTGCTCCATTACATTTTTTTAAGTTTTTCTACTTCCCGTTTGGTTAAAAAGCGCCACGTACCACGCGCAAGACCTTTTTTGCTCAAACCACAAAACTCTACTCTATCAAGTTTTTCAACAAAGTAACGTAACTGTTCGAACAAACGTTTAATAACACGATTTTTACCACTATGCAAGGTTATGCGTACTTTTTGCTTGCTTTGATCAGGTAATATAAAATATTCATCCACATGGGCCACCCCATCAGTTAAGCGTACACCTTTTTTAAGCAGTTCAAGATCTTGTGGATCAAGCGCTTTGTGCACTTTTACATCATATACTTTTGATGCTTTAAAGCTTGGGTGTGACATTTTTTGCGCAAAATCACCATCGTTAGTAAGCAAAAGCACACCGGTGGTGTTGATATCTAATCTGCCAACGGGATACAAACGTGGTTTTGAAGGTAAATTTACCAGTTCAACGACGGCCGGACGCCCTTTTTCATCCTGTACGGTGGTGACATAGCCGGCAGGCTTGTTTAACAACACGTAGACATATTCTTTAGGGCTCACCGGGGCAATAAGCTTGCCCGAAACTTTAACCGCATCTTTTGGCTGTACGGCATAACCGGGCTCAAGTTCAACGCGCCCGTTTACCCTGACCAAACCCTCTTTGACCAATTCTACCGCTTTACGGCGAGAACAAACGCCCGCTTGGGCAATATATTTGTTAAGCGGCATTAATGCACTTGCTGCAGCTTTTTGCTCTGTTTTTTTGGGAGCTTTTGGAGTTGTTTTTCTTATCATAGGTACCTACTGAAAATACAAAAAATTAACCATGGCATTGTTTTTTTACTAATACCTGGATCCCCGCCTACGCGAGGATGACAAAATAAGATAACTTTATACGATTATACACCCTTTTTATGCAAAAAGATACCCGCGATTGCTCAATTTAAACTTTTTTTGCAACCCTGCCAATTATCTCGTACACTAAAACTGGTATTGCCCTCACCCCTTAAAAATTATCAGGAGATCATTACCCATGCGCGAATCAACGCAACAAATTGGCAAATTAGAAATCATCTGCGGCCCTATGTTTTCGGGCAAATCGGAAGAACTTATCCGTAGAATACGGCGTGCAAAAATAGCACAACAACAGGTCATCGTTTTTAAACCAAAGCTGGACACCCGCCGTGGCATCCGCACCGTCACTTCCCACAACGGTAGCTATGTGGAAGCAATTGCTGTTGATAAACTGGAAGAGATTGCGACCTATATTGTGCAGGACCCGAGCATTCAAGTAATCGGCTTTGATGAAGTGCAGTTTTTCCCGCAAGAGATTATTGATCATATCATGAAGCTCGTTAATGCAGGTAAACGCGTAATTGCTGCGGGGCTTGACCTTGATTTTAGAGGCATTCCTTTTGGGCCATTACCCACCCTGCTTGCCATCGCTGACCAGATTACCAAATTACAATCGATCTGTATGGTGTGCGGCAAAGATGCGCCATTTACCCAACGCTTAATCGATAACAAACCGGCAGCCTTTGAAGACAAGCTGATTTTGCTCGGTGCACAGGAAAGTTACCAAGCGCGTTGCCGCGGATGTTATCGCATTGATAGAGTACCGACGTTTACTGAGCATGCATTATAGATGGCGAAACAAAAAAGTTACTTTAAGTGCACTAACTGCACCTACCAAACGCTTAAATGGATTGGTTGCTGCCCTGAATGCAAAGAATGGGATAGCTTAACTGAGCTACAAACTGCCGGCAGCGGACCGATACGACAAGCAGCCGGCTCCATTACCATGCATTATCTGGCAACGGTAGCAACCGACCAGAAACAGCGCCTGCAAACCGGTATTGGCGAATGGGATCGCGTTATGGGCGGCGGCATTATGCCGAGCTCACTCATCATCTTAACCGGTGATCCGGGCATTGGTAAATCTACTTTGCTCTTGCAAGTGTGCAGTCGTTTGGCGCAACATCATTCACTCTATTATTTTTCTACTGAAGAATCACTCAGCCAGGTTAAAGGGCGTGCTCAGCGTATCGCCTGCATGTCAGAAAAGCTTTTATTTTCCGATCAGGCAAATCTTGAGCATATCTTGGCAATTGCTGAGCAAGATAAACCGGAAATCATTATCATTGATTCTATACAAAACTGTTATCTTTCAAGCACAGTGACCACGCCCGGATCAGTCAGTCAATTGCGCGAGGCCGCATTTCATCTCATGCGACTTGCCAAAGAACAGGGAATTACCGTTATTATTACCGGCCATATTACTAAAGATGGCACCATGGCGGGCCCAAAAACATTAGAGCATATGGTTGATGCGGTATTTTACCTGCAAGGAGAAGATCGTTGGCAAACGCGCATGCTCCGTTCAGTAAAAAACCGTTTTGGCACCATTAATGAACTGGGTTTTTTCCAAATGCAGGAAGATGGTTTAATTGAAGTACCCAACATTAACCAGCAGTTAATTCAAGAGATTAGTTACTGCCCCGGCTCAGTGCTGGTGAGCTCAATTGAAGGCTCTCGCCCTATTTTACTTGAGCTGCAGGCATTGACCATAGAATCTAAACTTGCCATGCCACAACGGGTAGTATCCGGTGTTGATCATAAACAGGTAGTGCTCATTGCCGCCATTTTACAGAAATATCTGCATGTAAAACTTAATGTCCATGATATTTTTTTCAAAGTAAGCGGTGGCTTTAAAGTGGAAACAGCGCTCACTGATTTAGGTATTGCGCTCGCATTACTTTCCAGTTACTTTCAAGAACCGTTGCCGGAAAAATCGATCGCTTTGGGGGAAATTAGCCTTACCGGGCAGATTAAACCGATTAACCAAATCGGCATGCATGTCCATGAGGCCGAAAAGTTTGGCATTAGCCAACTTCTGGTTGCAAAACAGCAAAAAATTGAAAAATCTACCTGTAAAGTCCGTGGCTTTACCAATGTCTATGAACTCTTGAGTCTCTTTAGCGATCGGTAGTTACTACCCCCTATCCAGTTGCACTTTTATGCGTCCTATGGTTAACTAAAGATGAATTATAGCTCTTAAACACATTACAAAAGGAAACATCGATGAACTGTTTTACTAAACTTACCTTATTGGTACTTCTGACCGGTAACTTTCTACAAGCGGCGACCGTAAACTTTGCTGCTGAATTTAACAAAGCTGAAAAAATGTTACCTTTTGATAAAGCATTGCCACGACATGAGCGCTATGCACAATATCTGTATATGTACGCTATGGAAAGCTGCTCTGATGAAAATGGCATGGATATCGAAACTGCCAAAAAAGCTTGCCAAGAAATGCTCGCAATTAAAAACCTTTCGACACAGATGCGTTCTGTTGCGTTAGACCTATTGGCTAACATCAGCGGTGGCGTTGAGCAGAATTACACTAAAGCGGTAGATTATCTTAACCAACTTCTTGCAATGCCCGATTTAGATACATGCACCTACAAGTTGGTAAAACTTAACAAAGAACAGTTTGAACTACTTGCACAGGGTAAAAAAATTGATGAGCAAGCATATCAAGCACAACTTGCAGTTATTACGCAAGAAGCTGAAGAGATGCTCAAAGCAATGTATCTTGCACAGCAAACAAAATCGGCTTAAAAATCCGATACTACAAGGGTTAAAAAGGGGCTGCACATAGGTGCGGCCCCTTTTTCTTTTTAAACTAATTATACGTCCAATAATAGTTGCGCCATTGCAACGCACCGTAATAATGATGCTTCCAATATTCGCTCAACCAAAATGAACCATCAATACGCCGATCAGCATATTTTTTTTTCATTTCGTGCACTTTGCGATGAGCGTATTGATACGCCGTTTCACGATTTTTCGGTTCGATTTTAAGTTCTTGTTCGGTAATGACCGGTTGCCATGTGTCCTGTTTTATTACTACTGCACCAACCGATAGTATGAGCATGCAACTTAATACACATGCATATTGAATTTTAAGCATGATTCCCTCCCCCCTATACTATGAGAGTAGCTGACTTGCATGCTTAAAGACAATAAAAAGAGGGATGTGCTGCGTGGCTACTACAGCAACCGCAATTTCTTAAGTAGTTTTTCCGCAATAATAATGAGCGCGCCATCACCCATAACATTTGCCGCCGTTCCAAATGAGTCCAGCAACAAATATAAGGTGGTAATGATCCCGATCATCTCTTGGGTAAAACCAAATTGGGAAATAAGCACCGGCGTCATGACAATGATACCGCCACCGGGAATACCGGAAACTGCAAGCATCGCCAAACAGAAGTAACATACAAATATTAAATATGCAGTTGCGCCAGGAAATGTACCCAGGAAGAGTGATGAAGTCACCAATGCAAGCAGTGGCGTACCTATACTATCACCCGTTAGATGGATGTTTGCCATAATCGGCATAGAAAGTTCTGCAAGTGGTTTGCTTTCGATATTTTTTTCCGCACATGCAATTGAAACCGGTACGGTGGCAGTGCTCGACATAGTGAAAAACGCGGTAATATAACTTGGCAACGCATTCCCCATGTACACCCACGCGCGTTGTAATGAACCACGAGCTGCAAGAATATAGTAAAGAATCAGCAACACAATCTGCACTGAAACTATCAGCACAAAAGTTGCACCGTAATGCCGCATAATTGCAATGAACAGTTGCTTATATTGCATTTCCAACAAAAAACCCAACACATAGATAGGCAACAGCGGAATAAAAAAATCCGTTACAAAGCGACCAATTAAACGTTTAAATATCGCTATGGCGCGCTCTATCGCAGGAATATGCACATAGGACAATACGCAACCGACAATAATAGCGAGCACGAGCGCATGCTCCGAGCGCATTAACTGCGGCAAACTAAAAGTAAAATCACGATATGGTTCAAGCTCCGTCATAGTGCGCAATGCTTGCGCATCTTGTACATCACATGCAAGCGCCGGCAAAATTAAGCGACCTACTACGTACGTAATGCAGGCAATAATGCCATTCGATGCAAAAATTAAACCTAATAACACAGCTAAAATTGCCGGTGCATTTTTTTTAAGTGACGTTATGCCGGTGACCACAAATGAGAAAATAACAAACGGCAACACCCATCCAAGCAGCTCTTTGAACGCAAGGCTAAACGTATAGCTTGCACGTATAAATGAAAGGGGTAAATAGGAACCAAACAGTATTACTGCTGCAATGATTGCAACTAATTGTACCGGTAATGATATTTTTTTAAGCATCATACATATCCTTGTTTAATTGATTGGTAAAATATAAGGAATAGTTGATCTATCAGTAAGTTTTACTTTTATTTTCGTTCGCCAAGCCTCTTTTTGATGATCATATTCAACATAGGTAATATCGTTCCAATCTTCACCATACATGCGCGCAACAATATCTATAAAATTACGTGGTATGGGCAAATGCGTCGGTCCAAACGGCATATATACTAATGGCGACAAAATTTCTTGGGCATAAAAATAATGAGTAGATCCCCAACTATCAGCTACATTTTTTTTAACATACCGTATTGAACCATCTGCTGCAATATGCATCGGAAATATATCAACTGAAGGATAACGCCAAGTATAGTGCGTCTGTCCGCGAAAATAAGGCGCAAATTCAGCTGATACCTCAACAAGATCTCCATCCAGCGCAAATATTTTATACCATCCATTGCTGTGCATACAAATATCTAAACCCTTTTGATGCAACACTTCTTTTAGTGCCAACAATTTTGGAACATCATGTGCTAACATAGCAAGATCAATATCGTCATCCCATGGAATTAACCCGCTATGCCGCACCGCTCCCAAAAGTGTGCCACAAGTGCCCCAATATAAAATATTATGCTCTTGAAATAGCGCATCAACGCGCATCAGAATATCATATAATCGACCAGCTACAATTTCATTAATGCGTGGCAACGCTTCATCAGTTAAGGGCAGCGTTTTTTCGCGGTCAGCAATAGCATCTACTGCTTGCTCCAATGTTTTTTTAGAAATTATCAGGTAATCATAGCCAACCCGCCAGCTTAAACGACCTATTTTTTTCTTCACGTTTTTTGCAGCAAGTTTACTGGAATCTATTATGATTCGATGATTATCTTCTGTCCTGTCCAGTTGAATAATCTCTTCTTTAAGCTTTTGTGCAATGGTTTCTTCTACTGCAGCATCTATCTGCAGTATATGCGCATCAATTTTCTGTGCAAGTTCTTCTATCGTAAATTGATTGCTTGCTTTATAAATAATAAGTATGCGTGCTGTGTGCGCATAAACAAAACTTGTCACACAACAGAATAATAGACCGTGTAAAAATTTCATGATGAGCTTCTTCTGTTAAGATTGTCTGAACCCATATCATATGTATGTTAGCAGAAAGCAATGCATTTGCCTATTGCATAGCTGAATCGTTTGCTGGATATGCTTTAATGTAACTCAATAGCCCAATGGATACCAATACTATTGTTGACGTCGCGCTGCCAGATATCATGCCGTCCCAAAAATTATAATCATAGGTTAGCTTTTGCACGAGATTGTTGTGCGTAACCCGTGTAAGGCCAGACGTTTGCACAATTGCATCACATTCTTTTTCATGTTCTAAAACAGCTTTTTCCGTTTTTAAATCTCCTAAAGCTTCACGCAGTGCAATATATGCCGTGCAAAAAGCTTTCTGTTGTTGTTCATGCAATGCTATGCCATGCATATCTGCTAACAGACGTTCTGCTGCAATAGTATTACCCCAATGCAGATTACTGTATGCGCAGCTCACATGTCTCAATCGATAATGCCCATACGGTATACCGACTAACGGTAACAACAGACCTACTTCAAAACCGTTGTTGTGAGCCTGTATAATAGTTTGAGGCACCGGTGGAAGAGATTGAAAAAGTGCATGCATACGCATACTCAACATTGCCAAAAACAGAATATAGAACAGCGATTTTTTCACAATGTACCTTTCGTAATTAACACAATTGCGCACGCCGTTTAGCCATTAACACACGCAACACATGTTCATCTAACTCCTGCATACCCAAACGACCATCAGTTAGCGCTTGGTTAATACACGCAACGGCTTCCGGTACATGCACCGGACAAAGCACTATATCATTGCCTGCGCACACGGCAGCACATTCAAGTTCACCCGGTTTGCCAAAATCTCTGAGCGCACCCATACCTAACCCATCAGTTATAATTATGCTTTTAAAACCAAGTTGCTCACGCAAGAGACCGTGCACAATTGGACGCGATACCGATGCGGCTGTTCCCGTGGCATCAAACGCAGGCACCGATAAATGGCCAACCATAATCATCGGAACCTCCACTTTGATCATCTGCACAAATGGATACAGCTCAACCGAGTGCAATCTTTTTTTATCATGCTTAAGTTGTGGTAAATCAACATGCGAATCAACCGCAGTATCACCATGGCCAGGAAAATGTTTTGCACATGAAATAATACCCGCATCATGCAGCCCTTGCATATATGCTGTCGCTTTAGATGCAACCAGCTCAGGAATGCTCCCAAATGAACGCACCCCAATAACCGGGTTTTTAGGATTGGTATTAACATCAACTACAGGAGCAAAATTAATATGCAGCCCAAGTTCTTTTAATTCATTGCCAATTTGCACTGCAATATCATGTATTTCTTGGTTGGTGCGACGTGCAAGCTGTTTATTTTTTTCACAGCAAAAGCCATCAACTAAACGCATTGCCGATCCCCATTCAGCATCAAGCGCCATAAGCAATGGAATTTCTGCAGACGCTTGGAACCTGTCAACCATCGTACGCACAGCCTCTTTACTCCCCGTACCAAGGAAAACAACACCACCTACATGATAATTTCTGATAAGATGTTCAACGTAATCGGCGTCAAGTGTATAAACACTACGTTCATATCCGGGATTAAATTCTGGTTCAGACAGCACTGCCACCATAAACAGTTGGCCAATCTTTTGTTCGATGCTCATACTGGCGAGCATTTGCTGGATGTCGTCCGGTGCTTGAAATTTTGCACGCATTGGTGCGCTATAAAATAACAGGCCCAACAGACAAATACTATATAGTTTCTTCATTACTATTTCCTTTAATTGCGGGTTAATTATGGCTCAATGACACAGCTGCTCCAACTGTAATATGCTTATGTGTGGACGTCAAGTCAGAAAATCGCTAAACGCTTAGCAGTTTGTGCATACGCTTGTTCTGCATAATAAAATAACATTATACTACCAACAATACATGGTGCTGCTTGCAATAGAGAAGGCGAGCACGGTGCAATACCGAAAATACCATCACGCAACTGCATAAACACGGGCAGACTGAAACTACACAGTTGCACAAACGTCAAGCTATACGTATTTAAAAGCGTTGCATACAACGTATGCGTCGTTATGTTACTCACCAGAATAACCGCTGCCAACATAAGCATAAACTGTATACCGTCACCGACAACTGTCATCGGTTCAAGCAGTGCAGCCAGACCCAACGCCCCGATGCCTGCCGGAAACATGGTAACACCATGCACCAATGCAGGTGAATAATCATATGCAACCATCAAATGCCGAATAAGATACCAACCGTAAGCAAAACTCATCACCGATGCAATGATAGCAAGCTCTGCAGGTTCGCCTGCATGCGCAATATATGCATGCAGTGGCTTGCCCATGCTGATAAATAATCCTATATATCCCAAACACAGCGCCCCTGTTTTTGCCCAGGTAATGCTTTCAATGCCACGCCATGTAGCCAATGCATAGGTGATGATTGGCCCTGTCATATACCAGATATCCGCACGCGGTGTTACTGCATGCATGAGGCCCCAATAGCGCAGAAAATAGGGAATCAAAATTGCAAACAAAGCAGCCTGTGCAAATAAACCTATGTGAGCGCGTGTTATGCCTCGCGTACTGGAGCGTGTAAACCAATAATATGCAAGTAAAAGCACCCCGGCAATGGACATGCGCAATCCAATTAAATAGAGTGGCTGCGTATAACTCAATAATAATTTTGAAAGCGGCAGCGTTGTCAATGCATACATCAATAATATAATAAACATGCTACTCCTTATTCATTTTCAAATCCCATGGCCTTAAAGAATGCCTCTTCATTTGGCGAACGACCAATAAAATTAGTTAAAAGATTCTGCGGATGAGCACTGCCACCTGCAGCAATAACCTGATCCCTATAACGCTTGCCTACCCCAGCATCCAAAAAGCCGTCTTGCTGTATTTTGCTAAACAGATCGTATGCCAGCACTGATGACCATGCATAGCCATAATATTTTGTAAAATACATATCCACCAAATGTCCAAATGAGGCGTAAAAATGGTCAAGCTCGTTGTTCCGGATATGCGGGTATACGCGACCACCAATCTCTTGATACAATGTTGCAATAGTATGTTCTGTCGGAGCTCCAAACAGATGCAACGCAAACAGCCCTCCATTAATCAATTTCAGCATAAAATTACCCGTAAGCGATGATTCTAATGATAACGCTTGCGCGATCAACTCATCGGGCATCTCGTTGCCGGTATGCATATGTTTACCTATTCTTTTAAGAGTCGCAGGCTGCCAAACAAAACGCTCCAAAGTATTGGACGGCATTTCTATAAAATCAAGCGGAACATTCATTCCCGCAGATGAGGCTAACTTAGTTGCACTGAGCAGTTCATGAAAAGCATGTCCAAGTTCATGGAACAGCGTAACAATGCCTCCAATGCCACCACCAAAGTCTAAGGTCAAACAGTTTGGAAAATTACCAATGATAGCGACTACTGCAGGTACTGCCGGTGTTGCATGTGGCAGCGCCGGAATAACCGGCATAGTCCAGAAATGTCCAAACTTTTTCTCGCGTGGCACCAGATCTAAAATAATATGTCCCAGCAATACATCTGATTGGCGATCACGAACACTTATAAGCTTTACATCTTTGTGCCAAGCTCCTTGATTGTCCTCTATATGCATACGTAATGAAAAGAAATCTTCATATATACCAAGCATACGCTCTACCGTAGTATCTAATGCTACATACGCTGCAAACTCTTGCTGATCAAATGCATATTGATTTTTGATATATGCTGTCCGTGCAAACATTGTGTTCCACCCATCAACTGTACCATCTTCATATACAAGCTCTTTTGGTAAGTATTGTACATACGCGGCAAATTCGGCAAGCGCTTTTTTCTGGCTGCATACCAACAATCTTTCAAGAAATGCCTCTACATGCTCAGGAGTTTGCGCCATCTGATCTGCAATATCAAGATGTGCAAATGTTTGATAACCAAGAACTTGAGCAAGTTGATGCCGTTTGAGTATAATTTGCTCAAGCACCGTTTCATTTGCGGGATAAGCTCTATTGTTAAAAATTTCATACATGCGCTTGCGCGTTTGAGCAACTGTGCAAAAAGATAGAATCTGCGCATAATTAGGGTACGTGCATACTATTTTATACGTTTCAGGCGTGCTACGCGGCAGATTTTCTAAAAATGATTCCGCCACCCCATCAAGTTCTTGTGCGGTTGCAGTAAAATAACGTGTATCTTGCATAACGGCATTAGAAAACGTTGCACACAACTGCCCAATTTCTTGCAAAAGGTTATGCACATGCATACGCTCTGTTTCAGGCAGATGTGCCCCTGAAGTTTTAAATCTATGGAGTGCTTTGTGTAGATAATAACGCTCTTCTGAGCTTAATAAGGCAGCATCATGCTGTGTATCATAATCTACAACTGCTTGATAGAGCTCGGCATTCGACCAAATATCAATGAGATAACGTTCAATGCGTGCTTTATTTTCCTGTGCTGCAGCACGCAGCGCTTCATCCGGATGGGTATTCAGCAATATGCGCGACACATTTTGCACAAGTAAAAGTGACGATCCAAACGTTAAACTATCAAGAGCTCGACAGGTATTATCGAATGTGCGCTCTTCTGTCGGTATGTCAATAATTGCTTGTAGCGCTAGCGCAGCTTGCTCAATAGCATCTTGCGTCTGTTGCTGTAAAGCTTCAGGTGTTGTAGTAAATAAATCCCAAACTTGCTCGGGTGTAGAAACTATTGGCATGGATATCGGCTGTAGAGAGCAATACATCACTGTCGCCATAATGCATGCTGCAAAACGCATATAAAAATTTTTCATATAGTTTATTTCCTTCTTTAAATGAATATACATGATAGGTTGCATACTACCATATCTATACCACAGTTGCCACTTTTAAAATAAGAATACTCAGTGTAATTGCGACAGCAATGAATACTTCATGCCACCAAATAACCCTGTTTTGGCGCCTTGACATATCTATGTAAAAATGGTAACATTAAAATATATGCATTAATTATGCACAAATGCAGCGATTTTAGGGGAAAAATACTATGAAAAGAATAGAATGGTTATTATTAGGAATAAGCGTTATTATTCAACCAACGCATACAAGCTATTTCCATAATTTAAAGACACTTTGGACACGTGCAAGCAATGCATTACCTAGCAAACGAACATGCGCCATTACCGGCGGCACCTCGTTACTTGTTGGATCAGGATTATATTGTGCACAACGCAGCATGCAAGAACAAGATGATTCTGCAGCACTGAATTATTCTATCAACCTTATGTGGATTAATAGAAACCTACAAACAGATCAGCTTTATATACACCCATCGACTGATGAAGCCAGCTTTAAAGAAAATTTTTTAGATAATGCTTTAAGGTGGGGTGCAGTTAATAACAAAGGGAAAGTAAATCTTTGGTACGATGGTGCACTCATTTCTCCTGAGGCAGTACAAAATACCAAAAAGATGATTGCGGCACAAAGTTTAAAGCACTGGCGCATGGCACCCATTGAACTAAAGGATGTTCGTGAACTTTCTGACGTACAACAACATGCGGAAGTATTTTCAGCTAAAATGCCAGTTTATTTTCGAGTTGACTTGTTACGCGTATGTGCTGCAATTCATACCGTCTCTATTCCTCAACCAACATATTTTGTGTATGCTGATATTGATATGCAGCCATTATCGCGTCAGGAACTTTTTGATGCGGCTACATTGCAAAAACTTAGACAATATGGCATAGTGATGGCGCATAGCGCATTTAGTAGATTTGAAAATGGATTTCAAATAATAAGTAATCAAAATTCGCATCTTCTACAAGCGCTAAAAATAGCGATTCTAGAGCTTAATATCAATCGAGGTTTTTACTCTTTAGAAGTGGAAGAAAAATTTTTTAATCGCCCCCAAGAGAGTAAAATGAAACAGCTGCAACAATGCGTGTATGATAGCTATACGAACATGTTTAAATACCTTTATCATCTTGAAGGATTAGGAACTCTTACAACTCATGCAGGTCAAAAGCCCTATGATTACCATGAAGATGGTATAGCACCATTTGGCGTCAAAGTTGATAGAAACGGCCGCCATCAACATAACCTCCAGTTTAAAGCAGCAGGCAGCGAACAGCTGCTCGATACATATGGCGACCTTATTGTGCCTACAAAAAAAGTACCATTACCCCCAACCAGCTTCAACTATGATTAGTATAAAACAGATAAAAGGTATTCACATGCATATTCAAAAACTACATACACCCGAAAAGGTCACCGCCGAATGCGTAGTCGTCATCGACGTATTACGTGCATTCACCACAGCTGCATATGCTTTTGCGGCTGGAGCTGACAACATTATCCCTGTGTCAACACAAGAGGAAGCATTTGATCTAAAAAATCAATATGATCGTTGTTTAATAATGGGAGGAGACTCAATGGGCAAACGTATTGAAGGTTTTGATGTAAGCAATTCGCCGACTGAAATCCGAAAACTAGACCTTACCGGTTATACAATAATACTGCGCACCCCCGCAGGCACGCAAGGCATCGTTCGATCATTAACATCACAAAAAATTCTGATTACCAGCTTTGCCGTTGCTGAAGCTACTCTGCAGCGTATACGCGTACTCAACCCAACAACCGTAACATTCGTTATAACCGGCAAGAATAACGGTGATGAAGATCTTGCACTCGCAGATTACTTAGATGCACGCATACAAGGAACCTCTGATGTTCCATTAGCCCCATTTATTGAACGTGTGCATTTGTCACCTGCAGGCAACCTGTTTACTGCAAATAATGAACTTTTTCCGTTTACGGATCTTGAAGCCGCAGTGCACGTTGATGCATTTCCATTTGCTATGGAACTCTTTATAGAACAAGGTGTACCCGTTATATACGCGGTAGATGCGCAAGGGAATAAATTAAGAAACAACTTTTAGTCGTAGACAGATGGTTCAACTTTTGGATTAATCCACGCCATAGGAATATCAGCTTCAAGCTTTCCATCTACACCTTTTATTCGTCCTTCAAATCGTCCCTCTTTTTTAAATCCTATGCGTTCATATAGTTTTATTGCGGGATTAGATTCACGTGCAATAATTTCAACTCTTAAGATTTCCGGATGGTGTTCTTCAATCTCATGTAACAACGTTTTAATCAGCATCGATCCAATACCCTTTGCTTGAAAATCCGGGTCAACGAGGATGCTACCTTCAGTTAAAACATGCGAAAAAACTTTTGGCTCAAGCTTGTACTTGATTATAGAACCAATCAACGTGCCATCATATTCTGCCACTAATGCAAAGCCATTGTTTATACTGCGCACCAATAACTGCATAATATACGCATCTGTTATTTCATCATACGTACGCGCAAGCCCGCCTACGCGAGATGCAACTCTTTGGTAGAGTTTTTTTAAGGCCTCACTATCATCTACGACCATCTTTCTAATCGTATAGCTTGTTGTGCCATCAGCACTTGTAGCTTGCATAGTTAAAGCATGTTCACAGCTGTACACATAATAAGAATGACCGAGCGACAATAAAGCTAGCAGCAGAAGTTTATACATCATAATTATCTCCATAACTTGCTTAATGCATATATACCAAACGCAACTATCGCTAACCCTGCGATATAGTTGATATAGTACAGCAGTTGAACAGATACTTTTTTCCTAAACAAACCTACCGAAAAACATAACAATAACCACCATAACGCTGACCCTATAAACACTCCGCCAATAAAGCTTAAAGATTCTATGTATCCTGAAACATCAATATTTAATCCGGTAAAAAGAGCTGCAAAATCTAATATAGTTGCAGGATTAGTCAGCGTCAGAAAAAATGTAACCACATAGGCTTTTAACAAACCATCCTTAACCGGCTGCGTAGTATCCAAATGCGGTACTGAGCGAATTTTTTTTACACCCAGATAGCAAAGAAATAATCCGCCAAACAGAGTCAACACTGTGTTGTAGCTCAATAATATCGATTGAGTCGCCTTTAAACCAAGCGCAACCAGGATCCCATACATCATATCAGCCGTAGCCGCACCTAATCCCGATGCAACCCCCAGAGTTATGCCTCCCTTTAAGGTTTGCTGTATACACAAAAATCCAATGGCTCCAACGGGCGCCGCTATTGAAAAACCAACCGCAATGCCCTTTATCATTAAATACATGATTACCTCTTCATCTCTGACCAGGAAACTAAAAATTGACACCTTAAGCAAAATTAAGTATAATTTACTATGAAAAACATATTTTACAGTAAATTATACCAAGAAAATATAAAATGTCAATAAAAAATACTGCAATTGAGGGTTTGGACAAAAAAATTATCGAGCTTTTGCAAGAAGATGCTTCACTGACGAACAATGAGATAGCAAAAAAAATTGATCTATCACCCTCCGCTACACACGAACGAATTAGAAAACTACATGCCAATGGCGTGATACGAAAAATCTCCGCTTTTATTGAATCTTCTGCCCTTGAAAAAACGCTTTGTGCATTTATATACCTACTCATCGATACACCTGAGCATAGCAAAAAGTTCCTAAACATTATCGTTCCGCATAATGCCATAATGGAATGCCACCATATAACCGGAGAGTATTCTTATCTCTTAAAAGTGCGTGTAAAAGATACTCAAGAACTAGAAGCATTCATCACTGAAACATTAAAAAGCCAATTGGGTGTCATACGAACACTTACACAAATAGTACTGTCCTCCCCAAAAGATGGCGCTACCATAATAGATTAAATCCATTTGTGTATAATTTTAAATCGAGTAATTACTATGCGCATCATGATCTTTGGCCGACCCGGCAGTGGTAAATTAACACTTGCAACACAACTACACAAAGCCACCGGCATCCCACTTTATCATTTGGATAAATACTTTTATACCGATCATTGGGTTGAGCGGAATTATACAGAATTTCTTGCACTACATCAGGAAATCGTTAACCACGAACAATGGATTATTGACGGCAACAGCGCTAAATCATTGCACATGCGCTGGGCACGTGCAAACGTCGTTATATTTCTAAATTTCCCGCGTTATATTTGTTACCCACGCGTGTTCAAACGATGGTTCACTAAAGATACCACCATCGATGACCGCGCGCCAAACTGCCAAGAAACAATACGTTGGTCGTTGCTGCAGTATATGTGGCGTTATGATCAGCGCGTCGCAGAACCCATACGCATATTGCGCGCACAGCATCCGAATGCCCAATTTTATGAAGTACATAATAATACTGAACTTGCAGAGCTCATCCAGAAGTTACCAAACATAATACTTAACTCTCAAACTAATAACAGGACCTAAATGCACATCAAATTAATTCTTTCATCCTTACTCTTTTCCTTTTCTTTACTCAGCAATCAGAGTGAATCAATTGTAATATCCCAACCTGATGGCTCTGAAATTCGTGGTTATTTTCATAAACCGCAACAATGCGCTCAATTTCCAATTATGATTGTCTGTCAAGGTTCGTATGTCAGTCAAAATGAATTGCAAAGCTGCAAACCCCTTTTTGATAAAATAGTAAGAAATTTTGCAACAGAACCTATTGGTATTCTCGCTATTGAAAAGAGAGGATCATACCCAGATGTTTGTGATCTTATTGAATTTAATGCATATAATACCGTATCCAATAGAATTACTGATAATTTAACGACTATCCATGCCCTGCCCGATATCATCGATGGATGGAATGGCAAGTTAATCTTAATTGGCGGTTCAGAAGGAACCTATGTTGCAACGGCGCTTGCTGAGCAACTACAAGATCAGGTGACTGCTCTGCTTCTTATTGCGGGTGCCGGATATCAATCATTTAAGCAAGAACTGATTACAGATTTTAAACTTCAACCATGGTATGCACGATGTTATATCCGCTTGTTCATAGAACTTCCACACCAGCCCTGGTATAAGAAATGGTTTATTCGCATGTTTGGAAATACAGAACGGCAAGTACAACGTCAATTTCATGTGATGCAAGAAAACCCCACTCCTAAGCTCATGTGGGCTGGACAAACATATCAATATTGGGCCGATGCACAAAATAGAAATCTGCTCACTATCCTTGAGCTTAATATCCCTATTTATTATATGATGGGTTGCAAAGATACAGGTTTTATAGCGGGTAAAAAATTACAGGAATCGGCATGCAAAGCCAATCGCAACAACATTACTTTTGTCTGGTATGACCACCTTGGGCACGATCTGGGTGATTTATTTGATACGGTAATACAAGACGCTCAAGAATGGCTATCTAAACTATAGCTTCAAGTAACGACGATTTATAAAACTTATAAACGGATAAGCGATCATAAATCCTAGAATATATTCCCAAGAAAAAAGATCCGGTGTTCTATAGCCAAAGTAACTACTGACTAAAGTCCAACCTGCAATGCCGGCAATGAGAATCAACAATAACCGCAACTCGGTTCTTAAGAATTGATACATCGATTGATTTGCATTCTGGTTTTTCATGATAGAGACCTCTGATTAGTTTTTGTTTATCCTAACATTTCATATGGCTATTGCAAATTCTTGTGTAGTAAGCGAAAATGGTAAATATCATCTATATATAAAACGCTTAGACTCTGGTGCTCGATAAAAGGAACCTATTTGTATGAAGAAACTCCCTGTAGGTATTCAATCATTTGAACGAATACGACAAGACGATCTTGTATACGTTGATAAAACAAAATTTATTTATGATTTAGTAGATGGCAAACATGGGTACTATTTCTTTCTCTCTCGCCCTCGTCGCTTTGGCAAATCCCTCTTAATCTCTACCCTTAAAGAGTTATTTTTAGCACATAGAGAGCTATTCGCGGGACTTTGGATTGATGAAAGCGATTATTTTTGGCAAAAATATCCAGTAATTCATTTGGATTTTTCTGCTATTGCAAGCGAAACGCCGGATGTATTGCGCGTAAATCTTTCTTGGGCACTCGAACGCATTGGGAAAGCTCATGGTATTGATATTAGTTCTGCGCCATCACCGGAAGCAAAACTTGAAGAACTTATACATGAATTATCTAAAAAAACTCGTGTGGTCGTTTTAATTGACGAATATGATAAACCATTACTAGAACATGTTAACAGTATAGACGTAATGCGAGAAATGCAAGTAATACTAAAAAATTTCTATGCAACTATTAAGGCCACGAGCAGTCAAATACAATTTCTATTTATGACCGGCGTTACAAAATTTTCAAAAACATCCGTTTTTTCTGGAATGAACAACCTGGTTGATTTAACACTGTTAGACGATATGGCTAATTTGCTTGGATATACTGATGAAGAAATTGACCATTATTTTCAACCACATATGCAAGAGATCACAATAACCCAAGACATAGAAATCGATGCTGTTAAACATGCAATGAAGCATTGGTACAACGGTTATCAATTTTCTCAAAAATCCGAAAAGGTCTATAATCCCTTTTCAGTACTCATGTATTTGTTAACCAAAGAGTTACGCAATTATTGGTTTGAAAGCGGCACACCATCATTCTTAGTCAATCTCATTAGAGAAAAGAAATATAATATTGAAGATCTTGAGCACACTGAAATCAACATTCGCAATCTTGGCTCGTTTGAAATTGATGATATACAGCTTATACCTTTATTACTGCAAACAGGGTATCTAACTATTAAAGGCTATGACCCAATAACTCATAATTACCAACTTGGTTATCCAAATGAAGAAACCAAAGCTTCATTTTTACAATATTTTATGAGGATACTCACACAAACAAAAACTGAACTTCTTGATAACGCTATTTCACGACTTACACACGCGTTAAAAAACAACGATTTAGAACAATTTTTTGATACTTTAAAGGTTTTTTTCGCTTCCATTCCTTACACTATACAGTCACCACAAGAACAATACTACCAATCAATATTCTACGTAATAATGAATCTTGTTGGCGCCTATACGCAAGCAGAAGTGGCCACCAATAATGGTCGCATCGATTGCACGATTGAAACCGACAAACAGATATATATATCATTGAATTTAAACTTCATGACACAAGTGCTGCCGCACTTAAACAAATCGAAGAAAAAAAGTATTATCAAAAATTTTTACACAGCGGCAAAAAAATAATGTTAATTGGTGTAGCATTTGATCTGGAGCAACGAAATATTGTCGACTGGATAGCACGTGAACTATAACGATACATTCGCGCACACCATTACCAGCGTTTTTGGAACACGCGGCAAACAATGGCTCAATGAGCTACCGACAATAATTGATCAATGCGCACAGATGTGGCAGTTAACAGATTTAAAACCGGTTGATGCACTTACCTATAACTATGTGCTTTCGGGTAACATGCTGAACAAACCCATCGTCCTTAAAATACGGTGCGATCATCAAGCTCTAGAAAAAGAAGTAGCAATGCTACATGCATATGCCAATTACGGCGCCGTAAAAGTTATAGCACATAATTATGATCTTGGTGTTGTACTTTTGGAGCGTATTATCCCGGGAAATCCATTATCATCATTATTTCCGCATGATGATAGAATTGCTACGGCCATCGCCGCACAACTTGTGCAAAGAATTCATCAAGCTCCCGTTGCCGCCACTGCAAATCTTCCTACCCTAGAACAACTTCTGCCAACGTTTGATAAAGAGCCTGATGGACTTAAGCCATGGATTGATCGCGCGCGTATATTAAGATCCAGATTATTATCATCAACAACCACTCCAGTTTTATTACATGGTGACTTTCATCAAGATAATATATTAGCATCTGCAGACGAGCAATGGATCATTATCGACCCTGAAGGAGTCATTGGTAACCCTATCTATGACATTGCAGTATATATGCGCAATCCACTCGATAAACTCATTACAACACAACATAGCACAGCAATCATAACCAATCGCTTGCAGGATTTTGCCACACTCCTTGGTTATAGCATGCAGGATATCTATGATTGGACATACCTGCAAACGCTTGTTTCAGCCTATTGGTCTATACATGATGGCCTTGATTGCAAGCGTTATGTTACGTTTCTGAAATTGTTGGATACAATCCCGCATTAGAAAATGCTACTTACTATAAAAGGACTCAATGATTTTTCAAGGCTCTTCTTACATAGACCTCACCCACACCATAACCCCAACTATACCGACATGGGATGGCAGTTGTGGATTTAAACTCCAAATATTACTAGATTACAACGACTGCACCACCGAGGTAAAATTTCACGTACAACGCTTTGAAATGGTAGCAGGCATAGGCACACATATGGATGCACCGGCGCACTGTATTGCAGGCGCTAACACAATCGATAAACTGCAACTTACCTCATTATGCGTACCCTGCGTAGTTATTGATGTGCGCACGCAAGCAGATGCATATTATACCGTCAGCTGGCAGGATCTAGAAAATTTTGAAAACAGATATGGTATAATACCTGCCGGATCGTTGGTAGCAATTAATACGGGCTGGGACCGTTTCTGGCACGATGCAGATGCATATCGTAATAACCACAAGTTTCCATCCATATCACCGGAAGTAGCACGTTGGTTAGTAAACCGCAAGATTGTTGGCATAGCAATAGATACCTTAGGTGTTGATCGACCGGAAGATGGTTACCCCGTGCACCCTATATTATTAGGCGCCGGTATCTATATCATTGAAAACGCAACTAATTTGGATAAGCTGCCACCCGTTGGCGCCTTTACCATAGCATTGCCAATTAAAGTTGCAAACAGTACTGAAGCTCCTATAAGATTTGTGGGAATTATCCCATAAATAACCAAAGCTTACGCATTAGAGCTACGAGCAAGTTCGGGTTTTAATCAGTCAACCGAGCAAGCCCATTGCGCTTACTGCAATTAAAACAATACGCAAACAATATAAGTGCACTCGCTGCATACAGAATGCTCAATATATATCCTTTGAGCAAATATGCAGTTGGATCCTGTTGCTGCATTAAATAAGCGCGCATACCTTGAAACACATAACTCATAGGCAAACATGCGCTAATTTTTTGTGCCCAAACGGGTAATATATCAATTGAATAAAATGCACCACTAAATGGCATCAGGAACCACCCTACTACATAACCAAGCTCAACCCCACGCTTGCCCAGCGTAACGATAATTTGCAGGCAGGTAAAGCCAAGCCAAATACCACAAAAAAAGAGCGGTGGCATAAAGATTAAGAAGGTGGAAAATAAGTTCCACATGGAAACATTATATAAAGCAGTTATCACTAACATGCAAAATGCGGTGGTCATGGACATCATGATGATGTAAAACATCACCACACCTAACATCCATTCGCTGATACGCAGCGGCAACGAAAACAGATTTACTACATTGTGCGACCATAGTTCTTCGCAGAATGCATTGGCCATAATGTTGCACCCGCGGCCGACTATCTGCCATAGCAAAACACCTAATAATGCTGCAATTTCGTAATTATAAAACTGTTGCGTTGTTTGAATCCATGCACCCAGAAACCCCCAAATAAGTATATCCAGCATAGGCCAATAAAATCCGAACAACATAACATTGAGGTCTCGTTTCCACACATGTAGATGGCGAAGTACAACCGCCCATATCGATGCGTATGAAATCATTGTGTTCCTTCTTTATTTAGCAATGCTTAAAAAGTAATCTTCCAGCGTCGGCTTATCGATGGAAATGTGTGAATAAATAATGTTACGCTCGCCTAGATCCGCAAGAAACTGCGCAATTGTATGTTCATCAAGTTCAATAGTGAGATGGTTTGCTTGCGCTGTGTAGAGCACGTGTGCATCACGAAAATAAGCAACCGCACGCTCAGGTTCCACAAAAGTTAGATGCACACGCACGTTGGAAGTTAATTGCGCAAGCCTTTCGGGCGTATCATCTGCAATGATAACCCCTTTTTTGAGCACCAATACGCGATCACACAGTTCGGTTACTTCATCCATATTGTGCGATGTAATCAACACTGATGTACCGCGCTCATTGCGTTGCTGCAAAATAAATTGACGCACTTCATAGGCAACGTCTGGATCAAGTGAAGCAGTTGGCTCGTCAAACAGCACAATTTCAGGGTCGCACATAAACGCTTTTGCAAGCATAACACGTGTTGCCTGACCGGCTGAAAGACTGCCTACTTGACGATCGCGCAGCTCCCAGATGCCAAAAGCTTTTAACAATTTTTCAATTTGCTGCATGCGACGTGGTTGTGTAAGCCCATACACGCGCGCAACAATATCAAGATTTTCCGTAACGGTTAACCGACCGGGAAGCCTATCATAGCCACTTGCATAACCAATCTTTTTAAGTGCCGCAATACGATGCTGTGCAAAGTCAGCACCAAAATAAGTAATTGATCCGCTACTGGGTGTTAAGGTGCCAAGCAGCATTTGAATAGTCGTTGTTTTACCTGCACCATTGGGTCCCAGAAATCCAAGAATTTCGCCTTTGGCCAAATGAAAGGAAATAGCATCAACAGCAATGTACATCTGCTGCGTTGTAAACGGCCAAAAGCCCGAGCTGTATGTTTTACTGAGATTGCGTACATTAAGTACCAGCATAAAAAGTCCTTATTAATGGCTGTTGCTTCATAATTGGTTTTAGTCTAACAATGATTACGTAGTTGAGCAAACCAAACTAGCACCTAAAACAGTTCTAATAACCAGTTGCCACATCTTGATTAATCTTAGCCGGCTCTTCAAGTATAGCGAGTATTTTAGTCGCACAATAAGTTCTATCCCGTCGTGTATGCGAAACATTACTGATGATTTCTAACTGTTCAAGTTTTTTGATTGCACGTTGTGCCGTAGTGAATGCAACATCCAACTGCTGAGCAACCTTCGTTACCGTAAGGAAAGGGTTAATAGCCAACTGTGTAATAATATCTTGCAATACTTGAGAGCTTCCGCCTGCCGCAATCTTCCATTCAACAATTAAATTATTAATACGTTCTGCACGTGATAAAGCATCTTGTGATTGCAAAGCAACACCATTTAAAAAATAATTTAACCATGCTGACCACGTGCCATATGCACTCACATTATACAGTTGCTGATAATATTCATCGCGCGTAGCTTCAAAAAATGCACTTATATACAGAATCGGTGAAGGCAAAATCTTCCGCTCAAGTAAAAGCAATATGATAAGCAAGCGGCCGACACGACCGTTGCCATCAAGAAATGGATGAATTGCTTCAAATTGATAATGACATAATGCAACATGAATTAGCGGCGGCAATGTTCTATCATAAAGAAACGTTTCAAATTCACCTAAAGTTTCCATCAACCTATCCGGAGATGGCGGTATAAACTTTGCTGTTGTCGGTGAGCTTCCAGGTGCCCCAATCCAGTTTTGTGATATACGAAACTCTCCCGGTGTTGCATATCCACCACGCACCTCTTGCATGAGTTTGCCATGTATTTCCTTAATAAGTCTTAACGAAAGTGGCAACTCATTAAGCCGCCTAATGCCATACTCTAGTGCATCAATATAGTTCTGCGTTTCTTGTAGATCTTGGGGATTACGATCAACATGCACACCTGCTTCATGTGCCAAGAGTTCACTTAACGTTGTTTGCGTTCCTTCAATTTTACTTGATAATACCGCTTCGCGTGCAATAAATGGCCTGATTAAAAGATGTGGATTGGGCAACTTGGCCCCCTCACGAGCGAGCATCCCCAAAATATAATCCGCTTGAGATAGATTGTTAATTAATGCATTATCCCATATAATCTGCGGTGGTAATGGGTTGGGTATAAACGTAAAATACCCATTAAGCGTCTTAACAACGCTCCCGGCAGGTGTTTTTTTGATATCCATAATAAAGACCCTTTTTTTGTATAAGAAATTACCTTTCCCCCTGATATTATCGAAAATAGCTAAAATCGCTAATAAGCAGAGTTCCTATTAGCGCTAGCGTATATAAACAGAGGAGTTATTTTCATTTTAACTCAAAATCGAAAATAGGCAAGAGGTTCTTCTCATAAATTTAGGTCATCTATTAGCGAAAATGATCAAAATCGCTAATAAGGCGATTTCTTATTAGCGACAATAATCATAAAAATAGGGCTTATTTTCGTTTTTGGCCAATAACGAAAATAAGCCCTGGAAAAGTGTGATCTTAGGGGAAAGTTATCAGAATATTTTACAGCGACTGTGTCATTTTTTTGTCTTCAACACTTGCATAAAAACGCATCTTTGAAGCACTATCAAGAGCCTTTAGCGCAATTTCCTGCGTCTGTTGACCGGCAATATCAGTCTTTTGCGTTAGATGCCTGATTACATCTTCTTGTTCTTTAATCTTAAGTTGTAATGTGGCAATAGTCTGCTGATTCAACTTACGTTCACTTGCATATTCGGCATGTTCAAGTGCAATGCGTTGATCATATCCATTTGCTATACGTTCTTGTGTTTCTTTTTGCACAGCCTTTACTGCCTTTTCAAGCTCTGCAGGAAACTGTTCAACCTGTTTTTTATAGCGCGCAAACTCTTCTTCTTGCATCTTTATAATGAGTTCTCGCTCTTCCAGCTCTTTCAAGGTAGCAGTGCGTTTTTCAATGAGCTCTCTTTCCAAAGTCTCTTTTTTCTGTTGATACGCATCAGCATCTTTTTTTTGCTTGAGCTCGAATGCATAATAATACTCTTCTTCAGCACGTGTCCGTTGGCGATTAAGTGCTTCGCGGTACTCTTGTTGCTCCGCTTCTGCCAACTCTTTTTCATGCTGCCACTTAACACGCGCTTCAGCTATCTCTTTTTCAAAACGACTTTTATATTCTTTTTGTGTCAGAAACAATGCTGCGAGACTATCGGCATTTTTTCTTATCTCATGGATCTCTTGCAAGTTTTTCGATTCGATCTGAATCGCTTCCTGAATATCACTTAAGCGTTTATATTCTTCAGTAAGCTCCTGCTCAAGCTTATCAAGTGATTGACCGACATAAATTTTTACGTCGGCAAGTCGTTTGACAATTTTTTCATCAGTCATACCTGCTGCTGTCTGCACCAGAGTCTCCTCTTTTTCTTTTATAATTGTTTGCTGATGACTTACCTGATTCTCTTCACTCACGCGTTTGAGCAACTCTTCATAAGCCGCCAAAATCTCATTTTTTTTGCTTTTTTCCGATATCTCTGCCATTGAACTTTGCCTTGTCATAAAAACCTTCCGCTTATGCATACATCAACTATAAAACTCATGCAAGTATACCATGGCGCCCACACAACAACAAATGGCTCGCAATATAAGCTTGGATATATCAGCAGTTCTTGACAGGCAAGCGCACTATACTACACTATACCCTTGAATATTAATGCTCTATCATATGTACCCATCACTCAGGATAGCATCGTCTTGAATAGCCTCTCAAAAATACAAAGAAGTCCCGTATGGAATTACAAAACAAAGAATTTTTAGAAATACCGTCCGCTGAACACGATTGGATAACGGATATTGAATTGAGGAATATAGTACAGTCTTTCAATCAAGCATATCCCGTTCCCGAACAAGCGATATATAAAGCATTTGAACGCAAAGATGAGATCACGCCTATTTTGCTAGAGATCATCCAAGTGGTGGCTGATGACCCGGCCTTGGTGGGTGATGAAGAAAAAGATTTTCTGGTAGCCATGATTCTTCTGGCTGCGTTCAAAGAGACTAAGGCATTTGAATACTTTATCAAAATGGCACTATGGGACGAAGACCAAGCCGAATGGTTATTAGGCGATGTTCATTTAGAATACTTTACCAGCTTTCTTGCTGCAACCTATAACGGTGATTTTTCGCAAATCCGGAAGGTAATTGAGCATAAAGAAGCATGTCTGTATTCCCGAACCCAAGCTTTAGAAATCCCCGGATGGCTCGCCGTACATAAGCTTGTTGAGCGAGAAACAATCGAAGATTACTTGTTAACACTAATACGCTCTCCTTTAGTTAAACAGGACGGTTATCTTACAGGATCTTTGATAGTCGAAGTCTGTAAGTTACAAATACATGCCGCTCGAGAACAAATTCCATCTTTATATAAAAAAGGTCTGGCAGATCCCTTTTGTATTTCAGAAGAAGGCGCCAATGAGTATTTCATGAAAAGCCGCGCAGCTTGTGAAGAAGAGATAAAAAAAGCACGTAGTTTTCATTTTCCCTCTACTCCTGAAGGGATAATTAAAGAAGTCGCATGGTTATATCGAACTCCAAAGGCAGAAGAAGAAAATGATGACGATGATAATGAAGAAGAAACCAATGATGGCGATGATCATTCACTTTGTGGCGACATTTGTCGTTATAAGAATAAATTCTTCTATGATGACGAACCAATTGCCGTGACGAAAATTGGACGCAACCAAAAGTGCTACTGTGGAAGTGGAAAAAAATACAAAAAATGTTGCTTGATGATCGATGAAGAATATAAGAATACAGAATATTATTTGTAGCAATCGTTATTCCTTATACACGCGCTCCTCAACCTTGAGTTCTTAGAATCAGATACGGTATGGTTGAGATATCATAAATTTGTTGATGTGGATATTGATAGGATTTAATCCATGCTAAAGCTCCCTTTGGATATAAGTACATTTAGTGTATTGCGCAAAGAAGATTATTTGTATGTAGATAAAACACGGCAGGCTTATAATCTTATTACACAAGGACGACGCTACTTTTTATCGCGACCACGTCGTTTTGGCAAATCATTGTTCGTTTCAATGCTTAAAGAATTGCTTGAAGGTAACAAGTATTTATTTAAAGGATTATGGATAGAAAATTCCGATTTCACTTGGAAGCAGCATGGGGTTATTGTTCTTGATATGTCTAGCATGGGCATTAGTGACGTGCAATCTTTTAATGAGGGCTTGAGCCACGCATTGCAAAAGATTGCTGAGAATTATGATTTTACTATTATTCTTAATGCGCATAAGCCGGAGTTAGCTTTAAAAGATTTGGTAGCTGCTCTATATAAGCGATTTGGTGCCGTAGCAATTTTGATAGATGAATATGATAGTCCACTTCTACATGCTATGCATGATGCTCTGCGCGCAGAGGCAATTCGTGAGGCTATGCATCGATTTTTTGCCACCATAAAAGGGCTTGATGCTTACGTTAATTTTGCACTTATTACCGCTGTTAGTTCATTTACTAAAGCCGGCTTGTTTTCAGGTATTAATAATTTGCGAGTCATAACACTCGATACGCTTTATGCTGAAATATGCGGCTACACACAAGATGAAGTACATCATTACTTTAGTGACTATGTTAAGCAGTGGGCCAGCGAGCATGATCTTGCACAAGATACCCTGTATGCAGAAATAAAAAAATGGTATAACGGATACTCGTTTGGCGTAGATACACTAAAAGTATACAATCCGTTTTCGTTCATGCACGCATTACATAGCCGGCAGCTCAAAAATTTTTGGTTTCGGACAGGAACGCCAAAGTTTTTGGTTTCAGAGCTTTCCAAAGAGTTTCGCGTACAGGAATATCGTATCTTTGATCCTGAAACATTTCGAGCCAGTGAAGATTTATTGGAGTCGTTTGATATTGGTGCAACACCGCTGCCCGCATTAATGTTCCAATCAGGCTACCTCACGATTAATGCATATGATCCAACCAGTCATCTTTACCAACTCACCTATCCTAATATTGAAGTTCAACAATCTATGCAAAAATACCTTGTTGCCGTTTTTGCCGATATAGAAGTCGCCACGGTCGAAAAAGTATCCTCAGATTTAGAACAAGCTTTGAGGCATGAAGATATTGGACAAGCCGTACTACTCTTAAAGCGCTTGTTTATGCATATTCCTTATCAGTTGCATGTAAAAGAAGAAAAGTTCTATCATGCACTTTTGCATATGGTATGTAATGCATATGGGATGAAGATAGTATCTGAGCAAGCAATTAGTCATGGCAGAATTGATCTCATCATAGCTTTACAAAAACTTTTATATGTGATTGAAATTAAGTTCAACGATTCTCCTGAACATGCACTCAAGCAAATCGAAGCTATGCGCTATTATGAGCCATTCATCAAAGATTTTAATCGTATTATTTTACTTGGATTGTCATTCAATCGTACCGATAAGCATTTTGATATACAGTATGCCTACCACGCATTAGGAAGCTAATCATGTCTACCACAGCCCAACCAATCGATTATGAACAACTCAAAATAAAATCCTACACGCACTGGGATTTGTATTTGCACGAAAATCAATGCTACCTTGGCCGCACATTCGCCATGTACAAAGGGGCAGAATATGCTATTAGAGATGCAATCAAAGCGGAACTTTAAAGAAAGATTTACGGAAAACCTAACCAATGATTAGTACTTACGGACATCTTATTCTCCTCAATGGCACATCATCTTCAGGCAAATCCACCATTTTGAACGAATTCAAAAAGCTGCATCCCGATTATGTCGCTTTCAAAGTTGATGACTGGTTTACTACCACAACTGTACAAATGGCAACTGAACGTGGCTGGCATAGCGATATGCAAGTCCATCCGTGGCAATATCTTAGAGACTATGTTAACAAAGAAACTGCACGCTCGAATTTTGATATCGAAGTACGTGAGCATCTCTTTACCGGTATACGCAGTTATTATTACATCATGCAAGACGTGTTGCGTCAGGGCAAGAACGTAATTCTGGACACAGTCCTTGAATACGATCGTGAATATATAAATTTTGACGCCTGTTTTCAAGAGTTCAACTGTACCAAAGTTCTTGTATACTGCCCGGTTGATGTTGTTCTTGAACGCATAAAAATTCGTAATAGTTCAGGCATTCCAGATGAACAACGTTGTGCATTTCAACTATTTGAGCCGTTTTCAGCAATATATAAGCTTCAAGAAGATGAAGATGAACCAATTGTGGATATGTTTTCTCGCGATAGTCTGCGACAAACGCTCCACATCGCCATACAGCAGCTTGTTGCAGCTGGCATTTCTGAGTCTTACGTACAACGCTTGCGTGAGTTTGAACGTGCATTTATTGCTACATTCAAGCTTGACACACAGACACAAGTTAAACTTGTCGCGCGCCACCCTTATGATCTTATTATTAACAGCAGTCATGCATCACCAGCAGTACTTGCTCTACAGATAAAAAAATTTATTCACCAAGAATCTTAAGCCTGAGCATTAAATCGAGATTATTGCAACAACTCAACATCAAATGCTGCATTCCCTTCTGCCGTAACTTTATGCACCTTCTGCCCGGGGACCCATGTGAGTACATGTGCAAGTATACCATCAATATAATGACCGGCAGTATGATCATCCAATGCTATACCCGGTAATGCTTCACCGGTCATCGCTGCTTGCGTATAAAATGGTCTACGCTCCTGTTCTGAATCGTAATGCGGACAACACGCACCTTCTAAAATACCAAGGCACGGCAATGTGCTTAATGGAATCTTTGAATCGGTGATTCCTTGTTGGAACCAGCAAATTGCGCCAGCACTTACGCCAGCCAAAATAGTACCGTTATCATACGCTTGTTGCAATAGTTCATCAACGCCCCATTCGCGCCATAATGCTAACATACTTTTGGTATTACCACCGCCAACAAAAATAATATCAGCTTCTAACAATGCTTTGGCAATTTCTAATGGATCTACCATGCCCAATAGCGATACATTATATGGTTTGGCCCCTACTGCACTAAAAGCGGTAAAAAAGCGCAGTTTATAATCGGTGCTTTCTCCCGTTGCCTGCGCTAGCAAAGCAACTTTTGGATATTTTTTACCCGATAGCTCTACAAGATAACGTTCTATAGTATACGGCGCAACCAATGCTCTACCACCGATTGCAATGATATGTTTTGTTGGCTGGTCCGGTTTCATTGTTTTTTCTCCTACGCGAGCATGCATACATAACTGTATGCTAAGAAATGCCGTAATTATCTGTTGTAAACGCTTCATAAAGTTCTCCTTGGGTAACACAAATTTTACAAATTATTGCTGTCTTCATTTTGTCATCCTCCCAGCCGTCGCCTTCGGCTTCCGACTTCTCCAAGGCCTCGATCGGACAGGATGGAGGCAGGCTGCCTGCGGGGATAACAAGAAATGAGCCTACACCGCAACCTTGCTAAAATCAAGAGCGATTACCAACCATGCTTTAAATTCGTATGCTTATGTTGCTATCAAGATTCAATATAGTATACTTTACATATTGTATCAAAAAGCCATTTTTCTTATAGGTTTGCCATGCCTAAAAACATACGCATATTACCCATCGATTTTTCACGCCCCTGGTGGACAGTTATTACTGATCAAATATGGCTTGCTTTAGGAGTAAGCATAAGTGCCGTACTGCGTGATATTTTCTGGGTGTTTACTCCCTTTATGGTCACGATACTTTTAGAACATCATAGCTGGTATTGGTTTGCCGGCTTTTGTGGATTGTGGATTGTCTTTCTTATTAATTTATTTTTGTTTCATGATTTAAATGCACGCTTTCAGCTCCAGGCAATCCATAGCGTGTTTGATAACGCATATCGCTATTTACTCAACGTCGATCCCATATACCATACCAAACGCGTAAGCGGCGCAATTGTAGCAAAAATAGAACGTGCTGCGCGCGGTTATGAAGAGGCACTAGATCATATAACCTATTCATTTGTTCCATTGGGTATAAGCATCAGCACCATGTTGATAATTCTCTGCAGTTATTCGATCTGGCTTACGCTGGCAATATGCATCTGTTTGGCAAGTATGGTCGGTTACGCATACTATTTTGTATATTATGCATGTTCGCGATGGGAAAATGCATTTATTGCTAGCGATGACGCCTTTAAAAGTATAGCGTTTGAAAATCTTGCTCAAACAACGCTCATTCGCGCTACTTTTGCAACCGACTATGCACAGGCAAGATTGGATGGCTATGTTGCACAAAACACATCAACAGAAAAACAGCTGTGGAAAGCTTACGCGCAGGTTTCGCGCATATTAAACACACTTTATGGTCTATCTATACTCATGATCACCGGTTTTTTTATGCATCTGATACAGCATCAACTCATTACACTACCGCAAGCAATCAGCATTATTTTAGCCTATATCAATTGTACATTTCAACTTATTAAAATTCTACAACCATTGCGCCGGTTTATGCGCGGGATGACTGCAATCAAAGACCTGTTTGCGTTTATGCCGCAGTTTGGCAAGCAGACAGTGCCCGTTACCAATCATCAACCGCAAACGATCGACAAAACACACGATTTGAGTATTCAAGCAAATGCAATAACCTTCCGCTATGATGGCGCGCCAGTATTTGACCATCTCACACTCGACTTGCAATGCACATCAAATCAGCACAATAAATTATACGGGCTTATCGGCCCGTCGGGAATAGGCAAAACTACATTGCTCAGCATTCTTGGCGGACAACTTAAGCCTGCTTCCGGCACTATCTATATTAATGGTATCGATATTTATGCAGTTGGTGATGCAACACGCAGACAGCTTATTGCATTGCAAGGGCAAACTGCAACCAGCATGAAAGGCACGGTGCGATATAACTTATTATTTGGATTGCCTGAACAACATAGCTACACCGATGCTTATCTTAATGATCTGCTTGCACGCATTGGATTAAAACCGATTTTCGATGCACTTGATGGCCTTGATACCCTTTTAGGAGAAGGCGCGGTGAATATCTCCGGCGGACAACGACAACGCTTAAATTTTGCAGCCTTGTATCTGCGTGCAAAGTTTTATCGTCCGGCAGTTGTGCTTATCGATGAGCCTACCAGCAGCTTAGATGAAGTCAGTGAAGTTGCTATTACCGCAATGATTACTGAACTGGCAACAGATGCCATTACATTAGTTATAGCACATCGCTTAAAAACATTGGAACATGCTGCGGGACTTATTGATGTATCATTGGCTGCAACAACGCATCTTTTACAGCCCTATACACATGAAGAATTAAAATTGCATTCTGTTTATTATCGCCGATTATTAAGCGGTTCCGATACACTGGAATAAACTATGCATACCACGCTCGTCAAAACAGAAATCGCTACGCCACTTGGCACTATGATTGCCATTGCAGATATGCACTATCTATATCTCTTGCAATTTACCGATATGCCCAAGCTTACGCACCATATACAACGCTTAGAGCGGCGCACCCAAGCATCAATTATCTCTGGCATAAATGCTGTAACCGCGCAACTGGCGCATGAGCTGGAGCACTATTTTACCGGCACATTACAGAATTTTACCGTACCCATAAGACCTTATGGTACATCATTTCAGATAAATACGTGGCAAGCATTACGAACCGTTCCTTATGGTGTCACCACAAGTTATACGCATCTTGCACATATGATCTGCCATCCAACAGCACATCGCGCGGTTGCAAACGCAAACGGCACCAATGATATCATTATCATTATTCCCTGCCATCGCATTGTCCGTCATGGCGGCGAGCTTGGTGGTTATGGCGCTGGCGTTGAGCGTAAAAAGTGGCTCATAGAGCATGAAGCAATGTCACGCATGTCGGCGCGATAGTAATCGGCCAGTATTAGATTACTTGTTTTTCATCAATTGCATTATTAAAAGCTCGATTTCGCTATCAAACGCAAGAAATCGACAAAAATAAACATTTTCATTGATTTCTTGCGTAGATATATGCTATTTTGAAATAAATAGCAATATCAGATATATAATTTTTAACAAAAGGAACTTTTATGAAGAAGATATTATTTTTAGCTGTTTTTGCAGTAACTGTACCAATGGTATATGGCGCATCATCACAAGATTCAAAATATGCCGGATTAATACCTCCATATACTCATAAAGAATTTTTACTCGCAAGGGAACGTGAAAAGGCGCAACAGGCAATGATTGTAAGCAGACAAAGAGAACTTATGGCTGATCCCGAATATGCTGCAGAACTTAAATCTCGCAATCCAGGTTATTATGGATATTTAATGACAATGGGTGGATATCCAGACGGAAGTCTTCCAGCGGTACCTGCAGTTCCGTCAGAGAGTCAAATACACAAAGTGCTCGGCGAACAAAATACTATTGATTTAGAAAGAGGCGAAGCATCAACAAGAAGCTACTAAAGTAAATCTTGATGTAAATAATGTATGGCAATAGAGTCTTCAAACTCTATTGCCACTAATATATCGAGAACCGCACAGAGCGCATATACTCAAGAAGTTTTACCCAGAGATGATCTCGTGCAAAATCAGTTGTGTAATATGAGTCGTCGATAGCATCTTCAGGTAAATAAATTGCAAAGCCATGCGCGCGCCCAGCTGTAGAAAACCCTCCACATCGCGCTACCACCAAAGAAGGAATAGTTGCATAAAATCTTTGCAATGCACTTTTTAATTTTGTAATTGCATCAGATTGCGGCATATCTTCAAGCTCACGTTCAATCAAATGAGCCCATGCAACCGGATCAGTGTACATAGGCCAGAGACAAAATCGTGGACTATCATTGCATGCATTAATAATGTTTGTTGCTAGCTCCGGCATAGTCAATAATTGAGCGACAATTCCATCTAAGGCATCACAGACGTCATTTATATATTGCAGATCGAGAGCACCATGAGTATAAATGCCCGATGTATCATCTTGTGCATAACGGTTATCGAATGCACGCACCATTGCTTTAACTAGATCACCCGGAGCTCGTTGTGCATTGAGTGCATCTACGATGTCTTTATACGGAAAACCATCCGGTAAAGAACATGATTGGTTGCCAACTAAATAATGCGCAAAAGAAGCAGCTCCATAGCCAATCTCAAGCATGTCTCCCATGCAAGTATCAAAGGCGAGCACATCCAGTTTTTTATGAAGCACGGTATCAGTAATATATCGGAGTCCTTCGAATAATTTTTGATTAGAAAGATACGTGCGTGGTTTGATCGTAAAGAGGAATCCTCGATGAAACTTGTGCTCTTCAGGATCCGCAACTATATGATTTCGAGACTTAGTTATCGTGCAGACATTGCTGGAGCCTCCTTCATTTACTTGCCATTCATTTGTTTGCTCATTCCAGCGTGGATCTAAAATTCCCCATCCATGACTACCAATAATAAGCATAGTGTGATCAGCAGTACTATTGGCAAACCCCCATTGTAGTCCATTGATAAAATCTTGTTTATTATCATCAGTAAGTTGTACTTCTTCAATAACTTGTAAGCCTTGCTGCGTTACCTGATAGCGCAGTCCTGTTTGATAATAAGCATGCAGTTGGATATAAAATTCAACCTCATCATTTGGCCTACCTTGAATTACTTCGGTAATATTTTTAATAAGCATATCACTAAGATTGTCACTTGAATCAGCATATAATAAGACACGCCATGTCGCAGCAGAAAGCATGGTATTTAAGCTCAGAAAGAGAATACACACAAGAATGTACATAAAGCGTTTCATAAGGGCTCCATTAACCTATTTCGATCAAAAATATCTATTCATTAGCAAGATTCTCTTATAGCAATAACTTATCTGTAATACTGCGGTAAAGTAAAGAGATTCTGCTAAGCAAACTTTTTATCCTTTTTGTAACTCAAACTCTATCGAAAACCTCATACTGTTGATTTGCCCCCCTGATACTTATATACTGTTATTATAAAGTATGTAATAACCCTCAATTATTAGGTTTCAAAAGGGTTTGTTTATGAAAGTTTCTTTTTCTATCTAAATTGATGATCTGCAGGCGTTAAAGCAGTCTTGCGATCATATCTTGTAACCGGCATCCAACAATGTTTGGATACTTTATGTACTCTACAATTTCCTCAGGAAGTAATTATGCATATTATGCAGGGCATACGTTTGGTATGTCTCAGTATATCTTGTTTAGCCATTGTTAACGGCACTTCAACAAAAAACCTTATTGAAAGAAAAGAAATGAATCATACAGAAAATCCGACCTCAAAACATCCTCAAGAACCCGTTCCACCCTATCCTTATGCGGTACATGAAGTTACCTATCGCAATGAGGCGGCTGATATAACACTTGCCGGAACACTCACAACGCCAAACAGCGATGGCCCATTTGCCACAGTTATATTGATTGCCGGTATGGGCGCAGTTAATCGTGATGGCATGATGTACGGCCATAAACTCTATTTTGTGTTGGCAGATTATCTTACGCGCCGCGGCATTGCTGTGTTACGCGTAGATAAGCGTGGCATTGGCGCATCAACAGGATCTTTTGGCATGCAGGTAACTTCCCGCGATTTAGCCGATGATGTACTTGCCGGTGTCAACTACCTAAAAACACGTGTAGATGTTGATCGTACACGTATTGGCCTCGTTGGTATCAGCGAAGGTGGATTTATTGCATCCTTGCTCGCTGCAGAATCAGATGATATAGCTTACGTTATATCAATGGCAGGAGCAGTTGGTAACAGCCCAGAATTACTTGCCGAACAAACAGCACTGCAGTTACGTTTTGATGGCGCATCTTCTGCGTTAATCATAACCATGCAACAGTTAACTCAAGAAATATTAACTATAGTGCGCAATGAACCGGATGCCGAGCAAGCAGAGAATATGCTTAATGAGCTCGTAACTGCACGCTTACATCTATTACCGCAAGAGTTACAGCAAGAAGCTACTCGGTATCCTTTTGCAATAAGCCCAACAAATGCTCCTGTGAAAATCAAGGTATTTAACAGCCCGTGGTATCGTTGGTTGTTAGCACAGAACATGGATCAGATTTTGCAATCTATACGAGTGCCATTATTGGCTATGTACGGTGAACGTGATTTTATGGCACCGCATCTTATGCTACCGCATATCGAACAAGCGTTACAAAAAGGCGGTAACCTTGATTACACCCTCATTGCAATGCCGAGCTTGAATCATGCATTTCAAACATGTGTAACCGGAGCATTGGCAGAATATGCGACCATTACTGAAACTATTTCACCTACAGCACTCACAACTATAGGAGATTGGATAGTGGCACATACACGTTAATCAGTCGTCATTACTGTGGCTACATGCAACAAGTTGTGTTGTAGCCACTCATCATTTTTGTTTATCCAGTCTTCGTTTCCTAACGGGAACTTCGTCTGGCACGAAGGATATGTCTCATGCATAACCCTATCAATATTCGCCATATCGATCTTTCATTGGCACACAGAACCTGCTTTACCGATTTTAACGCTACTATTCATTATGGTGATCGCATTGCCATCATTGGCAGTAATGGCGCCGGCAAATCAACATTGTTGCGTATGCTCTATGGCACTACCCAACCGACAGATGGCACCATCACCATGCCGGCAAATGCATCTATTGGCTATGTGCCACAAATTATAGATGATGCATCACCTAAAAGTGGTGGCCAACGCTTTAATGCTGCGTTTACCCAGGCACTCGCTATGCAACCAAACATAGTATTGCTTGATGAACCCACCAATCATTTAGATGCAAAAAATCGGCAATCACTCATGCGCAAGCTCCAAAACTTTCAAGGTACACTCATCGTAGTAACACACGATCCGGAGCTATTGCGCAGCTGTGTTGATACTTTCTGGTATATACATCAGGGCAGTATCAGCATCTATAACGGCTCATATGATGAGTTTAAAATGCAACAGCAGATTGCAAAAACAGATCTGCAAGAAAAATTGGCATCATTAGAACGTAGCAAAAAAGCTGCGCATGCAAACCTTATGCGCGAACAAGAACGTTCAAAAAAATCGAAGCTCAGTGGGCAAAAGCGCTACGCGGGTGATACACTGACCCTACGTGCCATGCAATCACGCGGCCAAGCATCGACCAATAAACGGCGACAAAACATTCAAGAGGATAAAGAAGCTGTGCTGCAACAGCTTGCGCAACTGCATGAGCATGAAATCATCGAACCGAAATTTTCTATCACTGCAGCCGATCTTGGTACCAAACAGTGTGTATCGGTAAGCAATGGTTCCTGCGGTTATCAACAGCCGATTCTGCATGGCATTACTGTAACTATCGGATCGCGTGAGCGAGTTGCCGTCTTGGGTGATAATGGTTCAGGTAAATCTACTTTTTTAAAAGCATTGCTCCACGATCCATCAATTACTATTGCCGGCGATTGGCATATGCCTGCAGCCGGATATATTGGGTATCTTGATCAACAGTACCGCACCCTTGATGCACATGCAACAGCCAATGAACTTATGCATACAGCAGTACCTACTTGGTCACAAGCTGAAATACGCAAACATCTGAATAATTTTCTGTTTCGGAAAAATGAGGAAGTCAATGCGCCCCTTCACACCCTTTCAGGCGGTGAACGCGCACGCCTTTCCTTGGCACTTATTGCTGCAAAAACGCCGAAACTTCTGCTCCTTGATGAGATCACAAACAATATCGATCTTGAAACGCGCGATCATGTTATAGAAGTTCTGCGCGCATATCCGGGAGCACTGGTGGTGATATCACATGACGCGGATTTTTTGCGCGCACTGCATATTGAAACTCATTATGAAGTTGCCGATGGTAAGATTAAGAATGCGTAATGGATTACAATGAAAACTTGATCAATGAAGATTTATAAGCATTGATTAATTCATATTTTTGTCTTCCTCGCGAAGGCGGGGATCCAGCAATTTAATAAAAACAGATAAAATGAAATATTAACCACTGGATCCTCGCTTTCGCGAGGAAGACACAGCCGTCACTCTATGAGCTATGGCGTACGCAGCAAAGAGCAGGGATTAAAAGACATCTAATGAGATTTCTTATTGTTGCTTAAATCAAGTTCATGCAGTTGTCGTAGCCGCTCTAATCGTTGCGGCTCAACTTGCTTAAACATTTCATCATGATGAAGAACATCATACGCCTGCTGCGCAAAGATCTTCATTTTTGCATGATAAAGTTCAGCGAGCTCTTCATATACCCATCCACGCGTTAAGGCAAAAAGTTGCATTGGCATATCATACATTCCGGCTTTAGCAATAGCATCATACTGTTGTAAAAGTGCTTGTTGTATAGCCAATGCCTCATCATAACGACCTAACATGCGTTGTGCTCGCGCAGTAGCCCATTTTGCAACACGAATATTTGGCGCATACCTCTCTTGCTCACGGTATACCAATGCCTGCTCAAATGCAGCTAATGCCTTTTCAAACTGATGCATATCCATATAATTTTGGCCAAGGTTATTGTACAATGACCCAAGCCATTCTCGAGCACGCTTATCTTTAGCCTTTATTGCAAGATCAATTGCACGCTGATTCCACATTCTTTTCTCTTCCGGTGTTGCAGCAACAATGGCAATCATATGCGCAGCATTAATAGTATGGTAATCAAATGTATGTTGCCCACTCAATGCAAATGCTTGTTCAAACAGGACTCTTGCCTGATCTATATTGCCTGCCTGCTGATACACGCGTGCTCGCTCAAGCAAAATTCTTACGCGTGCAAGTTCATAAGCCGGACTAAGCAATGTTTCTGCATAATCTAAGGTTGCATGAGCATCAGCAAACTTTTTCTGTAATGCCTGCGCTAATGCTAGTTGCGATAAAATTTGCAGATATTCTGATTTATCAGAAAGCACTTCAGCTTGTGGCAATAATTCATGAAACCGTTGTTCAACTATAGCGGGCTCGCCAAGCGCCCACAGTTCATCAAAATTTTCAATTTTTGTTGTACGATTACCTTTGAATATCATATATGTTCCAATTGCTGCAAAAACCAATAACCCCAAAAGATACCACTTAATATGTGCGTAAAACGGGTACACCATCTATAATTCCTTTATAAATGTTGTTTCAATCTCCGTGTGCTCACCGGCAACCACATGATACACTTTTCTATTGGGTGCCCACGAAAGTGCATGTGCCAGTTTGCCATCAATGTAATGCGCTGCTGTATAATCGGAAAGTGCAATGCCCGGCAACGCTTTGCCTACAGCTGTAGCTTGCGTATAAACCGGTTTGCGCTCTGCTTCACCATCATAATGTGGGCAGCAACTACCTTCAAGTATACCTAAACAATCCAGTACCCCCATTGGCCAAACTGAATCAGTTATGCCTTGCTGGAACCAACAAATAGCACCGGCACTAACGCCACAGAGTATAATGCCTTTTTCGTATGCTTGCTGAAGAACTTTATCTAATCCCCATGCACGCCACAACGCCAACATACTTTTAGTATTGCCACCTCCAACATAGATAATATCCTGTGCTAACAGATGCTCAACCCAAGTTGGCTCAACACGACCGAACAGCGAAAGCCAAGTTGGTTGCGCGCCAAGCTTGCAAAAGGTTTGATAAAAACGCGTTACATACTCTTTATCTTCAGCGCTTGCTTGCGGCAGAAAACATATCTTTGGGTTTTGCTTGCCTGATAACTTAATAATGTATTCTTCTATTGCTGTTTTTGGATAATAAGATGGGTGAAACACACCACCTCCGATAGCAACAATCTGCTTTTTCATACAGTGCTCCTTGCGTAATAGTACATATCGTTATTATCGCACCGCTGAAGAAAATATACAAACTACTAAGACCCTCATAATCTCTTGACACAAACAGATCACTTTCCGTATGTTGTATCTATAGTGGCCAAGTAACAACTGCTCACCACGCAGAAAATATTTAGCCAATATTAAATAAAGGGGGGTTTTGATGTACTATCTTAAAAAAATATTCATAGTAACATTATTGCTCAACACAGCAACCACAATCCACACCGCTGCTGAAAAGCCTGCGTCCCGAGAAATTGAGCAACTTGCGATTATCCCTAATTTTTTAACCGCTGCCGGTGTTGCAACTGCTCAACGTACCATGCGTACTATGGAAGCTACACAAAAAACATATTATGATTATGGTGCCCGGAAAGGGGGCATATGGTCTGACTTTTGGGTGAGTACCGATAATCCAAACCCTACGCATGAATGTGAAGGAAGAGTACGACTTACACAAGTTGCAGAGCAATTAGTAGCAACACCTAAAAGCCGTCTTGCAGAATCTCTTTTTGATTATCCGGAGATGCGTAACGTTCTTGCTCAAGAGATTTTACCCAGTATGTTTGCCCTTATAAGAACAAAGGGCTGGACTACTCTACCGGAAAACGTGTTTACACAATTTTATCTGCAAAGCTGTGGTACAAGTAAAGCTATGGATTGGCACCAAGATCCAGGCGAGCCCGAATGGGACACCATGGCTCACTACTCTTTGGTGCTTATGCTTGGTAAACAGGACGATCCTGTACATGGATGGCAAGGTGGCGAATTTAGAATAAGGCCGGGCAAGCCACAGGATACTGATCCTGTAAAAGCTACAACTATCCTACATAAGTATAATCAAGCTGTGCTGTTCAATAATCAGCTTAACTGCCATCGCGCGGAAGCAGTCACCGGGACTGAAAACTCACAACGCGACCTTATCGTAACTATGATTTATTTAGAAAAAGCGCCTGAAGCCGTACCTGAATATGATCAACGGGCACTTTATGCAGAGGATGCAGTTTAAAAACTAAAGGTGAATATTTATTTTTTTGGAGGGATACGTAATGATAGCACTTATATTGTTATTAGCATGCAGTACCATTTGTAGCCAAGTACAAATAGTGACTTTAAACAACAATGATACATCACTTTGCATAGCTGCGCGTCTGGCAGCCGGATATGGCGTAGAGTACATCAAGCAAGACCGCGATGACATGCATTGCAAGCGTAGCCAACGTATAGCTGATCATGACAACACCACACCCAAACGTGCTATTGTTATTGGTGCATCTATCGGCATGGGCAGAGAGCTTTCAAAACTACTTGCAGCCGATGGTTATATTGTCGGTATGGCAGCGCGCCGTATTGAACTGTTGCAAGAAATTCAACAAAGTATCCCTACACAAACACATATAATGCAAATGGACGCATCAAACACTGAAGAGTCTATTGCTAAACTTAATACCATGATCGCAGACATGGGCGGCCTTGATCTTTTGGTAATCGCCGTCACCGGTTATTATGATTGTGACTTTGATGATAACAATTGGGAACGATCACTTCCTGTTTTAGCGGTGGATGTTGTAGGATTTTTCGCTCTAGCACGAACCGGTCTTAATTTCTTTGAACAGCAAGGTTATGGCCACCTAGTTGGCTTTTCTTCAATGGATGGTGTTCGTGGCACTGCCGGCGCTCCTGCTTATTCAGCATCAAAAGCATTCTGCTCTCGTTATTTAGAAGCGGAATTTAACAAATACAAGCAACGTAATATACCTATTTACGTTACCGATATCTGCCCAGGATGGGTTAACAGCAAAAACGATATTGATTTTACACAAATGCCAAATGCTTATTGGGTTGAATCACTCGATGATGCAACACGCGAAATTTTTGAAGCTATTAAAAATAAAGATCAGATAGCGTACATTACCAAGCGTTGGGCCAAAGTTGCTGCATTGTTGTCGCAAATTCCTAGTGATTTATATAATGCATTAAGCGCGCGTCCTGGTGGTGGCTTTTAACGCATAAAAGGTTTCACTAAAAAGCTCATAGAACGTTTCCCGTTATTTTGATAAACTTATAGCACTGCAAAACTTGCATGTTTATCATTAACTTTTTGGGAGCAACTATGAACCATATAGAAATTGAATTGCGTTATGAACTGCGTGCACCGGAACAACTTGCATCGTTTTTAGCACCGTTTGAAAAGTTGCACCAGACACATGACATCGATATATATTTGGATAACCCCGAAGCTATGCTCTATCAAAAAGGGATCTTTATACGCATCCGCAATAACAAAAAGTTAGATATTAAATTTAATCGCGCAACACTAGAAAATGCAGATTTAGCAATTCAAGATTATTGTGAAGAGCATAGCTTTGCATTACCCTTGCAAGAAGAAGATAAAGACCGTCTTAATCTTCTATTAGTAAGTCTTGATTTAAAGCCAGTTATTGTTGCAGATCTTGAACATCTAAAAGCGGTAAATAATTTTGCAGATCATTATACCGTCGATAAACTGCGCACATCCTATAAACATAAGGCATTTACTCTATGCGTGGATGAAGTGACCGATCTTGGTACCTTTCTTGAAATTGAACTTATGGCCAACAGCATAGATGATCTTGAACTGGTAAAATTGGAAATGCAGCAGCTTATTGCTGACCTTGATGTTGTACCATTACGCACCGGCTACTGCACATTATTAATGCGTAAAAAACATTTTGAGTGCTATCTGCTGGGGCGCTTTATTCTTGAAGAGGATAAAGCGCTTAGAAGTACGGACGCGTAACACATACCATTCAGAAAGATAAACACCATGGAACCGATAAAACAATGGCTATTACTAGGGTTATTATTGATAGCCTCTAATATTACTCTACATGCAGCATATGCTCAAAAAATTGATACCTACATGCAAGATAACGCAACATTCAGTGGGGCAATTTTAGTTGCACAGGACAATACAATTCTCTTTAAAAAAGGATATGGTTATGCTAATTACGAATTTGCCGTATCAAATGATGAAAATACGCGTTTTCCAATAGCATCAAATACAAAATCTTTTACTGCCGTTGCAATAATGATGCTTCATGAAAAAAATGTGTTAAACGTACATAAGCCATTGTGCACATACATTCCTGGATTTCCTGATACTATAACTATTCATCATCTTTTGACACACACATCTGGGATTCCGAATTATTACCAGCATTGGACATCAATTAGTAATTGTACACAACTTGAAGAAATAGCTAACATGATTAAAACCTGGGATCTAGAATTCAAACCGGGTTCTCGATTCACCTATTCAAATACCGGTTATCTGCTCCTTGCATATATCATAGAAAAGTTGTCAGGACTGCCTTTTGAATCATTTTTAGCAGAACATATCTTTGAACCTTTGCAAATGCATGATACTGGAAGTATACGCAATAACCATGTAATAACAAAAAAGGCATCCGGATATCACATGCAGGAGAGTGAACGGCACACGGCTTAAAAGCCGTGGCTTCCGCGGAGAAATGCTCTGAAGCTTATACGGAAAATTTATTGATTTTGTATATATTCGCGAATTTTT
>JAGVLK010000021.1 GCA_020049835.1 Candidatus Babeliales bacterium | reverse complement strand
CTTTTTAACCGAGCTTTTTGTGAGCGCTATCGACCGCGCTCACCTGCCATTCATCCCCAGGCTTAAAAAGCCGTGGGGTTTTCTGTCAGGTTAAATAAAAGGAAATAACTATGAAACGTTTACTTTTAGGCAGCTTGTTGGGCTGCATGTTGATGAGCACTATACAAGCTAGCCAACTTGCGAACATTGCAAAAGATTACATGGAACAAGCAAGTTATACTTTTGCATCTGATAATATAAAAAATCTTAATGTGGCAAAGGGGTTTGTGGGTGGATTTTTAGCCATTTCAGCGTTCTGCGCAACCACAACAGCAATTCACCAATCTAATGCAGTTGCTAACATAGCTGATCTAGCAAATAGACGGAACATCTTTGAAAATGGCAATGCAAATGATATTCCAAGTCTCGCTAATCGTATGGACACACATTGTAAAACATTATCGTTCCTAACTTTTTGGGGCATTTTATGTGCGATGCTCTTCAAACCTGAATGGGTAGGATGCGCTCATTTACAATCAGATGAATTGTTTCCTAGTGCGATTAAACCACTTGGGCATTGGGCTTACGGAACATTAGCCGTATCTCTACTTGGATCAATAGGAAATAATGGAAACCAAGCGTAAATTGACATAATTATAAAATATGATAAAATTTATACTAAATTGTGATCTCTTTAGGTTATCTATGGGGGATAACAGGAAATCATAGAATAAACGTTTAAAATGAAGGAATAACCTATGAAACGTTTGCTTTTAGGCAGCTTATTGGGCTGCATGCTGATGAGCCAGATGCAATTGCACGCGTGGAATCTATTCAAAAAAGAGTGGACAGTCGAAGATTTTATTGCCGGCAAATGCTACGAAGTTGAAGATCGCTTAAAACAGCAACAATGCATTGAAGCAAAGCAATTTTTAATGGAAATGAGAAAAACTGAACTCGAGAATAAACCAATTGTTTTAGAGAGTGCAGGTTGGTCAGTTCTCAACTCTATTATCGGCTTTCTTGGTGGTGGAGTTCTGGGAGCATGTAATGGCGATTTAATTTTGGGAGCTGTAGCTGGAACAGTTATAGGTTTCTGTACGGGACCATATCATGCATGGAATCTGAAGAGTGAATTACATGTCAAACTTCCGGACAGCATCAAATTTTATGCAAACTGCAAAAAAGATCCATCGCTTATACAAAAAACCCCAAAAGAAGTACTTGATAAATTAGAATATGTGCTGAAGATCGATGATAGTGAGCAACGAAAACAATTAGCTAATAAAATTACCAGTGCATGGGCTGCCCGCGTAATTTCAGAATAACTTAAAATCTAAGAACATCATTATAGGCACCGCAATCCCGGTGCCTTTTTTTATTTCTCTAAAACAACAAATCCCTCAATTCTTTACAATCTAACGACCTTTTCACGAATCTTTGGCAAAGTTTATACATAAAGATGCTAATTCTTGACTCCGCAGTCTTCTATGTGTTACATTAATAATAGGAATAAATTCATTTATTGTATTCAAAATAATAACAAAGGAAAAAACATATGAAGAAGATTTTACTTTTAATAACTCTGACAACCGGATATCTCTATGGAGCTTCTTACTTACCCTACTCTAAAATATATGGAGCACCTAGATTAAGATATGCTCCTCCTCCAGGATATACGTTTGATTTTGATCATGAAGGACAACAAACATTACCTCAAATGATCGCACAAGACGCTAATATTGCACTATTTGGAACTGATGAAGAGAAAGAACGATTAAAGTTCAAGGTTATGCGTGCTGACGTTAAATACGAAAACTATACAGTGGATTATCACGAAATTTTAAGTCACGCAAAGTACCTTCTGAAGCGCTTCGCGATCCCACAACCTAGCATTATAACACCAACCGAAACATGGCTCGATGTGTTAATTTCGCATGCCAACCAAACATCGGGATATCCGTATGCAACGTCAGATAGTGAAGCATTGATTTCGCGAATCTATAGCGATGAATTAAATACAACAGAAATTCCTTATGGCGCAGAGACAAGGTCATTTTATAAAGGTTCATTTGACAGAATTAAAAACTCGATTGTTGAAGATCCTGAGTATTTAGACATTCTGCAAAATGCACGCCTGATTATGGATGAACTTAATATACCAAAAGAAAACTAACTGCACATTTGCATGAAACAATTTATTTACAAAGGCACCCGTAATCCCGGTGCATTTTTTTATTTCTCTAAAACAACAAATCCCTCAATTTTACCCATGAGGGTTATGACCTTGCGAACGCTATAAGATCTTTATAATCGCCACCATCAGCCCGTCTAAGAGCAGCAATATATTGTTTTCGTACTGGCGTTGGTTTGTATAAATCTTGATGCATCCCCCAACTGAAACGTGTCCCTCCCAAAAGCATAATTAATAAATCTGCTAATAACCGCGCATGGCGACCATTACCATTGGCAAATGCATGAATGTATACTAAGCGATGATGTAATCTGACTGCAATTTCATCTATAGAATATGATGCATGATCCAATTGATAGTTAACATCATCGCAGAGCTTTTTAAGTTCAACAGGTATTTGATGCCAGTCTATACCTATGTTTTTCTCAGAACGTCGAAATTTGCCAGCCCATTTCCATGTTTCATTAAACATATGTTCATGTAATTCCTGAAAAAATTTAGTCGAAATAAGATCAGTCTTTTTGCGCGCCCATTTTTCAGCAACAAGAATGTTCTTTTGTTCCCATTCATTAAGCTGGTCCTGCGTAGTGATATGGATAGGTATAAGATCTGCAAGCTCATCATTCGTTAAGGGAGTAGCACCTTCAGGGTAATTAAATTTCATCTTCATCCTCCCATAGCGCTTTAGGACTACCTTGCAGTAATTCTTCTATTAGAGCTTTTTCCTGCTGTATTTTTTGGGTAGAGGTTAATCCCTGTTGCTCAAGCTCCATAGAATGCTCAATAGATCGTAGTTGCTTCTTGGCAATAAGGCGCGCTTGATCCTCGAGTAACGCATCAAATGGTTTTTCAGGAACAAGAAAATAAACGAGCTTACAATGCAACGCTTGCGCGGTTTTTTCAAGACTGTTTAATGAAATCATACCCGAACGCTCACGGCGTTCTAATGCAGCTATGTTTGATTGTGAACACTTTAATCGCTTTGCAAGTTGATAGGTACTCATACCAAGCACATTGCGCATAACATGAAGCCACCCCCCTTTAGGTACCGGTTTTTGTACAAGCGTTGCAGGATCGTCCAAGTCTGCCTGTATTTGGCTGCGCATCATTTTTTGAAAGGTTTTTTTCATATTAATCACCCATGAGTTATTAAAATTCATATAAATAATCATCTATAGATTATCCTTTTTTTAAAATTAATTACAGTAGATTGTTCGTTATAAATACAAAACATGCGTATGAAACGTGGTTTTAAGCTAAAAATAGCACATTCTTAGTTTCTTTGGGGTTCAATGATAGATGCAATTTCGCATCCATAAATTGACATAATTGTAAAATATGGTAATATTGATACTGAACATGATCTCTTTGGGTTATCTATAGGGGATAACAGAGGAATCATAGAACAAACGTTCAAAATGAAGGAAATAATTATGAAACGTTTACTATTAAGCAGCCTATTGGGCTGCATGTTGATAAGCAATTTGCAAGCAAGCCAGCTCACGCCAGCAAATTTAAAATCTGCTTTAGCAGATGGATTAATTTTTGGTGTTGCCGCCCCTGAAGCATTAGGATTTATGGCAGCAATGGCAATTCAAATGCGTCATACAAGCTTCATAACATCCGACGATAAAGATGAATTATTTATTCATGGTGGAATAGCTAAAAATATTGCGACTAATACCTTCTTTAGCAATGAGATTCCTAGCTTATCAGAACGTACTACTTCCTGGACAGAATGGCTTTGCAAAGCCGGTGCATCTGCAGCAGCATTATATGGACTTTATTGTTTAACTTCACCAGAAGGCAGAAAAAAACTAAGCGAAACTATTGCAAGCCCTCATTTTTGGACAATAAGTGGATTCTTAGGAACGACTGCGCTTATGACCAATAAACTTAAACATATACATCGAGCTAATGCCAACACTGAGTGTGCTTGATATCAGCGAGCATAATTACTTACAGGCACTCAGCTTTTAAATATGAGCCGAGTGCCTTTTTTATTGATAACCTGCCCTTAATGCATTCACCGAGATTAACAACTTTGGCGCGAAGTACTACCTTCTAATGTTTGTTAAAGTCCGTTAGCACTTCAGCTGGCCAAAGCAAGCGCCCATATGGTGCTTGCGGGAGCCGTAAGCTGGTGCGGGAAAAAAGAGGTTTAAAAAGGGGAAAAGTTCCCCTTTTTTAGATAAAGCGCTCATCAAGAGATAATGTTAAGTTGCTAACGAAGATCGGTTGACTAAAAGTGTAAATTGTAAGTTATTGCAGGCCATATTAGCGGATCCGAAGGCATGAACGCATGCTTCATGCGTGAGGCCTGAGTAAGAGCGTAGGGATTCAAAAGGCTCTCCTTTTGTGTCCTGGATTATTAAGGGCGTTGACAAGAATGCCCTTAATGCCCGCGCGGCAGGCGCATAAGAAAATATATAAAGAAAATTGATTAGAATAAAAAATTAATCCCCCCAATTCTTTACAAACCATGATGCTTACCATAGAATAAAATTGAGCATTGCTAGCCGCTCCTTTTACACGATAGGTATAAAACAACCCTCATGGAACAAAAAAGCATAAACCAAGGCTATGTGCTGCGCGTAAGCGGCACTATTATAGATGTCCAATTCGATCGCGAACGTGTACCCGAAATTCGGCATGCACTTAATATTCAATTTGCAGACAATCGTACTGCCACTATTGAAGTTGCACAACAGATGGGTGATGGCGTGGTGCGCTGCATCGCATTAGAAAATCTGCATAACATTGCACGCGGACTTACTGTAATTGATACGGGTGGACCGATAACCGTTCCGGTTGGGCCACAGGTGCTTGGGCGCATTTTTAACGTGCTGGGACAAACTATCGATGATCTGCCACCACTTAAAACCGATCAACGCACTTCTATTTATCATGAAAGCCCGGCGCTCATTGAACAGAAAATAGAAGATGAGCTCCAAGAGACCGGCATTAAAGTTATTGATGTTATGGTGCCCTATGTAAAAGGGTATAAAATCGGTCTTTTTGGCGGTGCAGGCGTTGGTAAAACAATTCTGGTACAAGAGTTTATCCGCAATATTGCAACCGAACATGGCGGCGTTTCCGTGTTTACCGGTATTGGTGAACGCACACGTGAAGGCAATGATCTGTGGTTGGAAATGAAACGCACACAAGTGCTTGATAAAACAGCATTAGTATTTGGGCAAATGGGAGAAGTTCCGGGCGCACGTTTGCGCGTTGGCCTTGCCGGACTCACCATGGCAGAATATTTCCGTGATACAGAAAAAAAAGATGTTCTGCTGTTTATCGATAACATATTCCGTTTTGTACAAGCGGGTGCAGAAACTTCCACCCTGCTTGGGCGCTTGCCATCCGCTGTAGGTTATCAGCCAACATTAGCCACGGAGATGGGCGAATTTCAAGAGCGCATAACTAACACCATCAACGGATCAATAACTTCCATACAGGCCGTTTACGTTCCTGCTGACGATATTACCGACCCGGCTCCTGCCACTACCTTTGCACATCTTGATGCAAGCACCGTACTTTCACGTAAATTGGTAGAACTTGGTATTTATCCTGCCGTTGACCCTTTGCAATCTAATTCAAAAGGGCTCACACCAGAAATTGTCGGCACTAAACATTATACCGTTGCACGCAGCATACAGCAGATATTACAACGTTACCAAGAATTGCAGGATATCATTGCCATTTTAGGTATGGATGAACTATCTGATGAAGACAAACTATTGGTTAACCGTGCTAAAAAGATACAGAAATTCTTAACACAGCCATTGTTTGTTGCTGAATTTGCCAGCGGATTAAGCGGTCGCTATGTACCACGCGAGACGGCAATTAGCGATTTTGAACGCATCATCAGTGGTGAATGTGACGATTGGCCCGAACAAGCATTCTACATGGTCGGCGATCTAAAAGAAGCAAAACAAAAGGCTGAAAAACTTCTCGAACGAGCACGCTCATGAGATTAGAGCTCAGCACACCAACGCGTACGGCAACCTATACCATTGCATGGTTAGAGGTTAATACGCCGACCGGCAACTATGTAATTCAGCAAGGGCATGCACCAACTATGCTTGTGCTTTCCCCCCATGAAGAAGTACGTTTTCGGCTGGAAAATGGCAAACAAGAATCATTGTTAGTGCTGCATGGTATTGTACGTATTATGCGCACACATGCAGTGTTAGTTATACAAGAAAGTAATGCAACCGGAACATGAAACAGATTATTGGCAGCTTAATCAGCGGCTCACTTAACGACGGCTTTGTCATGCGCATTCATCATGACACCAATTTGGAAGAGATTAAAACTGGCAAGTTTGTATCTATCCATGGCAAGCAGCATAGCTTTTTTTCTCTCATTACAGATTTAACGTTGCAAGTAACACATCCTGATATTCTGCTCTTTCCACCCGCAGCACACGAAACACTGCTTAATACCATTTTGCGCAAAAAAGATATTTACGCAACGGCACATTTAAAGCCCATGCTCATGGTAGATCATGAAGGGCAGCCTAAACCGGTAAAAACAATACCTCCACATTTTGCTACCGTGTACGAAGCTGACAACAAAGATGTCGCATTAATTTTTGGTAACGAAGACGATCCGAGCAAGCGGTATTTTAATATCGGTAATCCCTTGGATATGAAGACCCCCGTATGCCTTGACCTTGATCGGTTAACCGAACGGAGCAATGGCATTTTTGGTAAAACCGGTACGGGTAAAACTTTTTTGACACGTTTAGTACTGGCCGGCTTAATTAAAAATGATAAAGCAGTAAATCTGATTTTTGATATGCATAGCGAATATGGTCTGCAAGCACGCAAGGAAGGTAAAGGGCAAAGTTTTGTTAAGGGGCTTAAAACCTTGTTTCCGGGTAAAGTGGCAATATTTTCGCTCGATCCACAATCAACACGCCGACGTGGCGGCAATCCCGATGTGGAAGTAATTATACCGTATCATGCCATACAGGTGGAAGATATTCTTTCACTTGAACAAGAGCTTAATCTGCACAGCACCGCACTGGAAGCTGCCTATTTGATTTCTGCACGTTATAAGCATACCTGGCTGGAAGTACTGTTAAGCCAAGGTGAAAACTTAAAAGAGTTTGCTGAATCTATCGGCGCACATCCGGAATCGATTGCTGCGTTGTATCGTAAACTTAAACGTCTTGAACGTTTGCCGTTTTTCCAATCACAAAAAGGTACAGCGAATAATCTTTCAGTAATTGACCAAATGCTTGAATATATCGACCGTGGTATAAGCGTGATTTTAGAGTTTGGTAATTATACCTCCACGTTTTGCTATTTGTTGGTAGCCAATATTATTTCCCGCCGTGTGCACAGTGCATTTGTTGCCAAAACAGAAAAATTCTTAGGCTCGCAACGAGCAGAAGATGAACCTAAAAAGTTGATGATCACCATTGAAGAAGCACATAAGTTTTTAAATCCCTATGCAGCAAAGCAAACCATCTTTGGTATTATTGCGCGCGAAATGCGTAAATATTACGTTTCATTGCTCGTCGTTGATCAGCGCCCTTCTGGCATAGATCAAGAAGTGCTTTCGCAAATTGGCACCAAAATTGTAGCGCAACTGAATGATGAAAAAGATATTCAAGCGGTGCTTACCGGGGTAAATGGCGCACAGAACTTGCGCACTATTTTAGCATCACTTGATAGCAAAAAACAGGCACTCTTGATGGGCCATGCCCTGGCTATGCCAATTGTGATTCAAACACGTGAATATGATGAAACATTTTATCGTGCCATGGCAGATACGGTCAGTGTTCAACAGATTAATGAATTTGTTAATGAACTGTTTTAGCAGCTATATGCTACACTAACATGTATAGTCCATAATCATTCAACGTACGTATTACCGAAAGATAAAGTTATGTTGTTGCGTTATTTACCACTCTTTGCAGGAATGTTCTGCATAACTTCATGCATTAATGCTTCTGCCAGTGAATATCAAGTGAGCCCGCACGCTCTAAAGCAAAAAACGCAAGCTAAAACAAAAAAATATAGAGAATTTGCTGATTGCCTAACGCTCAAAGAGGCTATTATTCCAGGTTCTTCTACAGTGACTTGGTCCCCCTTTTGCGTATGGAGAAAAACAGTCGAGCACAAACAGGTGGAAGGCAAAGCTGCCACGCAGCATCTTGCACCCGATGATGGCGTCTATGCAAGCTGGAATATACAAACATGTGTAGGCTTTGTAGGATCAGCTGATGCAGACATTGCGCACGAGCTTGCTAAAACGCTACAAAATGATGATATTATGCTCTGGTGGCGCGAATATTTTAATGACAATCGCACCGCCACAGCTGTGCTACAAACGGTTATATCTATTCACCAAGCATGCGATGGACGCTTTCGGCGCCCTAAGTCCCCAATCTTACTTATAACCGGTAGCAAAGAGCTCACTGAAGATATTATAGCACCCGATATAATCCACACAGCATTTGCAGCCAAGCGTTTAGAACCGTTAGATACAGATCACGTTGAACTCATGGCATGTTATGCACAGCATCGATCTGAAGCGCACCAGCGTGTGCCATACTATGTGGTCGACCATGCGGTGCTGCATAAACTTCATAAACAAGAACAAATTGGCAAGCGCATTATTAAAAAGCATAGTGGATCATAAACCTATAACCCCTTCATACATGCGCGCAATAAAGGTAGAAGCCTCTTGCCAACCAATAATAGCGCCGTTGCTACGCTGCTGATTCAGGTCCCCACCATACACAACGTTATTCTTTTCAAGATCTACATCTGCAAGCTTACTCCACTCATTAATCGCAGAAAAAAAGCTTGATGAAAAAGTCTGGCCCGATTTAATTTCCACCGGAATCACCTCATTGCCTTTATCTATCACACAATCAACTTCAAGCCGGCCGTTTTGGTCCCGCCAAAAATACAATGATGGCTGAAGGCCAATATTGTAATATTGCTTATAAAAATCAGTGATCATAAAAGATTCAAAGATATTACCGCGAAATGGGCTCAGTGCCAATGCATCGCGTGATTTAATATCCAATAATGAGCATGCTAAGCCGGTATCATAAAAATAGATCTTGGGCGTCTTGGTTAGACGCTTGTTATAGTTGTTATGATATGGCTTGAGTTGATACAAAATATAACTTGCTTCAAGAACAGCAATCCATTGATTAACTGTGCGCTGATCAACACCAAGATTGGTAGCTAGATTATCGATTTTAAGTGCCTGACCGATATGCGCGGCACACATACGCATGAATTTTTGGAATATTAATATATCTCCAACGTGGGCAAGATCACGTACATCCCGCTCAATATATGTTTTAATGTATGAGGGATAAAAATCCAACGGCAATAGATCATCACTATAAATACGCGGATAGGCTCCCTTAAACATGAGTGTATCCAAATCCAAAAATAGTTTATTTTCAAGCTGCTCATGAATCGACATTGGTAGCAATGTTAAAATACCTACACGACCTGCAAGCGATTGCGTAATAGCCTGATTCAATCCGCCTACGTCATAATCATTGCTTTTCAGCTTTCGCTGACGCACAGAACTACGGCGGACTTGCGTGAAATTCTGTGACCCGGTCAAAACAAAGTATCCTGGGCGTTTTTTCTGATCTACTTCAATCTGTATGTAATGCAATAGTTCCGGCACATATTGAAACTCATCAATGATGATCCCATGGGGATTTTCAAATTCATATAAAAAACGTTCCGGATCAGTTTTAGCAAAAAGACGAGAGTCCGGATGCTCCAATGTTACAAACTTGTGTTGATTGAAAAAATGTTGCGCTAACGTTGTTTTTCCCGATTGTCGCGGACCTAAAATGGCAACAACCGGAAATTTCTTATAACGCATCAGGGCTGTAGATAGATCGCGCTTAAAATACATAGAGCCTCCTTTAAATTTCTTAGACCGATTTCATATCAACTTAAGCATACCACCTATTCAATCGATAAAGCAAGTAATTCCGTGCGAAGTTAGCATTCTTTGCTAACTTCGCACGGAATTAACCTAAAGCACGAGCCAATCAACAGTTTAAGCTGTGCGGCCCCAAAAAAAAAGAAATAACTTCTTTCCAAAACTATTGCTCTTACCCCTTCATTTAAGGTAAAATTAATATTAGAAATATAAAAATGTGGTAAAATAGCCACACAAAGGAGAACCAATTATCATGAAAAAGATACTATTAATTGCATTATCCAGCATTATACTGGTGCCACGCGCAGTATTTGGTATGGGCGCACCGGGAATGTCTATTGCAGAAAATCCGGGAGCCTTAGCACTACAACAACAAACGGCAACAACTTTAGCCACCTTGGCAGAAAAAGGCAAAGAGCTGTTCTCAAGTGGCCCGACTAAAAGTCTTTCATCATTCTCATGCCCAATACCTGAAAAATATCGAGTGCCGTTGGCGGCAGTGAGTGGGTTTGCTATTGCAGCAGGATGCGTCACCGCATATACATCAGCTCAAGCACGCACTCGACAAGAAATGGCGATAGCAGAGGCGCTCGTACGTTCAGAGGCTGAACGTAAAAAACAAAAAGAAATTAAGGCTAAACTTACTCAAGTTCATCGTGAATTTGACCCCCTCATTACAAACCGCGAATTTGCACAAACCTATGGTGGTGTAGGATTTAACGGGTGGTTTAATGCCCAACAGAGGTACATCGTAAAATTGATTGGATCTGCAGAGTCGCGCAATCAAGCACTCAATAAACACGGCGTACTTGCTATAACCGATAGCTTTAAATTTTTTGGCTATAGACCCTACTCCGGTAGCCATGACTTCTATCTATTCACTTTAGACACGCCGAAATCAGCACAAGTTGCATATGAAGCTCAACAAGCACAAACAGGACCATCTCAGCCTGCACAATCGGAACCCGCGACCCCATTAGAAGGTCAAGTTCTTGAGGCAGCAACCCAAACATTAAATCCTCCACTTGTTCTTACTTTCAAAAAAATTACAGATACTGATCCCGGTTATACAACAACGGAGTTTGATAACCTAAAATTCCGAGTTAGTAACTCAGAACAGAGCCCTTATATCATAGAGATTTATGAAGAGCTTGTACCTGAAGCGCCTAAACCGGGTTGGTTTGCAGGATGGTTTGCTAAAAGTAAAACAACACCTGCAGTAACAACTACAACGCCAATCACACCTGAGCCAAGTTCTTCTGGTGGACTGGTTGCAACTCCGCCAAGCGAGGCGGCAACATCTGGCACATCAACTCCGCCCACTCCTCCTGCATCGTCAAGCAGTAGCATCACTATTCGTAATATCTCAACTGGCGCAGAGCAACCTCAAGCAAAACCTTGGTACAAATTTTGGTAATAACTGAACAATACAAAAAAAGGAAATCACTATGAAGATCACCGTAAAAACTTTAATATGCAGCAGTCTGCTCATGCTATCAGCGCCGTTATATACTGCAACCCCTGACACCTCTCATCCGAGCTGGTGGGATAAAATAAGTGCAGAACTTCGTAATGAAGGAAGCGTATTTAAAGCGGGTCAACAACTAGCGCCCTCATCGGTAACAAATACAGCATTTGTTAATACAGCACTTGCGAGCATAAATAGTGCTGGTGAAACTATTAAACGTAGTTTTGATAATTGGTTTGGTTCACAACAAGATTTAGTTGCAGATCGTTTTAAAGGAAAACCTGAACCGTATGCGCATACTGCAGGCGACGCCACCTATACATTTAAAATAGATGTTAGTGCATCACAACAGGCATGGGCAACATTGTCTGACGCGCAAAAACATGATTATGATGGCTCGCCGGCATTGGTAATTACCGTTAGTACCATCAACAAACGTACGCGCAAACAAGAGACTTCTGCTCCAGCACTTGTTGGTAAATCACGCAAAAAAGGTTATTCAGTTATTGCGCTTTAAGAAAGGAAGCATAATGAAACGTATATTTTATGTATTACTTTTAAGCAGCATATGTTTAAGTACAACATCGATCTCTGCTGCTGCCGGCAGTAGTTGGTTTGGTGGTTTATTCGGAGCAAAAGATCAACCGAAATATCCTGCGGTGTCTCCATTGCGAGCCCTGGGAGTATACATAGCCGATAATCTTGCAGATACAACCATCTATGATGACGAATATGGAACTCGGCCGCAAGAAGGCTTTGATACGTGGTTTACCAAGCACGTAGAAAGCGTTAATATTCTCAAAAATGCAGCTCGTCAACGCCACGATATTGTAGATAAAGCGAGCAATAAACTTAACGAATCAGCATTTACTGTAACTTCACCAACGCATGAATATGAATTTTCAGTCAATGTTCCCGCATCATTAAAAACACGATCTACTATGCCAGTACAGGATATATTGGAAAGTACAGTAGATGAACCATTGGTATTACATGTTAAAGTCCGCAATATACAAACACATAATGTCGCCGGTGAATATGACTTATTGGTCACTAAGCAGATAGAACTCGGCCACCCGAGCACGTATACTTTATACGATGGTGCCGGAACGTATGCCACTGCTGATCGCAAGTATACAGTTTCTGAAAGATAAAATTTTATGATTCCCTGTGTTTTTCTAAGGCAGACATAGATTACGCTATGTCTGCTTTTTTGTTTGCTCCTTATTGACGTAGCACACATAGCTTACAAATCATAGCTTACCTTTTTGTAATTCGTGCTAAACTAATTTTATTCTACATCACGCTTACAGCATAAATTTACCAAAGCTACATTAGATCAGTAAGGAGATCCTATTTATGAACTTAAACCATTACTTCTCAGCATTACTTATTGTATGCGTAAGCACATATGGCACACCAACTGCAATGCCTGAACGTTCGCAGCGCATGGAAGATCTCAAAATACTTGCCGCATATATTAATCAATATGAACCAATTGATGAGCTTTTAATGGTAACGCCTGCATACACCGTGCTTAACCATAACATCGTAGAACGCTTTTTAGCAGGCATTCCAGAGCAAAACAGCGTTGTACAAAAACGCAGACGTAAACCGAGCTCGTTACTTGCATTTATTAAGCGCGAATGGCAAGCAATAGCAACCAACTATCAACGCGAACATGCCATGAGTGATGCGACTTTGGCACGCATTCAAGCAATACAAAAAGGAATCAAGGCAGCATTTAAGCATGACATTATTTTAGCCTTACTGCCCGAAAATAAAGAATTACATACCTTCATAAGCGATGCACGCAGTCGCAAAAGCCCAATGATGATACGCAGCATTGCCGATACGGGAATGGAAAAAGTTGCAGCAGTATTTCCTGTTGATGCAGAACATATACAACTGGGTATTGCACAAGCACTTATTAATAGATTCAGTCCAGAACGCATAGAACTCTATCTAAAAACTGCCGGTAAAAATCCAGCGCTTCCTTCCTGCGCACTGTTGCTACAGCATTTTATCGGCAATGAAATTGATACAACGATACCGCTCGTATCAGGGGTAGTATCTTCATTCGAGCCAACTAAAATGATTCCCGGCGTCACTACTATTTCTGCCACGTACGGTTTACCTCTCGGTATAAAAGATGGCTCGCCACATGACACATATCATGTACAAGATGGTATGATATTCCCGCACATTCAACTCAAAGCAGTGCGTTATAGCCCTGATACTGCCACAGCATCAGGAGTTGGACTTGTAACTAATAGCGCACAAACTGCACGTTCTGCAACGCTCAACTCTGCAGATGTGTATGCACTGGAAAAACTAGCACAGCGTATACAGCAGGAATACACCAAACCAATTTCCATTTGGTTTATCAAATATGATCACACGGTATATCTTCTTGATCTTGAATTACATCCGGAACCTACAATGGAGCCGCAGTATCTAGACCCACGTTATGTACGCAAGTGTGATGAAACGCAAAAAGTAACTATCGAACTTGTTACCCCATTTTTTGATCTTGTTGAACTTAAATCGCGCGAACAGGTAATTCTTGCTCCTAACGTGCAAGCATTGCTTGAACTCTACAATGAACGTGAAAATAAAGATGAAGTACGCGTTGGCATTATTCGTGATTATACTTCTAACTGGCAAAGTGATATAAAAAGGTTAAGGAATTTAGGTATCAGAGTAATACGCGTTGCAACTATCGAGCGCGTAAGAGATTGGATGCACGACCGCTTATGGCCACTGGTTGTTGATCCACAACAAAAAGTTATCGTTCAATATAAACGCAGAAAACACTCATGCGCACTATTTTATACTGCGCAAACGGGCACCTATTTGCAAGAAGAACCAACACCATTAAGTATATTGCCAACATTTATACCACGAGTAAGCCAAGAGCAACGCAAAGAACTTATTCCTGATGAATTTTTTGGCGGCGTATCACTTGAACGTCTGTTTGATCTGTTATTAAAAGAAGAGAAGCAAACGGCAATACAAGCATTGCGCACTATACTGTTCAGGTTAAAATATACAATTAAACGTGCAAAAATTCCTGATTGCACCATTGATTATGATGCATCACAAGTAAGCAGTTTTCATACTACATTTATTGCCGATCTTAAACAGATGTACAGCTATGTTGAAGCAGTAGCTTGGCACGTACTCAAGGAACTGAAAAAATGGCATGCAAGCAAAAAGCAACCTAGCGATGAAGCACAACTTCATTTTGCTATTAATATGCTCAAAGGGATTACACTGCAACAAGATAATGAACAGAATTTGCTGTATGCGCAATCGTTTAAGCATCTGTTGGCGACTGACCAGGACCCGGCTTCGCTCAAGAGCTACGCCGAGGCAAGCCCGTATTCGTCTAAAGGCTATGCCGAAGCAAAACGCGGCAAATAGCGATTGAAGATTTCTTGCCGACTAAAACAAATCATGCTACAACTATAACAAATCGTTATCACCCATACATTAAAAAAGGAATGAGTATGAAGATTTCTGGTAGCCTATTATGCGTACTTACAACGCTGGTATATGCAGCGCCCGCGCGTCAACAACTCACTGCTTCTGGTGTAATTAATGAACTCAAAGAACATCGCGTTGCATTTGTTAATTTTGTATTTACCGACATTCTGGGCGGTTTTAAAGAGATAACCGTACCGATTAAGCATGCATTGCAAGCATGTACTGAAGGGCTTGCATTTGACGGTTCATCAATTGCCGGATGCAGCACCATAACCGCAAGCGATATGTTACTCATTCCTGATATTAACACCACACGTATTATACCTTGGCTTGATGGCATTAATAAAACAGCAATCATCATCTGCGATATTTATCGCGATGAACATACACCCTTTGAAGGTGACGCACGCTCAGCACTTAAACGCATAGTTCAACAAGCTGCTGATAACAACTACGCACTCTTTGTAGGACCGGAACTAGAGTTCTTTTTTGTACAACAAGATGGCTCAACGCCCATTGATACACGCGCATACTTTGATGCCGAAACAAGTATTAACCGTCAGACACAAAAAACCACAATGCTTCAAGTGCTCTATGGTATGGGCATCAATGTAGAAAAACTCCATCATGAAGTAGCAACGGGGCAACATGAAATTTCGTTACGCTATGGTACTCCGGTTGATCTTGCAGATCAACTTATTTTAGCAAAATATACACTCAAATCGGTTGCGCAAGGATACGGTTTTACTGTGAACTTTATGCCTAAGCCAATCAGTGGTCAAAATGGAAGTGCAATGCATATTCATTTTAGTCTGTGGGATACACAAGACAATGTGAACCTCTTTTATGATGCAGCAAATCCTGATGGCATTTCACGTACCGGCCAACAATTTTTATCAGGTGTATTACAACACATTAATGAACTGTGCTTACTTTTTAACCCGACGATCAATTCATTCAAGCGTCTTATCCCGGGTTATGAAGCTCCAACGTATATCTGCTGGGGCAAAAAAAATCGCAGCGCACTTATTCGCTTACCACAAACTTCGGGCGCCAATAGCAAACGTGCGGAGTTGCGCAATCCCGATCCATTATGCAATCCATACCTTGCATTCGCCGCACTGCTCGCAAGCGGTATGCAAGGCATTATGCAAGATTATAATCCGGTAACAGAAGTTGAAGATAATCTTTATAAGCTGAGCGCTACTGAACGTGCTGCGCGCGGCATCAAAGGATTGCCTGGCTGCTTATCGCATGCAATTGCACTATTTGAGCAAAGCGAACTTGCACGAGACATAGTTGGCACACCAGCAGTAAACACGTTGGTTGCATTAAAGCGCAAAGAAGCTGCGGCGTACCAAAATTATATTACACCGTGGGAGCTTGCACGTTATCTATAAAGCTTTGCGCTAAAGCCATCAACCGCAATTGTTGCATTAAATGCTTGCATATCAAAGTCCTCATCGGCTGGGAAATAGAATGAGAAATATCCTTGCTCACATGCATCGTATCTGCCGATAAATGCAGCCATCTGCACGCCAGGGATTTTTTTAAGATGTGTAAGAACATCTTCTACGCATCCGGAGCATTCAACACCCTCAACATGCATGCGCACCTGATGCATGATATTACTTTCATAATGAGATGTAATCTTTTGCTGCTGCTTGATAGGCTTTTTGTGTGAACCGCATGCAGCACACATAACAAGCGTTATTACTGCAAGCGAATAGGTGATGCTATTGATCTGAAACATATGTTTTTTATCCATACAAAAAAAGTAAATTATATGTTTTAGTTTAACAAAAAATTGTAAAAGTACCATGCACACGATTTTAGCTTGACAAGCGGATTCTGCAATGTTACGATGCAACTGCAAAAAGATATTAAAGTTGTCCCTAAATGAACAATACACATCATGTATTGTTCACCCCCCTAACCCTTCAGCTTTTTTTAAAGTTGAAGGGCTTTTTTTAAATTCATATAAAAGCAAGCGCATCGTCAGCTTATATGCGCCGGTCTGCACACGTTGTAAGGTAATACCTGCAATATCAAGCAGTGAAGTGCGTTCTTTAAGCTGACGCAAAAACTGTACAATCTGCTCGAACGTACCTTGTGCATCAACGGTGACTTGTAATACATTATACCAATCCTGCTCTTGCACATCCTGCTTTGCTAATGTTTGCAATGCAAGGCCATTACGTTCAAGATCGGCAATAATATGCTGCATACGACCATTAATCGGTTGTTGTTGTAGTGCAGCATTAAGTTCTTGTTCAAAACTTTTTTTCTGTTGGCGTAAGCGCACCAGCTCCTGCTGCGTGCGTTCATATGATGTTTGCTCCAGATGTGTCTGTTGTTTTTTTTGCTGCTCTTGCAATGCTGCATGTTCATGCCATGGATGCACCACAAAAAACCACAATGCCCATACTAACCCTTGCGCAAACACAACATATGCATAACGTTGCTGTGATGATAGATTGCGTACTGCATAATACCACCGAGGATATATCATAGCTTAACTCTCGTTATAATCATTAAAAGGTATCTTGTGTCCATTGTAACGGATCAACCGGCACATTATTCAGGCGCATCTCCCAATGCAAATGATATCCCGTTGCATATCCCGTCATACCGAGTGTACCCAATGGATTTCCTTGCGCAACCGTTTGACCAAGTTCAATATCTGCAAAATCATCAAGATGATAAAACAGTGAAAGCAATCCACAACCATGATCAATCACCACCGTATTACCACTCATATCAAAACGATCTTTAACTACCACCACACCACGCTGCGTTGCCCATACTACACTCTTTGGTTTGTTAATAATATCAAGCGCTTGATGCATATATCTGCCACGCTCTTGCGTTGTACGAATCGTGCCGTATTCACAGGTGATACGTTCAATATCGATTGGTGTACAAAACGCTCCTTGCCACAATTTTTCTTGCGGCGATTGTGTTACTAATTCTGCTAATGCTTGTTCAAGCTGTGCAAGTGCACGCCCACACGCACGTTCATGTGCCAGTTTTTCCGGATCTACCGCAAGCTTTTGCTGTTTAAATGCATAGGCAACTACTTGAAATCCTTGCTCTAGATGCGCCTTGTTTCCCACATGATCTACTACTTCAATTGCAACTTGGTGCGCATGCGGACGCTCTTGGCAATCAATAGGGATAAAACATTCATACTGCATCCCATCACGCGTTGCTGCATAACATGGATATGATTTTGCAAGCGCATGCACGCGCGCATCTTTAATCGCTTTGTTCACCTGAAACTGTACGTGCAATGTTCGGCCTTGCAATACCTGTAACTCATCGTTACGTAGTGCCAACACCTGTAACGGCTTGTTATCCACCATTAAACTGCATGAATATGCACCTTTATTACGCGCATAGGTTGTATCGTACATACTGCAATGCAACGTATGGCAACCATCGGCAATATGTTCTGTCGGTACCATAACCTGGTGTGCTTGGCCCGCTTTAATATACTGATCTGTAACTACCGGTTGATTATCGAGCGCCATGCTCATGTAACCCGATTTTGTCGCCGTTACTTGCACTGGTACCTGTGCTGCATAATGTGCATTTGCAACAATACCTTGTAGTTCCACCTGCGGTGTAACTGTATCAAAAAAATAACGATACGTATGAATTGTTGTCCAACCGAAAATTAGCAGTCCACACGTTATAATCGCATATGATTTTAAATGCATAGTACCCCTTTTTGTGCTGCATGCAGCATCGAATTTAACTCTCGCTTTGATACTATACTATCTTACAATCCCAGGTAAATGGCCTCAGCACATGAGTGTACAAAAGAGCCTATTGTAATATCTTTGCATTTATAAAACGGGATATGCTAAAGTCAAGTGCATATGTATAACCAATTTTTAAGGAGAAGAAGCATGATACATATCAGAACAATAGTATTGCTGTGTACATTAGTTGTCACAGCAAGCACATCGGCCAACGTATTTCGTTTTACCTATGATGAACGCCCGGAAGCATATACCGCGCGTATGCAATGTGCCTATGGCCAATGTATCAATACCCCAAACTATAATATTGAAAATGAAAACAATGGCGACATCAATAACGTACCTAACTATGCTGCTATGTTTACCAAAACATTTGAGCATGATCCGATTACCGGAATTGCAACCGCACAAGGTCAAAACAGTTTTAAAACTTTGGTGCAAGCGACGCAAAATGGTTTACAAGCAACCTACAACGATATTGTTCGTTATACGGGCTCTAGCTTGTTAACTAATCCTCAAGCATCTGCGGCATGGTACCTATGCGGCAAAGATGGCTCATTACTACCCCTTGTTGTACCACCGACACTTGACAGCGCACAGGCTGGCTCTGATATGACAGAAAACTATCTTGAAGCTATTGCACGTAGCGTGAGTTATAGTGATTTTGGTACCGGTTTAGGCACCGACATAGATACCATTAACGGTGGATCAATTACACAAAACGCATGTGACGTACTTAATGCTTATGGTGTTGCATTCCAAGGTCCTAAAGTGGGTGGACTCGTTACACCCGCAACATTATTTAGAGGTAATGGCGTTGGTGAACTTGATGGTCCATATATTTCACAATACGCTTTCCATGATTTGCACCTGTATGACCAAGCATTACTACCCGTAAAACAGTATATGGCTGTACCAACTGCGCATAATTTTGGCGTCACCTGGGCCAATTTTGTTGCTATACAAAATGGTTTAGTACCGGTAGCGTATGCACCAACCGATTTTGAGCCATTTGTACAATACATTATCAATAGCGCTATGCTCGGCACCTTAGTACACAAGGATATGCTTTCTGATCCTTATGTATATGCACAGAACGTACTGTTTAATAATAACGCTCCTCTAGCGCCAAACCTACCGTACAACAATGGTTCTATGCCTAATGAAGCTGCATTTGCAACTATGACTTATCCTGATATTGCAGGAGCTGTTGGCGCAGTTGCCATCCAAGCACTTAAAACTGCATGGGCACATAAATGGCGCGCTTCATTGCGTCTGCGCCCTGAAGCGATGGCCGGCATTGTACATCAAGCAAAAGTAAATAGTGATAACCCTTATAATCTTAACCCATTAATTTTTGGTACACCGGGTGGCATTGATCTGCTTAATTGGGTACAACAATTTAATTTACAACAGGTTCCCTTCAACCCGAACAACGGCACCTACCTGTTACCGTTGCTGTATCCTGAAGGAAGCCCTACCCATCCATCGTATCCTGCGGGCCATGCTACCGTTGCCGGTGCATGCACTACGGTGCTCAAAGCGTTCTTCAATGACATGGCGCTTATCAACACATTTATGACACCGGTCAAACCGGATCCGGCAGATCCAACACAATTAATACCGCTCACCATTGGTGAAGGCAGAGATATAATTACCTTGGGCGGCGAACTGAATAAGTGGGCGTCCAACATTGCCATTGGTCGTAACCATGCCGGCGTTCATTATCGCACTGATGCTGATGCAAGTTTATTGCTTGGTGAACAAGTTGCCATCTTCTTCTTAAAAGATTGGGCAAGTACCTATTCAGAACTGGATTTTACCGGATTTGAGTTGACAAAACGTGATGGAACACGTATTCGTATTACTGCAACACAAGTCACGGTTATTAGTTAAAGGAACCAACCCATGACAAAATATATAGTATGGTCGATCATGCTCAGCTGTTGCATGTATTTACCGATGTATACTGCACAAGAAGCCAATCTCGATGAGCTTTTTATGCTCGAGCAACCGATGCTTATGGTGGACGAGCAGACGCGCGCACTTTGCGCTACCCTTGCAGAAATTTATGGCCAACTGGAAGGAATACCGCAACCTACGTTAGTTGAGCTTAATCAAGATACGCAAGAGATATCATATCCTTCTCTATTGCGTGCCGTTAAAACATGTCTGCAAGCGCGCTGGCCGCAGGATGCAGAATGGATTACGTTACGTTATGAATTGCTAGAACTCTATGATGAGCTTCTGCAGGATTATGCTGAAGCGCTGGAGCAACCGGGTATACGTCGCCCGCATTCAAATAGCATCTTGAACAGATGTAAAATAATCACCAATGATCTGGTGGTAAACAATGGTGCCACAATAGAAAATCTACGCGTAAACAATCTTATTGCAGAACAGCAACTGGTTGAAAGCTTGGTTGTTGATACCCTCAATGGAGTTGTACATGCAACTAATGGTCTATTAACCGCAGGCCCGGTAGTCAATGCAGACTTGGCTAACAATAGTGTAAATGCAAACAACTTAGTTGATATGAGCGTTATACCATCAAAGCTTGCATTTAATAGCATTCAAACTGATCCTGGTGAGCCAAAGTTGCTATTGATGTATCGTGGCACGGTCGAGCCTGATGGTACTATACTTTCAGGTGCTGGCATTACCGTTAACCGCTTTTTAACAGGCCAATATGTAGTGACACTTTCTGCGCCCTATAGTGATCCTAATTACCAGATTCTGGTACAGGTAGAAGATGAAACTATAGCTCCATTTGTCACCATTAACAATATCACCGCCGGTGGATTCACCATAAATCTTTCCAACAGTTTACCGGTCGCTGTTGATGCACTCTTTTCCTTTATTACGCTTGGTTCAACTCCTTAATATGCATACACGCTTCATATATATCTCCTGCACGGGGAAGGTTTTTTAACCTTCCCTTTGTTGTTTGCCGCATGCCATCTAATTTGTTATCCTGTAATGATAAGGTATAACCCTTCACGTGCATATCTTTGGTAGACAGGCGAAGGCAAAACCGGGTAAACTCTTTAATATGACTATATCGTTTCTTTTTTTCTAAAAAGAGCTGGAGCCACTATGATTACAAGTTTGTTTGCAAAAATTTTTGGCACAAACAATTCACGCCAACTAAAAGAATTACAACCTATCGTTGATAACATTAACAAACTTGAACCATCCATGCAGGCATTATCTGATGATGCACTTGCACATAAAACGGTTGAATTCCGTGAGCGCTTGAGCGCTGGTCAAAGCCTTAATCAACTGTTACCTGAAGCATTTGCCGTTGTGCGTGAAGCTTCTCGCCGTAAACTGGGCCAACGTCATTATGATGTACAGCTTATTGGTGGTATCGTGCTCCATCAAGGTAAAATTGCTGAAATGAAAACCGGTGAAGGTAAAACCTTAACCGCAACGCTAGCGCTCTATTTAAATGCATTGCCCGCAAAAGGGGTGCATCTGGTTACCGTTAACGATTATCTTGCAGATCGGGATGCTGAATGGATGAAGCCGGTTTATGAATTTTTAGGCCTTACCGTTGCTTCACTTAAAAACCAAATGGATGATCGTGAGCGCAAAATAGCCTATAACGCAGATATTTTGTATGCCACTAATAATGAATTAGGCTTTGACTATCTACGCGATAATATGAAATTTCGTCTAGAAGATTACGTCCAACGCGAACTTTATTATGCCATCGTCGATGAAGTTGACTCAATATTAATCGATGAAGCGCGTACCCCACTAATTATTTCCGGCAGCGCAGAAGAAGCAGGTAATTTGTATCAGTTAGCAGATGCCGCCGTGCGTCATTTGCGCAAAAGTGAAGATTATGAACTTGATGAAAAAGAGCGCAACGTACAGCTGACTGAATCCGGTATTGATAAGATGGAAAAGATATTTTCCGTCAAAAACCTCTTTAATATAGAACATCTTAATTTGCTCCATCATATTAACCAGGCATTACGCGCACATGTGGTCTTTAAGCGCGATGTAGAATATGTGGTTAAAGATGGCGAAGTGCTTATTGTTGATGAATTTACCGGCCGTATTTTACCCGGCAGACGTTACAGCGACGGCTTGCACCAAGCAATTGAGGCCAAAGAGCGCGTACAGATTGAAAATGAAACGCAAACATTGGCAACCATCACCTTGCAAAACTACTTTAGATTATATAAAAAACTTGCCGGTATGACCGGTACTGCAGCAACCGAAGCTGAAGAGTTTTATAAAATTTATAAACTTGATGTGGTGGTAATTCCAACCAATAAACCGATGGTGCGCGAAGATAAACCGGATCTTATCTTTTTAAATAAGGATGCAAAAGCTGCATCGATCGTTAAAGATGTAAAAGAGCGGTATGAAAAGCGCCAACCGGTACTGATTGGTACCGTTGCGGTAGAATCATCTGAAGAGCTGAGCGAAGCACTCAAACGAGCTGGAATTCCGCATGAAGTACTGAACGCAAAACAACACGCACGTGAAGCGGAAATCGTTGCACATGCGGGTGAACCGGGACATATTACCATCGCTACTAACATGGCCGGTCGTGGTACCGATATCAAACTTACGGCTGAATCACTAGCATCCGGGGGCTTGTATATTTTAGGCACCGAACGCCATGAAAGTCGACGTATCGATAATCAGTTGCGCGGACGCTCCGGACGTCAAGGTGACGTGGGTGAATCACGCTTTTATATCTCACTTGAAGATGATCTTGTACGTCGCTTTGCCGGCGAAACATTAAAAAAGAATATGGAACGTGTGGGTATGAAGGCAGATGAGGTAATCGAATCTCGCTTAGTGTCACGTAACATTGAGCGTGCACAAGAAAAGGTGGAAAAACAGAACTTTGAAGTGCGTAAACATCTGCTTGAATATGATGATGTACTCAATCAGCAACGTACGGTGATCTATAATTTCCGTCGTGATATTCTGGATAGCAACGATCAGATTTATCTGCTTATTCGTGATCTTATTGCAAAAACAGTACAAACTGCCGTTGCGCGCTTTTGCCCTGCACGCACAACAACTGCTGCAGATGCGGAGCTTGCACTTGAGTTTTTAAGCAAGCTTACCGGCGTTGATGCAAAAGAGTTTAACGATGCGGGTATTAATCTGGTTAACACCGAAATCATGCAAAAAGATCTGATAGATTTCTTGCTCAAGCGTTATGAACTGTATCGTGGCCAATTTGGTAATGATGCGGTTACAAAAGCGGAAAAATGGGTCATGCTGGAAACTATCGACCAAGCGTGGAAGCAGCACATGCTCAACCTTGACCATTTAAAAGAGGGTATTGGGTTGCGCAGCTGGGGACAAAAAAATCCGCTGATCGAATACAAACGTGAAGCATTTGCGATGTTTAAAGATATGATGGATCATGTTCGCTTTGATATTATACATCAGATATTTAACATTAATTTTGGTCATTTTAATCATCAAGTGCTTGAACAAAAACGTGAGCGTGAACTTGAGCAGATTAATATGATTAGCAGCAATGCAAGCGACGAACCGGTACAACGTAAATCAGACAAAGTTGGCCGCAATGAGCTATGCACCTGCGGTTCTGGCAAAAAGTATAAAAAATGTTGTGGTGAATAACCAAAAATAAGCTTTTTATGGAGGGGATAATGAAGCTATACCGTATTGTAGTATCGTTGGTAATCTTTATGCCGCAGGTAATCAACAGTGCTGCACAAACATTTAAGACCACCCAACAGTTTGCCTCCATTCTGCGTACACTTGGTCCTGGTCGCACGCCAACCGGTCCGGCTATTAAACCGGTATTGGGTAAAGTTCCGGGCATAAAAGCGCCCAAACAGATATTTAATGTCTCAGGACGCTTTGTACGCCCTATTATTACTGAATTACCCGCACAACCTGAAGTTGCGCCTTCACAACCGGCACCTACACCAACAAAGATCATACGCCCTACACCGCTGGTACCCATTGATCGCAAAGAGATATTCCAAACGCATCGTATGGAACCGGAAGTAGTAGAACAACTGCCACAAGCTGCAGCGCTCGGCACCGTACTTGGGGTATTGAATTTTGCCGCAAGCGAACAGCCACCATCACGCGTAGAAGAAGGTATATATGAAGAACAAACAATTGAAACTGAAGCGGATATTAAAAAATTAGAACAACAGCATATCCCAATTGTTTTGCCTGATCATTCTTTTGTTGCGCAAGTAAATGAATTACAGCGCGTGCCTGAAGTTCCGCTCATCGGTTTTCAACCAGCACAAGAATCACGCATTGTACTCAATGAACAGGATAATGTCGCCATTATGCCATTCTATTCAGGTACCGTATCAAAAGCGTTTGAAGACAAAGTTCTTTCAAGTAAGGTAGCTCCGGCAATACGCGTGGAATTTAATCCTCAAAAAACCCCAGATGCTCCGCAAGGTTCATTACGCATTACGCTCACCAAAGGTAAAGATACAGTAATCAATGATCTTACCGATTTTACTTATTTATCTGCCATGATTCCAAAAAACTATCTGCCAACGTTTAATGCAATTATCAGCAGCCCTACGCCGGTCGGCATGTCAATCTGGCATGACAGTACCAAAGAAATTCCTATGATTAGCTTACAACCGGAACCTTCAGGTGTGCTTGATCTACCGCTCATTGAAACGCAACCGGAACGCATACAAAATGAAGAGACATTATCACCCATTCCTGATCTGCATGCAATGCTGGAAAGCAGTAATCTTATCGGTGTGCTCGCCTTTAATTTACCCGAAACGTTACATACACCGGCGGCATTGCCTGCACCGGAAACAACCGTTCCTGAACAAAAAGAGGATACGCGAAAACCTGCACAACCGGCATCACCCGGCCTTGGTTACCAACGTATTATTAATGCATATAAAGCACAGCTGGCATTGGTAAAACAGCTTGAGCAACTTGGTAATATGCCGGAGCTACTTGAGCAGGCTGAACGTACCATTGTACGTATTGCACAGCTGCTGAGCGAAGATGGCACACAAGAGGCAATGCGCATGCTACGGCAATCGGGCGTTGACCGTACTGAATTATTAAGTTGGGTTGCTGCTGGCTAAAAGCACAAAAATTGCTTAAATCGAGGTTACGTTGATTTAAGCAACGAAATGAGCTATCATTGCATGTGAAAAAAATTGGCACTATAACTTTAAACAATCAAGGATTTTTTCATATGAACGTAGTTAAAAAAATTGTTACTTGTCTGTGCATAACATTCAGTGTTGCGACATTTACAGCTCATGGTGCAGCTTCAGGTGCAAGTCAAAGTAAGTTTATTGGTACGAGTCGAATTGAGCATATTTTAAGCGATCTTAGAAACACATTGTTACAAGGTGGCACAGTCAATGCAACAGAGTTTGCACAACTTGCTCCGTATAAAATTTTCCCAAATGAAAAACTTATTCCTAACTCTTCAGATACGCGAACCTTATTTTCTGCGTTTATTCTTACCCAAAAGGTAGGCGATTATGCATCAATTGCTTGTCACCTTACTGATGCGCAGTTAGACGATGAGATAGTATTATTGAAATCTCTTAGTCAATTTCATACATGGTACAGAAAAAACCAGGACCTCCTTAAACTTCGTCATCATGATCTACAAGCTCTAGCTCGTTTACAAAAAAAAGCGCTCAAAGAACAAGGGTCTGATGTGGTACGTACCCCATGCTATGCAGAACAATTGCAATATGCACGAGTTTGTCTAAAAAAAGACCATGCAGAGCCGGATTTGAGAGTTACCGAAAAACTTATTGCTATCGGTGATGCGAAGTAGAATAAATATGCCCTAGCGATTAAGATAATCGTTGCATATTCCGTTGCTTGCACATAAATGCATACGCAGATTTTAATATCTGCTCAAGCGCTGAGTTGCGCGGCTGCCAACCAAGTATCTGCTGCGCCTTGCGCACATCCGCAACTACCTGTGCAGGATCACCATTTCGGCGAGGTGCCCATATAACTTTAAGCTGCGTATTAAAAAGTTGTTCAACGGCTGCAATAACCTGTTTTACTGATACACCATTTCCGGTGCCGATATTAAAAACATCACTGGGATTATTGTGCATAAGATGTTTAAATGCTAGCAAATGCGCATGCGCAATATCATGCACATGCACAAAGTCGCGTACACAGGTGCCATCGAATGTATCGTAATCGTTGCCAAATACCGTACATGGTTTTTGTTCCATCACTGCAGCAAGTAGATGTGGAATCAAATGTGTTTCAGGCTCATGCAGCTCGCCTAAATTATCTTCCGGTTGTGCACCTGCGGAATTAAAATAACGTAAACTCACCGCTGTAATGTCATACGCTTGTGCAAAATCGGCTACTATGCGTTCGACCATATATTTAGTTGCAGCAAACGGTGTAAGCGGATCTTTGGGATGCAGCTCATCTATGGGGCTATTAATTGGATTACCATATACTGCCGCGCTGGAAGAAACTATAATACGTTGCACACGATGCTCGAGCATACTTTGCAATAACTGTAATGTGCGCACAACATTATTATCGTAGTATAATCGTGGATCTTTAATTGATGCACCAACATCTATAAAGGCAGCACAATGTATAACTGCCGCAATTTGGTAGGTGGAAAAGATATGTTGCAAGATTACTTTGTCGCCGACATCACCTTTGATTATTGTTGCCCATGGCATTGCCGGATAGTGCTGATATAACAATGCATCAAGCACAATTACTTGATAACCCTGTTTGGCAAATAACCAACTAATATGTGAGCCGATATAACCTGCTCCACCGGTAATTAATATGGTTTGCTGCATATTAAATTTCTCCTTAAGAGAAAATTTTAAAATTACGCTGGCAGCGTAATATTGAGTAGTTCATCGCGCACATTACGCATCGCATCATACTGTTGTGTAATGTTACCCAATATCTTGCTCATGCGTTCATCGGCGTGGGCCGCATTTTGTGCTTGGCCAAGAAATGCATCTGCAGCATTAACATGATCTAATATTTGCAATGAAAGTTGTTTAATGCGTTGTGCCGCATCATGCGTAGTTTTGTGTAGTTGTTCAAGCTCAGTGCGCGCACGCGTGCTTTCGGTTTTTGCACGCTCTGCTTCTTCTTTAAGACGCGCGACTTCTTGTTCTTTGTCTGCAAGTTGCTGCTTGAGTAGTGTAACTTCTGCAGCTTGATCTGCCGGTACTTCTACTACGACCGGTTCGGTTGGAATGATTTCTGTTTTAGTTGGTTGTTCTTGTGCAGTACGTGCTAAAAATGCTTGCAAATCACGCTCTAATTCAAGCGCAACGCGCTCCTCTTTTACACTACGTAATTCATCTATAATTGCTTGTGCGCGGGAAGTATTAGGTGTTGCTGATTTTAACGTCTGCGCAAATTCATTACGACGTTGCGTAACGATACGTGGTGCTAATGCATGGGTAACAACTGAACAAAACAGAAGTGCGATCAAAGCGTAGTTCATATAATATCCTTTTGCCTACAATCAATGGACTTGTGTAAGCAAAGAATATCAATGCACAGATGCTATGCGCAAGAGTTTATGCTTGACGAGATCGTTTTGATGGTGAGCTGTCAGTATCCATATCTGATCCCAGGTCAACAACATTGCCATCAAGCGTAGTAACTTGTGGTTGCTCTAAGAATCTCGTCATGAATGTTTGCCCTGCTACTAACGCAGGCTTCTTCTTAGTTGGAACCGAGCGTTGTACGCGTTTAGCAGTCGGACGAACAGACGATGATGAACTTGATGAAGTGTGGGAACTTGACCCTGAAGATGCTTCAATTTCCAGTGGCATATCATGTTGCACAAAATCATCCAGCGTGATTACGCTTGATACTCGTGATGGTCTCGTTGGTGCCTGCGTTGAACTAAGAGCTGGTATTTGATGAGCAACAAATTGTTCTGAATCATCAACCTCTATGCTAAAATTACATACAATGGTAAATGCTTTACCTGAGTCTAAAGTACGTTGCGGGATTTTGGCAAAGAGATTAACTTTAACCGGTGACGTAACCCCTGTATAGGTACGTAACTCTTGGCGCTTACGCTCAGGCGAAATAACTTTATTGATCGGCGCCATAGAACGTACAAGAAGATCTAATGCATCGCGCATATGATATATCTTTTGGGTAGTCATTGATGGAAGACCAAATGGCTCATGTTCTATTGTTCCTGACAATGCTTTCCAAATTTGTGACACTGCAAACGAAAGTGATTTATTAAGTGGAGTAGTTTTACGATAGGTTATAGTACCAACTAAATCTTGACCATAATGAAATGTTTTTTGAACTGCTGCAATTGCACGTGTATAAGCAAGGCGTTGCGATTCTGTTAACCGTTTATCGGCCGCGTGAGAATGTAATACATTACACCCAGTATATAAATGATGAGGAATATCAAATACCGGTTCTTGCAATGTTTCCGGGTAACAAGTTGCCGGCAACGGCACCAATGCCTGTTTTAAAGCCTCTTTAGAGCTATCAGCACTGTATGCACAGGTATACAGAAGAAATAGTGCAGTAAAGGCACGAAGTGACTGTTTAATCATCATTTTATCCCTTATATAGAGGGTATTTAACTATATCTATTCAATTTAAACATATCATATTTGGCATAAATGTAAACATATAAAAAAATAGGTGTTCCTGAAAACACCTATTTTTGCCTTAGATATACCTAAAAATACCCTAGTTTGGGGTTAAAAAATGACCGCCCCTTTAATCCATGCGCCCCAGCGGTTCATATTGGTGTTATCCCCGATAAATTCGTACTCAACACCTAGGCCGTAGACTGAGCGTACCCGTTTATGGTCGCGGGAATACCCAACTGCACCATATAAACGCTGGTTCAATGAAGCGGGTGACGCTGCAGAGGTAAAATCAAGCTGATCTTGCGTAATAATGTTACTATCGTACCCTGCCAATGGGGTAAGGTTTGCATTATTATAATTATTGCCAATCTGCTGCACGCTGTCCGTTTGCCCACAACCTAAAAGTGATTTGAGTGCCGGTTGCAAGGTGACTTGATTCCACGGGCAGGCTAAACGCACACATTCAGCATCACGCGTAAAGAAGTTATAGCCACCTTCAAGGGTCCAGTACTTTAAATCAATAGCGAATGCGGTATTATACGTACGCTGAAAGCGTGGGCTCACTTTAACCAGCTGTGTAAAGATATTAATCCCCGGCGTTCCTAAAATAATACCTTCTTCACCTGGGCACAATGCTGCAGCCTCTTGCGCTTGTGCAAGATCGTTATATACCATCATATAACGGCTCCAAGGTTTGTTTTTTAAATCAAATGAACGCACCTGTTTATTTTCAAAAAAATAGCGGCTATCAATAGCAAGTTCATACCAGATAGAACGTTCACCGCATGCACTCTTCCATACCTGAATGCCAAGGCTGCTGCCAAAATGCACCCCCATATGATGATCCCAACCAATGATTGGTTCAAATACTTTGCGCCCTTTTACTTTATTTCCCGTGGGAATCAACACCCCTAAGTATGAATGCATGTATGCTTGTTCACGGCCCCAACCATACCCAAGCTGTAAGTCAATTTCGCTTATACCAATATGTTTGGTATCGCAATCGTCATCAATGCGGCCATAACACCAGGTAGGTTGCTTAAATGCTTGCGTAACACAACCGGCTACTTGATCATTCAGTGGACCACCACCGGTGTTCAGAATATCCTCTTGTAAACGCATTACATTGCGTACATAGTAAACCGGGATGGTAATATCAAAAAACACCCCTTTATTTTGATCTTTATAGCCAAAATGTTTGCGATAATTAAATCCAACTCCTGCAAATGTCTGTTGCGGACTTACACAAAAGAGCGATTCAAAATCACCGTTTTGCGTATAAATATTAAGTTGATTTGCCAGAATATCAGGATTTGCTGCAGGATTTTCAGCTACACGCAGTACGCGTTTACATGACGGACCAAAATATTGCGCCAAGCGTTCAGGCTTCATGCTTCTGCCCCCAAATGGCACAACTTGAAAATACGAACTATTGGGTACAGGACTATCTTCACATTGGGTGTCACACGGCATACAAGAACGCATCTCTTGTACTTCTTTACGTATGATAGCTAATTTTGCCGGAGATGCCGCTTCAAAAAATGGTCGCACTGAAAGGAAGGAGCGTGACGTTACCATACATTCGCATGAACAATCAGAGCAATCGTTGTTTTCTTCATTACACATTTTGCTAAAACAGTTTTCTGCAGATACAGGCACCGGCGCACAGCAACCGAGCAATATGAGTGCAATAAGTAATCTCTTCATACATTTTCCCTTTTTTTTGAAATAGACACCGCATTACCTTATCTTGTTTTATCAGGTTTACTGAACAAGTCAATGCAAAGCGATGCTGGTACTCATGCACATCGTGCGTTTACGATTCATCGGAAAATTCGACATTAAAATCAAGTGGCAGTATATCAAAGTCTTTTTTTATTATTACTTGTCCTGCCCAAATTCCTGGTTTACGCTCTTTTTTTGGCAGATCAGTCTCTTTGGGTATAGCTTGTTTTGCTTTACGTACATTTGTTTTTTTCAAGATGATTTCCCTGTTAGTTACCCTTGTTTTAACTAAAAATAGAATAAATTTGGGATAAAATCAAAAAACTCACCACCCTATTTTCATGCGGATCTTAAAGTCGACTTTGTGATCCGCATAAAAAATCTCGCGCAGCGATTGGTTGCTTGACACTCACCCATACCACATACTATGCTTGCACTTTGTTGATATATTACTTGCAAAGAGGATTCGATAATGAACAAACTATACCCCATAATCATTATGCTCAGCATAACAACATTAACCTATGGCGCATCAGCCTATCCGGAACCAAGCAAGAAATCTGATAAGTGTGCGCAAATCAAACAACCGTTGCCTTCAAGCACCACTCACCCTACGTCTGCATCAAAATTGCCCATCACACAGATGGCTGCAGCAACGTTGAGTATAGGTAGGCAAGAAACAGATATACATCCGACTACCTATGTCCCAGGAATGCCTGGTCTGCAATTTTCTGACCATAGCCCCTACAACCACCATGACCACACGCTCTATGGCTAGAGAAGTTGCGCACCGGCAGTAGATCATGTACACTTAACCTATACATAAGTACCGTTTTTTAAAGGTTTTATAACATGATACAACGCGTAAAAGGCACACAGGATTGGCTTTCACTTGATCTGTTTAATCGTTTTATACAGATAGTACAACAGCATCTTACGCTTTACCAATACCATGAAATTAAAACACCGGTGCTTGAACCTACTGAGCTCTTTCATCGTACCCTTGGGGTAACTACCGATGTGGTCAGCAAAGAGATGTTTATCCTCAAAACCGTGCATGAAGATGACGCATTATGCCTACGCCCGGAAGCAACCGCATCAACGGTACGCGCATTTATTGAACATGGTATCAGTGAACTGCCATGGCAGGTGTTTTCTTACGGCCCTATGTTTCGTTATGAGCGCCCACAAAAAGGTCGTTTTCGTGAATTTCATCAAGTAACTATCGAAAATATCGGCGTTGCATCTATCAGCAATGATGTTGAACTGATTACTATGCTCGATCGTCTGTTTCATACAACATTAAAGCTGGAAAATTACGCGCTTACGATTAACTTTTTAGGCTCATATGCAGATCGTGAAAAGTATCGCGATAAGTTAAAAGCGTTTCTTGATAGCCCTGCTGCTGCCGACATCTGCGAAACCTGCACAGCTCGCAAAACTGCCAACATCATGCGTGTATTTGATTGCAAAAACCCTACCTGCCAAACAATTTATACACTAGCGCCGTACATTGTTGATCATCTATCAGCTGAAAGCAAAGTGGAATGGCAACGTTTACAAGAACAGCTAGCACTGCTTTCAATATCATTTACCGTAGATAAACGTTTGGTACGCGGACTTGATTATTACAACAAAACCGTATTTGAATTTGTCAGCGAAGATCTTGGCGCACAAAAAACATTTTGTGGCGGCGGTCGCTATGATGGGCTGGTGAAACTTATTGACGGCAAACAAGAACAACCTGCCGTCGGTGCTGCAATCGGCATCGAACGTATATTGTTATTGCTTGAGCAAAGTCAAACGGTTATGTTGCCGCAAAAGAAAGCACTTACCGTGATTATTCCTGTAGCTGAAGAGCAAAAGAATGTTGCATTATTACTCGCAGATGAACTTCGCTCACATGAACGTTGTGTGCAAACATTGCTCGATAATGCTTCAGTTAAAAGCATGTTGCGCAAAGCGAATAAACTTGGTGCTACTTATGCAGTACTTATTGGAGAAGATGAGCAACAAAAACATGAAGTTACGCTCAAACATATGGTTACCGGCACTGAGCAACGCGTTAAACAGCATGAATTGCATACAATAGTATAGCAATTAATACCCCAGTCGTTTAGCCTCTTCAGCAGTTAGCTGTGGTTCATAGGTAAATTTCTTAAGATTCTTAAGACCTAATGCTTGTGGATCCGGTTTAGGATGAATATAATTACGAGAAATGTCCAACTCTTCTAAGTTTTCCAGACCTCTACATTGCTCAGGTGTTAGTTCATCCAACAATGTATTGCGCAGTGATAAAACTTTGAGATTGCGCATAGTGAATTGATTAAATTGATTCTTATCCAGTACTATCAAGGGGTTATCCGCAAGATTAAGAATAGTCGTAGCCATCGGCAAACTATCTAAACCATGCAAACTTACCAGGTTACAACGAGCTAAATTTATAGTAGTGCCATGCATCAAAAAGAGTCCTCCTTTTTGTATCACGTCAATAACCGCATATTGAGAACGCAAACTGCGTTTTTTGGCGTATGCTTGACGTCTGTCGCGGCTTCTTGGACTATGTGGTGAATGGTCCTCAGTATCAGAAGAAGAGGCTATTGCATCAAGAAAACCTACCGCTCCACTAAAAGCAATTGTGGGCATACATATACTCACTACAAATAGGACCTTTTTCATGCAACTGCACTCCTTAAATTACATCGAAAATCGATAATAATATTTACAATTATGATTTTAATGTTAAAGTGTGCAGAAATTCAATAATTTACTAAAGAAGAGTAAAAATAAGGTGATCATCAGATAATTTTTAACAAACGATGTGCGTAAAATATCCTAGAAGCCAATCGCGAAATAGATAAAAGAAGATAACGGTTACTAAAATACCGTCAAACCGATCCAGAAATCCGCCATGACCAGGCAAAATAGCCCCGGAATCTTTTACATCCGCATGACGTTTGAGTAAAGATTCAAATAGATCACCCGCAAGTGATGTCAGACAAACTACCAACGTAAATCCAAGCACAAATGGCAATGGTTTAGGATCTTTAAATTCCCATAATAAAAACCATAACCCAACAATGGCAAAGAGATACCCACCAAAAAACCCTTCCCATGTTTTACCGGGACTAATTAGCGATGCAATCTTATGCTTGCCAAAAAGCGTGCCGATTAAATAGGAACCGGTATCATGCGCAGAAACTAATACGAACAATACCATTAACAACGGACGATAACATGAGTGATTCATCCAAATCATCAACACGAACGATAATAAAGGATAAAATGGCAAAAGTAACCAAAATGGTAACTGCCGAGGATCAAAGAGACGCGTCCATTCATAGAGGACGATTTGCACCAAAATCGCTACAAGAACACACGAAAATATCCAAGGTGGTACGTATAGGAATGAAAACCAAAAAAGTGCACCTAAACCGAATCCTGTTGCCGAACGTTTAAAGAGCTGTTCAAATTTTCTTTTCATTATATCGCTTACGAATTATAACCTGTCCGGTAATTCCTGCACCGATTGCTCACCGGCAAAACTACAATGCGGCGCTTGGCCATACACGGTTTGATATCGTTCAGATAACGCATTATACGCATCAATAAAGTATGCACGACCAATTACCAACGTAACATTAACCGCTTGAGTTAATGCATCGGTAGCAGCAGTAAATTCATCCAGCTTTATATTAAGTGGTTTGAGCAGATTATTAAGCATATTAAGTTTCATAAGCGATGCCGTTTCAGATGCATCAGATCGATATTGTGCCAGCGTATGGCATGCATTGGCTAAATCACTCACTATTTCGTCTGCCATAACATCGCCTGCATTAAGCAATAACGCATCCAGCTCATGCGCACGGCGCTCAAGACACGTTGCCATCAGATTAAATAATGTGTCGCGCAATGATTCCAATATTGTCTCAAGATCATCACATCCTTCAAGATGAGCTTCAATACGCTTAAGCGCTTCTTCATGCTTACTTTTAGATGGTGATATGGTTTTAATAAGAGCACAATCATATGCAAGCGCTTTCATTTCCTGTTTGCGCTCATCACCGGCAAATGTATCTAGTTGTTTGCATCTACGCATAATATTTGCTTTTACTTCATTATACGCAAGTTGCACTGTTGCAACGTGTAATGCGGTATAAAAATATGCAAGCAAAGCTTCATGCGCATCACGACAACAATGCAGATCATTGCACCACGTTTTGGCTGCAGCCCTCATCATTGCCTGTTCAGCATTAGTTATCTGTTTAAAATTATATGCGGCAGTATCTTGTGCAGCTAGACCAAACGCAGATTCCACCAGCAATAAAAGCATAATTACAGTACGATTCATAGTTTTTTTACCCTTAAATATACATAAATATTTCGAGTATAAGCATACCATAAATCGACTTCAATGTAACCAACCAGCCAAGTGATTGGGTCTAGCCCTTTAATTTTGTATTGAGCTTACCTGATAATACATCAAGATCAGCCGTTATCGCATCTCTATCTGCCGGTGTTGCTATTTTTTGAGCATCTTTACGAATATTACCTATGCCGGTTTTTAACATCACCAAACGTGAGCGTGCATCAAGCCCACCAAAAACCGCACCCGCACCATATTTAGCGTTAACACGATCATCCATTTTTTTATAAGCTTTAGTATAGTTATCTTTACCTTTTGCTGCGTAATTAAGCACTGCATCATCTAATGCAGAAAGGGCTTTTTTATCATCACTTGGTAGCTTACTGCTCCATTTGTCTTCTGCATGCGCATAGGGAGCTGCTATAAGAGCTAAAAGGATACTGATTTTGTAGATATTCATGATATAACCTCACTTTATATACGTTTTTTGGCTGCACACTGCGTACTGCCATTGTATGTAAGTTTACCTATATCAAAGGGTTTTTGCAACGATTTTATTTAAAAATAGATATTAATTTGTAATTTTGTATATAAATTCGATGAAGTATCGTTACATGAAGGAGATAAACTACGATATAATGGGGATTTTCAGAAGAGTTTATAGATTAAATCATCCCTTTTTGTCATCCTCGCTTGCGGGGATCCAGTATTAAATTAATAACTTTCAAAAACGCACAAGCTATCTTCAAAGCAAGTGGTTATACAAATCTTTCCATTCAGGATTAGCTTGTTCTATTAACTCTATCTTCTTTGCTCTATTCAACTTTTTTAATTGTTTTTCTCTACTAATGGCATCTGTAATATACTGAAACTCTTCCGCGTAAGCTAATTTATCAATATCATATTTACTTGTAAAACCAGGAATAAGCTTATTCTTATGCTCTTGAATTCTACGTGCAATATCATTGGTTACGCCGATGTAAAGTGTCCCATTTTGCTTAGAAAACAAAATATATACAAAATATGTATGCATAATTATTTTAAATTATAAAGATTCAATTTAATCAATCTAATACTGGATCCCCGCAAGCGAGGATGACAAAAAAGGGATTATTCAATAATTTAGATCTCTTTATCTAAGTAGCTTACCGGCGCTTTATCTCATCAACTGAAGATACCAAAATCATTTTTATAGATCGCCGCTATTCAAATCTGAAAAGCATTCTCGATGTACTGCAGCTGAAAGCCGCCATCACCGGCAAAGACAAGCGCCACATCAAAGCGGCAAAATTTATCATTCACCGCAAACTGCGTTATATACGTACGTGCTACCAGGCCGATTTTGTGCTGTTTTGCGTAAGGAACCAGCTCCGCCATATGCTCAAGGCCAGAGCGACGCACTTTAACCTCCACAAACACCAGCAAATCTTTCTTTTGCGCGATCACATCGATCTCGCCGTAAAATCTTTTGTAGTTACGCGCAGTAATTACAAACCCCTGGCACTCAAGTTCACGTGCGACAAAAAGTTCAGCCTCGTTGCCAAATTGCGTTCGTTGGTTCATAGTCCCAGCCAGCGTTTCCATGTAGGTTTATTAGATGCCATCGTAATTGAATGCGCAGGAAAACGCTGTTGCAAATCTGCATGCAACTGCTGTGCCAACTCACTTTTACCTTCAGCTTGCGCAAGTTCTAAACGCACCTGCAACAGATCCGGCTCGATAAATGTCGTTTTTGGCATATCTTCTGTCATTGCATCGATACGCTTATGTGCTGCAGTGTATTGTCCGCGTGTAATGTATTGCTTTACGATAAGTAGATTACTGTCTGCCAACCTGCGGCGACATTTTTCATTAATCGCCATAACTTGAGCAATGCTATCAGCACTATAAATGGAATCGCGCGTTAAAAACTCTTCAATTAATGTGAGCGTACGTTCTGTTTTAGTCTGATCACGATCAGGTTGTAACGTCTGCATCCAGCTGCATTCAATCGCTTTTACATAGGCCTGTTCTGCAAACTGGCTACTTGGATACAGTTTTACAAAATCAAAGTACATGCGTTCCGCTTTGCTATAATTTCCACTCTTCATAAAAAGTTCACCAAGCTCAAGCATAATAAACATCACTTGCTCAGGACGCTCAATGGTGCGCAGCATGCGCTCCAAATAGCGAATAGCCGTATCATAGTCGCCCATAACAATAAGCTCATTTTTGCGCTGACATAGTTGCGCGTAGGTCATCTCATCCATTTTCAGGCGCTGTATATCTTCAGCAACCGGCTCTGCATGCGTTGACTTTATCTTTTTTTTGCGTTGTTTGTACTGCTTTTTTGCGGTTTTTTGATCAATCAGCTGCGCATTGTAATACTCTGCAGGAGAAACCAATGGCTGTACTTCCTGCTCTTCTTTTACAGCTGAACGCTGTTGTTTATTCGTTTTTTTAAGCGTAGATACCCGCTCAGGTGCTTGCTTTGGTTGGCGCGCCGATTGTGGCGTAACCGCCCATAGATTGGCAGCTGCGAGCATACCGATAACTATCATACATAACTTCATATTGCTAATTCCTTGAGCTAGTCCATAAGATCAATTATATTGCTACTATACTACATTAATAATATTAACCATGCAGACAACAAAAGCAAATGCTACCCATGCATGCCAAGCTCTGCTATGCTCAAGAACAAACGTGCAAGTTAACTCAAACCGGGGACTAACCCATGCTAAAAAATGATATTGGTGCCATACTTATTGCCGCAGGCCTTGTTACCAAAGATGAATACGAAGCACATCGCGCTCAGGCTGCACAAGCTGGGCAATCGGTTATTGCATATATGCTGGCTCAAAATTACGTCACTCCCGAGGCATTAGCGCAGGCATATGCAAGCTACATGCATGTTCCGTTCGTTGAAAAAGTTACCGATAAAATGACCGATATTAATGTTTTGGGCAAAATTCCTCTTAAATTCCTGCGAGAAAATACCGTTATGCCCGCTTTAGTTGAGGATAAATTAACGATTCTCACGGCCAATCCAATGCAGTTCCAGCCACTTGATGAACTTAATTTACTGCTGGGTGGCAATGTTCCATTTGCGGTAAGTACACCAAAAATCATCATTGATGCCATTAACAAATATTATCCTCTTGAAGGCACCAAACAGATGATTGAAGAGCTTGCAGAGGAAAAAACCGGCCTTGAAGAGGTAGAATTTACCGATATCGATGAACGCGATATTGTCGGCCAACAGGCAGAAGCGCCGGTAATTAAACTGATTAACCATATTCTGTATCAAGCAGTTAAACAAAATGCTTCCGATATTCATATTGAACCATACGAAAAAGAGCTCAGCGTGCGTTATCGCATCGACGGCAAACTGTATATTGTCATGAGCCCGCCAAAGCGTATTCAAGATGCACTGATCTCCCGTATCAAAATTATGGCGAACTTGAATATCGCTGAAAAACGTATTCCGCAAGATGGACGCATCGATTTGCGTATCGCCGGCAAACCGGTTGATATTCGTGTTTCTATTTTACCCGTACAGTTTGGTGAACGCGTGGTAATGCGTATTCTTGATAAATCACGCAGTTTTAGTCGCCTGCAAGATATGGATTTTTCAAAACGTGATTATCAGGTAATTATGGCTGCAATCAATCGCCCCAATGGTATTATTTACGTTACCGGTCCAACCGGTTCGGGTAAAACATCCACACTTTATGCAGTACTTGCTGAACTGAATAAACCGGATGTTAATATTATCACCGTAGAGGATCCAGTCGAATATCAAATGAAAGGCGTGAGCCAAGTACAAGTGCGCACCAAAATCGGCATGACTTTTGCTGCTGCGTTACGTTCTATATTACGCCAAGATCCTGATATTGTGATGATTGGTGAAACACGCGACCAAGAAACGGCACAAATTGCAATTCAAGCAGCATTAACCGGTCACTTAGTGCTCAGTACTCTGCATACCAATAATGCACCTGCATCCATTACTCGTTTGCTTGATATGGGCGTTGAACCTTATTTACTTGCATCATCAGTTGAGCTGGCCATGGCACAACGCTTGGTGCGCAGATTATGCCCATTGTGCAAAAAAGTATATAAACCATCTGCCAGTGAACTCAAAAGCATCGGGCTTGATGAAAAACAGGCAGCAGCAATTACGTTTTATAAACCTGTCGGATGCGATGAATGTGCCAATACCGGTTACAAAGGTCGACTTGCAATCTTTGAAATGATGCAAATGACACCTGAAATTGCAAAACTCACGATGGAACGCGCTAACACCACGCTGTTACGTCAACAAGCAATTAAGGATGGCATGACGTTGCTTGCACAAGATGGTTTGCGCAAAGTTATTGAAGGTTTAACCACCATCGAAGAAGTGCTTTCAGTTGCTACATTAGATGGAGAAGCTGAAGAAATAGAAGTTTAAGGAGATGCGCAGCAATGTCTACAGATATGAGCGTTAAAGCGGGATACTCTCTCATTGAGCTCTCGGTAATCATTGCTTTGATTGCCTGCTGCGCTACCCTTTCTATCGCTCTCGTTCCAGCGTTTACTGCCAATGCAGTGCGCACAGAACTTGATATTTTGTACCAAACTTGTCTGTATTTAAAACATCACGCAATTATGACCGGATCGGAACAGATACTGGTTATTGATGTTGCGGGCAATCGTTATACCTATGGCAATAGAATCTATAACTTACCATCCGGCGTGCGCTTTGGCACCATACCGGGCGCACAAGGTTCCCCTTCAAACCCGCACCGTACCATCGATAGCCCTTCCACATTTGCCAAAAATAGAATCACGTTTTATAAAGATGGCGCCATTGATGCAGGCTCTATTTATCTGACCGACCGCAATCATAAACGCATGGTTGCACTTACTATTGCGGTTTCTGAGTATGCGTACATACGACGATATCGCTATAATGATGGCTGGCAGATGGTATAGAATTTCCTGAGCTTAGCCTGCCCGCCGTAGTTGATACGTAGGCTGGGTCGAAGGACCTTCCGTTATATCACCATTTTCAAACAATTTTTCATCAATTCTTGCTATTTTACCCCCACATAATTTATTATATAATTGTAATACTTTGATGAAATTAGGTGGATTCTACAAAGAAGGAAATTATTATGAAGAAATTATTATTAAGCGCAATACTTATTTTAAGTGGAACAACTATTGTTGGTGCCAATACTCAACAACTTAAGGTTTCAGATGACGATATAAGCCAATATATTCGACTCAAAAATAAGATTACCCTAGCAATCACACCTACAGAGCCTGAACTTTATGCTCGGCTAGATGAGCTTTATCATAAATTAAAAAACGAGGTAAAACGGCTGGAAAGCCAAATCAGTACATCAGCGGAGCATGCAAAACGAGAACTCAACGATCGATTAATTCACCTTAAAGCAGTATTAAATTATTAGGAGTTTCGTTCCCATGCAGGAACAATACGTATGCGCTTTTTGAGCGGGATATCATGATGATACGTTGCGTACATCATAGCAAGCACATATCTGATGCGTTTGATACGATCTTTTCCTAATGCATCATCAAGAGCTTGGCCATCATCGCGTGTCATAGTTGTATATTCTGCTAACGTTTTAAATCCAAAGTCCATGCGTACATCTTGCACCAACTTATCTGAATAATTGAATACTTTAAATACCAACAAATTCGGCTCAAAAAACCGTGTAAATGTTGTAGTTTGCGGACATTGCATACGATAAAAATCATATAACATCGATGTCACACTTCGGCGCACATATGCATACTCATAAGCGTCAGATATATCGATAATAACATGGGCATCAATATCAGATAACATATGATTAGTTTTCCAATAATATGAACCACCCAAAGTAATCTTTACCCTACCCCGATATTGCTGCGGAAGGCGACCATTAATATACTCTTGCAGTATCTGAGCATGCCCATTAAACCATCGTTTAACCTGTTTTCTATCTAGTTTAAAGCGATAATATAATGCTAACGCATCTTGGTCATCAAACTGCTTTTGCAATAAAGCATGGGCCATTGTTTGGCGCTTTTCCGGTACAAATGAGGCTGCATTTTGGGTATGCATTGAAAATATTGTTACAAATAGAATTAAATATTTGATTATACACATGATAACACTCCATAATTAAGGTGTTTATATGTATAGATTACCATACTATGACCCATTACAAAAATGGGTACCATCATTAGATCCCTTCTATTGTCATCCCAGCCATCGAGCTGGGACCCAGTATTGGATTCCTATCACAAAGTGCGATAAAAATGCATCACGCTTCATTAAAATTCCTATTTTAAAGATGATTTTATAAAAATTGCCTGGGTCCCAGCTCGGCGGCTGGGATGACAGACGTAAAATTAGGACAAAATTACCTTTTTTTTACCAACGAGCAACGGCAGAACCACTTTCCATATATACTACATCTGCTAAACTATACTTATGACATATAAACCATAAATGGAGTCACATATGTACAAATATAGCCTTATTTTAGCAATTAGCGCGTTGTGCGCATTCTCTCAAAATACCTATTGCCATGTAGTTAAGTCGGTAGCACAAACATCGCGCGCTGTCCGTCCGATCATCAATCATATACGTGTTATACGTGAATTTAAGCAGCGGCATGCAAAAAAACGCATTCCTTCATGCATAAGCTTGCAAGCAGCATCGCGCACCCAAACAGAAGCATACCTAGCAAAACCTGAGCTTAAACAAAAAGTTGAATCATGCTGGCGATATGAGCTACAAAAGCACGAAACTCTTATAGCGGATATTCTTGCACGCGAAAAGGAGTATGCATCAACCCATTATGTATTCTATCACGGTCAACGTGGTAATTTACGTATTTTACAAGATATTATTAAAGAGCTGTTCATGCTCTTTAATCTGCCCGAACATGCCTGTGATAATTTTGTGTTTTTACGTGATTGGACACAAGGATCAACAGCACATGATGTAACAACATTTATGGATGCAGCTGATGCAATGCACATGGGTTATTGGAATAATTATACAGCAGATTTTATGAACTATTTGCTGTCGGTGAATGTATCGCTTTTTGGTAATCTTTCCGAACGCTATTGCAATGAATGTACATTCAGTTTCTTTATTACTAATTTCAGTTGCTATATATCTGATTCTCAAATACTTACGGACCTCATAAATGCATTTGGTTTATCCGTGATGCATGGTATAAAATTCTACAATAGAATCAACGATCATCGGTTCGATCAGGGACAATTATTACAAATTTTTATTCCTAAACCATCTATCAACTGTTATGTATATCGATCTTTTGCCGGCGGTGTTCCATTCGGACGTGTAGACCGATATATCCCTGAAACTTATGAATTCAAATATCAACGAGATCCATCTGCATGCATACTCAGTACCGCATTAGAACAATATATTAATGGTAGCTTAGATGCCCATGTAATGGATACAATGCAAGCGCGCATCTTGATTACCCCAGCTATACTTGACCCTGCAAATGATATTCATATTCATCGTTATCAATTATCTTTAACGCCTGAAGAGGAGGCAGAATATGAAGAAGAAATTAAGCGGCTGGTACATGCGCTCGTAACAGAAGCATACGCAGCCGGTACGCTTAAAGTCCCTGCTAAATGCACAGCTGAACGCTTATTACAATACATGCAACGTACACCTTAATGACAACGTATACCAATACATAAAGGATTAACTCTATGATAAAAAAACTATCACTTATAAGCATGATAATCTTTATCACCGCATCATGTCATGCTGCGGCTAACGGCTTGGATGATGAATATCTGCAACAAGCGGTAGCACATCTACAACAAACTGAGCGAAATCGCGCATTACACGCAGTTGAAATTGCTCGTCGCGAACTTATAGGCTCATTGTTAATCAATCAAGATGTGTGGCATCAAGATCGTGAGATGTCAGCAGAACAAAAAGAAGTTTTAGATTTTGGATTTACTCAAGAAAATTTCCGTTCACAAGTAAACGAAAAGTGTATTAACTATCTTATGGATTCACGCCAACCATGGCATGCAGGTTCATTTATAGAATGGGTTGCCGTAAAACGCATGCTCGCGCAGGTTGCTACAGCTGATATGCGCACATTTGAAGATTGCATGCACAAATGGTTACCTGCAGCGACTTTATCTATACTAAGTGGATCCATAGCTGTCGGCATATGCTGCCATCCCATTATTGGAACTAATGTATGCTGTTGTAGTACAAGTGCTCTCTGCGCCTTGAAAACAATAGATCTACTACAAAAAGTTAACCGTGGAGAGTGTATTTTTAAAGCAGTTGATTGGCTTGGATGTAGCAAAGCTTGGCAACGACATATAGCTTCTGCAATGATGCAACCGATGACCATGAATGATGTAGCTGATTTCACTGCACGCGCATATAGACATACCGACAAACAAAAAGAGGATTAGTTACTTAAATCACTTCTTTATTTAATCTTCTTTTTGTAAACGACGATTGGCATACCAGCAACAACATGATACGGCAGAACATATTTCTGCCGGTGCATAAGGTTTAAGGGCATCCAGCGTTTGCCTAATTACCTCTTGATCACGTTGAAAACCAGCAATCTTAAGTTCTAATGGATGCACTTTTTCTATTTCAGAAATAACAACTGTAATGGTATCATCCAATTCTGCCAATGCATTAGCTGCTGCAACTAATGGATATCGATCATCGTGAAATTTCAACCGCATCGCTGCAACGCGTAAAACAGGTGATAAGCCACGCAATGCAGAAAGATCTAATTCTGTTTGTCTGCGTCTAATATAGTTAATGGCATCATATAGACGAGGAACTTCACCACCATCGGAACCAAATTGGTTTAAATCTACTCTGCTGCGCAATTGAGACCGTGTTGGCCCTTTCATGCATTGATGCATACCACCACCTACCCATGCAAACATACCATCACGGGCATGAGCGCATGGTGTATTACTGAGCAGGCGCGGCTGAGCATATGTACGCAAAACAGATGCTACCACTAAACGCGCAGCCCGATCTCGCAACATTGCCTGCATAGAAAACATCGAACATATAACTGCTATTGATACATGAATGATTATATGCATCCCACATTTCCCTTTATTTTAGATTTTCAACAACAAGAGGCTACTATTAAATTATCTTTTTGTAAGCGCAAACCAAGAAACTTACTTGGTTGACGTTTCAATTGAAGCACGGCATTGCTCAGTCCATTGCCAATCGCGTTTAATAGCATTTAATGTCTGCTCGATTACACGTTGATCACTTTGAAAACCAGCAACTTCAAACACTAATGGTACGACATTTGTTATTTCAGGAATAATAGCTGCAATATCGGTATGTAATTCTGCTAATGCGTCAGCCGCTGCAACTAATGGAAACCGTTCGCTCCAAAACTTCCTTCGTGCTGTATCAACACGTGAATAGTTAGAAAAACCACCAAGGGTAGAAATCTCCAATTCTTCTCGCCTACGTTTGATATGCGCAACATCATTAAAAAGACGAGCAATTTCACCTTCATCTTCTAAACATTCCGCATCGGAATTTGGGTGATGATGAGCGGTCTGCAATAGTTTAAATACAGAATTCCACGCAAAACGGCAGTCTTTATGATCAAATGCATGCCATGAATAAGCATCATCAAAACTTGTACAGCTGGGAGTTCCACTTAACAACCGCGGATGCGTATGTGTGCGCAAAACAGATGCTGCAATTAACCGCGTTGCTTGATCTCGTAACATCGCTTGCAAAGAAAATACCGAGCATGCAATTACCAGTAAATTAAGTATATGCATCTTCAACTCCTTTTTAGTTTTTAGATTGATACAACACACGAATAGTTAAGCGAATATATATTTTATTTCTTTTTCGTTAAAGCAAATTCAGCGTCGCGAATACGACGTTCTAAATCTTTACGTTGATCTAATTTATCGTGCCGAGGATTATATTTTTCCCATAGTGATAATGCTCGCTTGGCAGCTTCAAGTTCCTGCTGTTCTGGACTCTTATTATCGGGGTAACGATAATAGGCCGCAATTTTTCTGCCCTGAGTAGTTGGAGTACTACTTACAAATCGTTGCTGCGTATGCATGCGCAAAGCAGATACAACCGCTGAGCGTGTAGGACCTGAATACAACATCGCCTGCAAAGAAAAAACTGAACATGCAACGAGCATTAAAACATAGATGTGTGTGCGCATATCAAACTCCTTTAAAAGTAAATAATAAATATACGCTCACAGCATAGTATGTTCAATAATCAAGATCAAGCATCTAAAAAAAGCATCCAAGTAAGTTTATAATTTAACGATCATATTCTTTTTGTCATCCTCCCAGACTACGCGCAAGGCTTCGTCGGGCAGGCTGCTTGCGGGCATGACAAAAATGGGTAAATTTACACCATTGGGCGACCGCCTTTCAGCGGCTGCTTACGCTTTGGATAAGCCTCACCCCACGCAGTTTCCATCTTTTTAAGTTGTTTTTCAAACGCCGTTTGTGCAAACTCAGTTAACGTTAATCCCGGTTCCCAATAAACCGCATTTTTAACGCGATCAATTAAATCCATATCTATATGAATCGTGACGCGCTGCTTTTTAGATCCATCGGTCGGCGCCTGCTGCACGTGCTTTGCCGCAGTATATGCTTCTCGGTGTGTTACATTTTTTTTGCTGCCGCTTTGTAGATATTCCATAATTGGATTGGCGATACCAATCGTTTTTTTCTTTTTTGTATGTTGAGCCATAGTACATCCCCCTACTGATTATGACTGTTTTGTTTTTGTTCGCTCTTGTCGCATCACCTCTGCTGCAAGCAGACGATAATCATGCGCACCATTTGAATTGGCATCATACTGTGTTATTGGTTTTGTATGCGATGGCGCTTCCGATAAACGAATATTTTCGCGGATAGCAGTTTTATACATTTTATCTTTAAAACTGCTGCGCAACTCTTTAACCACCTCTTTTGCATGGTTAGTGCGATAATCAACGCGACATGGCACAATGCCGGAAATCTGTAACTTTGGATTTAACCGTTCTTTAATCACCTGCACCGTTTCTAATAATTGCACAAGACCGGAAAGCGCCATAATACGTGCTTCCACCGGGACAATAATTTCGTGCGCTGCAGTAAGTGCATTTACCGTTAAAATACCGAGTGCCGGCGGACAATCAAAAATAACATAGTCCCATGAAGCAGCAGATAGTGCAGCAATTTTCTGTTTTAAAATGATCTCTGCACCAACTTCATGCGCAAGACGTTTTTCCAATCCAATTAACCATGAAGATGCAGGAATAATAGAAATATATGCAACATCGGTCGGTTGTATAATAGTGCTGATATCAGTCTGGTGTGTAAAGAGATCGTACAACCCTTTTGCATCACGCGACTTGCCAAACCATGAAGTTGTTGATGCTTGCGGATCTAAATCGATAAGCAGCACACGCCGTTTTTTTTCCGCTAATGATGCTGCTAAATTTACCGCAGTGGTTGTTTTACCACTACCACCCTTTTGATTAATAATGGCTATTTTACGCATAGTTCCCCCTTGTATACGTTAGCAATGTTTGCATGGTGTACCTTGGTGCCATGTGCCACAAGGTTTCACCATGCGTATAGGTATGCTAGCATGGTCAATATGCCAAATTCAACAATTATGATAAAAATGTATAACCACGCAATTTGCAGCTATAAAAAATTTTCGTTATGCTACTACCAATACCAAAAAAGTAAAAACGCATAGGGGGTACTATGAAGAAACTTTTTCTCGTGAGTGCATTTTGTATATGCAACACCACACTATCAAGCGCCAATGAAAATCAAATAGACATTCGCAGCATAAGTCACATGCTCGTTGATATCGCGCGCGCACCATTATCTAAAACGCATGGGCAGGGTTATGCAACAGCACTACTTGCATCAGGCGAAGATATCCTGCATCCGCTCAGCAACTTAAAGCTGAAACGCATAGGAAATCACGTTCACATTACTGATACCATGCATGATAAAACTATATGGATGCGCAGCCTTGCCGATGTTCTCTATGCATCATGGGATACAACCGGCGAACATCTGGAAGTTTGTTGCAGAGATGGCGATGTTTTTGCTGACGATACCGAGCATCTTATATATCGTGTTGCATACCTGTCTACATTACAACAATTAAACAAACAACAACTGGCGTTTATGCGCACGTGCTATGATTATTGGAAAAAAAATAAACATCCATTTCTGGTGATGAATGACAACCAATATATAATGTATCAAACACTTCCTGAAGATCTCAAGCAGCGGAGTATTTTTCAACTCAGTGATACAATGAGAAGACGTGCAGAACAAGATTATTACAAAAAATGGCTTACCTTACCATTCGACGTGATGCGCTCTATTACTTCCTGCTGCCGCATGAAAGGAACCTGATGAAAACATATATACACTATTGTTTGATTCTGCTTGCGTGCATATCACTTTGCCATGGCGCAGATTACACCAATTTAGATGATATAGGTGGTGTAAATCGCGCACTTGTAAAATTAACACAATTTTCGACGCGCATGGAACCTTATATTCTTAATGATAGGTCTGCAACCATTGCAGCTATGCAATATCCTCCAAGTAAATTAAAAATTACTACTGCGTGTCATGGTGAAGACTTTAATGTTTGGGTTCTTGATACAGCTCATGAAAATAAGGCTATTTGGGATAATTCGTTTATAAGTGGCCATCTCTTTACTGCCAAAGCAGAGTGGTACGATGCAATGGGTGAACAGATTGCAGTACGTCATCATCAAGCCTATAAATTGATATATCGTGTTTCGTATATGTCATTACTAAAAAAACTTAATACAGATCAACTCGTATTGCTTCGACATGCCTTGCAATCGATAGACCAGTATGGTACACCGTTTGTTATTCATTACAACGACGATGTAGCTCATTACAGATCATTGCCATCTGAGCTAAAGCTGGCAGCATTATTTAATCCAACAATTGCTGTACGTCTAAGCGAAGCAGCAAGCGCTATCTTTTCTTGTTTTCGTGCATGCCATAATGTGCGCTGGCTCATTGCCTAAGGTGTACATTCCTTGCAACAGAAGCGTTTTTGGTTACACTTCTATCGATTGTAATTGCATCAATAGAGAATAACCATCAATAAGGATTAACATGTACACACCACGAACATTACTTTTGAATCTACTTGTCATTGCTCCATTATGCTACGCAGCAGACACAGATATGCACAAACTTAATCGGCAACTGGTACAGATTGTAAGTCAAGAACCGGAAAGGGTTGAAGATTACCGTTATCATGTTGATTATCAATCAGGCTGCTACCACCCAATAAGTAATTTAACCATTCACACAATGGTGCATGATTGGAAAACTGAATATCAAGTTGTCGATAATAACAATGCATCTGTTATCTGGTCATTAAGTCAATCTAATAAATATTTTCAGGAAGCACCTAGTAAAGCAATTTGGTTTGATGAAACCGGTGAGCGCATCGCTCTGCGTTATCCTGCTATGGATCCTTTTCATCCGGTATTTCGTGTTTCATTTTTATCGGAATTGAAACAAACAGATTATTCGCGACATGCATTATTGCAAGATGCAGTTGACCATTTTACTCAACACAGAACCGGCCATCCGATTAATTATGATAATACAACTTATCGTTTATATTCTGGACTTCCGAGCGTACTGAGATTTTCTCAATTATTTAATCTTTCATGTGAAGCAAAATTATCCGTGTGTCTTGACACTAGTCGTGCACTCTTTGCAGCGTTAAAGCGCGCATGCTTGCGCTCATGCTATGATGGCATACTTGAACGTATACCTTGATGCGCTATACCTATAGGTATACCTTGAGTGCAATTATTGAAGCAATGGCAGTTATTAGATATGTTATTACCAATACACGGTAAATTACTGTATACGCTCATGCATTATTTGCTGCATATCCCCTAAAAAATATTCCGGATAACATCGAATGCGATTAATATCGTTATCTGCAAGTAGTACTTCAATAGTGGGAAAATCTGCCGTTAATGAATCGCCAACCGGTCCGCGTACATTAAATGTCCAAACACCTAATCCCTCAACTGGAGGCAAGGCTTTGGTATGTTGGTATAAAGCCGTCAATAGACTGTCAGTTGTCAATGTAACTTGCTTTTGTGTTTTATGAGAAAGGGGATATAAAATGGATTTCTTTTTATATGCATCAGTCAATCCGCATTCACGCTGTATTCTAACTATATCGCAGTACGCATCTCGCGTTTGTTCAGATTGCATAACACATTCTAAATTATGAAGCAATGCGGCAACAACAGCGGTAGGAACTTTAAGACGCGAAGCACATTCCGCCACCGCAAAATATTTGCAACCGGCAGCCGCCTGCAACGTGACACCGAGCATAAAAATAGACACTAGATTTTTCATTACGCTTCCTTTTTTAAAGATGATAAAAAATCACATATAATCAACCACCACCGCCGCACGTCGCAAGCATGCAGTACTACCTGCTGCACAACACCATGGAACAAGTAATGCAGTAAGTTTAGTAGGATCAAGAATCCCTACCGTCATACAACAACAAATGGATGAATCTGTGAATCGCTTATCCAACTGATCCGCTAACATTTGTAATGCAGAAGATTGCTCATCATAGTCAAAGTAACTGCCTAAGACATCAGTTGTATGCTCATCAACCGCTTGCATAATTGCTACTGCATCAGATCTATGGTTCACTGGCAACTTGCCAAAAGTTAATTGTGATCCATCTTTGTCACAATAGTGTGAACGCAATTGCTCAGCTTCGTTAGCAGCATCTTCGCTACACCAAAAAACCGAGCAGCATAGATTTGGCTCTGCAAGCAGATAATCACATGCGCGTGAAGTTTTTTTATACCATGGGTCATAGGGTGATGGCAGATTATTTTCTGCATATATCAGTGCAGCAATTGCTCGATAATCAGGCTTGAGCACATCTGCCGTACTGTTAATAAAGCCAGATCCCGGTAATGCTGCAGGCACGGTTGCCGGTGCTTGTTGCAGTGTATGTTTCAGATTACCGTTGAGCATTGTTATACCAAATATACTCATGAGCATACATGCTCGTACTGTTTTTATATACTTCATCACAGCTTAATAACCTTTATTGAAAATATACTCTATAGCGCTCACCAGTATAGTACATGCTATACGTGAATACAAGCAATGAACCAGGATTACCTTACTTCGTAGATCAAGTTCGTTTTATAGGGTATACAATATCAATATCAAAAATTTTTATAAAAAAAATCAGTTTTTTGTCATCCTCGCTTGCGGGGACCCAGTATTATTTTTTATTAATATCTTGATCATTAAAAGATCTTTTAATGAAATTACCAAATATCTGGATCCCCGCAAGCGAGGATGACAAAAAGAGAATAATGCAATTATTTATTCAAACATCTTCGCGGTTTGCGCGGTTCAAGACGCTGCATATGATTCAAAAATACCATCGGATAGTTGCGTATCAGAGCTCCTGCAATATGAACTTTTTCATTACGCACAATACTGCCGATAGTTGGAAATTTCACTTCATACGAGCCATCATGTGTTTCATTTACATGAATAGTCCATAATTTTTTACCGTAGTCGGTATAATAATGATGAATGCAGCAGGTACATGCGGTAACAAATGCCTTCGTTGTTTCACGCACTAATTCTTGCTGTTCCCATGGCAGGGGAGAAAGTATCGACCTTCTCAACATCTCTTGCGCAGCTGAAGGATCTGTCGACGTATATTGTTGGGCGCATGTCCTAAAAGAATTTTGCGTTGCCGGTGAACCCATGATACTTTTTAAATGTAAAAGTAGTGCGTGTGATACAGTTGATGCTCTGATAATTTTGTAAGAACCTAGAAAATCCATTGCTTCTATGTGCGATAGCGTTCCGATTGACAGATACAAAATTACACTTATTAAGTGTTTCATACGTTACCTCATACTCAACGTGGTTAATCAATTTCTCTACACAGTTCTATATTACGAACAAGCACAGCTTCCACATTCAACTCTCCATCTACTGACATCCTGCTCATTTTCTGTATCACAAGCATCATTAGATTCATGTTGCACAATACGCTCTGCATATGTTATAAAATGGTCTGGATAACTACTTATAAGATTACACAGATTAACTTCTGGTGTTGTATAATATCCAATATCTTCAATATGTGGAAATTTAACCACATAGGTGCCTGCTGTAGGGCAGGTGCTTACATCAACCGTCCAATGTGTATCGCCACATGCTGTGCGCAGATGTTTTATACAACAAATTGATACACTCACCAATGTTTGTGTATGTTTGACCATTTTGCGCTGTTGAGCTTTACTCAGGCAAGAAAGTATAGAATGCTGTAAATAAGCGCTCCGCGCTCGCTCATCATGCACAGAAGGATATTGTTGCGCAAATTGTTGAAATGCAGTTCTCGTCTCTGTTGATGTAATAATTTTTTTTAATTTTCTCAGCACATCTGATGGATCTGCAGTGCCGGGTAAACTAATATACGATCCATTTCTACTGGGTGATGGTAATAATGTTAATTCAAGAACATGATCTTCAAGAACATGGTCTGCAATTCGATTCGATTGTTCGTCACCATCCATACCACATAGGTTACTGCTTAGTAACACCAAACAAAGTATCGTTATACTACAGCGCACACGTAACTCCTTTTGTATAAACATTAATTATTACTTTGTAGCATAAGCAGATAATCAAAAAAATTTAAAGCAAAAGCAATGCAATCGCGGGTCGGTTGCTTACCAATTTTAGCTCAACAAAAAAACCTTGCATGACATGTGAGTAATTACATGTCATGCAAGGTTTGTATTTCTTACAAGGTGTACAAGGTATACGTATTAGAAACGGTACTCAATACCAATATTAATGGTAAAGGCAGCATTATCACCAATATTTGGAATACAGGTGTCTTTGCAGCTCTTAATCGTCGCTGCATTAAGTTTGTCTTGTTGACGTTTATTAAAAGGTTTACCTTTAATGTCAGTGAAGTAAGTACCCGGAACAAAGATAGAGCTTACATAGTATAACTTCATATCTTTGAACATGTAGTAGTCAAAGAAAAGGTTCATCTCGGTACCCAAGAATTTGCGTGCAGGAATATCCGTATCCTTTTTAGCTATCGGGTCAAACTTATTACCGGCAACATCTAACCAGTACATATACATATTAGGATTAAACACTATGCGACGTTTTACCTGCTTAGGGGTATAATGTAGCGCAGCACCCCAAAAGATGATATTGGTAAATCCTGATGTGAGTTTTGCAAAATTACCTGCTTTACCGACCGTCAATGATGGCGACAATGGTATTTGTACTTTACCTGCACCGCTCAATAAGAACGCACTACGCACACGCTTACCATTATAGATTTCTTGCAAGCTAATAAATCCTGCAAAGTCACCATCAATAAGTTCAGTGTTTGGATCCAAATCACCCGATGCTTTACCCGCAGTTGCTGCAAGCTGAATCTGCTTATTGCAGAAGAATAATGCACCATCGGCTACAAACATCCAACCTTTATATTTGTTGTTATAACCACAACGGAAACGGTCATTAGCATTAAAGAGCTCATCCAGTTGTACCGGTATAATTGGATCCGGTACAAATGCCATATCTTCTGAAAAACCGGGAACTCTACCAATTGATCTACCATTATAGAATTCGCAGCGCTTATCGTTATCTTTAATTAATTTTTGTGCCTCTTTGCCTACATCGCTTGGTTGCCCTGCAGGGTCAACTACGTTACGTGGAGAAAAGGGCGCTTTGTATACATCGGTATTGGTTACGGTATCGGTTGCAGGATCATACCCAACAAATACATGACTGTTAACTAACATGCCAACACCATTACGCAACTGCTTAGTAACCTGATTACGATCCCACGGCAATACACGTTGACGACCAAAGTTCATAGCAGTATCAAACCCAAATGCAGCACGTGGACCTTCATATTCACCTGAAAATCCAACTGTGCACAATTTGCTGTCAGCATCAGCGCTGAATTCAATTTCCTGTTCAGGGTCATGATTATACAACGCATACGGCTCTAGATTAAGTTGTCCCAACGCATCATGTTTAAACACACACCAGTTAAAGCGTGTTGCAACCACAAAGTTAACATTACCAAATCCGCGTTCAGGGTTTTCTTTACGATCCAAGCATTGTGCATAGATAGGAGCGTTACAATGACTTATTTTATTAGCCATATTGCTGAGTATTGCCACATAGAAGTCATAGTGAAGTATATCCTTGACGATATCACCATCAAATTTTGCACCATATGCAAACTGATCAATATTAAAATCAGTATAAAAACCCAGCGCTGAAGGCCCAACGGCATATGCTTCACCAAGGGAAATACCACGTCCGACCATAAAAGGAAATGCACCAATGGTAAACCACTGACGATTTTTAAAGGTAAGCCCAAAAGCGGTACCAATTTCAAATGACAACCAAATTTCGCGCATCCATAATATGTTACGCGGCAAGAAATGTGAGTGAGCACCAACACCTGCATCTAAATCTTGCAAGGTTGCCGGGGTAACCGGGGCCACACTGCTCGGATCTCCCCATACTGAACGGTTACGTAAGGTTGCTTTCATTTCCGCAACATTAAATCCGTATGTTTCCAGACCGTAAAAGGTATCAAGGGTGGTGTCAAGTGTATGACGGCTGTAATATACTCTATCTTGTTCACGTTTATTTAACCAGGTAAAACCATCTGCAAAGAATGTTTCCGGGCGTAACTTGCCACTAAAAAAGAAGGAAAAGTCCGGCGTTGGCTGAAATAAGGCGCCCAAACCCAAAAGGTTTGTACCGCTACTGAGCAATAAAAACAAACATGCTGATCGCACGCTGGCAACAACAAATCGTGAAAAATTCATAGAAATACACCTGTGTAAACTTGTAAAAAGTAATCAAATAATGAACATATTCGAGCCTTATCTGCTTCATTCTTTGATCCACTTAGATTACATCAAGGCCCACAAGTGGTATTATTTAGGTTACTCCATCCGCCCTTTTTGTCAATAAATTGCCGCACTTAAAAGGAGTTTTCAGCTTAAAACCGTCATGATATATTAATGTAGTATTCGTTAAAGGAAATCCATGAAAAAATCATTATCACAACCACTGCTGGGCGCACATCTTTCCATTGCCGGTGGCTTTGAACAGGCAATCTATGCTGCTCGCAACCTTGGCTGCACAGCAGTACAGTTTTTTAGCAAAAGTAATCGCCAATGGCATGCACCCGCCATCACCGATGAACAACTTGCTCGGTATCATGAAGCATTACGTGTTGCGCCACTTGGTTACGTGGCCATCCATGCAAGTTATTTAATTAATATCGCATCAGGCGATGAAACTCAACGCACCAAAGCACGAAATGCCTTGATTACCGAATATCAACGAGCTGTTACACTCGATGTTGATGCTCTGATAGTACATCCAGGCTCCTATGGCACCGGAACTATCCAAGCGAGCCTTGCCCATGTTGCGCAGGAGCTGAATTTAGTTTTTCAAGAAACTCCTGCAGGTAACCCCAAACTTTTATTGGAAACTATGGCCGGTCAAGGTACCAACACTTGTTTCACCTTTGAGCAACTAGCTACCATTTTAAACGCAGTTGCACCTACAAGCCCCATCGGGGTTTGTCTGGACACCTGCCACGTATATGCCGCAGGATATGATCTTAAAAATAACTATAATGGGGTTATAACGTTATTTAATAGCATCATCGGTCTTAATAACCTCTATGCCATTCATCTTAATGACTCAAAAAAGGGGCTTGGTACCAGGGTTGACCGGCATGAACATATTGGCGAAGGGCAATTAGGGTTGGCAACATTCGCCGCCTTAATGAACGATCCACGACTGGCTCATCTGCCAAAAATCTTGGAAACACCCAAAGATACAGCTGATGATGATGCGCGGAACCTGAAAACGATACGAGATTTGTTGGATTAAGAGAAGCGCGAGTAAAGTAATAGACTCTGACCTGTTTCCAGAGAGCTAAGAAGGAACTGTAGCAAAAAGCTTTTTCGGCCACAATCTATTACTTCCTCAGCAAGCAGTGCGTTTAACCATACCCTCAGTAATCACTTTGAGTATGATCTCAGCTTAAGACATTTCTAAGTTTCTCGTATTTTAATATTACTGCAACAATTCTTAGTATATCAAAAAAGCAACAACAGAAAAAGGGGGATAAATACGGGCTTTTTAAAAAAATGCTATGCGTTTTTAAAAAAACAACAAAAAAGCAACAACAATTTTTAATCTTATTAGAAACGATATTTATTGATTTCTTTTGAGATAGATGCAGTATGTCCAGTTTGTTGCAAATAACAGACCAAGCATGATAACTTGCAACAACGATATTACCTCGGCAACGAACCCAATTGCAACAATCATAAGTATAATTGAGGCACAACTGACCCCAACAAGGACCTCTTTTGGGCTGTATCCCTGCAATTTAAGCTTAATGGCAAAATGATCCGGGCTCGGCTTATAGAATGGAATATGTTTATAGGTACGAATCAGGATAAGAAAGGTTCCTTCCAACAGCGGAATGGCCAAAATAATAAATGGGGCAATAAAGCCGTAGTGCGTCAGCGAGCCCCAATTAATTAAAAAGGGTATAACTGACAAAATGCCACCTATAAACAACGATCCGGCATCCCCTAAATAGATAGATGCTCGCGGCTTGTTAAATACTAGAAACGCCATAAGGTTACCCATAAACACAGCTAGCAGCAGGGCGATAGTATACTGGCAACCCATGAGTGCAATAATAAAAAAACTGCTTGCACAAAAAAGCGCAACTACTGTTGCCAGACCATCCATGATATCAATTAAATTTATGGTATTGATCACAAAGAGCATCCAGAGTGCAGAAAGCAGTATCGTAGGGATATCATGCAAAATATGCGCTTTAACGTAAATGCCACCTTTTAAAAAACAGATCACTGCCAATGCTTGCCCAATAAATTTCTGCAACGGCGCAAGCGGCATAAGGTCGTCTATGAGCCCAACAAAAAAAAGAATGGTTGAACCGATGAAAAAAAGAAAAAATTGATTATCAAAAGGAAAGACTAAACCAACTGATACAAGAAAACCCAAATAGACTGCAACACCACCTAAATAGGCAGTCGGCACAGCATGTGTTTTAATGGTACCATTGGGATGATCAAGAATATTAAATTTTTGAGCGATGGCAATGCAGCGAGGCACAAGATAGTAAGTTATCGCTCCAGCTAATGCATAAGCGCCTATAATCAGAGACCAGGGCGCATCTACCAACATCATACTTTGTTGTTCCCTTTTTTTGTCTTCCTCGCGTAAGCGGGGATCCAGGTATAAAATTTCAACAAATATCATAAATATTTGAGCACTAATTGTACAGACACAAAAATTTTTAAATGATTTACCAATCACTGGATCCCCGCATACGCGAGGAAGACAAGGGATTGGCTCTATATAAAAAATTAGAACCAAGAAATATCACACGACCTCTTTTCCCAAACATTCTGTTTATTTAAAATATCTGGATCCCCGCAAGCGAGGATGACAAAGAGGATACTCGACACTTAATTTGTATTTTATTTTTCCGGAACCGAAGTAATACACTCTACGCGATCATCAACTTCAAAGTCGGTAATACCTTCGGCCATAAATGCACATTCAAAGCCCGTATGCACCTCTTTTACCGATTTGCCATCACGTTGCAAACTGGTAATTGGACCTTCGGCAATCTTGTATTTACCGCGCCATACCACAACCTTGCCCGTGCGCACAAAGATACCTTCGCGCACATAACAACCGGCAATGATACCCAATTTCTTGATATCAAATACTTTACGAATAACCGCTTCGCCAACTTTTTTATCAATCATCTTAACTTCTTTTTGTTTGTCTGCAGTTTCTTGCAACGTTTCAAGAAGTTTATAGATAATATCAAACAGCTGTATAGAAACATGTTCTTTTTGAGCGAGCAGTTGTGCATTCGGTTCAGCTTTAATATGCAATCCGATAATTGCTGATCCGGTGTGGCTCGCCAACATGATATCACGTTCGCTAATGTCACCAACACCTGATGCTACGATATGAAAATCAACATGTTTTATTTTTTTTGATAACTTGCGAATAGCATCTTCCAGCGCTTCGATTGACGAATTAGAATCTGCTTTAATGCAGATGTTAATCGATTTTTCACCACGCGCCATTTTAACTACGTGCTTGGTAGGCTGTATTGCTTTTTTAACTTCAGCTTTGCTGCCCGCGATTAATGAATCACCAGCTTGTGGCAACGCTTCAAAGCCCGCAACTTGCACCGGATAGCCAGGCAATACCTCTTTAAGGCGCTTACCGTATGAATCTACCAATGACGTTACTTTACCTGAAGTTTGTCCGCTATTAAAGAAATCACCGATGTGCAAACTACCTTGCTGCAAGATAACCGTTGCAACCGGACCACGACCTTTTTCTAATTTAGATTCAAGTACATATCCTTTTGCCGGACCGGAAACGTCAGTTTCTAATTCCATAATTTGCGATTGTAAATCGATCATTTCCAGCAATTCATCAACGCCTTGGCCAGTCTTTGCAGAAATTGGCACACAAACTATTTGTCCGCCCCAATCTTCTGCCAGAAGATCCTGTTGCGCTAATTGACGCTTAAGAATTTCGATGCGTTGCGCATCCGCTTTGTCAATTTTATTCATGGCAACGATGATCGGCACTTCCATCTGTTTAGCAATTTTAATTGCTTCGATAGTTTGTGGCATAACACCATCATCAAGCGCGACCACTAAAATAGCGATGTCAGCAACTTTTAATCCACGTGTACGAATTTTAGTAAACGCTTCATGGCCTGGAGTATCAAGGAACACAATATTACCATGCTTTGTTTGCACAGAATATGCACCTAAATGTTGCGTAATACCACCTTTTTCACGTGCGGCAACACGTGTTTTGCGAATGTAATCCAACAACGTTGTTTTGCCATGGTCAACGTGACCAAGCACAACTATAATCGGAGCTCGTTTTTGGATTTCGGGAGTTTCTGAAATAAAGAGATCTTTCTTGCCTTCTTGCTTTTCCTGATGCTCAGGGCGCTTTACCGTGATTTGATAATGTTCTGCAAGTCGCTCAACAATCTCTTCAGAAAGTAATCTATTTTTTGGTGCAAGAATGCCCCATTTAAGAAGTGTTACAATTACCTCTTGTACAGGCAACACTGTGCGATCGGCAAAATCGCCGGGAGTCATCGGCACAAGGACAATTTCTTCAACGCCGGGAGTATATTCAACGGGTGGCTTCTTTTTGTAGGGAGATTCTACTTCTGCTACTTCGGGCACCTCTACTTCTTGCATTTCTTGCTCTTGCGGTTCAGGAACAAAAGGTTGCTGCTCTACCTGATTTCTTGACTCAGTTGTTTTTTTATATTTTTTTTCAAGCAATGCTATCTCATTATCAGTTAAAACGGCCATGTGATTTTTTACTTCATAGCCGGCATCGGCAAGAACTTGTATAAGCTCTTTAGATGCCACATCAACCTTTTTTGCAAACTCGTATACACGCATAATTCACTTCAACTTACTCTTCGTTGTCTGGAAAACTCTCTTCTACCTGCTCTGATTGAGCAAACTCATCTTGGCTAAAAGGTTGATGATGTACTTCCTGTTGTGCTAAATCGATACTGTATCCCGTTAATTTGGATGCCAGCGCGATGTTTTGGCCACCTTTTCCAATAGCCAAAGAGCGTTGATCGTCATCAACCCAAACGGTTGCAGAATTATCTTCAAGCTCAACGCGGTTAACCACAGCCGGCTTCAGTGCATTCTTCACCATGATTTCAGGAGAATCTGACCATGCAATTACATCGATCTTTTCGCCGCCAAGCTCTTTAAGAATCGGCTTAATGCGGACGCCGCCAACACCCACGCAAGTGCCGACAGGATCGATATTAAGATCATTTGAGGCAACAACCACTTTTGATTTGTAACCTGCAATGCGTACAATCTTCTTGATCTCGACAAGGTTTTCAAAAACTTCAGGGATTTCAAGCTCAAACAGCTTGTATAAAAACTCTTCCGACACACGATCAAGAATTAACTGATTTTCATTACGAGGTTCAACCAAGACCTCTTTAAGAAGCGCACGTATAGGGTAACCCACAATGCATTTGTCGACGGGACTGGTGAGCGATTTTGGCAAGAATGCCAAGGTGTCACCCAACTTAACTGAGATGCCGCCGCGTTCAATTTTATGCACAACGCCATGAACGATAGTGTCTTCTTTATCTTTGAACTGCTCGTAGATTGCCATAGCTTCGATATGACGAATTTTGCCGGCAATAACTTGCTTAGCACGCAAAATCTCAATACGGCCAATTTTACCGTCAAAAGGCAGCCAAACAGTGTCGCCTACATTGAGTTTTGTATCGATGTTCTTGGCTTTGCGAACGCTAATTTCTGCAAGCTCATCTTCTACAGTGGCAACAACATTTTTTTGGACCTCTACAACAAGGTCATCAGATTTTTTGTCATACTCTACGCGCAACGTAAGTTCGGGATATTTTTTTTCGTATGCGGCAAAGATGCCTTCGCTAATAATAGTGCTTAAAACGGCTCTGTCCAGACCTCTTTCCTCTACTAGGTCTTCAATAACGGCTGATAGTTTCACGGTATCCTTTGATTAAGGTCATTTCGAGTGGCTTATTTTAGTATAGCATAAAAATTTCTAAAAAAAAGATAGGGGTGGCATAAAAAATACTGCTTCCAGCCATTAACATATTTTATATATAACCTGTTATTAATATATTAAGATAATAGATGAAGATGTTTTTGGTGGATAACTCAAGAAAATTTTTAACGATCTGTTGATTTGATGGGGCATATCGAAATCCACCAGGTGGTGGATAAGTGGTGGATAACTGGTGGACAACTTGTGGATAAATGTCTCAATTTTCTCCAAATGTACCATTAATAGCCACAATCTTTTTTTGACACATTTTTTATGGGCGATCTGCAGGCGGTTTTCAAGGGGTGGTTAAAATCGGTTTTGAAGTTATCCACAAGTTATCCACCACTTATCCACCACTTATCCACCAAGTTATCCACCACTTGCCAGAAAGTTTCAGCCATACTGGTTAGTGTGGAGATTATCTTTGTTTTTGTTCAGATTGGATTATTTCGGATAAGCCTGGTCATAAACATAGGCAATGTCATGGTACAATGTCGCCAACTCTTTGGGGTTGCGTAAAATGTAAGCAGGGTGATACGTCGGCAGAATGACTAAGTTCGCCGCCTTGATTGGCTTGCCGCGCACTTTGGTAATTGGTTGCTGCGCATCAGTTAGGGCGTGCAGCGCCGATGAGCCGAGCGTGCAAACAATGCGCGGTTGAATAATGGCAAGCTGTTTCATGAGCAGCTCTTTTGAGCGTTCAATTTCCAGTGGTGATGGTTTGCGATTATTTGGTGGTCGTACTTTAACGGCGTTGGTAATATATACGTCGCTGCGCTTCAGGCCAATCGCTTCAAAAATTTTATTCAGCAGTTGACCCGATTTGCCAACAAAGGGTTCGCCGAGACGATCTTCTTGCTCGCCGGGCGCTTCACCAATAAATACAATGCGAGCATCGGCGCTACCATGGCCAAAAATAATCTTTGTGCTGCCATTGGCAATGAGTAAATCAGGTGATGTTGTATAAGCTTGATGCAGTTTTGCAAGGGCTGCTGCTTTGCCGGTAGGTGTATTCATAGAGGTTACTTTTTGGTATTGCTATGGTGATTATAAGCGGTTTTTAATACTGCTTAAAGTGTACCGAGTTGTCATGTAGACTGCAAATGGTTATAAGGCGGTATGAAGGTGCGGCATTAACGCAGCGCCTTCATACCACTCTCCGTTTTATGCTGAAACATATGCTTCTAGAAGACGTGCCCAGCTATTCTGCTGATAGAAGTCGGTTCTCATGTATGAGCTATGTATGCGTTGCTCGGGGAAATAGATAGATAACCCTTGGGCCAACTGTAAACTTGCGCCGGCTACATTAGTAAGTACCGCTTGTTCAATGGCATTCTTTGTTGCAGATATCGCCTTTTTGAGATTGTTTACAATGCGTGTGCATGCGGCGCGATCAGTACAGGCAAAATGTTTTAAGTTTTGCTCAAGATTGGTTAAGAAATGATGCAAATCAATATAACTTGGTTCATCAAAGTGTGTACAAAGCAGTTTGTTTTTGCTTGCGCGTATTGCGTTGAGCACGCTCTTGTTGCGATCGATAGCAAGTGCTTGCACGAGTAATGAAGCAACTGCATCCAAAGAATCTTCAACCGCTTGTATGGCTGCAAGATTGACCGTTGATTGTGTATAATCATTGGTTATACTTGCATAACTATCCTTGTATACCTGCGCAATATGCTGTGCAAACTGCTGCGGTTGCGGCGATGTGCGCGTAAATATCTCGAGTGCTTTTTGGTAGTTCCATCCGGTACCCAGCTCAACTTCTTGTGAGCCCACCATAAAATCAGCATGTTTAGAAATCAGATTAGCAACTTCCAACATAGACATTAAGCATGCATCGAATCCAATGATGCTAAATTTGCCACCATGTAAATAGTTATCGCGAATAGTTTGCAGCGCATAATCCAGTTTTTGGTTAGTAAGATAGTTGCCCACGGAATCGTCCCAACATACGCCGCGTGGATCTTGTGTCAACAGGAGATCCTCTTGCCATGTTGCTGTTTCATCGAGTAATACATCGCTATCATCTAATAGCGCCAGTGCATTAAGCGTAGATTCGTCATCAGACGGCATTTCTTCTGTGGTGCGTAAAATGCTTATTGAGCGATCAAGCTCGAGCATATTAATTTCCGGATTATAGACAAAAAGCTCCGTTGGATTAATCACTCTGCCATGCGTAGGGTCTATTATACCGGTGCCATGATTCCAGATAATAAGTGCATAATTATCTGCCGGATAACTTTCAATTGCCCATTTACAACAAGAGATTAATGTTTCAGGTAATCCGCTGTCCATCATTTGTGTGTCCGGATCGTATGCATTAACATGCAATACGCGATCTTTTTCTATATAATAGCGGCGCGTAATTTTCTTGTTACCGGCAAGGCGTATATCAAGATGTACAACAATATTAATCAGTTTTGCTATGGAACCAATTGCAGCCATCTGTTTAATGTTACGTGCTGCAAATCTGCGCAAATCATTATCTGCGGCCATATAGACAATAAAGGTATAGCGCGCCTTTTTTTTGGTGTGTACGGTTGGTGCTTCTTGAATTTGTAACGTTGTGTCGGCTGCATAGAGTTGCATGGCGCTTATGCCATACCACAATGCCAGCAATTTAAAGAATAACTTTCTTTCCACGATAACCCCCTCCTTGGAATGTATATACCTCTCTTCTTTGTCTAGCATACGTAAAGGGGGGTAGATGTTACAAGGGTCGAGCTCGTTACGCCAGTTTTGTGTTAGTTGTAGAGCGCGTTATGACTGCCAGCACCAAAGTGAGGCCAAAGCTCAACTGAAAATCCAAGAAAAAGAGCAGCATAGGGTTATGCACAAGGCAAAGAGTTGTTACCAGCATTACAATGCGCGGTCCATCAATTTGTAAGTTGCACAACGTATAGGTGGTATACCAAAAGAAAGTAAGTAATGCACGCACAAAAGAGATGCTGGACCAGCTTAACAGATAATAAAGCATGCAAATGCATGCAAGCAGCAGTTTTTTGTAACCAAATGCCAGCGGGATGCGACGCAAGCAGTAGTTGAGTGCCACAATAAAGATAACCAAATGCAAACCGGAGCGCGCCAGAAAATGCATAATGCCCCAGCCATTAAAAAGCTCTTTTGTAGCCAGATACTCCTTTTTTGCTTGCAGACGGTCACCAAAAAAAATAAGCATAATAAGGCCAAATGTTTGCGGTGAGCATTTGCTGTGCAGCTGTTGGGTAATCTGCTGACGCAGTTCATGCAAGTAACGTGCACATGACCATGCCGGATGATACACGAGCGAACATTGCGCGCGCTTTATAAAAGCGGTTGCATGCAGATTTTCTTTGAGCAAAAAAGTGCCAAAATCATTATTGCGTGCCGGCGTAATATGAACGTTGTGCAGCTGAATAGTATCGCCAACGGTGCAAGAGGGCATTGTTGCACAATAACATTGCAGGTTCCAGCTGTGTGCATAATCGGCCATCGAGTCATCGGTATATCGAGCTGTCACGCTGCATACCATGACCGCTTTATAGCGTGGGTGATCAGCTTTTTTGATATCAGTTACCTGTGCATACAGATGTAATGCAGTTGTTTGCTGCAACGATTGTAACATCGCTTTATAGCTTGCCTGTTGCCAATAGCAGCGCACAAAGCCGAGTGCAAATAAACTTAAACACAGCAGGGCAGTTTTATATGCCGATGATGTCATGCGTGCAGTTATGGCGATACATGCAGTGGCAATTGCCAGGCAAAAAATAGCGCTGTGCATACTGTATGCAGCACATATACCGCAGATAAAAAGTGTTGCAGCAATAAAAAAAGCATGAAATGAACGCAATGCGTAAACGTATGTCCACATAAAATCCCTAATTCCCTAGAATTAAGATTTTATGCCTTTTTTGATAAAAATGAAAGTGCTTGACGCATCAGTTTATCAAATGGAACCGGTTCGCTTGCCGGCTGTTCTGCCAGCCAATGCAGTGTTGCATCGATTTCGCGCTTTGAATAGTTAAGTGATGTGAGCACATCATTAAGTTCATGCATCTGTTGCAGGCCGGAGATATCTTCCAGCGCAACGCCGGATTTAACCAGTTTTTGCATCTTGTGCTTTAAGCTCACAATAATCTGTTCTGCTTTTTTGGTGCCGATGCCCGGAACTTTGCTTAATGCTTTATCATCCCCTTGGCAGATTGCATGCACGCAGCCGCTGCTACCCAATGAACTTAATATACTGAGTGCAATTTTGGGCCCAATGCCCGAACAGCTGATAATGAGCAGAAATACTTGCCGATCAAGCTCGTTGCTAAAGCCAAATAATGATGGTCCCTGTTCTTGGTTCCAATGCATATGCACATAGAGTGTTACGACTGTTTGTGGCGAAAACATATGTACTTGTGGTACCTGCAAGCGCAAGCCGATGCCACCGGTTACCACGGTTATGGCATCATCTACAATGTGTGTAATGGTTCCGCAGAGTATATCTATCATGAGTTGCTCCTTGTGTAGTAGCTTAAAAGGTAATGGCGGATGTTGCAATATTCTTGTGCGTAAACATAGTATTAGTGATGCCAAGGCATTTGTATAAGCGATGATTATCGGTCAAAATAAGAGTAAGGTAGAAAGATATTGAAAGGATTTGGGCAATGAAAATCAAGATTAATGCACAGATTTTTTATGATGAAGAAGGCAATAAAGTCGGTGTAAAACTCAAATTGAAAGAGTTTGAAGCACTCATGGAAAAACTTGAAGATGCACTTGATGTGTATACGGCTAATTTGCGTACGCAGAAAAAAGGTAAAACTATCTCGTTCGAAAAAATAAAAAAAGAGTTGTTTGCTGATGACAAGAAGTAATTTCTTCGGTCTTTTTTGTTGTGTAATTACTGGATTTATGAACGCAAGCTCAAATGATGTGGCGCCGTACATTCAAGGTGCAACTTCAGGCCTTGCAAAAGGAGTTGCGTGGTCTACAGGTGGAACTCTTGGAGGGGTTGTAGCAGTAGATATGGATCTTAGACTGAATTTTTCCTCAGGTATTACCGACCCTGAAAGCTGTAAATCAGGATATTTTTGGGGAGGGTTGATTGTAGGTGGATTAGGTTCAGCTTGTGGCGTGGCGCATGGCCTCAAAAAGATAGTCGTTGATAAAGAATATCTTTCAGGAACGGGCATTATTGGTGGTTCTCTTGCATTACCAACGCTCTATTATGTATGGCTACAGCACCAGCATACACAAAGGCAAATACGACCTGCAGCTGCAGGTACTCAGCTTCGACCTGAAAATGAGGAATAAAATAAAAAGGAGATAAAATGAAGCGTTTACTGTTGAGTGGCATACTCTGTTGTATTCTTGTCGGGTCTATACATGCAAGCGACATGGTGCCACTTGTGAAGGATGTCGCAACCGGCATTGCAACAGGAGCTGCATGGACGGCCAGTGGGGTTGCTTCCAGCGCTTTGGTTTGGAACGTTAGAACACTCTATTATAACCGGTTTGTTGAAAACAATACGGCAGGCCGACAATCGCTATTTCGGGCATACAGCGATTCATATGCAACAATCTGCTTGCGAACAGGTGCTGGCTTTGGTGTTCTACACGGCTTAAAATATATGGGTCTTGATGAATCTTATCTGCAGGGTGCAGCTGCAATTGGAGGAGCGCTTATTGCCCTCAAACAGGCATATCGCCTAGTTAGGCCAATGGCCCCACAATCATGGCACGATGCTTTGTTTGGAGCAGTGATCTGGTAGGTAACTGTTCTAGTTGACAAATATTACAAGAATGGTACATTTTTACTGAAATTACTAAGATATACGCGGGAATAGCTCAATTGGTAGAGCGTTGCCTTGCCATGGCAAAGGTTGCGGGTTCGAGTCCCGTTTCCCGCTCCAGATACTAGAGCAGATGTAGGTCTCTTGCCCTTCTTTTATTTCCCACAATTTGCAGAAAATCGTGCATTAATACGCAAAAAACGTAAAAATTATATTCTTTTGATCGAGGTATTACATGAAATCAATCGTCCAAGAGGCTTCTTCCATAGAAAAAGCTATTTTTCAGGCCTGGCAGCGCGCCGGCCAACCTGAGGATTTCTCCATTCGTATTTTTGAAGTTCCTCAGAAGAATTTCTTTGGCTTTACGGTAAAATCTGCAAAGATTGCCATTTTCTTTCAAGAACAGCCCAAGAAAAAAGAGCATACGGCAAAACCTGCTCAACAACAGCCACACGCACAGCAACAACAGCAGCCAAAACCTAAGGCGGTGACCCGTCCATTGCCGGTGCAAACACCAAAAGCGCCACAGCACCGTGAGCAGAAGGCACCTGAACCGCGTGAAGTTAATGAGCAGCAAGTTGCGGCAAAACCTAAAAATGATACCCCATTGTGGTCACCATCAATGGTAGAATATGCACAAAAATGGTTACAAGATCTGTTTACGCTTGCTGAACAGAAAAATATCGCATTTGCTATTGAACCCCAAAAATATCACCTTAAAGTAACGTTTGAAAAAGCGCCATTTGAGGATGAAGAGCGCTGCAGGATTTTCTATCGTAGCTGCGCGCATCTGCTGTTGCAATCATTGCGTAATACCTGCAAAAGGCCGCTCAAAGGGTTTAAGGTTATATGCATGCATAATGCCTAAAAGTCGTTTCAGGAGGTTTACGTTCTATGCTGTATAATCAGACAATTATAGCTCAATGTACGCCGCGTGGAGCGGGTGCAATAGCATTATTGCGCCTTTCGGGCGCCGATGCATTGGCAGTAGCAACGCGTATAAGCAACCTCTATGCTCACGTTCCCCTTGATACCGTACCTTCGCACACCGTGCATGTAGGGCATGTAATTAATGACCAGGGGCAACCGATCGATCAGGTTATGTTCTTGGTAATGCATGGACCTAAAACATTCACCGGTGAAAACGTGGTGGAAATTACCTGCCACAATAATCCCTTTATTATCGAAGCGATTATCGCCTCTGCTATTGCAGCCGGCGCACGCATGGCCCAAGAAGGGGAATTTTGCAAACGCGCTGTGTTGAATGGCAAAATGGATTTAGTACAAGCGGAAGCGATTAACGAACTCATACATGCACATACGTTGCAGGCGCTCAAAAAATCGCTCGCACAGGTTGAAGGAAGCTTTTCGCGTTACTTACATGCGCTGGAACAAGAACTTATTAAGGCAACCGCATTTTGCCAAGCGAGCTTTGAATTTATAGAAGAAGAGCAGCTTGAATTTGGCCCACAGATAAAAGATATTATTGAGCAGCTCCTGGCACAGATTGCAGAGCTTAAAATTGCGTTCGATCAACAGCAGCGCATCAAAGAAGGTTTTCGTATCGCGTGCATCGGTTCGGTGAACGCTGGCAAATCGAGCTTATTTAATGCATTGCTTGCAAAAGAGCGCGCTATTGTTACTCCTATTGCCGGCACAACGCGCGATGTTATTGAAGCCGGTATTTACCAACAACAAGAGTATTGGACACTCGTTGATACGGCAGGTTTGCGTCAAACTGATGATGTAATTGAACAAGCTGGTATTGAACGCTCGTATAAAGAAGCAGAATTAGCTGATGTAGTGTTACTGATTATCGATGCATCACGTGCTATGACGGAGCAAGAAGAGCAGCTGTATCGCCAGCTGTATACACGCTATCAAATAAAAACAATTCTGTTGTACACTAAAGCAGATTTACCTGAACGTGTTACACGCATTGCCCAAGGGCTTGCAGTGTGCACCAGTTCAAAACCTGATGTTGTCCATGTGCAACAGACAATTCAAGAACATATTGCACGCATAAGCCAAGCGCAAGATTATCCGTTTGTGCTCAATGCGCGCCAGTTTAACGTGCTGCTTGATGTGGAACATAAATTACTGGCTATGTTGCCAATGCTCACCGGGCGCATTGCATATGAACTGCTCTATGTGCATTTGCAAGAAGTTATTGAACAGCTGAGTCAATTAACTGGCAAAACTGTCAGTGAGATGTGCATGGACCGTGTGTTCCGTGAGTTTTGTGTAGGAAAATGACCCTACTACGCTTGCTTGCCAAGCTACGAAGGGCTTACGCTTAGTTACTTAGATTCCATTTCCTTCTTGATTTTTTCAAGCCGCGCTAATTGTACCTCAAGCGATCCATGGGTAGAGAATCCTAATTGATCTGCGTAATACTCAAGTCTATTGATGGTAGACTTGTTACCGGCATTTCTATCCCAGATATGTTGATGGGTTACCTTAATTCCAGCTTCTGGACCTACGGCTCTTGATGCATCATCATTGGCGCGTAGCTCTATTTCTTGATTCTTTTGATAATAATCGTAAAGTGCTGCAACATTGGCGAGTCCCCATATACAAACGGTGCCTATTACGGCAGGAATGTTGCGTATCTTTTTTATTAACAGCTGTGCCGTAACGCTAGCGGTACCGACTGCAGTTGAACCGATTTGAAAATCGACGAGTTTGTGATTGGCTTGCCAAAATGAATCGGTGTTATCATATTTTGTATGACTTAATTCGTGAGCGAAATACCAGGCTTGTACATCTTCATCAAATTGCCAAAATCTATTAGTAAGCATTATATTAGAACCAACTGTATGAGCAGCAAAAAGAGGGGTATAAGAGTCTTCGTTAAAAACATGTATATCGGCAGGGTTTACGCCACTCTTTTCACAAGCATCAATGAGATACTCAGGTAATTCTGTTATGGGAGATCTTTTAAACTCATCATTGCAATATAGTTTTCTAAAATAGAAATCACAGGGTACTTCAGGCTTTTCGTGTGCGGTAGCAGCTAGGATGGTGCAGAGTAATAGCGACGTTATAATCTTTTGCATAATTAGTCCTTTAATAGAGTTTTTTTATACACACCCAGATGTAGCAGCAGCTTTAGCCTGCTGCATGGCTTCACGTTTAATAGCATACAGCGCGTCATCCTCAGGTGATCCTTTACAGTAACTATAATGTGTTTGATTTATAAAATCCCTGAATCCATTAAATTCTGGCGCAGGGTTATTATACGTTGCAGCAAGTGCAGGTGTAAGCTCAGGATGTTGCATAAGTTGCTTGGTTAAAAGCCATGATAACATTTGTTTATCAGTTCGGAGAGTTGGTGGTTCTTCATGCAGTAAATATGTAACAAGTGCACCGGTACCTATGTTTTGCTGAGCAAGAAATTGGAGCATATATAATAAACATGGCATTGTTTCAGAATGGTTCATTAAAGGGGAGATTTCACAATAAACTATGCTATTGACCACTGAACATGCATGTTCATACGAGGTATTAACGTCATACAGATCAGTTATCTGTTCAAGTATACGTAAGCGTAAATCTGGAAAATTCTTAAAGATTCCATATGTAAGCCATCTTGCTCTGTCATTAGTGTTCATACTCAGAAGTTTGCCTACAATTTTATCCAAGAGTTTTTTATTGGTGGAATCGTTGCATGCATGTATCGTTGCAACAAGTGATTTTAGTAGCGCAGGTCTCACAATACAAAAGTCGCTTTGCAAAAGTGTAGAATTATTCTCAAAATGTTGATGTAACGTTTCAAATTGCTCTCCCCAAAAGAATTTTTGGTAAGCGAGTTTGTAAGGGGTATGCTTATCGTCTTCCCTTACTAATAAAGGGATAGCGTCTATAATTTGAGCACATTCTGTTTCTGAAAGCGTTTGATTACAATTAGCTTTAAAAATGGCATCGAGCAAGCATTGTACAGGTTCATTTTCTTTTTTTATACGCGCTACTTCGTCTGCATAGAATTGATTCAGTATTGCTTCGCGATCGCTAGATTCTGATGCACGAACTTGTTTGCTGCCATTGTTTTTGTTTAAATAATCATAGGTGATTTTACCAACTACCGCAGCGGTACTACCGCCAATCAGATGTGCTACGCGTGTTTGTGAACGAGGTCCGGGCAATAGTTGACGTGTTGCATGCGCTAATCCGGCTAATGTGCTCATACAAAAAACTGAATGTGGTGTGAGTAGTAAGATTGAAAGAAGCAGCGGTATGAGCATAGTGATTTTTTGTACTGTAGATTACATGTTAATAAACAAACTATGCTCAGTGTAGTCTTTAAAACGTATTTTGGCTACCGGCTCATGTGCCGCATATTCTTGAAAAAAAGAGGACGATATTTCTACCATCCTCTTAGTCATCTGTTTTCTATGATTAAGTTCTTACTCTTGAACGCGCCCAGACGTTGCACCAGCTTTAGCCTGGCGTAAAGCTTCACGCTTAATAGCATAGAGAGCTTCATCCTCAGGTGATCCTTTGGCGTAACTAATATTTGCTTGATTTATAAAATAGACCTCTTCTGAAACTTTAAAATTTGAAGTATACTCATGACCAGTTTCCTTATAAAAAAGAGAAAGATCATGAAGTACAAAACACTACAATTGT
>JAGVLK010000018.1 GCA_020049835.1 Candidatus Babeliales bacterium | reverse complement strand
TCCCGGCGCGAAAGTTTTATGGCGTGGCATTGCAGCGCTAGAGCACATTACAAGCACTTACGTTATTTTTAAAGGAAAAGATGTGGGTAATGTATAGGCCTTCGCGAGGAAGACAAAAGAGCAGAATTTGTTAGTTTTAATAAAACTTCTTAGATCGAGTTTGCGTTAAAATAATCCGTTTTATGCATAACGGATGCATAATTCTGTCTGTAATCATCATAAAATTAGTTATCGCGCGCTTTACAATAGGTGGTTTTTGGTTATAGTTTAAAGTAACGCATGTGATCTACTATGAGCTCTATTAGGTTACATCTGCGTTAGATCTTTAACAAACCGTTTAACATCAAGGAGCAGTGCTATGCTTAAGACACATGTACTTGCGCTTTTTTTGGTGTACTTTCTGGCTTTTCGGGATAGTTCCGTTAGTCATGATCATCTGCATACTGAACCGTTGCAGGTAGTATCATCTGACAAGCACAAAGCCAGATAGGTTTAACTAAAAAACCCCACGGTTGGAATAGTTCCGACCATGGGGTTTTAATCATTTTTAACCAGAGTTAGTTACATACGCTATATAATCATCCTGAGCTTAGCCTGCCCGACATAGCCTTGGCGACGTCTGGGTCGAAGGATTTTGCGTATAATTCTATTCAATTCTTAGGGTAGATCCTTCGACCCGGCCTTCGCATAAAGCTTCGGCGGGCAGGCTAAGCTCAGGATGATTGAATTGGGCTTTACCAGGACGATTAATTTGGCCTTGGGCTGAAGCTGTGTTGATCTCTCTGCATCAATACACACTCGAACTACTTTGTTGCTGTTCTTGTGGTATTATACAATCAAATTTAATATCCAAATGCTGTACAATCGCGTGGTACAAAAGTTCCTCGTCGGCAAGAATTGCATCTTGGGTAAGCATCGTAAACAGTTCGCCGTAACTCTCTTGCATAGCGCGTGCATTGGCAACTTGATGATTATTCGCAGTTGTTTCCAATGGAATAGTGATGCAAGGTTTGCCAAAGAATAGAATCTCAAAAAGTGTGCCCGCACCTGAGCGGCATATTATAATATCTGCAGCTGCATAAAACAGTTCAATGGACGGATTAAAAGCACACACAGCAGCAGGGATTTTGTTTTTTATATAAAAGCTTGTGCATTGCGCAATTTGCGGCAATCCGGTCTGGTGAATAATTTGAATATAGGGATACAGTTCCGGGTGACGTTCAAGCATAGCAAGTACTGCCTGGTTGATAAATGTAGACCCTTGAGATCCACCGATAACACATATCGTTTTGCGATCATTTCCAAGCTGTAGCGATTCGAGCGCTTTTTTCTGGCCAGATTGTCGCTGATTAAAAAAACGTACCGGATATTCGATTTTTGTTGGTGTTGGGCGTAGGTAATCTGCCGTTTGGGAAAAGCAGGTATATAATTTTACCTTCCACCATGCGGTGATAAATCTGGTAGCTTTGCCCGGCACCGCATTAAGTTCGTACCAACGCACCTGAATAAATAACATGCGTGCAGCAATGGCAATGGGGAGTGCAATCATGCCGCCGGTGCAGACCACATAATTGGGGCGCTCTTTTAAAAATGCGAATACAAATTGCGCGATAATAGAACCAATGCGCAGCATAAAATAAGGATATTCATGCCATGCTGTTGGCTCACGCTCGGGGATTTCAATTTGCAGGTGATGATCAATAGCGCGTGCACGGTTGATCATTTCCGTATCAGTGGGAGCAAATGAACTGATAAATATCTGTTGTACGTACGGATAAAGACGTCGCACTTCCTGTGCCATGGTTAAGCAGGGGATAATATGGCCACCTGATTTACTACCAACGTAATAAATGGGTTTTCCGTTTATTTTTTCAGCATAATGATTTTGCATAGATCTCGTTATCAAAAAATTATAGAGTGACTCGATATGAGTAGGGGTCTGTACTATATTTAACAGGTAATAGAGGTTTAATAAAGAGTTTTGTAACATATCTGCAAAAGTTTATACCCCCTGTGTAGAGTGTGCCTAAAAATCCCCATACCGTAGGCTCCTGTGCCGGTTCATCTATAATCGGCATCTTGAATGAAAGTTGTGTGCCCGGTGAATTCAAACAGCTATCAATAAATTCAGCAGCCTGTTGGAATTTTCCTTGATTAATCAGTTCAATTGCTTGCTTAAATTGCGTGCCGGAAAGCCCTTTGGTAGTGTCACTTTGGTTGTTCAGCTCATGATGTTTGCTGGCGATGCGTTGCAGATGTTGTTCCATTTCAGGCGGTTTGGTACCCGACGCTGCCAAATAACGCGTGTAGCCACGCAATGCATTATCCAGCTGATCCATCTGCTCGTGCAAGAGCCCATACATGAGCCAACCTTTGGCAAAGTTTGGTTGCAACGAAACTGCTTTGTTTGTCGCCTGCAATGCAGCATCCTTTTGGTGCATACCCATATAAATTTGTGCCAAACAAAAATAGAACACAAAATGGTGCAAGCTTTCGGGTGTTGCGGCAAGATAATCTTTAATCACTAATGCAGCATTTTCAAGCTCTTTTCTGCGCATGTACATCTGTGCGGCAAGCAGGGTGACCTCTTGATGATCTTTAACTTTTTGTGCCAGCATAATAATTTTTTCATCTGCGGGGATTATAAAGCCACTGTTATACAATGCTCGGGCAAAAATAAGTTGCATTTCAACATCGTCGGTGAATGCATGTTCCAGTTTGGGCATGAGTTGCAAAATAGAGCTATTGTCATCAGCGCGTGCAAACAGATTTACCAAGCCGCGATGCATATATGCAGGGGTATCCGGTTCTTCAAGCAGTCGGTTATACCAAGTGAGCGCAGTAGATTCATCCTGTGCAAACTCATTATAACTTCCCCAAAATGCTTGATGAAGTTTATCCACCTCTACCGTTTGTGTACAGGCTATGGTGCTAACTAACAGAGCTATAATTACGAGCATGGGTTACTCCTGTTTGCACCGCTGTAAAAAGTCAGCTAATGCTTTTTTTAATGCTTCATCCTGTATGCACTCAAGCGATTTGGCCTCTGCCGGCGTAAGTGCAATGATACTACGACTACGTTTTTTGCGTGGCGCTGTCGCTTGCGGATAAGATGCGCTTTTCGCCACTATTTTAAAGCGTAGAGTTTTAATGCGTGGCCGGTCTAGTTTTTTATTAATTGCCTGCTTTAACATCCCAGACATAAGGTACAGTTCTTGCAGCCAACAGGAATCGCTGACCGCCAACACAAGGTGATCTTCGGCAATTTTTTCAAGATGCACTTTTGCACTTAATGAACCCAAGATTGTGGGCCAATGTTTAAGCAGCTGCACCTTCCAATTGTCTTGATCGCAAAGAAGATTATCGAGTAATGATTGCAAACTTTTCATGTCATACATAATGACACAAAAGGGGCGATCGAGCAACTAAAGGCGTTTCATATCCTCTGCGGATGGTGCGCATTCGCGCGGGAAAACGGTCGGTTCTATCGCATCACCGGTTTCATCAATTTCAACCGTTGCCATACAACCATCGACGGCGGCGAATTCATGATGGGTCATCTGCCCACTACATTCATTCGTTGCGGTTTCGGCTGCTGCTTGCGGTTTCAATTTTGTTGCAAAGCTCTGTTGTAATGCGACTATCGGCAGGGCTGCTGCACGTTCCGGTTGTTCTTCTGCGGAAGTTGTTGCAGGTGTTGGTTCGCTGGATATGGATTCGGCAACCGGTTGCGTGATTGTAGGTTCTGTTGGAGGAGTTGGCTCAGTCGGTGCAGGTAATTCCGGCAACAGAGTAGGTTCAGGTAAGGTTTCTGGTGCAGGTTCAATAATTGCAGTGTCGTAAGGTTCAACTGCCGCTTTTACCGATTCTGCAGCTGGCGCTTGTTCTTTGACCATAATTGCCTGTATAAGTGCAGCCTGACGTTTTTGTTCCTGCTCTACACATGCATCATATTCGGGTGTGCCAGGTTGTAGACCTTGCTGTGTACAGACATCTTCGGCCGGAATCATTTTAAGTGCATGCGCAGCATGATATATACCGGTTGCTATGCAAAGGGATAAAACTAACTTATACATAATTAGTCGTCCTTATTTTGCTTGTGCTTCGGGTGTGAATAATAATTTCTTTTTCAGTGCTTTGCGCATTAATGGTGGCACTAAATAGTTGTTATCAAAGTCATATGCCGATTTTTGTTGCGGAACAACTGCCTCGGGATGAACGGGTTCTGCTGCAGATGTTCCTTCTATGCCGGCATAGAATTCCCGCGTGATGCGATCATTATTTGCAGTTGCCTCTTGTATACAGGCATCCCATTCAGGTGAATTCTCTTGCAGGCCCCGCTGTTGGCAAACCGCTTGTGGAGACATTAATTTTAATGCATGTGCCGGAAAGTTAATAAGCATTGTCGCCGCTAAAACAACTCTATAACGTATGTGCATGATTATCCTTTAGCAATCAAATAATTATACAAATTTATGTATATCTGTAATTATAGTATGCCAAATAGTGATAGATGAATGCAATATAAAAGCGTTATGGCATGCCGATCTGCCGTGTAGCTATGCTATGCTGCGCAAAAAAATGGCGCCAATCATCAGGAATTGGGTGGTTTGAGCATACTTCATACGCATAAGGGGCTGCTCGTCGCGCATTAAGGTCATTAACAAGGTGTTTTTGATCTTTAAACTGCTGGTCGAGTGTGCTTATATCGCAGCGGTCGCGCTGCGGCCAGCGGATGTTTTTGCATTCAATAAAACTATGTGGCGTTTGCAGATCAAATTGGCGCATAAGCCCCTGCGCATTGCGTATGTATACACCAAAAGCGATAACGTTTATGCCATAACGTTCATAAAGCATGCGTGCTACATGCAACTCATACGCATATCCTTTGCAGAAATTTTCACGTTCATGGAATACAAGCAACGTATGTAACGTAACGGCGTATCCCGGTTGCAGTGCAAATTGCGTAAAACTGCTGTTAATCAGTTCCTTGTGGTGAATGAGTTGATGATCAATTTGTGGACATTGGGTAAGATGATCAGCTGCGTCATAGAGCAATTCAGGATGCTTTTGTACCTGTGGACTGGGCATTTTTTGTAATGCCCGTACGACGGCAGTACGTTGTTCAGGCAGATGTTTTTGGCTATAGGTGGTAACCGCTTGGCGCAGATATTGGAGCGTTGCGTGCAAGTTCCAGGGGGTTGCATGCGTTGATGTGATGATGGTTACAAGAATTATATTGATGTACAACTTCATATTTTCTCCGAACAATTTGTTTCTCGCATGGGCTCGAAAATAAAATATATAATCATCCTGCGTGTCTCGCCATAGCTCATAGAGCGACGGCGGAAGCTTGGCTAGCCAGCCATCCTGTCCGATCGAAGCCTTGGCGAAGTCGGAAGCTAAAGGCGACGGCTGAGAGGAATGCAAATAGGAAATCAAAATTAATGTATCTTTAACGCGTGCTCCCCACGTAATATTGCAAAAAAAGCTGCTTTAAAAACAGACTACTGCTGCCCGGCATAGGTGGTGTTGCATACAGTTGCTTAATCAGTTCAACTTTTTGTAAGGCAATAGCGGTTTTTTGTGTATTCTTTTTGCTGACTGCGGTGCTATATTGCTGCATCCAATGAGTGAGTAATTCGCCCACCAGGAGCATTGCTTGTTGCTCGGAAAGTGCCGCTTTTTGCACCGCCTGTGCAAACTCTTGTGGATCAGGCATGCTGGATGCATAAAAATAACGGGTAAGTAATGCATCGCTACCATTGTGAGCTTCATGTGCAAATGAGTTGATAATGCAGCGTGACCTAATTGTTGGTAATATCGGTTCAAGCTGCTGCGCGCACAGAATAAAATGATATCCGCTTGGTGGCTCTTCAATAGATTTGAGTAAACTGTTAGCGCATTGGGTGCTTAAATAATCAGCTTTTTGGAGCACGAAAAAGAAACGTTCAGTGCTATCTAATGCAAATACAATGCGATCATGAATCTCTTGAATATGTGCAAGGGTATACCCTTTTTCCGGGCATATCCAGATAACTGCATGGTGTTGCTGTTGGCGGATCTGCATGCAAGTGCGGCACACACCACATCCGGTACTACACAGTTGTTTTTGTAGGTACGCAGTAGTGCGGTCGATTAACAGTTCATGGTTGCCGAGCCATAGTTGTGCCGGCGGAATTTGCTTGTTGAGCATAACGACTAATCCAAGGAGCAAGAAGTTCTAACGCTGTAGTGCACAGATCGTTTGGTGATTGTGTACCATCAATGAGTATAACATCACTGCGATCTTTATAAAGTGCATGGAACCCTGATCGTACTCGATCCATAAAATAATCATGTTCGCGCTCGAATGCACTCAGCTCTTGGTTGCGTTCAGCCCAACGTGCACATGCTACCTGCAGTGGCACATCAACAAAAATCGTTACATCCGGCCGGTAGCCCTGCATTGCCCAAGCATTCACCTGTTTGATCATATCGATATCCAGCCCACGCGCAAATCCTTGATATACCAGTGAAGAATCTGCCATACGATCGGAAATTACTAGTTTACCGCTCGCCAGCGCAGGAATTACTAACTGTTCAAAATGCTCGGCACGATCAGCTGCAAATAATAGATATTCAGCCAGCGGGCATGCATGTACATTACGTTGTTGCAAAATAGTGCGCAGCTCTTTGCCCAGCGGTGTACCGCCCGGTTCTTTGGTAAGTAACACCGGATACTGCATACTGCTTAACTGTTGTTCAAGCAGACGTGCGAGCGTACTTTTGCCTGAACCATCGATGCCTTCAAGGGCGATAAGGAGGCCGGTTTTGTTTTGCATAAATTCTTTCTTCACAGATATTTATATATTTTTTACCTTCCATAATACCCTTATCTATGGTTTTAAGATAGTATGACCTTTTTAAGAATTATAGCTTGATTTGCAAGCTAAGAGTGCAAAAAAAAATCGAGCGACATGTCTTGCATGACGCTCGATTTTGGTAGTTAAATTTTCTTGTAATCTCAACAGAATTATGAAGCCTTAATCATTTAACGTAACGTTGGACTCTAACCATGATGGTATAAGCAATTTTACGCAACCAATGGGTTTATAGCCACGCTTCTCGCAGAGGTCTGCATATTCTCTAATATTCGGATGCTCCATGAGAGTTGAGAACATAGTATTAGCGACTTCTTCTACTACGTCTGTTTCATCAAGTTTGCAAGCATATGGGCTTCTTTGGTTGCTTAGATAGAGCTTGAAAGATTCCTTACTATGCAAGGGATCCTCTTTTCTTAGCTGCTCTCGAAATTCAAAATTATATAAAAGAGTAGGATTTGGCAAAGCAGCTACTTTATCGCTTTGCATTTTCATGGCTTGTCTCACAATATGAGCGATGCCTAAACGAGCTGTTGACGCAGCAAAGCACTTGCTCCCTATGGCTGCGCTTAAAAGCACTATTAACATTAGTTTTTTCATGCGAAACTCCTTAATTATTTTTAAAGCTATTTAAAATCTTGAAGTTGGATTTATGATTTCTATCTTATTTCCATAATAACAAATATTTATAGTAAGCGCAAGATATTTATGACAAGATATTGTAAGGGAGTTGAAGATGTGCCGGAAATTTGCAACTCAAACCAGCAAATTTCCATGAAAAATGTAGTTTTGGGTTGCAAATTTCCAGAAATTGTTGAATTTTTGGGTAATTATCTGTAAATTTTAAGTTGAAACCTGCAAATTTCAAGGAAAAATGTAAAGTATGTACAACAGAATTCTAAAATTACCTTTAGATGGCAAAGATAGTATCTTTTTATTCGGCCCACGAGGAACGGGAAAGACGTCATGGATCAAAGCGCATCTTCACGATAACATATACATCGATCTCCTGGATTTTTCATTGTATAGCATGTTATCTGCTGATCCGAGTCGTTTATCAAACTTAATACCACCCAGCTATACAGGTTGGATAGTTATCGATGAAGTACAGCGGGTGCCTGAACTACTCAATGAAGTACATCGGCTCATTGAAGGCAAAAAATATCGCTTTTTATTGACCGGTTCCAGTGCGCGCAGTTTAAAAAAATTGGGCACCAATCTGCTTGCAGGCAGAGCATTGCGCTATACTATGCATCCGCTCGTAGTGCAAGAAATCGGTGCTGCCTTTAATTTTGAACATGCATTAACCTATGGTATGTTACCGGCGGCTGTTGAGCACCAAGATCCAAGAAAATATCTTGAAACCTATGTGCAGACCTACGTGCGAGAAGAGGTGCTGCAAGAAGGGTTGACGCGTAATGTTGGCTCATTTAATCGGTTTTTAGAAATTGCCAGTTTTTCGCAAGGCAATACATTAAATGTTTCAGAAATAGCGCGTGAACTTGGCCTGAGTAGATCGGTAGTCTCAGGGTATTTTGATATTTTAGATGATCTGCTTATAGCACTGCGCATTATGCCATTTGCCCAGCGCGCAAAGCGTAAATTGGTAGCGCATCAGAAGTTTTTCTTCTTTGATACGGGTGTGTTTCGTGCATTGCGACCAACCGGTCCGCTTGATAGCCCCGAAGAGATTGATGGCGCCGGTTTAGAAACACTTTTTTTCCAATCCCTGCGTGCAATAAACGATTACTATAATTTGGGTTACTCTATTCATTTTTGGCGTACGCACACGGGCACAGAGATAGATTTTGTGCTCTATGGCCCGCGCGGATTGCATGCATTTGAAATTAAGCGATCAAATAAATTGCAGAATAAAATGCTTAAAGGCTTGCAGGAATTTGGTAGTGATTATCCTGAAGCAAAAAAATATCTGATTTATACGGGCAAGCATACGGAATATCACGGCGATATAACGGCGCTGCCATTCGTTGATGCTCTTATGCAGTTGCCGCAACTACTTGGCTAAAAACAGCAAAAACAGGTAGAGGCAGAACTTGCGTCCTGCCTCTACCTAAATGCCTAGAAAGTTACTGGCGTTATTCTTTGCCGGGAACTATCGCTTGCGTTCCGTGCAATTCATTGATCACATTGAGCGCTTTTTGTTTTGTTATCGGATTAATGATTGCGTTGCGTTCAAGTGCTGCTTGACGTGCTTGCGAAAATTTAGTGTTAATTAAAGCATTCGCACGAGTTATATTTGTAGCATGTTGTTCGCGAATTCTATCATTATCCTTACTAGCGGCATTTACTATGCCAGCTAATACGATATCACGTATTTCATCAGGATTATTACCTGAAGTTAATGCTGCTTCCTGTATAAAGTTTTTAAAGTCAGCATCAGCTTCTACTGAATGTTTAAAAAGCTTTGTATAAACTGGCTTTAACTCTGCTAATGTCCATGCAACGTAATGTGGTCCGCCGATTTCGTTTACTTTGGCATAGAGACCATCCCAATTTATTATGAGCGTACGTGCAGGTCGTTCTTGTTCTACTTGGGTAAAGATATCTCTAAAGATATTAAGTGCGGCAATCTGTTTTTTAGCAAAATCAGGCGTTCCTGCAGCTGCATTAACGTTTGCAACCAATTGGTTCAGAAGTTTTCCTGTTTGTTCAATATTGCCACCTGTTGCTGCGCGCAGGATCTGTTTTTCTTGTTGGTTGTACCAACGGTACCAAACATAACCGGCTAATGCCGTTGTTAAACCAATACCAACAGCTGCATATGTTTTTGGACGGTATTCTACGCTGCCCTTAAATTCACCACCAGCCGCTTTACATGCTGCAGCGAATCCTTCAGCTTCATATGCTTCAGTTATTGGTTTTGCTGCTTCAGCTGCAGTTGATTGTAATCCTGCAAAGCTACCGCTTACGCCGGTTTTTAAACCTTCATAACCACTGCTTGTTTTTGTTTTTAGATCTTCCCAACGTTGTTGTAAAGCTTCGCGTGAGACACCGCTTTTCACATTTTTCCAACGTTCAGTTAAGCTTTCACGAGTTGGTACATATTTGCTCAAGCTTTCACGTGTGGGTAGATATTTACTAAGTCCGCCTTCAGTTGCTGTTTCAGTTGGAGCTGCGGTTTCTGTGCCACCAAACCATTTTTGCCAGAACCATGGTTCTGTAGCTGGAGCTGCGGGTGCAACAGGAGCTGTTGGAATAAATTCATATTGAGCTGATCGCAAATATTCCGTATCTCCTAAATCCGGCAGAGCTGATGTTGTTACTAAGCCAGCATTTGAAATTGTTCTTCCCAATCCACTTGCAAGATTTGCGCTCGGAGTGGGCACTTCTTGAGTAAGATTTACGGGTGCACTTTCAATTACGCGACCACCGGCTTGTTCAAACACAGAACTGCTTGGTGTGATTGCTGGTGCGGATACCGCTGGTGCAACTGCGCTCGGAGCGGTCACACCCATTTGAGCTGTGCGTGCAGGTACATTTGCGCGTGAAATTCGCCCAGGTTGTGCTGCTCTACGCGTAGCAAAAGGACTTGCCGCACTTCTTTCTTGTCCGCTTGCAGCTTCTATGCTGCAGGTAGCTGCCATTACAGCGGCTAAAGTTAATAAGAACTTCTTCATAAGTTCTCCTTTCTTTGTAGGTGACATGTACGTCACTGGTTTATTCATTGTCTTCATTTCCATTAGATATCACTATTACAGGTCCAGATTCAGAACGTGGAGTTTCTATATATCGAAGTTTGTCCCTTGCATTCTGAATGTTGACGATTACATCATTATATTTTTTTACATCAGTTTCATTGTCGCCAGCTGATCTAACGTTTGCATGAGCTTTTGCAAGAGCTTTTTTGTAAATATTAAATACTTTGACGCTGTTTACAGCGTCTTCAGGTCCCTTGATGGTGGCTGCCAATTCTTTAATGATATTATCAATCTTCGTGAGATCAGCAGCATCTACGGCACGCATTAATTGATTTTCTAAGCTATTATAACCAAAAGTATAATATGCGACTGCGCATCCAACTCCAAGCGTTAAAACTGCGGTTGTTGTCGGATAGGTTTTGCATACTTCTTCAAAACCTTGTGTGTTGTATATGTTTTGTACGTTTTGCCAATGATATTGCGCCCATGGTACCCATGAAGAGAACCATTGTTGCCATGTTGGTGTTGGTGTAGGTTGGGCACCGTGCAATGCGGTGCTCGTAAATAGTATTGCAGCCAGTAGTGATAGTTGTTTCATTGATTTGTTCCTTCTTGCATAAGTTGATTCACACGTTCTTGGCGCAAAAAGCGCTTACGATCAGCAGTAAATAGTTTAGTTACCGTTTCAGGAAGATATTCAAGCGCCGTGCGTCCTTCGCTGTCGGTCATGTTGATGTCAGCACCGGCGTCAACCAATGTACGCACAAGGGGATCCGGCTCTGCAGTTGTTAAAGGGAAGGTGCGTTGCGCGGCATACATGAGTGCGGTTGTACCGTTGTTATCTTGTGCATTAACATTTGCACCAGATTGAATTAATAGGTTGATAATCTTTGTTATTGTTGCACCAGTGGCGGTTAGCACGTTGTACATCAAAGCAGTGAGACCATTTTTACTTTGCGCGTTTACATCTGCGCCAGCGTCCAACGCTTTTTTTACGCCTTCGTAATTATTAAGTTGTGCGGCCAGCAGTAGCTCTTTATTAAGTTTGCTTGTTGCATCAGTTGGGTGCGGTGCTGCTGCTATAGGAACAGGTTTAATCTGTGCTAGTTGTGGAGTTGCTTTGCGCTGATACAGCTCAGGATAGTTGTATGCTAAGTACGCGGCTCCCAACAGCATGGCAGTTAAAGCTGCCGAAAGTGCAGCTCCAGAAGAAGATGATGCAGAAACAGTGCTCAAATCGCGCGCGTGCTGCGTCGCACGGCTTGCAGCCGTGGCATCAAGCACATATGTGCCTGGCAGCAGTATGATAAGTGCGAATAATAGGCGTTTCATTGCATTCCTTTGCATACAAACGAATTAAATTAATATTACAATTATATAATAATTCATAATATGGTGCAAAATCAATGGTTTTTTAAAGTAATTACATAAAATAACTTTAGATAGGCACTAACGACGCATTATATGCGGGAAATGGAATTATCTACCCGCTCAGCTCTTGCTTTTTTGGTACCGATCATATAAAACTGCTTGTATACAGCACATTTTTGTAGCGAAAGCCTTACATAATGCCATATACCTATGAATCCGCCTATGAGCGACATTATTTTAACGAAATGCTAAAAAAACTAAGTCCGCAGGGAACGCTTTTCCATCTGGGCGGTCTTCTTGCTTGGGCGGCGCAGCAGTATGGCGAGCGTACTGCGCTTATGTGCCAAGACAAACGCATTAATTATAACGATCTGTATACGCGAGTGCAGGCATGTGCCAAGCGTTTGCGCGATGAACACGGCATTGTGCCGGGCCAGACGGTGCTCGTATGGCTAGAAAATTCAATAGAATTTTATATCGCTTATTTTGCTATCCTGCAGCTGGGCGCGGTGGTTGCCCCACTTAACGTTTATTTAACGCAGCGCGAACTGTTACATGTGATTGCTGATGCACAGGCAAAGCTTATTATCACGGCACATAGTTTTAAAGATCGTCTTGCTGATGCACACATAGAAATTCCCATTTTATTTAAAGAAGATCTTGAACTTTTAGAGTCGCCATTAGTGCCACAAACGTTAGTGCCCTATAAAGGCCCTGCGCAAGACTTAGCAGTTTTGCTGTATACATCCGGTACTACCGGTTTGCCTAAAGGTGTAGCGTTAAGCAGCAAGAATGCGATTATTAACGCATTACAAGGCATTGTGCGCTATCCTACCTATGTTAGCACGTCAACGGTGTTGTGTGCATTGCCGTTGTTCCATAGCTTTACACAAAATGCCTGTATTTGGGCGCCGATTATCTATGGAGCTACGATTATTATTGTGCCTAAAGTTGATCGCCGCATGATTCTACAGGGGCTTGCACAAAAGCCAACCGTTGTTTTAGGGGTGCCGGCACTCTATGGTCTCTTTTGTTTAATGAAAACAGCCCCATTAGAAGAAGTAAAAATGTTTATCTCTGGTGGTGATGCTTTACCCAATAAAATTCGCGCTGCGTTTGCCCTTATTTACAATAGGACCATTTCAAGCGGTTATGGTATGACGGAAACCTCGCCATTAGTTTCAGTTGATATGGACGATTTGCTGGAAGCAACAAATTGTGTAGGCAGACCATGTATTGATGTTGCGGTGGATATTCGTGATGCGCAGAACAATCCATGTCCTGCCGGTACGGTTGGGCAATTGTGGGTGAGCGGTCCAAACGTTATGCTGGGATATCATAATGCACCGCAAGCAACTGCAGAAATTCTGCATGATGGTTGGTTAAACACCGGCGATTTGGCCTATATCAATGAGCGTGGCAAAATCGTTATTGCCGGTCGTGAAAAAGATCTGATTAAGCACAAAGGATTTAACATCTATCCGCAAGAGATAGAAAACGTGCTCATGGGCCATCCATTAGTTATGCGTGCAGCAGTTATTGGGGTACCCGATCCTGCTGGCCAAGTACCGGTTGCCTATGTACAAATACGGCATGCGGATGCTGCAGTTGCACAAGATCTTAAAAAACGTTGTGTTGAACAACTTGCCGCCTATAAAGTGCCCAAAGAGTTTATTGTTACCAGCCGTGAACTGCCATTAACCGGTACCGGCAAAGTGGATAAAAAAGTTTTGGTACGTGAGTATAATACCGGTGAACAGGCCTAAGCTTCTGCATATTACTTCCAGTTTGTTAGTGGGCGGTGCTGAACGCGTGTTATGTACGCTGGTTAAAGGTCTTGCGCAGGATTTTGACCAAACGGTAATCTATGTGCATGATGGGCCAATGCGTGCAGAACTTGTTGCATTGGGTATTCCCGTGGTGCAGGTGCAGGGGTTATTTACGCGCTATGATCCGTGGTTTTTTGTGCGTTTGTATAGAGCAGTTCGCAAAGTGCAGCCGGATCTGGTTCACACGCTGTTATGGGCTGCTAATGTTGCCGGACGCATTATTGCACGCATGTTGCGCATACCGGTGGTGAGCGCATATCACAATAACATTGGCCAAGATGGCTATGTACGCTCGTTGTTTGATCGCTGTACCATTGGACAAGCTCAGGCAATAGTAGCGGTGAGTCAGCAGGTTGCAGCGGGCATTCAGCAGCGATCTCCTCACATTCAACCGGCAGTTATACCCAATGGTATTACATTACAATCAGTGGTAATTGCCACCTCACGTGCAGCATTGGGAATTGCATCTGACGCGTGGCTGGTGGGTGCAGTAGGGCGATTTGTCCCCTTAAAACGATTTGATTTATTACTTGATGCCGTGGCAAAACTCGATGCTGATAGGCATATTAAACTGCACTTACTGCTCATTGGTTATGGTCCCTTGGAGCAGCAGTATCGCGAACAGATACAAGCGTTGGAGATTGCTGATAAGGTAACGTTGTTGATTAATCGTCCTGCAGCTGATTATATGCATCTTATCGATGTTTTTGTGCAGCCTTCAGGATTAGAGGGTATTTCGTTAGCGCTACTCGAGGCGATGGCGAGCGCCAAACTTTGTATGGTAATGCCCGATGATGGCGTGCATCCGGTAATTACGCATGGCATAAATGGGCTCGTTGTGCGCGGTGGATCAGCTGCAGCGCTTGCTGAAGCTTTGCAGTACGCTTACACGAGGCATGATGTATGTCAAAATATTGCGCAAAACGCGCTACAATCAGTTAATGCGTCGTTTTCGGCATCTGCAATGGTGGCAGGTTATCGAATAGTTTTTAAGCGCGTAGTACAGGGATAAATGGAGTATTTGCAGCGTTGTGAAAAAAAAAGAAAAAAAGTTTGCTTTTTTTAAAATCTTCATATACGATGATAGTCGATAATTAATTAGATAACCTCCATTTCCCCCGTCCGTGACGTTCTGTCTGGATGGGGGTAAATATTTGAATCTTAAAATGGAAAAAAACCGCCAGCGCATCTATCCACATATCAAAAAGGGACGGTTTTACAATTATCCCAATGAAACGCCTGAACGATTTTTATTTCGCTCGTTTGTTATCTATCTCAAATCATTCATAAATCGCTTATTTTACCATCCCGTTGTTGCTGATTGGCGCGTTGATATGCAGCCATTGCGCACGAGCGCAAAGCCGGCAATTACCTGGATTGGGCATTCAACGTTTTTAATTCAAGCAGATGGCATTAATGTGCTTACTGATCCTATTTTTGGTGATGCAACATCGCTATTTCCCCGTATTATCGATCCCGGGCTTACCTTGTCGCAATTGCCGCGCATCGATTACGTACTGATTTCCCATAATCATCTGGATCATATGGATGCATCTGCACTTACGGTAATTCGCAACCTTAATCCGCAATGCCGGTTTTTGGTGCCACTTGGCGATAAACCATGGTTCGATCGTCGTGGGTTTCTGTTTGTAGAAGAGCATACCTGGTGGCAGGATAGCTTTTTTGAAAACAATGGCATATCGCTACGCTTTACCTTCTTGCCCGCATACCATTGGACGCAGCGCGGTATTTTTGATAAAAATCGCTCACTATGGGGAAGTTGGATGTTGCAATTTCCATCCTGTAAAATCTATTTTGCCGGTGATACGGCATATGCGAGCCATTTTAGACAAATTGGACGCGAATTTGGCCCCATTGATTGTGCACTTATGCCGATTGGCCCCTGTGAGCCGCATAGCTGGATGAAATATTCACATGTAAATGCATTTGAGGCATTTCAAGGGTTCAAAGATCTACAGGCACGTCATTTTATCCCGATGCATTGGGGAACCTTTTATTTTGGCACCGATACGTTCGATATGCCAATGCAGATGTTGCAGGAAGTGTGGGAACAAAAGCAGGATGAAATTCTGCTGGAAGAACTGCATATTCTGCGTGTGGGTGAACGCTTAATGTTACCGGAATCGACTATTCCGTTTGTACAGGATGTCGAACAGATTCAAGAGTTACAGTGATAAAGCTATTTTCTGCTGTTTCTTCTTTTGTTGCATTAAAGCGTCGGCTTCTAAAGCAACTTCGCGCTTCATTTCAGCAATTTTCTCTTGGCTGAATCGTTTCTCTGCAAGATCTTTAAATTTACCCAATTTCATTTTTTTGTCTTATCAATAGGAATTCTAAAATATCAATCTTACTATATCATAGTATAGTACCATTTTTCAGCATAAAAACTGCATGTTGGTGAAATGGGCTTGGAAATATTTGAATAGATTCACGAAAGACAAAAAAATAAAAAAGGCACCCATTGCGAGTGCCTTTTTTACTTTTCTATAAAGTACTTAAATTATAATAGTACTTCATCATTTCGAGTTTTAGGTATAGTCCTCGGTTTAAGCCCTTGCTCAACGAAATGTGCAGTCATCGCAGTGACGAACAAACTTCCAAATGCCGCTTGAAATGATGAATCTAAAGGATCTGGTATTACTGCTGGACCCTTAGGAAGTAATTTGGCTAATGCTGCTAAACTAAGCATGCACAAACCAGATATGCCAGCCCATTTTGTCCAAGATGCAAAACGATATCCCAAATTAGGAATTGGTTCGCCTTGTGCAAAATGAGTAAAAGGGTTGGGTTGTATGTTTGTTTTATCTAAGCCGTAAAAGAATATGTTTGGACCGCTTTGACCGTTAGTAAATTGGTGAAAGTTCATGTGAGTAGATTGTGTTCCCATAGCTATGATGCCACCAGCAACTACTGGTATTGCTATTCCTGCACAAGCGGCTTGGGCTACGTTAGCTTTAACCTGTCCAATCAACATACAGCCCATAAGAGCTGCTAATATTAAACGTTTCATAATTTTATCCTTTTATTTAAAACATTTGTTTTTATAATCTTGCTACCTTTGGTAGCCAAACTATAAATATAAAGATGTTATTCTTTTATTAAGATTATCAGAATTTAAAATTATGTCAATATTAATGTTAAAATAGATAAAAACAGCTTAAAAAAGATCTTACGCTGCTCTAAACCCTCTTATTCTCGATGTAGATGCGGCAAGCAAGCTGCTTAAGCTGGTAATTCCTCGATCAGCAAAGAATTGTTTAAACTGTGGATTATAGGACTTATACAGTTTATACCCACCATATAAACAAGCACTCCAAAAAATAGCGCTATGCACCCATTCTACAAATCGTAGATAGCTATAAGTTTCATGAAATTGCCAATGTTTCGGTTTAAAGTCATCCAGATTGATAAGAGGAATATTTTTATGCGGTATTATATTGTGGTGTGCAAGAATGGCTTGAACCAATGAAGGCCGGTCATCCAGGATATTAACGTGATCAATGCTATTATTCTTTGTTATAAAATATACATTATTGTGGCCACGTTCTTTGAGTTGATAGTAAATTGCAGTTGCGCCAGCATATGGTAAACACATATCGCCAGTCGCATGAACAATGATAATTGGGGTATCTTTATCTTGGAGTTTATCAACGGATTTTATTGCTTGCATTCCCCATGGGTTATAGGTCCAAAAAGTGGGAATTATTGTTCGAGCAACATGAGGAGAGAGAAAGTGATCTACACCATTGTATGCAATTGCGTTGTTGGCACTAGCCATGACGGCTTCCAGCACAAGTGCTTTTAGTTGCGGTTGTTTATCAGGGTTATTAGCAAGCCAATTGATTGATGTTTGTGTTCCTTGTGATGTTGCATGCATTATATACCCATCCGTATCACTTAATTGTGCAGTAAACGATGGTGTTTTGTAAGCATGAGTCAGATGTCGTTGGCAAAAGCGTTGCCCAAAATCGATAAGCGTGTCAGGAGTCTCTACGCGATGTAATGAGGCTTCATCAGTTCTTCCTAATTGACTCATGACATACCAATTTTCACTACCTAACTCATTTTGCCCCGGAACACAAAGTACCGGGTACTCAGGAATACCTTGCGTACTGCTGCTTGCAGCATGCAAAGCTATAATATTCGATGCAAAGAGCATGACGAGCATTTTATTTCTTATCATAATGGTGCTTTCGCTAAAAATTTTAATTCGTTATGCGCCAAACCAGGCGGCTACAGATCTTACTCTATTAATAGCATTTATTACTGGCGGTACAACTTTCATGCCAACTGCTATGGTACCGGCAGCTAAAGTTAACCCAATACCAACTTTAGTAGCGGTTCCTGCTGATTGCAGTATACCTGCAGCAGAAGAAAGTACATTGGGCACATATTGTGCACCGGCTACAGCTAGAGCTGTTGCTCCGCTTGCAAGCATAGCATATTTGCAGTTTTGTGCTGCGTCATATAGTTCTGTTGCTTGGGCGATAGGTGCGTTTTCTGCACGATGCATATAGATCTGCTGAGCAGCACCGGCAATTACCATAGGTACAGCAGCAGTTAATGGCGTTACTACGCCCGCTTGTATACCCATAAGTGTACCAACCGCGGCAGATGCTAATGCACCTTGTTTACAACTGTATGCAGAGCTTACTGCCTGCAATCTTTGCCGTTCAAGAGTGTTGAATAATGCAGAGTAATTATCTTGTGCAGTAGTATGTTCATCAACCAAGCGATTAAAATCGGCTGAAAGAGCAGTGCGCTCAGTATCAGTAAGATTTTCACTGTTTCTGGCTGCGGTATTTTCACCCATTGCTCGTGATAGTCTTGCTAAATTTTCTCTTTGAGCTTGTAATTGGCTTGCAATACCAGCTTGTTTGTTGTTTTGGTAATACCACCCCAAACCAGAAGCTAGAGCTGCAGCGCCAGCGGTTGTTGTAATGCCGGCAAATAGCTTAGTGCTCATGGCCTGTACCTGTGAGATACCGGTAAATAGGGTAATAACGATAAGTATTAGTTTTTTCATGATTTATTCCTCCATTTCTCTATTTACTCTAAGAATACCAGAAAAACAACAAATTTCAAGTAGAATAGATAAACTTATTGATAAAATTTTCTATTTGAAATATATTATCAATTGGGCATATACAGGTGTTTATACTGCCCAAGGCCCAATGTATCGACATAAAGAGACTGGAGATGGTATGAATGCGCGCCTAATGGCTATAATGATACTTTGCTTGCTTATAATACCCACAAATAGGGCATTTATCTATATGGCAACCGTCATGCATAAATGGGATGATTGCGCGCAGCGTTCACGCTGGTTTATCGGCTTGGGGGATTATCATTGCAAAGAGCATCCGATAACGCTTAAACACCGCCAGGAGCTGGAACAGCTACTTGCCGAAACCCAACAGGGCAGATGTAAACTATTAGTTGAGGATTTAAGCAGCAAAAACGCGGATGGCCGCTTTAACTGTGGGCGATTTCAGGTTAATTCCCGCGGTGGGCTCCTTGGCGGTTTAACTGATGTTTGCCAAAGCTATGGCATTGCAACGCACAACCTTGAATATCGTTACACGCGTGTCTGTGCGCTCGGGCCAATACTCAACAAGCCGCATGCTGATCCGTATAGTTTTGCCTCCGTACGGGGTATTACTGCTGGGCAAATGCATGCTGAAGTTGCGGATGAATTAGCCAATATCGCGCAGTATAATGATGGTATGTTGCTTAATCGTTGGTATGCAGAACGCACGCAAGCAGTAATGCGGCGTCTGGTTACGTTGCGTTGGCAGCAAATGGCAACTATGAGCGCGGCAGATATGCTGGCTGATTTAAAGCCACTTGAGCGACAAAAGAAAATAGAAGATCTACTTACCTTTGACAGCAGTCTCTTTGATATAAAGCTTGTGCATGCTATTGTGCAAAATGATGCAGAGCGCATTTATGCTATTGCCGGTGGATCACATATTAAACGTGTACGCGTTCTATTGCAAAAGCTTGGCTATGTTCAAGTTGATGTTGGGGTAGTATCTTGTTCTGATGAGCAGGCTTCGGTGGCTGATTCTATTGAGTGCTTTGATGAGCGCTTTGCCGATCAACCGCGGCCTATCGATTTACAATGGCTTAAGCGATTTTTTTGATAATGAGTTTCCTCTTTTTTCTTTATATATTTTCTTATGCGCCTGCCGCGCGGGCGTTAAGGAGGTGTCTTGTCACACCTCCCTAACAACCCTGGACAAAAAAGGGAGGTCCCTTTTTTAACCCCACGCTTCCACTCAGGCCTCACGCATGAAGCATGCGATCCCTGTCCGCCATAGCGCGCAGAGCGACGGCTGGAATGCCTTGCGAATCAGCTAATACGGTCCGCAATAACTTACAATTTACACTTTTAGTCAATCGATCTTCGATAGCAACTTAACACTATCTCTTGATGAGCGCTTTATCATAAAAGGAAAACTTTTCTCCTTTTAAAACCTCTTTTTTTTCGCACCAGCTTACGGCGCCCGCAAGCACCCTGCGGGTACTAGCTCCTGTCCGCCGAAGCTTTATGCGAAGGCTGGATCGGCCAGCTGAACTGCTACCTGACTTTAACAGAATAATCTATGGAGCTGCACACAACATAAGCCAAGCAATAGAATTGGCATGTCCCTTTCAAAGGAAATGTTAGATTGCTGACGAAGATCGGTTGATGAGCATTGCAGGTGGCAAGTAATTGCGGACCGTATTAGCTGATTCGCAAGGCATTCCAGCCGTCGCTCTGCGCGCTATGGCGGACAGGGATCGCATGCTTCATGCGAGAGGCCTGAGTGGAAGCGTAGGGATTCAAAAGGTGCTCCTTTTGTGTCTCGGATTATTAAGGGCGTTGACCCAGGCTTCGCACAAGGCTACGCCGGGCAGGCTAAGAACGCCCTTGATGCCCGCGCGGCAGGCG
>JAGVLK010000023.1 GCA_020049835.1 Candidatus Babeliales bacterium | reverse complement strand
TCCCGGCGCGAAAGTTTTATGGCGTGGCATTGCAGCGCTAGAGCACATTACAAGCACTTACGTTATTTTTAAAGGAAAAGATGTGGGTAATGTATAGGCGCAGGCGGGGATCCAGTGATTAATAGCTTCATTGTTTAAGTGTACTTTATTATATTTCTGGATCCCCGCTTACGCGAGGATGACAAAAATAGGTATCACACCTGTAATCTATAACAATTGCTAATCTTTGCAAATAATTTTGAATCTATATTCAGATGGGGGATTCCAGTGAGCGATGAGTTGTCATTTCACACATTACTACTTGCTGCATAACTGATTTCAGATTCGTTATCTGATTGCAGCGTTGCATCATTCGATTCTAAAGTTTGTTCTACGCTCGAACTATTATCTGGTTGAAATACAGCTTTTGCTTCTGCGACTCTTTTATTAAAATCTATTCTTGCAGCGGTTGTGGTAAAATCATCATATACTATATCCGTGCTAAGAAGCTCGTTGGCTGTTCTATATATGCGTTCTTTTATAGGACTATCCTGTATTTCGCGATAGTTTTTTACCGAACTGCCGAGTAATGATAGATATGCGTTGCTTGAGCCTAATCGAGCTGCTTGGTTAAAATGGGCTAATGCTAGAGCAGGTTCTTGGTACGCATGTGCAAGCATCAACGCTAAATGCACGTGTGCTTGAGCGGCATATGCATTATTTGTTGGCGCTGTAAGCACGTGTTCATATAATGTGCATGCATATTCCAAATCAATTTTGTCAGCTTCCGACATCGTATCGATAGGGCATAATGTTGTTGGTGTGGTAAGTTCTGCAAGCCGAAGCAATGTGCGATTACAATGGGGAGCTTTATCTAAAGCTTTTTGCATATACAATCTAGCCGTTTTGATGGCTTGTTGTTTCATGCCAGGCTCTGCAGCTTTTGCCTCTGCGGTAAGACCGATTTGATAGGCTAAAGCATGATATGCTTCCTGCACGCCCTTCTGTTCCAATTGAAACAGCTGCTTCATCTCTTGTGCATTGGCCTTATGCAGTTGTAATCGTAAGCAAGTTGTAATATCGGCGCATTCTTCAAGTTGTTCTTCGGTTAACGTGCAAGGTTTTTCACGTGTGGCACAGGTAATAACAGTTATGAGTTGCGTATAGGTATTTGCAGCAGTTGCTTTGATGATGTGACCGTTTAGGGATAATTTTACTAAATTATAGGCATCCAATGCTGTGCAACCAGTCATACTGGATACTTTTTGCAAGAGTTTATAGCGATCATTATGACGATTTTCTTCTGCCGCAATATCTGCAAGTGCCCGTGTGTACAATGCTTCCATTGGTTCGATATGCGCAGCTTTTTCAAAATATGCACGTGCGTGCGACAAGTTTTTTTCGATATCATGCGATCCGCGATAATAGATTGAACCAACATTATACAAAGCTCGAGACGTACCGGATTGTTCAAAAAGTTCAATTGCCCGCTGAATATTGCCTTTTTTTTGTTCGAGGTTGCCGCGCCAATAAATGGTGCGCGCATTTTTCTGTAGTTTATCCAGTTCATCAAGAAATAGTTCAGCACGTTCTATATCACCGGCATGTACATGTTCATTCATGTAATTGCGAATAAGAGAAATGGTTAATGGATAATTTTGATCTAATTCATAAGCCTTAAGCAAGCATTTTACACAATCCATGCCATTGGGCCTAGTTTCCTTAAGAGCAGCTTTAGCACGTAATACCCATGCATGTGCAGCCTGCCGGATGTTTTCAAAACCGAGTGTATGATCAAAGGTAGCAAGTATCATATCCAGATCAGGTTTTACCTTGCCATTATACTTAGTTGAACGCGCAAGTATTGTATCAAGATCATCGAGTGTACGAGAGTTTAGTTCTTGGCAATCTAAATAATTGATTGCTAGAATATTACCGGAGTTTTTTGCCATTAAGGTATAGGTCTTTTTTAAATCTTGATAACGCTTTTTTACCGTTTTCGATGGTTCCTGTTTTATTAAAGTTCCATAATATGTAGCGAGATATGCGCACATAAGTGGTGCAAGAAAATGATTATTACCTTTCCTTTTTAACAGAGCGGTAAGTTGGTTGACTATCTGTTTGGTATTTTTAATCTCATCATCGTGATAAGGATTTGCTATTTTTGCTTCATTAAACGCGGCTTTGTCAGCAAGTTTTCTATTTTCCGATTGCGCAGCAGCTTTCTTGAAATAACTGGAAGCAAGTAAGTTTGCTTTTTTCTTATCATCTATGGTAACGGCATCATTGGCACGCTGCAAAAAGATGTTGCCGACCTTAAATGCTGATAAGTAATCGTTATGTTGAGCAGCAATGCACAGAAAGCGTAACGCTTCATCATCCGGGTCATAAGAATCTTTTTGAAAAAGATACTCTGCATAGGTGCGTGCCGCGGTACGTATGAGCTCGGCATTGGCAGGCATTGCTTGCATGCTTGCCTCAACCTGCGTTGCTAAAAACAGGCCATAGAGTTTGGATGATGCTTGTTGAATTTTGGGTTGTAGCTGTACAAATGTTGCAATATTAAATGCAGGTGCTATTTGATTACTTGTAGCAGCTGTGTACCACTGCAACAACTGCATATCGTTATTCGTCCAGGGTCCCTTAAGTGCAATTTCTTTGTCCATATATGCCCGTGCAGCAGCTATGTGTCCGCCAATTACGGTCAAATCATTTTGAGCTCTATGAAAAGGATGCATATGTTGTAATACATGATCGGCTGCCAAAGCAGTTAACGGACTATGCGCAGGGCAGCCAAACTGGTCAATTAAATCAGCGGCGGCGGTAATTCCAAGGGCGCTCGTTGTTGATATATAAGCTTTATCAAACTTATTATGCTGAAGATATGCATATGCCATAAGTGCATGGATATTGTGCTGAAAAAAAAGCGCGAGTCGATTGTGAGATGGGTGTTCTTTGTGTAACGTTGCAAAGGTGGTTTCATCATGCATGGTAGCAACTATCTGCTCAAGCGGCGCATGTTGCGTAATCATGGCAAGTATGTTTGTGTAATGGGGCAAAAATTGCTGTGTGATATCTTCATTTACATTGGCACATGCTTGATGTACGCGCTGGATATCCATGGGGCGTACATTCAGTTTGCCAAAGATAGTTTCAGGCGCAGTTGATGATGCTGTGAGGGCCGCAATCTGACCGGCAAAGAGAGATATTGAACTACAAAGAAGTAAAAAAATTATATGCAGCATGTTTTCTGATTATTTGAAAAAGTGTTAGATATAAAGGATAATAGTAAGTAGTTTAATGATTTGGCGCGTTACGTCAATCTATAGAAATGTTATTACATCGAAGGATAGCTTATGTTGTTAAAGTATGTCGTAGTTTTGTGTATAGGTTCTTTGCTACAGGGCTCGGCTACCGAGCATATTGTAGAAAAAGAAAAGAGATTTCCGTCATTGCAGAAACTCTGTAGACCTTTAGTGGTGCAACAAATAAAGAACGATCCATATTTATTTGTGGATTACGATTTGCGTGCGAAGCTACCCGTAGCATTACATGCAAAAATTGCGCCTTATTTTGTCGATGCTATTATACAACAGCCTCATGGATTTCAAAAAAGGTTCATCGACTATAATGGTAGAGTTGCGCGTAGCGATGTATGGTTACAACATATTACGATCACCCCTGATGGCAGACGTCTGTTTTCCTCCTCATCTGGCGGGCTAATCTGCATGTATAATCCAAAAAATGATGTTCTTTTACCTCTAGGTAGATCAGAGGGGGTGTATTCGCTTGCATGTACCGATGACGGAAAACAGCTCGTAACAGCATCAACGCAGGGAGTACATATTTGGCATGTACCCACTAAGACATGTAAAGAAGTTTATCGGGGAATCATTTCTGATGCTCTTTGTACGTCGGATGCTTCTCGTATTTATTCCATAAATCCTCTGCATCCCGGGCGCATACATGAATTACGATACGATGTTGTGCAGCCTGAATATTCAGGTAATCCAAATCTTTTGGTTAGTTCGGTGGCGATAGCAGCACAGGGCGAGCGTATTGTTTCTTTAGTTTATGCTTCAGCAGATACTTCTGGCCCCGGTATATATTCGTTATGGGATAGAAAAAACGAACGATCGATGATAATTGCACATCACCCGGGCCCGCAATTTGGTAAACAGATAGTATGCAACAATACCGCAAATATGGTGTTTTCTTTTTATAAAACGGTAATTATGCTCCATTATGGTACCCTTGCACTTGATGCGTGCACAGGTGTAGGGGATACATTTGATCATGAAATTAGTTGCCTTTCTTGCACAGATCATGGATTACGTTTGATTGCAGGAACGTCAGCGGGTATACTTTATGAAATTTCTGCATTGAGTAAGAAATCAACAGAAATTGATCATCATGAACATTCAATCAATGTTCTCAGATGCGCTGCCGATAGATCGCGCATTTTTTTCTTATCGGCAGGTCGTTTGTTTATGCTCTCAAACTATCTAGCCGATATGCAAAAGTTAGCATATAACGATGAAGAGCAAGAACTCTTTCAGCAATTAGTCGGTAAGTTGACTACACAAGTACGTACCGGTCAACAGGTGGAGATAGATGAACAGGACCCTTTATGTGCGTTATTTGAGCGTTATCCTTATTTGCGTTCTCAATTTATTGTTATACACAGGGCCACTACCGGTCAGCAACTCTTAGAGCTGAAAGATCCAACCGATTTTCCTGAACTAGTAATAGAACAATAGCTATTTTCATTGAATAATTTATACTTTAACGCGAACTTGATCTGAGGAATAATTAGAAATTTCAAGAGCTTTTGTATTTTTTAAGAATGATACTTTTTTTGTCATCCTCGCTTGCGGAGATCCAGGCATAAAATAAAAACCGAATAATTTAATACTGGATCCCCGCAAGCTGCCTGCCCGCCGAAGCCTTGCGCGTAGTCTGGGAGGATGACAAAAATGATGAATAAATCAATGTATACGAACTCTTTAAATCGAGTTTGCTTTTATTAACACTTAATTACACGGATATTCATGAAGTTCAATCTGCTCTATCTATTTTCAGTAACAGTATGCATGCTTAATGCAGCAGATATACCAAAATCAACGGGAATAATAAGCTCTTGTTATGGAACTAACTATCAGGTACAAGCATTACAGTGCACGTTAAATAAACATACGGGATGGAACTGTTCTGCGCCCGATGAACCGGCATCTATAACTATCTGTTTTGATGCTGAGCAAGATCCGGGAAAAAAGGTTATCGAAGATCTTGTCAGTAAGTACAAACCGGAAGTTTGGTTGTGGCAAGAATACACTAAAAGCTTAACGAAATATGTTTTAAAAAAGCCGAATAAGCAGTAAACCGCATTTTACATCAACGTACATGAAGATGTAGAACGCAAACGGCGGCATGATAATGAATAAATATGCTCCAGTTCAAGCTGTCTTTTTTGTTCTGCATACTCATACAAAAAAGAATCCATTGCACACAAGCCATGCCAACGATTATTCAAATCTTCATTTGGTTCATGCAATGTTAATGTTGGTTGATTGGTTTCTAACGCCGTTAGAAATCTATGCTCGATAGCAACTCCATGAGCATTTAGATCTTCAGCGGTCGGCATTGTGGTCAACTGCAAATCTACAGGACTGCGCAAAAGATGTATGTATTTGAGCGTGAGCATCATGCCGGCAAGCATAGCATTAAAATAGATTTCTCGTTCAAATAATTCTTTTTTGGTGATTGTCGAGCTTGCCGCCTCTACTACTAATGGTACTGCTGTATCTACGAGTAAGGTTATCACATCTGTTGGTAGTATATGTGGATTCATTTTCGCTGCCAACCGCCAATTAGCAAGATAGTTAGCTGCATTTTGGTGTGCCTCGGGGTGCGATGTATGAAATTTGCCATATTCTGCCGCGCATAGTCCAACCGTTCTTGCCAAATCATTTCATGAAAATAACAGATTGGATATACACCAGTTTCTGGTAGTGCGGCACCTGCTACATACCCAACAAATGATGAATACAAAAGTATAAAAGCTTTATTAACCATACTAATCCTAGACAGAGCTACTTGCAGCAGTGCTGCATGATTCCTGATGTTTTTTTAAGAGATTTATATATGTTTGTTGAGCTTTTTCAAATTGTGTACGCGATTCATTGTTAACAAATTGCCACTCAAAAGAGCCATACTCTTGTAGGAGCTTTTCCAACTCATTATGTTTCTCTTGAACCAGATAGGATTTTAGCAATGCAAGATAGGCTGTAGAAGATCCCAATGCAATCCCTTTACGCAACATTTTTTCTGATCTTTTATAATCTTTGTATACACACGCAAGTAAATCACCATACAGTGCATGCGCAGTTGCTACAAAGCAACTTGGCTCTTCACTTGCGATAATTTCTTGATACAAAGCGCGAGCTCGCATTAAATTTTTGCACTGCTCTTCAGAAGCTTGTGCTAAATCTAAGCGTTGCCATGTTGCAGCAGGCATGACAACCTTTGCCAGTTGCAGTTTAGTACGATTACATGTTGGGCTCATCTTTAATGCCAGTTCAAGATAATTTTTTTCTACAACTTCATGTAATTTTTTGCGTTGAATATCAGTTGTTTTCTTGCTTTTATGGGCCTCTTGGGCAGCCAATGCACGATAAGCTTCGGCGATGCCAGCCTTGCCAAGGTCTTTGAGTGTTTTTATTTCTTCATCCGACGCTGGATCTATGTGTAAGCGTACACAGGTGGCCAAATTGTCCCAAAATGCAGCAGTTGCAGGATCTTCTATGGGGGCGAGCTTATTAAGATTGTATGCATAGCGCAGGTAGTTATAGATTTCACGATAATCGGGTTCTTTTACCCTACCGCTGATTACAAGTTGGGCGAGTGCAAAGCCATCTTTTGCAATTGTTTTATGTGTTTGCAACAGTAACTCATATTCATCTTGGTAACGTTCTTGATCGCCTGCAATTCCAGCTTGTGCACTTTTATATACATCGATAGGTTCAAGCTCAGCCGCCTTGTCAAAGCACCTACGGGCAGCATCAAGATCATCTAACATCAGGTCGTATACCTTGCCGGCACTATACCAACCTTTTGCCATATTCAAAGCTTGATAGAGTTCGATTGCACGTTCTGGATTATCACGTAGCTCTTCTAATTTGGCATGAAAGTAAACATTAACGGGTAAATGACACCGCTTATCCAACTCATTAAGCAGTTTTTCAAGATGTTCTAATTCATCTTTATTTTCAACACGATCTAATTCAACTTTATCACAAAGGCCATCCATATAGCCATTTAACGTTACCTGGATAAACTGGTGCTCAGGATCTAATGTATATGCCGGCAGTATATACTGTTCAAATAGATGCGAATTTTTTTCTTGAGTTAATGCAATAAATGCTCTCAATGCCAGTACTGATGCTGCATGTTTATGATCTTCAAATCCGATTGTGTGATCAAAGTCGACACAAATTTGATCCGGATTAAATAATGCTGAGTCTGATGTTTCAGCTGTTTGCACTCTTGAATGTGCAATCATATTATTAAGTTTAGCAATATCAGCAGCAGTTAATAATTTGCCTGAACCGATTTTGTCAAACATCTCTTTGCAGGCAAGAAGATTATGTGCTACAGGATCTTTGGAGTTTAAAGCTTTTTGTGTATGTTCTTTAAGAAGTGGTCTATACTTTGCGACTAAAGATTTAGCATAAGGAGTATCTTGTGCCAGATGGGGGGCCATTAACTTTTTATAGTGCAGGGCTAAATGGGCATGTACGCGTGGTGTCAAACTATGATCTTTTCCAAAACGATTAAGTAGTTTATTAAATTGCTCGATAATTTGCGCACCTTTATCATCACCTACGGCTGGAATTTTTGCAAGTTCAAAGGCTGCAGCATCCGCAAGAACAGGATCTTGATATTGACTGCGCGCTTTATTGAGATATTGTTCTGCATATGCAAAGAGTGGAGCCCTTTGAGACTCCTCGGCATTGAAAGCTTTGTTGAGAGTTTCTTTTCCAAGCAATAATGCAGATTGCAAGTGCCCATGATCGGCGGCGATGCTCAGTGCTTTAAGATATTCGGCATTTGATGAAGTGTGAGCATTTTTTTTGAGGAGAAATTTTCCGTAAGCATGTATGGTTGCATCAATATATGTAGGGTTTGGTGTAGATTCCAATAAGCTTGCTTCAAACTGATTGTGCAGAAAAACTTCTTGTAACAAAGGAAAACCCAGTTGCTCAATTCGTTTGGCTATTTCTGGATATTCGGTTGGTGATAAAGTAAATGAGTTAGCGCGTTCTTGATATACTGCAGCAAGCCATGCCATCATGCGAGCATCATAATGAGTCCATGGACCTTTGCGTGCAATTTCTTCATTCATATAGGTGCGCGCGGCAGCCATGTGACCGCCAAGAACTGTCAAGTTACTTTGTTCGCGATCAGCTGAGGGCATATGCTGAAGGATGTCTAGTGCCAAAAGAGCCGTTTCAGGATTGTGCGTTGGGCAACCAAATTGATCAATAAAATCTGCTTCTGCAGCAACGCCAAGTGCAGTTTCAGCTACAGTTGCAGCTTTTAGATTCTTATGCTGCCAATATTTGCATGCCATGAGTGATAGAATATGACGGCGCAAATAGTTATTCACCGGATCATTGCTCGTTGTGTACAAATGTTTTACCGTCGGTTGATCGTATATCAACTTATCCATATTATCAATTGGTTCATTATTAGTGACGATGGTAAGAAGTTCACTATACAGTGGAAAAAGGGTTTGGACGGTCGGCATGTAACCATTATTAGAGGCGGAGTATATATATGGAATACTCAGCGTCGGCCGGAGCGCTGAACTTGAAAAAAAGTTATCAGCTGCAGGTGCATGCGTAGAACTACTGCATGTTTGCAGTGGATGCAACGGTTGCTCAGCGGCAAAGAGCGAATGCGAAATTAAAAGAAGCGCTACTAGTATCATGTCGAGTCCCTAAATCCTCTATTGTTTTTTAGCTAATTTTCAACCGATTGGTGTGCTTGTTCAGCCAGGTATGCATCGATCTTTTGTACGATAATTTGAGCAATCTGTACAAAGTGATTGTCTTTTGGCCCACGTTCTATAATATCTCTATACACATCTTGCAGTGCTTGCAGCTCATTTTCATTCTCGATTCTTGATGATGCCGGCTTTACAGCGTATGCAAATAGATATTTAACACGCGGACTATAAGGAGTATGTGCAAGTTGTGAAGCATTTTTTAAATATTGTCGTGCCACATTTCGGTGTTCATCAATAGTTGCATATAGTTCATCATCCGGCGATGCCGCAGATTGGTTAGCTGGTGCTTCAAGATCATCAGCTACAAATGTGCGCTGCAGCGCAAGAGCTATATATGCTTCTTGTTTAAGAATATTAGATATAGGTTTGGCAATCTGTTCAAGCAATTCTTGTTCAACTTCTTGGAGCATGTCGCTTTTATGAAATTGGTAGTACGCTAAATTTGCAAAATCTCGGTATTTATCCTGCATGCCGGCGAGTTCAGTATTGCTAGCGCGCTCTTCAGGGGTAATAAGCGATTTTGCACGTTCAAAATATTGGTGCGCTTCTTCGGGGCTATAGCTACCGCCATCGCCATATAATTTGAATAATCCAAGACGAAATGCCGCCAAGTGATTGGTATGTTCGAGCGGTTGCCAACATGCAACCGCTTCATTAAAGCTACCATTTTTCCAAGCAATTAAACCCGGTCGATAAGCAACTGTATCTAAACTTAATCTGTAGGTACTATTATCCGGTTCGATTTCAAGAGCTTTGGCGTAATAGTTTTGTGCTGCTTGGTAGTCTAACTCCATTTCTGCTATGGTTGCTGCTTTATACCAGGCTTCTGCTAATCCTAGCTCGCCTGCAGTGCAATAATGGGTAAGAGCTCCGGGAAGATTTTTTTGGTTGCGTGCGAGCGTTGCTTGATACATACAGAGTTCAGCGCAATCAGGATGCTCTATAGCTAATGTAGTAAGAAGCATTTCTGTTTGTATGAAGGCTGATTGATTAGTTTTACCTCTTTCGCATGCATCATCAACCATTTCTTTGATGGTAGGTAACGCTTCAGCAGGATTTTCATGAAATGCACAGACTAAAAAGCTATGTTGAGCGGCAACATTGCCAAGATGCTTTTCTATGGAGGCTAAATGCGTATAGATATCAACAAGGAGATCAGTTTTTGCCTGAAGTTGATTGCGCATTCCGAATACCACATATTCATCCGATGGTTGGATCTCGCGTAAATCGATTACTAGATCAAGGAGCTTATCTTTAACATTGTCAAGTTCGTGTCGATGTTGAGCGTTCAATCTGTTAGCGTTGGCTGCCAGTATAGTATTAGATTTTTGCAGATATTTGGTTACATGTGTATGTATCTTTATCAACGGATTTCGAGAGCGAGATGCAATCGCAAATGATTCTTCCGATCGCTTAATCGAAAGCTCTTGTAACTTCTTAAAAGCTTTTCCGGCAGATGAAGATGCTGTTTTGGTTACTGATCCAACGAGTTTTAAACTTACGTCGACGCGTTGCGTTTTGACGTTAAAATCATGTGCTTTAGTATGATACAGTTTTGCTAGATAGCGATGAGCTTCATCATTAGCCTGTGCTTGTACTGAAGTTAACGTTTTACGTTTAGCAAGTTTTTGTGTAAAGGCCTCCAGCATTTTAATAGAAGATTCTGGTTCGCCATTCAGAATGCAGGCCATTAACTCGGCTTTAAGTTTGATTTCCGGATTGGTTGCAATTGCTGCTGTTTTTTGTAGAAATACTGCAAGCTGTTCGAATATTGCGCAGCGCGTGGTAATAAAATGAAAGTTATCAACAACGTACTTCTGCGTTGCTTCGGTGTTACCTAACATAGCAGCACAGAGCAAGTTAGTTGCTATCTGATTATCTTCTGCAAGAAGGTTGTCAAATTCCTTACATATGTGTTCGCTTGCTGGAGCATACCCTTTTCGTGCAACCTCGTGTAACAGAAGAAGGGCCGATTCTCTTGAATCATACCACAAATCATTGCATCTAGAAAATCCAAGTTCATATGCTGTTGTGTCACCACAACGAATTGCAGATATTAAAAGGTGGGTTCTATCGAGATTTTCTGTGTCATCTTCCGGCGTTATATCATACAGATAGTGAGCAGCTTGCCCGCGATAGGCAGGATCATTTTCGGTTTGTACATATACTGATTTTACGATAGGACTTATGAAGCGAAAAAGATTTTGCTGTGCACACCGTTCAATAACCGCTCCAATAATTTCGCGAGGAATAAGATCTGGCCTTTTATTATTATAAAAACTTTCTTGCCATGCAAGTAACGCACGATCGGCAGCAGTGTATGGTTTGGGATTGGCTAAAGCTTGTGCAACAAGCGCGGTAGTTGCTGGTTTTGCCATAACCAACGATTGTCCAATGAGATACCGATGCTCTTGCGGCAATGCATTATGGATAATAGGACGCAAATGATCGTAATGTTGTAATTCATGTGCAAGCATATGTGCGAGCATGGGGTCAATTACGATTTTGCTTTGATCCTGTTCAAAATGCACATTAAGACTTTTACAAGCATATAAATTTGATTTTTTAACATCGTAAGGCATATATGCGCGGGCTAATAATGCAAAGGCATGGGCTTTAAGGTTATTTTCAACAGCAAGAGTTGAGGTTGTTTCAAAAGTGGATCGATGTTTTTCTTCTAATTTCTGCAGCGTGCCTACTACATCAGTATCGCTAGTTGTAGGGTATATACACTGATTAGTTAAGTCCGTGATAGCAGAAAAAAGTGGACCAACCAGACCCGGACGCACACCGCCGTATTCTTGCGTTGCTGCTTCCTCTTGATCATGAATGTGCGCGTAATTCAATTGACCGACGAGAAGTGGGTATCTTGCAGAATTATCTGTTGATAGTTGATTATTTTGTGTAAATGGACTAAGAGCACGTTCAAGAGAGGGTGATGGAGAAGAGCTTTCCGCGGCTCCTAGTGAAAAGGTAACAATGAGTAAAAGAATGCTGAGCATGTTATATCTACCTGTGCATAAAAAAGATTGTATTTATAGGATAATATAGTAGTAGTTTAACGGTTTATATTGTTACGTCAATTGCCTATTTTTTCAAAAAAATGATTAGTTGATATTTGCGACACGTTCTTTGGTGTCGATTTATCTCATCGGCTGTGGTATGCTGTAGCTATGCACGCGCCCGTAGCTCAGTAGGATAGAGCGGTAGATTCCTAATCTGCAGGCCATAGGTTCGAATCCTATCGGGCGCGCCAGCTTTCGCCAAGGCTTCAGCTGGCAGAGCCATTTTTTTAACGGATTGATAAGATTGAGAAAGAAAAGTTTATAAGCACTAAGCGAAAGCTGTCCGCCGAAGCTCATATTCAACGAAGCTCGAAGAGCGAGGAGAATTGGCGAAGGCTGGGCTTCAATTAGATAAAAGACTATCTATGTATTATGTATATATTATTCAGTCGATACATCATCAAAGTCAAATATATGTTGGCTTCACAAAAAATTTAAAGAAGCGCTTGTCAGACCATAATAGCGGAACAACAGTGCATACTGAAAAATATAAACCTTGGAAGTTAGTTGTTAGTATTGGTTTTGAAGATTGGCTTAAAGCAAAAGAATTTGAAGAATATCTAAAATCTGGTTCTGGAAGAGCATTCAGAGAAAAGCGTCTTTTTTCCATATCAAATAATGCTGGTGAGCCGTAACATTATTTGGATGAGAAAATTTAACTAGAAAAAGACCATGAACAAAAAAACATACCTTATTATCGGAAACTCTGCAGGCGGATTGGCTGCGATGCGTACATTGCGCAAACTCGATGCACAGGCAACAATTATATGTATTTCGGATGAACCAGAGCTTCCATATAATAAATGTTTTATTGCCGATTATGTTGCCGGTGCAAAAACAGCGCAAGAAGTCATTACACTTACCGATGCTACAATCGAGCAGCTCAATATCCAGATGATGCGCGGTACCAAGGTTGTGTCAATTACGTCTGATAACAAAAAGGTTATGTTGTCTTCCGGCACATCAGTTGCTTATGACGCTTTGCTTATTGCAACAGGATCGCGTGCAGTGCTGCCGCCAATTGCAGGTCTTGTTAAGGCGGACAATGTATTAACCTTTGCAACTTATGCAGATGCGGCTCGTTTACGTAGTCTTGTTGCGCAACAAAAGGTGCATAAGGCTGTTGTTATTGGTGCGGGCTTGAGTGGCTTAGAAGTCGCTGATGCACTTGCTGTGCAGGGAGTTAACGTGAGCGTAATTGAACAAGCGGCCTATCCATTAGCGCGGCACGTTAATGCTGGCGGCGCACAGGTTATTGCGCAGGCAATGCAAGATGTCGGTGTTGCGTTGCATACAGCAACTGCAGTCGCAACAATTATATATGAGCATGAGCGTGCTGTTGCAGTCGTGCTTGCCGATGGGCGTCGCATTGCAACCGAATTAGTGGTAGTTGCCACCGGCATGCGCCAGAATTGTGAACTTGCACAAGATACGGGTATACTTTGCGATGAGTATGGCATTGTTGTGAATGAGCATATGCGAACTTCCAAACCGGATATATATGCAGCAGGTGACGTTATTGGTGTGTATGACAAACTTTGTAATAAGCGCGTGGCCAGTTGTACCTGGCCTGATGCGATGCAACAAGGCATGCATGCAGCGTACGCTATGCATGGTACACCAAAAGCATATGTTGGCGCCGATATTATTGTAAGTTCCGCTTTTTTTGGGTTAAAGTTTGCTTCATGCGGTCTCATCGATGCAGTGCCGGAAGCATATACCGCTTCAGAGCGCAAACAACCGGGCATGTATCATCGGTATCTTATGCAGAATGATATTCTGAAAGGGTTTATACTGGTGGGTGTAATGCATCAGCTACCAAAGCTTAAACGTGCGCTGTTGTTACAGGAACCAATTGAACTATAAATAAAGGGTGTGTATGATCTGGCAATTCTTGAGTTCAAATTTACTTTGGTCGCAAGGGTATACGCTTTTTCTTTTTCTGCTGGCATTTATGATATTTTTTTATCTAATATACAGGCCATTCTATTATTTGACGTTGTTAGTCTTTATTTTTTGTTTGTGGTTTTTCCGCAATCCGGTGCGCAGCTGCCCGGAATTAGCGTATGACCATGCAGTGATTATAAGCCCTGCCGATGGCAAAGTGGTGGAAATTCTGTTCGATGATACGCTCCCGAATGGGTATTATCAGAAAATTAGTATTGTATTATCATTGCTTGATGTGCATGTTACTTGGTCGCCGGTGCGCGGTATGGTGAGTGCTCTTGTCTATTCTCCCGGTACATTTAGTTATGCATGGCTACCAAAAAGCTCCTTACTTAATGAACACAATGATATTACGCTGCTTACTGAACGAGCTGATATGGTTATGGTGAGGCAAATTGCAGGCACCATTGCACGACGCATACGTACGTTTGTAACAGTTGATCAGGCGGTTATGCCATCGCAACCGATCGGAATGATCTGCTTTGGTTCGCGCGTGGAGTTGTTTTTACCACGCAACGCTGAAATTATGGTTGGGTTAGGGCAACATGTATATGGTGGTCAAACGGTTATTGCAAAGTGGTTGCGCTAAGATTGTAGCGATGCATCTTGAACTGTTTTGCGCATGGAAATTAATTTCGCTTGCGTAATCTTCTGGTACACCTTGCCATTACGATCGCGCCGTTGCAACGGCATCTTTTTTGCAAGAGCGCACTCAATATCAGCAAAACTATTAATAGCTGTAAACAGTTTACTCACATGCACCGCGCGAACGCATCCAACACCATAGGTGTAATGACTCGCTTCCAATAGCATCCCTTTGTGTGGATCAAGTATGAGCATAACGTGCCCGGGTACCCAAAGAATATCACCAACTTCTAGTTTTGCAGCTGTAGTGGATGTACCATTGCGTGCAATAGTTGTTGTATTTTTAAGCGGATAGGGCAACCCGGCAGTGCGTGCGGCAAGCATAATAAGTCCTGCACAATCGACACCGGTTTTTTGTATTGGTTCATGCAGGCGTCGGTATACTATATTATCAGTATGTTGTACTTCATGATAGCGATTATCACGGCAAGCATGCTGTATGCTGCAGCCACCCCAAACGTAGGGGATTATCTTGTTGTTTGCGCTCCAGCGTTTGATGAGCTGTTGATAGTATGCAAAGCGCTCATCAAATGTATGTGCCGTTGGTTCAAATGCTAAGTAGTCCGGGATAGTTATAGTTTGTGGGGTATGCAGTTTTGGATGCAGTGCATATACCGTATAATAATCGGAGGTTTTTTGTGTATCGGTGCGATAAAATTTGGTGCCGACGGCAAATGTAGTGCGCAATTGCTTACAATACCAGGGTGCAGTTAAGGTAACATATGCTGCAGGAGATTGTTGTTGCGCTTTGTTCCCCGTTACTTTTTGCCAATCGTTGGGCTTAATGCGCGTTGCTGGGAGCAGATCATCGTTATGTATCCAAAAGCTATTGCAGCGTTCAAGCGATGTGCGCGTTTGATACCAAAAATCCGGCACACGCACATAAGAAAATTGTGTGCCCTGTTGTATAATTTCCACCACGTCATGATAAAGCAGTTGATGTAGCCGTGGGCAAAGCGTGCCGTATGCATGTTGTTGCGCGTAGGGGATTGGTGTTGTAGTTGTGCGTGGGCTACCTAAAAGATCGCTGACGGGTTTGATAACAATTGCCTTCTGTGCATAGATGCTCAAGGGTAGCAGGAGATAGAAAATGATCTGTAGCATAGATTTTCCGTTTTCCTTTGTTATTACCGCCAATGTAACGCAGAAGGATCCTCATACGCAAGGGCTTATCTTCTCATTTTACCTCAACCATTGATTTAAAATTCTATTATAAATTATTATGAAAGTGAAGTGAGAGGAGAATATCTGCAATGAAACAGTTTTATATACCGTTCTTAGTTATCAATTGGTACAGCAGCATAGCTTTGTGCCAAGTAGAACCATGGGTGTGGCGCTACCAAGCATCGCCTATTGCAACCACCCAGGAACGTGAACATATTATGGGGCGCACAGGGATGCAGCCATTTAACCAATTTCTTTTTTGCTGGAATGCAACACGTCCTAAATCTGGCTACTTTTCCTTTCAAATCAAAACGCGTGATGCAGTTACGCACCGTTGGGGCAGCTGGCATACTATGGCATCATGGGGCAATAATATACAACAATCGTATCTTTCCGATTCAGATGGCATGAGCAAATATGTACATGTGCGTCTTGAAATGGAGCCGCCGCATCGTGCAGATGGTTTTGCTATCAAAGTTACCGCGCATGATGGTGCAGATCTTGCAAGTGTTAAACGTTTATATGGTACTGCAATAGATCAAGATCGCTTTAACCCCGAAGTTGTTGCAGATATTCGTGTGCCTAGTTGCATGATTAAAGGTGTGCCGTACCTGGCGCAACTTCGTATTGATCATCCACAGAACAACATGATGTGTTCACCAACATCATCAACCATGCTTGCAAGTTATTTAACCGGCAAGCAACATGATCCACTGGAGTTTGCGCACAACAGTTATGACCATGGTTTGCGTGCCTATGGTAGTTGGCCATTTAATGTTGCCCATGCATTCGATTTGAGTTGTGGTGCTTGGTACTACTTTAATACGCGATTGAATTCATTTGAGGAACTGCATGCGTATCTGGCAAAATCGTTACCCGTGGTGGTGAGTGTGCGCGGTAATTTGCCCGGTGCTTTAAAAAGTTTTAATAGTGGCCATCTGCTGGTAGTTGTTGGTTATGATGCGCGTGAACGTGCCGTGATTTGCAATGATCCTGCAGCGTACGAACATGCAGATGTGATAAAAAAATATCCGCTTGAAGATTTTATACGTGCGTGGGAGCGCTCACGGCGCCTTGCATATATAGCAACTGCAACATAAAGAATAGTAGGATGTACAAAATGGCATGTTATACCAGGGAGGAATAGAATGAATAACATAAGGATTAAACTGTTCATGAGCATCGCCGTGCTTGTGAGCATTGCGCACATAAGTGCCATGAATCGGCTACAAAAAGTAGAGTTACATGGTGGCCAAGCAGATGCAACAGCTCCGGCGTTGCAACAGATTGAACGTGCAAAGCTCATCTGTTACTTTAAGGATAAGCCATCAATTCATCATCTACAAACGGTGCGCAAGGTGGATGGATGGGAACAACAAACTTATCTTATTATGCATGCTGAATGTGATGCCGGCGCACAAAAGGCTCTTGAACAGATTACAGCGCAAAAGCATGAGCATTTTTATATAGCAGCAGAAAAAGTGCAGCAACCAGCGTTAGCGCTTAAGCTTGAAATTGGCTATGATCCTGAGCAGATAACGGTAAACCACGACACCTTTGATGCAATTACCACGCAAAAAGGGTTGCTTTTTAGACTTAATAATCGTCCTCTTTTGCAACAGTTGGCCACACAAGAGCGTCCATTATTACAGCTTGCTCACTGCACGGTGGGCAAGCAGGCAAAAATTGGCATTGATTGCGGGCATGGTGCGCATGATGTTGGCGCAGTGTGTAATGGTCTTGTGGAAAAAGAGCTTACATTACAAATAGGTTTAACGCTTGCACAGATGCTTAAAGAAAAAGGTATGGCAACAGTGATGACACGCTCGGATGATTGCGCAGTTGCATTGCATGAGCGCACTACGCTGATGAATAAGCAGGGAGTTGATCTGTTAATTTCCATCCATGCAAATAGTGCGCCATCAACGCAGGTGTATGGAATTGAAACGTTTTGTGCACATCCACGGTTATTGCAGGTACAAGCGCAAGCAGAGCATGAAGAGCAATTACGCAGTTGTTTAGCGCAACGCTTTAAACAGGCTGAACTTCTTGCACATCATGTGCATAGGCACGTGCTGCATTGTGCAAAGCAAGGCGCTTACACGCCCATAGATCGTCACGTGCGGCATGCATCGAGCCAGATATTACTCGGGTGTAATATGCCGGCAATATTGATTGAGGTTGGATTTTTAACCAACGAAACGGAAGCCAAACGGTTGGCTGATAGTTCATTTCAGCGTCAACTTGCCCGCGGCATGTGCCAAGGGATTGTTGATTTTCTTTCTATTCCTGCTTAATTTTTCTTTTCGCTGCTATTTTGTTACGCTAGTATACTATTGATGGAAATTGATCCGAGATGTTTGTACATCATGATTGTATTTTCCCTCTTGTCATCCTCACGAAAGTGGGGATCCAGTATTTAATGTACATTGTTTTTTTATTTTAACACTGGATTCCAGCCTTTGCTGGAATGACAAAAAAAGAGCAACAAGCTAAATCGTATTCATTTCGATTTATAACTATAGATAGAGCAAAAGAGCACATGGCACCGGTATCCATTTGGGACGAATTTTTAGATATTGTTCGGCAAGAGGAAGGCAGCCGGGTTGTAGAAACCTGGTTCAAAGCCGTACTGCTTGAGCGCTGGGATCCTTTTGAAAAAAAAGCGTATCTACAGGCCCCCAATGCTTTTGTGTGCAATTGGATATTAAGTAAATATACCGTTCTTATTCAGACGCATTTAGCTCGTCTATTGCATGTTGATTCGCTTAAAGTGCAGGTGCATGTAGGTGCAGCAACAACGGCGCCAGCGGTTCCTGTGCAAGTGCACAAGCCTGAAAGTACCGATATTGTAATAAAAGAGCCCAACGTTACGCCGGCTACCATGCTCAAGCAGCCGGGAGCATTAAGCAAACAATATTCATTCGACTCTTTTGTTGTTGGTCCTAATAATGCTCTTGCCTACGCAGCTGCACAGGCGGTGGCGGAAAATCCTGGAGGGGTGTACAATCCACTCTTTATCTACGGCTCTTCGGGGTTGGGCAAAACACATTTACTGCACGCTATTGGAAATCATGCAAAAAAAATAAATGCGCAATGTGCAGTGTTATATCAGACTGCAGATCGCTTTGTAAATGAGTTCATTAGTGCCATCCGGTTTGAACGAGTACATAAATTTAAAGCAAAATATCAAAATATCGATCTGTTATTAATCGATGATATACAGTTTTTTTCCCATAAAGATCAAACGCAAGAGGCGTTTTTCCATATCTTTAATACATTGCATGAAGCACACAAACAGATTGTGTTTTCAAGTGATGTTATTCCGCAAAATCTTTCAGGAATTGCAGAACGTTTGCGTTCACGCATGGCATGGGGACTTGTCGCTGATATGTACACGCCGCCGCTGGAAACCAAGATTGCCATACTCAAGCGCAAGGCGCAGGCAAGTAATGAATATTTATCTGACGATGTAGCACATTATATTGCTACCACGGCAATGAACAATATTCGTGAGCTTGAGGGTGCGTTGATTCGCGTTATTGCATTTGCTGCACTGACCAAGCAGCCAATTGACCTAGCGATAGCACAGAAAGTACTCATGCGCAATCAAGAGGTTATCACCAGTGTTAAGGTCGATTTTGATCGCATTATGCAGGTGATTAAAAAGCGCTACTCCTATAATCTGCAGGAGCTGCAATCTAAAAAGCGCAATAAGGATATTGCGCGCGTGCGCCATATTGCGCTTTATCTTATGAAAAAACTCACCGATAAATCATTGCGCGATATCGGTTTATATCTGGGTGGGCGAGATCATTCAACGGTGATGCATGCGCATCAAAAAATGAGTGAAATGCTTGCGCATGACAATGAGCTTATGCAAGAGATACAGGCTTTACAACAAGAGCTCGGTCAGTAAATAACGAAAGCTTTGAACGGGTACGTTGTGCAGCTTGGCGTTCGCTTTTGCTACGAAAGAAAATATCATGACTTGCTTTCTTGGCAAGACCTAAATACCAGCGCGTGTATGTTTTATAGTATTGTGGTTCCTTGAGCCCGACCAGGGTAGGAAAGTGTTCAGTATCGATGATGACCAGTTTATTGGTCCCACGTTCTATTAAAAAGTTATCTATATGCGGATCGATATACAGATCCAGTGTATTGCACAGCTCAAGTGCTATTTTGCGACGATGGGCATCAAAAATGGTGTGTTCGTCACTTTTTTCTATGCAGTCGGCAATAATTGCATAGACGCCCGGAATAGAAGTATGCAGATCACCATCAGGATGAATATTTTTGCCAATAAGTTCAATCCAAGGGCCATTAAGCGGCGTCCAGAACCATTTGCGGGGTGTATCGATAAAATCTGCCCATTTAGGTTCATTGCACAGCTTGTTACGGATATAATGCATGTTATCAAGACGTGTCAGCCCGGTAATGTGGCGATTAACGCCACCGGCCATATAAAAAAACCAGATCTGCTCAACCCCTTTGCACCAGGGGTTAACAAAGCTTTCAGGTGTTTCAATAAACAGTTTTAGTACAAATGGATAGCGTTTAAAGGCAAGGACAAGGAGCCCGACCGGCATGCGATAATTAAAATCTTTATCTTGTAGTACCACAAAATCTCTATAATTGGAGCGACCGGCGCGAATTTCTAGTATCAAATGGTCTATGAGATCGCTTAAATGCTTGCCAGATACGCTTTTTTCCGGTTGATAACGGTAATGTATGGGTTCATGAGGCAGGCGGTGCGCATCAAAATGGTCTCCATCGTAGGCGACAAAGAGCGGGTGCTGCTCTATATGCGAATCGCGGATGTGATAGCGGGTGCTATCATCACCCCGTAGATGGGCGATAAGAAGGGGTATTTTTGTGTGATTAGGGCGTAGAATGCTGCGAGCGGCAATGTCGTGGCCCAATAAAAACAAAAAAAACCCGAAAAGGTTCAGTATATAGTTTTTCACGCGGTCTCGAATACGTATTAAGTGCAAAGTTATAACGTCACTTAAAAAATGTATAATAATAGGCATTTTGAGTCAATAGGTGAGCTACAACCTCTGGAAAAGAGGCTCAAGCAGTATTGAGCAAATATATTGAGGGTAATTACCGATGCGTTTTTGTGTCCTCTGGCATTGGCAGGGCATTTCGGTGGCAAATATAGAGGCTGTTGCAGTATGCATGTAACTGGAGTATGTTGGTAATAAAAGAGTGAAAGTAGTTGTGATAACATGTCTTCTTATTAAAAAAGGATGAACGTATGAAGCGCTCCCAAAGCTGCCCGATCAGCATACTTGAGAAAATGAACAGTCTCCCAAGGCATATGCTGCAACTTGCCGGTACCCCGAATGTTTCTGAGTTTGTGCTCCATGAATTGGCTTGTAAAGATTGCTTTAATTTGAGCAAAGCTGCGTATTTTGTAGATAATCCAGCCTTCGATTGCCTTAAAGGACTTGCAGGTATTACGCAACAAGAAATGTATGATCCGAATAAAATTATTTGGGAAGATCCGGCTGACTTTACGCGCTATATGGAACAGTCGCGATTTAACCAAAAAGTGCGCCAATGCTTTCAATCAAGTTGCCGGCGCTGCGATCGCCCCGATGAGCATATTATTGCAGAGATTGCAGAACAGCTTGAAATGGATAATTATGCTTATTGCACATGGGATCTTAAACATGAAAATCATGGTTATTTGATTTACCAGCCATGTGATGATACGCCTGATGTGGAACAGTTGCTTAATGGACTCTGTTTATTGGGTTTTTGTCCGGTTCACTAATTATGTGAATTTTCTAAAGCTGTAAGTCCCGGGAGCGGCGTATTACCTAAATAGGCCAATGTTGCACTACCGCCAGTCGAACAATAACGAATATCATATGCCAATCCGAGCAGATGAGCCGCAGCTACCGTGCTGCTTCCGGTGATAATACTTGTTGCAGGGCTATCATGAATTGCCTGTAACAGCTGTCTAAAATAGATCAATCCTTCCGGTTTATGCAAAAAACCCATCAAGCCATGTAATACGATAGTTTTTGCGTGTGTGCAATCTTGGGACCAGACAGACGCTGTTTTTGGTCCAATGCTTATGCCAGCTTCATGCGCATCAAGCTCGGCTGCTGCAGAAAGCTCATAATATTGCTGATCGCGCGTTTCAGAAACGACATAATCTAATGGATAATGTATTGGTACGCCATATTCTTCCGCCATCATCATAATTTCATGACAATCGTTAAACAGTTCCGGTGCAATGCGCGACATACCAACGGGAATACCCGATGCTTTTAAAAAACTAAAATTCAATGCAGGGCCGATGTATAGTGCATCGATTTTGGGCAGTAATGCTTTGATAAGTTCAGTTTTGATCCCCTCTGTGCCGCCGATAAAGAGCAGAAATGGTTTTTTGACCTCTTGTGCAAGAGCATTGAGCATGCGCAGCTCATGTTCAACTAAAAAACCAATCGATTTATGTTCTGCATCAAAAAAATGTGGTACCAACGTAATTGAGCTATTGTTGCTCGTGAGTGCAGCAAATGCATCGTTAATGTAATAGCTGCCTAATGAGGCTAATCGTTGTGCAAATTGCGCATCATGGAGCCGCTCTTCAGGAAAGAGATTAAGATTTTCCAGCATGATGATGCGATGGCCGGTAGCAAGCAACTGTTGTGCATGTTGTAAGGTGGTTGCCAGTTCGATCGGTAATCCTTCATTGTAAAACCATGCAGCAAGATAGCGGCAAGAGGAAATCGTTTGGCAATGATCCGATTGTGCAATATCTGCAAGCAGCATAAGCTGTGCACCATGATCAAGCAAATAGGTGATAGTGGCTAATGACGCAACAAGTTTATGATCATCTAAAATCTGTTGATGTGCGATGGGAACATTGCCATCAATGCGTACAATTACGGTTTTACCGGTTATATTCCAGGAAGGGATACTGCTGTGCATCATACATTGCACCTTTGGTCCAAAGGGGTGTGGGAAGCTCTTTTGATTGAGCATACAAGCAGATTATTCTACTTCGCAAGAAAACCTAGTTTTAAACAATGGGTGAATTTCGGGTGAAATAACAACGCCTTCTAAAATTGCTTTTGTAGCATAGTTTCTTGCTTCGAAGAACTTCGCGCGTAACGCCGGCTTGAAAGCCGGTACGCGCTACGAGCTAATTATTAAATCGCAAAAGATCAGCAATCTCACGCTCATGTAGCCGTCGAATGGGTATCATTACCGCAATAAAACTCATGCATATAACGAGCGCAAATACACCAAGCGCAATAGACAGTTTAAAATCTACCGGTAAATGAGTCACAAAATAAGCATCGGGTAAATTAATGCAGGGATAGGTTTGTATAAACCATGCAATGCAACCGGCTAACACAATACCGATGATGCCGGCAACTCCTGCAAGGCCCAAGCCGATAGCAATAAAAATATTTTGTATATCTTGCATACGCATGCCCATCGTTTGCAAGATGGCGATATCGGAGCGCTTGTAGGTAATAAGAATAAGTAACAGGGAAATAATGTTCATGCTTGCGATCAAGGTGATCAGTGCAAGAATAAGTGCCATAGCATATTTTTCTAATTTTAGTGCAGACACGAGCGGTAAATAAAGCTCTTTCCAAGAAAACACTTCTAAATTCAGTCTTTTTTGCAAACGGGTAATAGTGGTTGCTTCATCAACATCCGGTTTAAGTTTTGCATGCAGTTCGGTAATACCCAGCGATGGAAACAGCTGTTCAAAGAAGGTAAGTGAGCCCACCACAAGGCCCATATCAAACTCTTCAATACCAGTGGTAAAAAATCCTGCAATAATTGCCCGCTGTTGCATGAGTTTAGTTCGCTTGCGTGTCGATATATCTTTTGATAACAAATGTGGCGCATAGAGTAAATTTACACTGTCTCCGATTAAAAGACCCAATGACTCGGCGAGCTTTTTTCCGATGATAATGTTATTGCCTGGTAAAAGTTCTGTAAGTGTTGCCTGTGTTCCGGATGCATTGTACAGTTTTTGTTCAAGCGAGGTTACCAGTGGTTCTGTTGTCGGGTCAATACCTTTAAAACCAACAATCGTAGTTATTTCATCGGTGGTTGGATCTTGCAGAATTACTTGATGCATTGCATTTGGGCTTGTATATACAATTTCAGGAAATTCTTGTGTGAGCACGTTGCGCAATGCGGTTATATCAAGTGGTTGACCAAAACCGCGAATCATTACCTGTGCGTGAATGCTTTGCAGCCGTTCATAGGTTGCTTTTTCAAATCCTTGCATAATGGCAATGGTTAACGTAAGTGCTGCTGCGCCAATCATGATGCTTAAAAACACAACGTACATAATGGTGCTAATAGTTTTTTTTTGTTGCGAGCCACGTATGTAACGCCATGCAAGCAGAAAAGTAAGATGGTTCATGAGTATGCCCAAAAGGTATAAGGGTGCTTCATAGTATCGATGGTAAGTATACGCTATTTGTTGCAAAAGCGGTAGAAAGTTGACGCAGCTGATGCGCAGGCGTGATAATAAAGTGACATTAACCATCGTAAAGGAACCAACTATGAAGCGTCTTGTTATAGCAGCAGATCACCGCGGCTTTAAACAAAAGAGTATTATTATTGCCTATTTAACGCGAGAAACTGCCATTACCTGTATTGATGTGGGTACACATTCAGAGGAACGCACCGATTATCCACTCTATGCACATAAAGCAATTGAGCAACTCAACGCGCGTGCAGTTGATGGCGCAATACTTTTGTGTGGTAGTGGCGCCGGAATGGCAATTACGGCAAATCGTGTACCAGGGATATTCGCAGCAGTTGTATGGAATACAAAGATCGCACAAGCGGTGAAAGCTGATGATAACTGTAATGTGCTGGTGATTCCGTCGAATTTTGTTGCTGATGATCAGGTGTGCGCCATTGTTAATGCATGGTTGCAGGCGACGTTCAAAGGTGAGCGGTATGCAGAGCGATTGGCAATGATTGATGAATAAAGGAGCAAAGCATGTTTGTAAGTCTACGCGCCAGCGTAATTATCAGTTGTATGCTATATGTTGCACTCTCGGCAGAATCAGTTATACATATAGAAAATAACACGCAAGAGCGTATTACGGTGGGCTTTTTTTATAAAGTTATTGGTAGTTCAACCATTGAGTTATATACTTTTTCGCCGATAAATCCGGGATATGCAATTACTGAAGATTTTCCGCCATTTAAACCATTTAAGCAGCGCTATATAATGGTTACGATGTATGAGCTTGATGCATCAGGTCGCTTTTTATCGGATGATGATTATGGAATTCCGGTGTACCCGGATTTTGATAGTATTTTATACGATTCAGTGTGTACCGCTATTAAACAAATTGGTATTACCGGTGGATTGCTTTCACGGCCTCAGCATATTGCTATTTATGGTGGCGCAAAAACGGGTGGCTATAGCATAGAAGAATTGTAGCAGCAGTAACACAAAAAAAGGGCCGCACGGATGCGACCCTTTTACTGATTATAACGAAGTTACTTATTAGTGATTAAACAATGCAGTTTCATCGGGTGTGCCCGCGTTTTGCATTGCAGCCATCTGCTGTTCAAACTCTTCTTGAATCTCCTGCATAGCTTCTTGGAATGCTTTGCCAAGTGACATGCCGCCTTGCACTTTAGGATGTGCTTTCATCAATATCTGCAAGCTGCTTACATCTAATGATTCAATTTGTACCAACTGTTCAGCAACAAATGCAATCAGCTCAACATCTTTGGCGATTTTTTCGCGCAGTTCAGTTTCGCATGCTTGTACAAATGCACGAGCGTCAGTTGCAAGCTGTTCTTTAAGATGCTTAGATTCCTGTAGCTCTTTTTCATCAAGGCCATTTAAGCAGTACTTTTTAGCCCAACCAAGTGCTTCAGATTTATCTTTGCAGCTGCAAGAGTATTTAGTGATATGCTGTTTACCGAGCAAGACCTCTTCAGCAATCAAACCTGCTAGTTTTTGGATGCATTTTGCTTTGTAATACTCTTGATTTTCAAATCCAAGGGTATCGCCAGGATTGCAGGTAAACACTTCACCATAATGCACTGTCGGATCATGCATATTATACTCTTTAGTAATCGCATTTTTGACCGGACGAATAGTTACTTGCGAAAGTTGCTCATACGGATTATTCATCCACATCGTAGCAAACATATGGCCTGTCATATGGATTGCCAACAGCTGTTTTTCGTTTGCAGCTAGATCTTTAAAGTTATGTGGCATAACTTTATGCACATCGGTATTAATCGTTTCAATAATATCTTGCATGGTTACCGGTGTACCGGAGCGACTCTTTCTAAAGCAGGTCAATTCAATAATCTTAGAAATCTTATCAAGGGTGCGGCCATCAGTTAATGAGCTTAACACTTGGATTTCCATCGGATGGAAAGAAAGACCTTTTTTAATAAGCTGATCGGTAAAGTAGATCATGCGATTTTCAAACGAAGGCTTTTCAAAAGGAATTTCCTTAGTAAAGCGTTCTCGTAATGCAGTATCCAGTTTATTTGGTGTGTTACATGCTGCGATAAATATAACCGGTTTATCAGGTGAACTGTTCATGCAACCACTTAAGGTGTTAAGGAATTCAGCAAGTTGCTTTTTATTGCCTTCACGGTTCAAGTCAAGTTGATCAAACTCATCGATAAAGATAACGCATGGTGCATTTTCACTCATGATATGCATAAGAATTTCAAACGTATTTTGCACAATATGATGTGCAGAAAAACGATAGAATGGGAATTCTGTGCGCGTCTTTTTCTTGCGCAGTTCACCGGCAAGTGCTTCTACCAACATGGTTTTACCGGTACGTGTGTCACCGTATAAAAGAATAGTTCCTATCGGTTTTAACCCTGAGCGTAAATATTTTTCAGGATCTTCCATGTATTTAATAACGTCTTGCAGATCTTCTTTTGCATGCTCTTGGCCGATAATATCATCAAAGGTATAGCGTGGTTCAATTTCAAAGCTGTAGCTTTCTGTTTTGAACTGCTCAAGATATGCGCCACCCATAGCCCAGGCATAACCATAATGTATATAATGATCAATTTTCTCTTTTGCTTTATAACACATGTCAATAAGGCCATGTTTATTTATCAAATTGACTAATGCTCCACCCACTACTGCACCACCAACTGCACTTTTGTGTCCAAAACGTTCGATTTTTGCAAGGAGTTTCTGATGAATTTGAAGGGCATTAGCATGTTTGGGATCCATATAACTAAAGATAGCATCAGCTCCATTCGCTGTTGCATCATGCATTGCCGAAGCAAAAGCTTCATGCATAATATCGGCATAGCTAATAGGTACTTCTTTTCCATCAATAGTTACTGTTTGCACTGTTTTACCAAGTATCTCTTGCATAATGCTGGCGTCAGCTGGATCTAAATTAGCAAATATACCCTTGGTGCGGTTAAGTGCAACCTTACGCATATTGTCCATCACAGAATCGTCTTTAAAGGCTTCTTGCAATAGCTGTTTAGCCATACGGACTTGCTGATTATGAAACTCATCTTTAGAGTCTTCTAGAGGCGAGCCGAGTACAGAGAATACACCATTATTCCACCATTCATACACTTCGATACATTTGCGTTTAAGCCAAGAATCATTTTCAGTATACAAATGAGGAACGTAAGATTCTTTAGTCACTGGGTGAACGAATTCACGTCCCCATATTTGATCGTTGCAAAAATGATACCAACCATATGCTGCCAATGCAGTTGTTAATGCAGCTGCACCAATCCACCAGTGTGCTTTACGTTTAATAAAGAGTTCGTTGATGGGCACTGCTAATGTTTTACGGAAAATGCGATTGCGTAAAAAGAGGCCGGCATCTTCAGATTTTTTTTGAATAGTCGTTACAAGCTCGGTTTTTTCTTTAAGGAGCGCTTCGATTTCCGTATCAGTATAAGGTTCAGTGCGTGGTGTGCGGGTCTCTTTTGGTTCAAATGCAGTAAAGCCGGCAAAACTATTATTAATACCTTGTTGTATGTGATCAATAATATCAGTCAATATACCAAACAGATGCGTAAATGCTTCGGCTGTCGGTTGTGTCATCATGGCACGTTGTACCATTTGTATGAGACCGCGGGTTTCGGCTAATGCTTGCATATATTGGCCGCGCTCTTCTTTAGTTGCTTTAATCTGCGTGCTTTTAAGTAAAAATGCAGCTTGGTTACATGTTTCATGCAATTTACCAAAAAGTGCGTCGGTATCTTTTATGATGCTATCGTTGAGCAGATGGGTCTGTTCTTCAGCTTGAGGTGCCTGCGCTGCATAGGTGGGGGTGCTTGTGGCGCATAACGCGAGCATAGTGCTGATCATTACAATTGAGCGATACGATGAGGTAAATAGTTGCATAATTTCTGTACACTTTCGTTATAAATGGTGTATGGTATTAGAAACTTCAAGTAATAACGCTAATTATGTTAATGCAAAAAAAGATTTTTGTCTAATGGGTATGCCCACGAAAAAAGGAATATTACGATGGTCCGTATCAACCAATATGTGCATAAAAACGTGCGATATATCATTGCATCTGCCATGAGCCTCCTGTTAGTTGCTCTGCCGGCATGCCAAGAGCAACCTGAAGTGGTTATTGATAAAATTCTATTTGATATTAATAAGCTGCAGGGGCTGCAAAATGTAGTGCCGGTGGCGATCATAGGCACCGGTCCGGCAGGGCAAGCGGCATCAGTGTATGTGGGGCGTGCGCATTTAAAAGGCATCCAGTTTGAGGGCGAACTACCCGGCGGTCTGCTTACTCAAACTACTGAAGTTGAAAACTGGCCCGGCTCAATCGATATTACCGGACCGGATATTATTAAAGGGCTGCGCGCACAGGTAGCCAAATGGGGCGTAAAAACGATCTATGAAACGGTGGATACCATTGATACCAAGAGCTGGCCATATACTATCACCACGCGTGAAGGTACTGTGTATCGTGCATTGACCATTATTATTGCCACCGGTGCCACACCACTTAAACTTGGCATTCCGGGTGAGACTGAATTCTGGGGCAAAGGAGTCACAACGTGCGCTATTTGCGATGCGCCATTCCATAAAGATCAAGAAGTTGTTGTTGTAGGTGGCGGTGATTCTGCCGTTGAAGAAACGTTGCAGCTTGCGCCATATGCTAAAAAAATTACCATTCTGGTGCGTAAAGGTGCTATGCGTGCGTCGGCCGCTATGCAAGAGCGTATCAAAAACAATGAAAAAATTGTCGTGAAATATTTTGTGCAGGTTAAAGAGATTCATGGTGAAGGTGATAATGTTACCGGCGTTACATTGGTACATGAAGATGGCAAAACAGAACATATGCCAACGCATGGGGTGTTTTTAGCTATTGGACACGCACCAAACACAAAATTCCTTAAAGATGTAGTTGAACTTGATCCGCAAGGATATATTTATTTAGCTGATCGTACACAACAAACATCGGTGCCCGGCATATTTGCTGCCGGTGATGTTGCCGATTCGCGTTATCGTCAGGCTGGAGTTTCTTCCGGTCATGGTATTGCAGCAGCATTAGATGCAACATTCTTGCTCAATGATATTGGGTTTAATGAGCAGGTGCAAAAGGAACTTGAAGCTGCAGGCGTGCTGTATCAGACAGTTGCAAAAAAGGCTTTTAAAGTTCCAGAAATTAATGATCTTGCAGCGCTGAACGCACGTATTGCAAAAGGACCTGCAATAATAGATTTCTATGCAGAATGGTGCCCAAGTTGCATGCAGATGTTACCGGCATTTAGTGCAGTTGCGCAGGAATTTGATGAGCATGTAGCTTGTATTAAAGTTGATGCTGATCAAGCTGAAGAGATCATGAAAGCTTATAAAATAGCCAAAGTGCCGGCATTGCTTGCATGCAAAGATGGTGCAGTCGTTGAACGCTTTACCAAAACCTTGAGCAAAACTGAATTACAGGAGCTGGCACATCGCTTGTTACAAAAAGCTTAATTTTGCTGCACGGGCAGATTGCTGGTGTTGTAAGGAAAGCGATCGTAACCGCCATCGGTAAAGTAAAAGCTGGTTTCTTGCTCTGCGCTTGCGGGAAAGTATACCGTTTCGGTTTCGGCATGCTCTTGCAAATGATATGTCATCGTAAACTTGCTTACGTTATCATAGGCCATGTCGTGATACATAGCAGTTATCTGCTGACTATGGCCAGGTTGCACCGTAATGATACTGTTTTTTAACGCGGTATCGATTTCGCTACCTGCACTTGGTTGAGTAACAATATTGGTTATGGTAACGGTGGACGAGCTCCAATTTTTTACGAAGACACGTGCTGCATGGCATGTATGACTAATGCATAAAAGCAATATGCTGATGTGCACGATTTTGCCGATACCGTTATACAGCATAAACACCTGCCGGTAATGCATAACGCAGAGCAGATGTCGGGCGCATGCGCTGTATGTTGCCATCAAGTTGGACTTTAAGTTCGGGTGTGATACGGATACTGTTATGCTGTTGGTCATCATGCGCTAGGGTAAACTGATAGGGGACATTATTAATATTTAGCGTAATCTCGATTATGGGGACATCTTGCCCATCGGTTAAGCTGGTATGCGCAATCTGCTGGCCCGGTTCAATAATGATATTTTTTGTATGCGGAATTGGTAGCTGCTCGAGCCCTTGCGATTGCCAAAGGGTGACTTGTGTTATGCGTACGGGTACTGCTGATTGATTTTCGACCGTTACGGTTGCATAGAGTTGTATGCCGGATCCTACTATGATTGCTATTGAAGTTAGTTGATATTGGTACTTTTTCATAAACGTTGTCTCCTTGTTTACATTGTGAGCATATCCTATAATTAATTCAAATTGCAATAATGAAATGCGTTCCAGATGAATTTGTGAGGTTTAGCTTGGATTCTGTGCATTTTCGATATGAATCGTAAAATATATTTGCAAATAGAAAATTATAAATGATACACTCATGATGAACTTAAACGAGTAAAAATGATCTAACGATTATGGAGTTTATTATGCGTATCATATTCTATGCGATGTTAACAGCAAGTCTGTTGTGCATACCGGGTATGCATGCTGAAGAATTTAAATTACTACCGTCCGATGTGGGGGGTTATGGTACCATTGATGAAACGATAACCTGCATGCTCAAAGATTGCGTTATTGAAAAAGTTACGCTCAATGTACAAAAAGTAGCCGGTTCTGATGAAGTTATTCGTCGTCGTGGCATACTTACACGCCGACCAGAAGCAAAAGCAAATATTCTGTTATGTCACGGATTTATGTGTTGCAAATTCGATATCTCTTTTTTACGTACTTTAATCGGTCCCGATTATAACTATTTAACGATCGATTTTAGAGGACATGGTGAAGATATATGCGGGCAATGTTGTACATTCGGCCGCGATGAACGCTTTGATGTCTATGCCGCAGCACAATTTATGAAGCATCACCCAGAAATAGGTGATTTACCACTTCTGGTATACGGATTTTCTATGGGGGCAGCAGCAGCTATTGAAGCACAGGCTGCACATTCGGGACTCTTTACTGCTATGATTCTTGATTGTCCGTTTGATTCGGTTGAAAATGCACTTAAGCGCTGTGTTGATACATTAACGATCTCATTCTTTGGGTATAAATTTCCAATACCCGGACGCAACCTGCTGCATACCTATGCATTTCATCCCTACGTGCAAAAAATAATCAGGCCGTTGCTTAAAGTTGCATCTAACATGGATCCAAAGCAAGTTGATACCAATATTTGCCAAGTAAAACCATTAGAATCGATTAAACGGGTCACCGTGCCCTGCTTTTTTATCTGTTGCAAGCAGGATGCTTTAGTGAGTATTGAAGCGATAAAACGAGTGTACGATGGTGCTGCAGGGTACAAAAAGTTATGGTTAACTAACGGTCGGGAACATTGTGACTCATTCTTTTATAATCCTGAAGTGTATAGCAAACGGGTAAATAGTTTTATTACTGCAATACTTGATCGTAGTTATGAGCAGAAAAAGTCGCACAAGATTATCGAAGATTGTATCAATCTGCATAATCCTGAAGAGACGCTATGAAGCGCATATGGTTAATTATGTTCTGTTCGTTATTGTATGTTATGCGGCCAACGCTGCAAAGTAGTACCTGTAGCTCTGCAGAACAACGCATGCTGAATGCGGTTATTAAGCGGCATAAAGCAGCAGCCATTTTGCTCTATGCAGGGCAAAAGACGCAGCGCAGGCATAACCAAAAACAGGGTTCATCACCATTACACCGATCATTTACGGCGATCGCGCGCTCAGGATATTACCCTAAAAAGGCTTTGCTGTGGGCTTCAATAGATACTAATTCTCCTGCAGGCAGGACGTTTATTCAAGATTACGGCGTTGTGGTTGATCATCTACCGGCAATAATTTTATTGCGTGATGCGGTTGCCGTGCGTGATCAACAAGGTCTTGTTATGGCAGATAGTAGCGCATCGCGCGAACAGCTCAAAACATTAATTGATGATTATCTACAACTTGATATTGCAAAGTATGTAGAGGAAGAGCGGTTATGCAAGAAGTATGAACGTGTTGTGCGTGATCGTGTGCATATGTACTATATGTCTTATTTCGATCGCGTTGCTAATCCATGGAACGATTACTGGGGGTGGCCATATTATGGCATGGCGCAAGGTAACTATGGCGGCAATGCCGGTGTTAACTTTACCCCCAATGGTATTAACTTCTTTGGATCAAATTATTAATCTTCCCAGCGCATTGTATAATGCTTCTTATGAATCTCATCATGTTCTGCTTGTGATGTAAACCATCTGCGCCAGCCAAACAGGTATGATTCATAACCGGTAGTAACAAATGGCCAGCCACCACGTTCTGTGATTTCATCATCTGATGGAAGCTCGCCGCGATGGCGTTTTAACAAGAATTCACGATATTGCTCGAATCTTGGATTGCGCACATAACCATGCTCTCGCATATTAAGTCTAAAATAACGTTGTACGCAACGTATGGCAGCGGGAACACCATGCACGGTAAGGTTGAGTATGTCACCTTCTTTTTTGTCTGCGATTAATTTATCTGGTAAAAAACCGCGTAATCCGCGCGGTAAAGGTTCTGCCAATTGCCCACGTCTTTGATTTTGATATTGTTTGTCCATAGCTTCCCCCCATTCTTTTTCAATCGCCTCTCGTTCCGCATCGGTAGTGGCTTTGTCTCGGCGTTCGGCGAACATTTTATCACCTGAAAGGAGGCCATGCGGATATATTTCACGGTATGATCGATAGTTTAAATCAGTCGTATATTGACGATCGGTTGTGGTCAAGTTAAAAACAGGTTCATTTTCATCTTTACTTTGAGTTGTATACACAACGGTCCAGCAGAGATCATCAGGAGATATATCGACTTCTAACACGTCTTGAAAGAATTGTCCAAACTCACTGCAGGGTTTTGGGCCATGATAATTATTATCAAGATATACTACATTTTCGTGCGGGTACTCTTGCTGTTCAGCAAATAATGTATTGCTTATGTGTAAGCTGCTTATTGCTAAGATTAATGTTAAAAATATTTTGTTCATTTTATATCCTTTTACTTGTTTCATATGATTACTATCACATTACTTGGTGCAAATAATTCTTTTACATACTGCAAAAAGTGATCGCATAATTTGTAAGCGGGGGCATATACACTTGCTCCGATAAGTCCCAAGCCTATAGCGCCGATTCCCAGACTTCCGTGTACGCGGTGTGTACAGCTTCGCTTGGTCATATATAACCCTAATAATGTGCCGATGGCGCGTAGGCCTATATTGCGATCAACTTTTAGGCATATTGTATCTACATTATCTAATGCTTTTGTTAGCAATGAAAGTTCTGTATATCCAACCCATGCCCCGGCTGCTACCATACCGGCAATTAAAACAGCGTCAATACTGTTCGAGGTGATAGTGCTTAGGCATTGTTTCCATGTAGGAGCAGTAGGTTGTTCTGTAATGTTTGCAGGAACAGGTTTTGTTAGTTCAGGCGTGATGTCGGTTTGTTCTATTTCACCACGTATTATTTTAGATAAATATACTTCTTTTTCCTCATCAGACATGTCTGCGATTTCATGTTCAAGTTGGGTAAGAGCTGCTTGAACATCGATTTCTAACTGAGGATTATTGTGCACGTTTTTTTCGTACCATGCCAAAAATAGTTCAACATCCTCTTTACTCAATGTACTGATAGATTCAACCGCTTCTTTTTTTCGTTCTGTATCTATTGTTAGCTCTTGTTGTACAGCACGAGCTGGTATTCCAATGCTGCCAAGCGCTAGAACCAGTGTAAGCGTATATATATTCTTCATAAAAACTCCAATAAGTTTAAATCTATATCGTGTATTATTTCTAAAATCTATTGTGCATCTTCAGTAAGCGCAACGCGCCCGGTGACTTTAAGAATATTGTCTATAGATGCAATAATAACTTTATAACTCTCTTGTGTATAGCCACCAGAAAGAAGCATGACTATAGGTGTCTTGCGTGCAAGGGCTTCCTTAAACATAATTTCATCACGCTCTACAATACCTTCGGCAGAAACTTGCATGGCGCCAATTCTATCACCACTTAAAATATCGGTACCGGCATTATAGATGATCAAATTGGGTTGTGCCGACGCAAGTGCAGTAGGCAGTTCACGTTTAAGCAAACCAAGATAATTTTCATCAGTAGCTTTGGTGCCACGACCTACTTGAAGAGGATAGTTAAAATTAATGCGCCTGCAAAGCTCAAGATCATGTTGTGGATAGTTGTTGCCACCATAAATATCAAATATGGTAACGCGTGGTGGCTCATCAATAAATGCTTGTGCATAACCGTTACCACGGTGTGCATCAAGATCAACAATCATTACGCTATCATTTGGATGAGCTTCTAAATAACGTTTTACCGCCAGCTGAATATCACCATATACACAAAATCCTTCGCCACTTGCCGGCTTTGCATGATGGAAACCTCCACCTAGATTAATTGCCCAACCATGTTCTTGAGAAAGTTCTGTTGCTTTAAGTGTGCCTGCAACCTGTTTGCGCATCGGCAAAAGTACATAACGATTAACAAACCAGTTTGGAAATAATACCAGCGGGGGTACTTCAACAATTTGTGCAGTGGTTCTAGATGTTTTATTTTCTAGCAACGCTAAATATTCAGGAGTGTGTACTTCAAGAAGTTCTGCATGAGTTGTTTCTGCTCCAGGGCTTGCAAGTTTCCAACCATTACTTTGCAAGTGAGCAGCAATTTTTGATGCTTTAGTTATATCAAATAAATGTAACTTACGTAATAGAGCTGATGTACCGACAGGACCAATGCCATAGCCAGTATCATATACAATGGGCAAATTACCTTTAGATGTATCGTCTTTAGCTGTTGATGAGCAAAAAATTTGTTGTATGATCCATAGGGGGTTGATTCCTGTAACGGTTGCTTGAGCAAACTGCATACAGAAAATGCTCACTAATGCGAGGTGTCTATATAATTTCATAACATTATTCCTTCCATTATCGTCTTAAAACTGTATTCTAAGTATCACTGTAAATTATATGACAAAAAATCGATTTTGTCAATTTATCCAAAAAAACAGTTTCCGGCTTATTTTCCGATATTTTTAAGGAAATAACCCTGTTTATTGAAAAAATTGAATATTAATGGTAAAATTTTTACCACATAGCTATAAAGGGATAAAAATGTTTAAACGCAATATTCGTGCCCTTGTACAAAAAGCCTTACAGCGTAGTCCTGTAACGCTTTTATTAGGTGCACGTCAAACGGGCAAAACCACCTTGGTAAAAGAACTTGCTCAGGAACATAACTATTATTACGTGAGCTTAGATGATATACGTTTTTATGCTTCTGCACAGGCTGATCCCATGGGTTTTATTGCAGAATTGCCTAAACCGCTTGTTATTGATGAGGTTCAGCGTGTACCGGAACTATTTTTGGCCATTAAACATGATGTAGATATGCATCGTGTTCCGGGCAGATATTTCTTGACCGGTTCGGCAAATCCATTGCTCATTCCAAAGGTTGGTGATTCATTAGCTGGACGCGTTGAGATTTTGACTATCTATCCACTGTCGCAAGGTGAGTTGCATAATCATACAGAGCGTTTTATTGATACGCTGTGGGACGCTCCTTCATTTAATAATTTTCCAGTAGCTTCACTTTCGCGCCAAGAGCTGTATGAAAAAATTATTATTGGCGGCTATCCTCCGGTTCAAGGATTATCTGCACAAGATAGATACGTATGGTTTAATGATTATATTACTACCATTACACAAAAAGATATTATAGATTTATCAGCTATTGAGGCTATTGGTGCCATGCCACGCTTACTTTCTATTTTAGCTATGCATGCAGGTTCGTTACTTAATGTTGCTGAAATTAGTCGTCAGAGCGGTATTGCTAATGCTACGCTTAATCGCTATTTGATATTGCTCAAAATGATATTTCTTATTTTTGTGCAGGAGCCATGGCATTCAAATATCATACGCCGTATCATGAAATCACCAAAACTGTATATGGTGGATACCGGTTTACTTGCATGGTTACAATTGGCGCCTGTTGAAAAAATTTATGAGCAACCGCATCTTATTGGGCCATTGCTTGAAAATTTTGTGATGACTGAGCTGCAAAAACAGCAAAGTTGGAATAGTACCATGGTACGCTTATATCATTTTCGTACATCTGATGGTAATGAAGTGGACATAGTACTTGAGCGCTTTGATGGCAAAATAGTTGCTATAGAAGTAAAAGCAACGGCAACACCAACGCTCAAAGATGCGCAGGGATTGCTGTATCTTAAAGAGCATGTAGGTAAAGCTTGGCATCGTGGCATTCTTTTATATACCGGCGATCAGGTGGTGCCATTAGGCAATGGAATTATAGCATTGCCGCTTACTCTTTTGTGGACATTGTAATGTGCGTTAGCGCTCATCTTGGAACTTTCTGTAGATCTGTCATACTTTATATACAGTTAACTACTATTTACCGAAGGTAAAAAAAGATGATTACTCATTCTCTAAGCACCAAAGCATTGCTTGATCAGCAGCATCAAGATGCCTTGGCATTGTTCGTTACTAAAGATAATCTTGCCACTGACGAACTCAAACGTGTAGAGCAGGATTTTTTTCCTGGGCTGCAGGAGTTTATGCGCAAGCAAAAATTTACCGGTGCTGCAGGCAGCAGTATTTCGGTTCAGATACATAAAGATGGCCAGCCGGTTCAATTATTTATACTCGGTTTAGGTGCGCGTCCGGCAACCGTAGAACAGTATCGCCGTGCTTGCGGTCAACTCATTCGTGTTGCAGAACGAGTGCAATGTACTAAAGTTGCTGTGCTATTGCCTCAAGTGACAGATGTTAATGCTGACGTGCAAACGATTGCAAAAGAAACATCATTAATTACACGCATGGCTGCATATTATTTCGATTATTACATTGCAGAGAAAAAACAATTAGATTTTGATTTGACCTACGTGCTTCCTGCAGCAGATGAAAAAGAATTTGAAATTGGCTTTGCAGAAGGTGCAATTATCGGTGATTCGGTAAATGAAGCGCGGTTTTGGGTCGATGCACCTGCGGAGTTTTTAAATCCGCTTGAACTTGCTTCCTATGCGCATAAAATCGCTAAAAAATATAATCTTGCAATAACTGAATTTAAAGAAGCGGATATAGTTCGTATGGGAATGGGCGGATTAGCGGCAGTATCCAAAGGGTCTGATCGTGATTGCCATTTGGTAATTTTAGAATATCGTGCGCCGGTCAAAGATGCGCCAACTGTTGCATTTGTCGGTAAAGGTATCACATTCGATTCCGGTGGGCTTTCAATTAAGCCTGCACAGCATATGGAAACGATGAAAGAGGATATGTCCGGTGCAGCGGCAGTATTGGCAGCAATTGATGCGTTAGCGCAGTTAAAACCGAATGTTAATGTACTTGCGGTAATGCCTCTATCAGAAAATCTGCCGAGTGGAAAAGCAACCAAACCGGGAGATATTATTCGCTTTTATAATGGGGTGACGGCAGAAGTGCGCAACACTGATGCAGAAGGGCGTTTAATACTTGCAGATGCGCTTGCATATACGGTAAAACATTACAAGCCGGATGCGATTATCGATGTCGCAACATTAACCGGCGCTTGTTCATACGCACTTGGGCCCTTCTTTACCGGCATGATGAGTCAGCATAAAGAGCTCAGCGATCGCGTGCAAAAATCAGCAGATCGCACGGGTGATCGTGTATGGCCATTGCCGTTTGATGATGATTACAAAGTGGCAGTTAAATCTAAAGTTGCAGATATTTGTAATATCGGCAGTAGCAAGTATCGTGCAGGAGCAATTACTGCAGGGTTCTTCTTGCAACATTTTGTAAATGATACTCCATGGGTGCATTTAGATATCGCAGGTACTGCATATGATGTACCTGATATTTCGTACTATCGTGATGGTGCAACCGGTACTGCAATACGTTTATTAATTGATGTAGCGCGCAGCTGGTAAAATTATAGAACAGAGGAAGAGCAATCTTCCTCTGTTCTTTTGATCGGAATATGTTCATGAAATACGGTGAAGAAACTTTATTTAGGTTAACGATATGACTAAAACGATAAAGAAAAAAAAAGAGGGTTTTACTTTAGAAATCACACCTGAAATTGCCGATATTCTCGGTGTTAATAAACAAAATGATTTGTATATTATTATAAAAGGTGATGAGGTAATTTTAAAGGCAAAAAAAGATAACGCTCAACATCGAGAGAAATTGCAAGAAGAGAGTAGTAAATTAACTCAGAAACTTATAAAACAATATTCACCTGTTCTTAAAAAGCTAACTAATTAGATGCATTTATGAAATGCATTATTCGCGCCCATATGGATGCGTCATAACGAATCTATAAAATTCGCGTGAAGGCTTTACGTTGAACTTTGCGATATAATGATGTGCATATCCTTGGGGCCAAATTATTGTGGTGCCGGTTGTATTATCATGATACTCAGCAGTGCCAACCTGAACATCAGGTTCAAGGCGTGAGCTCGCCCATCCTTTCATGTGCATCATGTGAAGGACATACATTTGAGCATGGTCCGCATGCTAATATTTTATGGCACAAAAACCGTCAGCAATATGGGCAAGCTTTATATAATTTCTTTCAAGAACGCCTGTCGGAGACGGCGTAACATTTAGATCTATCAAATATACAAAAAGGCACGACTTAGCATCGTGCCTTTTTTTATGTCCAATGTACTACTTAATCACCCAGTAACTTCTCTAATCCATATAAACTCAGATCAAAACCCGGCATATGCAGCTCTTTCCATGCGCCTAATGACACTGGAAAGTGTGGTGCTGCAAGGCGTAACAATGCCTGTGCGTACATTTGAATTTCATGCTGTGCGCCTTGGCCCAGACGTAGTTTAAGAAAATGAAACAATGAGTGCAAGTTGCAGGTAAAAATAAACTCCGTGTAGGTGCACATTGGCAACACACCACGTGCCTGTTCACGGCAAACGCCTGCAGCGAGCAATGCGTTATATGCTTTCATTGCATGTTCCAATGCTTGTGCATAGGTTGCATTGATGTCAGGGTTGTCGATGCTGCCGCCCGAACTTTGTTTGTTCACTTCATCGGGTGCGCGCCAAACGCGTGGTTGGTAAAACTCATCCTTTGCCTGTACATAGCGGTAACTAATTTCATTGTATGAATTCATGCGGTGGCGCATCCATTGGCGTGCGACATACAATGGACATTTGATGCGAAACGATAACTGATTATGCTCAAATGGGCTGGTATGATTGTGCCGCATTAAATAATGAATCAGTTTTGCATCTTTTTCTGTAATTTCCGTTACATATTTACCGTACGAAACGCGCGCTGCATTCACCACATCTACATCAGATCCTGATGCGCGTACTAAGGTGACGCTGCTTATGCCATCGCCTAATGGATCGATCGATATTGATTCGGTGAGTGTCGGTGTGTTTGGTTGCAAGCTGTTTTTATTAGTTTGTTCAATCATCTGTTTTCCTTATGCATTAGTTTCTGCAAAAACGTAACATGAGGCGGCAAAAAAGTAAAAAATTTCTATGATCCCCAAAGCATATCTGCTATCATAGATACCAGAAAAAAACATCTTTATAAGGACTCTTTCATGATAATTTTGCGGCTGCGTATTCTGCTGGTACTAATTTTAAACAGTTTAAGCATCCCCGTATATGCAACTACTCCACTGGAAGAGCTGCCGCGGCAACAATTTATTGAGAAAGTACATGCATTAGGAGTGTTCCCAAAAGCATATTCAGCAGACTGGCAAGAGCGAGTCAAGCAGTATGCTGCATCGCTTGAAGCATTAGTGGAATCTGTTGTAGCAGTGGATCCTGCGCTTATTAATACGCCCATTGATGCTGAAGGTAATACATTATTGCATCGCATTACTAAAAGTGACTTTAACAGAGAGTATTTGTACCATCTTATAAAATGGTTTGAACACAAAGATGCTGATATATGCACAGTAAACTATAATGGGGAATTGGCCATAGATAACGTGTTTAACGGTATGTGCCAAGAATGTGTTTCCCCTGACCGTCGGGCAATATATCTGCTCATGCAAAAGAATCTGCAAATAAAAATGGCACGAGGGTTGAGCGAGCAAGAGCAGCGTCGAGCAGATATTCTGGTAACACAACGAAATGAGGTAAGGTCATTTAAAGACGTTTTGCGACATCCGGGGTTATGCCATTTGCCTGCAAAAGAACTGCTCGCGCTTGCACAGTTTAAAGGTTATCTTAACGCGCAGCTGCGTATACTTTTTATAAATATGCTTCCGTATTACGATAATAAGAGCTTTGCTAAGCATGTAATACGCATGCGCTGGCTCTTGCAACATGGTGCAGATCCTGAAAGTACTGGAGAACCGCATGATAGTCGCAATCTCCTTATGCAGCTATTGTTTCCGCATAATTATCATGAGCATTGTGTGCCATTGGCGCAGTTATTACTTGAGCATGGTGCTAAAGTTGAAGGTGATAATAGATATCTTACACGATTGGGTTCTCTAGCGCGTCATGGTTTTAGAGAAATAGATCCTTATGATATGAGCAGCCCTATAGTGCCGGCACAATTGGCGATATTATTACGTACTTTTGGTGCCGATATGCATAAACGATGCAAAGATCATAGAGATCATTACGCGCGTTACAATCCTTCAGCGCATGATTATGCACGCGACAGTTATAGTTGGTTGTATGGTCGTGTGCCGAAAGATGTGTTTGGGCTTTTTTGCCGCGCATGGGATTTTAAAAATCCCTATGAAGAGCATGAGCAGGATGCAACAACGGCATCGTCTGCAGAAGTATCATCATCCACTGAGGCTTCAGCTCAACTTACGCGCAAAAAAAAGAGTTTGAAAGCGTTTGTTGCTAAGGCATTGACATTTACTAAGCGCAGCAAAAAAAATTAATGCACATTGGCTAGTCTCTGTGCCTACAAACTTAATTTAAGGTCAAACATATGCAGAGGTGTTGCACATATGATACCTTTATAGTAAAGGGATCTATTCATGTGTATCAGATGGTTATTTCTTTTGTGTGGGACATATTATGCATTACATGCAGCACAGACATCTGCACCAGTTCCGCTGTTTGCAGCTACACAACCTTTAGTTGCAGGTGAATATCCATTGTTACAACAAGCTTTTATTGAGCAAGTAGATACATTGCAGTTACCATTTAAATGGTGTGATGAAAAGCAGCAAAAAGCAGGTACTGCATCATTAAAAGCGTTCGTGGAATCTGCCATGAGAGTTGATCCTGCGCTTATTAATTCCATTGTAGACGAGCAGGCTAATACGTTGTTGCATCGTGTTACTAAAAGTGCGTTACCTGAAGAACGGTTGTGCCAACTAATACAATGGTTTGCACAAAAAGGGGCGGATATCTGCCGCGTAAATAAGAGTGGCAATTTTGCCATAGATAATGTTAAAACTGGGGTCTGTGAGGGTAATTATTTAGATGCACGCCGACATGTTTATCAGCTGATGTTCAAAGATGTGCAAGCAAAAATGGCACAAGGGCTGAGCATGAAAGAACAACAAAGAGCAGATATACTGGTAACTCAGCGGAGGGATATACGAACCGTTATAGATGTAATGCAGCATCCGGGCTTATGCCATTTACCTGCAGATGAATTGCAACAGATTGCACAATTTAAAGGTTATCTTAATGCGCAGCTGCGCATACATTTTATGAATTTGCTTCCATGCGATGATATACCTAATAACGCTAAAATTTCTCAACATATTGCATGTATGCGTTGGCTATTACAACATGGTGCGCATGCTGATAGTACCGGTGAGCCACATGACAGCCGTAAGTTGCTGGATCAGTTGTTATTTCAAGATAATTATCATGAATATTCTGTTCCCTTGGCCCAGTTGTTGCTTGAGCATGGGGCAGGTAACGATAGTACCTATTTGAGTTTATTGGCACAAGATTGTTTTGGCAGGTATAATATTACAATACCGGCACAATTGGTGCTGTTATTTCGTCGTTTTGGGGGTGATATACACGCATGCGGAAAAGAAGGTATTTCGGCTTGCGCATTGGCAAATCACTATCAAAACTGGTTATACTTCAATGCGCACGCGGAAGATTATGCGCTTTTTTGTCAGGCTTGGGATATTAAAAAGACGCAGACAGCAAAATCAGTACCACCTAAGTATATAAAGCAGTCATCGTTTGGTGGTACATCATCATCTGCGCATATGCGTAAAAAAGTAACATCAACAGCGCGGCTATCTGGCGAATTTACGCGTAAAAAAAGTAGTCTGAAAGCAATTGTCGTGAAAGCGCGCGATAAATATAGCAAACGAAGCAAAAAAGATTAATGCGCATTTTTACGCCCACTAGCGAAATGCATATGCTTTTGTTGCCGGTTGATCATTGCGCACGCAATTAATGACCAATCCGAGCATTGCTAATGTTGCAACTAATGAGCTGTTACCATAACTGATAAACGGCAGCCCAATCCCTTTGGTGGGCAGCAGCCCCATGGTTACGGCTAAGTTCATACATGCTTGCAAGGAAATGGTGAGTGTAAAACCGACTATTACATAGCGGCCAAAGAGTGAATGCTGTTGTGTGGCAAGTTTTAGGCCGCTGTATACAAACAGCATATAGAGAATAATAACGCAGCTGCCGCCGATAAAGCCGGTTTCTTCCGCCATGATAGAAAATATAAAATCGGTATGTTGCATGGGCAGATAGAAAAATTTCTGCTTTGATTGCCCGATGCCGACACCTGACACATTACCCGAGCCAATTGCAATGAGCGATTGAATAATCTGAAATCCGGCACCATGCCGATCGCTCCAGGGGTTCAAATAGGTCAGCACACGTTGCAAGCGATAAGGTTTGCACAAAACAAGGAGCAAACAAAGCGGCATGCACGCCAGCATGCCATAGAGCAGATGTTGTCCTGCTATGCCAGCAACATAGGCCATTGCGAGCGCTGTTGTGCAGATGATGACAGTCATACCAAAATCCGGTTGTGCAAGTAACACCAGGCTCACCAGTGCCATAATGGTTGCAAATCCGCCATAGTTTTTTAACTGCACGCGTGAACGCATATCTTTGCGTGCAAAAAAATCAGCAAGATACACAATGGTTGCATATTTAAGCAGCTCACTCGGTTGCATGGCCAACGGTCCTAATTTAAGCCATCTGCTCGAGCCATGGATCGCAACGGCATTATTGGTCAGCAGAGTGCATGCAGTGAGTATAAGTGCACACAAAAAAAAGAAAAAGCTTAATCGTTGTAGTAATGCTAATGGAACCCAACTGGTGCATAGCAGGGCGATGCAGCCGATGGTGATGCCGATCATCTGTTTATACAGATAATAATGTGTTGAGCCAAAGCGTTTAAGGGCAAACACGGAGCTTGCCGAATAAATGCAAATAATGCCGATAATACAGAGCAGAGCGGCGCTTATAATATATATATATAGGCTGCGATTGCGTCTGCTTTGATAGGGGTAGTACATCTTTTTCCTTCGCGTAGCTGAAGCTTCCTCTCTTAATTTCTGTGATTAGGTTTGTGGTTAGCAAGACATTTGTTTTTTATTTCATATTTTACTGCGTGTATGTCGCATAACGCAATTGTTATGTTTTGTAAATAATAGATTTTTTTGGGGCTTTCAGATATACTTGCATCCGTTTATGTTACTCGTTTAACATCACTTGTAAAAGACAAACAACATGAAACTATACGCACGTAAACAGAAATAGATGGGAGTCTTATTAAGATGATATATATTTTGCTATTAATGGTTTGTGCATATGCCAGTTGTTTTGGTGCAGCCCAGGCATCAACTGCTTCCTGTTCCACAAATTCCATTCAAGGTTGGACGCGCTTGCCCAAATCATTGGCAAAGTCTAAGCAAAGCAAATGCAAGAAAGTATCAAAGAAATCGCGAGAATACTGGCTATTCGCAAAATCTAAAGAATCTTGCCCCCTCGTGAAAACTGTGGTAAAGCAGTGGATTCAGATTATTCCCCATGCAGATGAACGACCTTGCCAATTGAACTTTACATCAATTGGCAAAAAACAACTATTTGCCTGCTTGGTTTCAGGAGAGTACTCCGATCAAGCAAGCATTATGATGAGTTTTCTTCATTGGATGCGGACCTATTGGATTTCAGAGCTCTCTCATATACATTTTGCTATACAACGGGGCAAAGTTAAAAAAAAGAGTTTGACTCGCCATCCGTTTAATATGGATATTTTAGCGCACAGCATAACTGCAGTCATGCGTCAAACGGATATTGATATAGTGAGTGCTATTCATGATAATAAACTTTCGTTGGCTTTCATTGTCGCATCAAGAAAAGGGGTACAGACATATTATTGTAAGCCGGGCGAGAAGAAAGAAGGGATTAACGATGGCGACTGGGATGAGTGGATTCGCTATACTGAGTATGCGCGAAAATTGTTTGTCGGTTCTCCCTATCGACCAGAAGATCTTGCTGATGTACATATACCTCTACAAATTAATGAACAATCAATTAAAAACTTCTTCAAAGGCGCAAAATTCTCAATGGCGTCCAAACGGCAACGTACACAATAAATGTAGCAAAGGAGCTTTATGAAGCATTTATTACTAAGCGTTATTGTTATTGTACATTGCGGTTATAGTAATAATTTGTTTGCTTCGGCAAAAGCTGCAAAGAAAGCTGATAAAGAAAAGCATATTAAACTGTTACAAGAATTCTGTTTCTCTCGTGATTATGCAAGTAATCTTATAGGGCTCAAGAAAATCGTACAAACGGTACGTAACAAAAAATTATTAAATATTCCTAATATGCATGGTCAAACTCTTGTATATCGTGCAACAGTGAGCGAGGATATAGCTGCCATACAGTATTTAAGTTTATGTGGTGCTGATCTGAATGCACCAAATTATCCATTTGAAAAAACTGCATTGCATGATGCTGCAGATTTTGGAAGGCGAAAGGTAATTGAGGTGCTTCTTGCACATGGAGCTGACCCTTGTATTTCCAATGCTCATGGGGAGTTGCCTAAAGTAAGTATGGATAAAAGTTCACAGCAGTTACTGCATGACGCACGAGAACGTATAGTTGATAGGTTTTGTACGCAGATAGGAAGTTTAAAAGAACTGTGCATGCGTGTCATGCATAAACATAAGATGGATATAACTGAAATGCCGCAAGAGATACAAATGCAAATTAAAGGAAGGCAGAAATGGCTTAACGGTATACTGACTGCGCATTTATTTGAAAAATCATCTACGACTCTGGAGCGTCTTAAATTGTTACTTGATCGTGGTGCAGATCCTGATTGTGAAAATTACCGCAATACTCCACTGGGAAGAATTATAGATAAGCTCTTTTATACAGATGATGATCAGGATTGCTCTGCAGTTGCAGAACTATTATTAAAGGTCGGTGCATGTCCCAATGGTAAGCGTGATCTTTGTGGAGCGTATTATATACATAGACTTATGCGGCGTGCTCCTGAATATTATCGTCGCTCTTCTGTTGAATTACCGCCTATACATCAACGATACAAGCGATTAGTTTCGCTTCTGTATAATTATCATGCTGATTTTACTCGAACAACTGAATCTGGTGAAACTCTCGAGCAGATTTTTAATAGCGAAGTAAAATGTCGTTCAATTAATGGTATGAGCGAAAGTAATGTTGCGTTTGTATTATTATGGAAATCTGTAGGTGTGCGCTTATCTTTACCGGTTGCAGCACCGTCTCTAGGGTTCGAAGATGTTTGGAATTGTGACCTGATGCCCGATACACCCGATTCGTTGGAAGGTTCACGACGCGAACTGTCGCGTTGCGAAAAAAAACGTATTTTTGAGCGATTCTGTACACAAAAACCAAGTCTGAAAGAGCTTTGTATGTACCAAGTAATTAGACGTACTATGGATGTAGCATCCTTACCGCTTCGCCTGCAAATGGCAATTAAAGCAAGACAAAAGTGGCTTAATTGTGTGTTGTATGCACATTTATTTGAACAACCGTCAAGGTTATCAGTGCCTACAGAGCCGGCAGTATTTCTTGAACGCCTTAAAATAGTATTAGATAGGGGTGCGGATCCTGATTACGAGGCTGCGTGGCGCATGCGGCCGCTGAGAAAAATTATAGATCAGATTTTTGTAAATAATGATCAGGACTGGCTTTCTGTAGTAGAGTTATTATTATCAGCAGGTGCCTGCCCCAACGGTAACAGCGATGAAGAGAGAAATTGCTATATACATAGGCTCATACGTATGGGACTGCATACTTATTACCGATCTATTTTTGCTTTACCAGCTGCCCACGAACGATATCAGCGTTTAGTTGCGTTGCTTTATAGCTACGGTGCGGATATGACGCGCACAACAAAGCCGAGCAAATCGATAGAGCAGATTTTTATTAATCGTGGTGACGATCCTGCGCATATACAAGGATACGACAAAACTGTTGAGCAGATTTTTAATGATGAAGTGCATAAACTTGATCCTAACGATGAGCACGAAGGTATGGTTGCACTTGCACAGATATGGCAGGCTGTCGGTGTGCCATTATTTTTACCGGCAAAATTTGGTAAGGCTGAATCATCAACTGCTTTCAAACGGCAACGTACACAATAACGGAGAATTTGAGATGAAACAAATTGTTGCAACGTTAATACTATGCATCTATTTCAATTGTTGTGGTGCGGCATCATCGCACCAGCAGGATGCAGCATATGTTGCATTTACTGATGGAAAAAAAAGCCAGCAAATTGTTATAGATACGCTTTCACCTTTAATACAATTGCCATGTCATCTTCCCCATCAATGGGCATTTACATCTGTCGGTACACATCAACTATTTGGCTGTTTTGTCGCAGGAGCAAAGCTTGGATATGATCGAACTGCCCATGAAATTGTTCATACCATGCGATCTTATTGGGACTTACGTATAGGAGATGACGCCTATCTACAATATAGGCAAGCAGGTTGCAGGCATATTCCATATCCTTTGATGCTTGAAGATATTAACCGAGCATTAAAGATTTTAAATGGTGTAAGATTTACTCCAGATGACGTTGATATTGTATGTTTAGATGCGTCGTCGGAAGGGGTACGGCTATTTTTTTCGAACAAAATATTAGTACCAGAATACGAAAGTCCGGAAGTATTCAACGTTGCTATACCTGGAATAGGTAGACTGCGAGTAAATAAAGCGAGTATTATCGCTTATTTTAAAAGTTTGCATGGAGATTTGTCGGCTGGAGACAAGCGTATGTCGCATAATGCGATTGATTATGTCGAATTATATAGCGTTAAAAATTTAATATGCACGCCCGGGATTTCATGGTCGCGACATAGATCATAATATGATCCAACAGGGCAAAAAAAAGGGCAGCGTTGCCGGCACATCTCGCTTCAGCAAAGCTGTAGATATTTTATAAACAACAGGTATACTTGTTGCGGTTTAAATTAATTACTTGAGCGGGCATGCATGAAACAATTTCTTGTACTATTAACAACGAGTATATATTTTAGCTGTTTTGGTGCGGCATCGTCACAAGCGGGTGATGTAGCACTCGCAATGTCTACACAATCATTAGAGAATGATCCTTCGGTGGTTGCAGCTGTTGCGCCACTTATACGTTTATTACCGGGCAAGCAAACTATAAAGCATCAATTTGCTTATACTTCATTAGGTACACAACAACTATTTGGATGTTTGTTAGCAGGTAAGCATACTAAAATGGCCAAGCGTCTTATTAAATCAATTCGAACTATGTTTGATGTGCGTTTAATTAATTCTGATTATGCGGCATTTAAGGATCGACATCGCCATTATCCTTTGTGCGAAAGGGATATTATAAGGGGTATCCATCCAGGGCGATTGTTTACTGATATTATACAGAGAAAAACGTTTATTATGATTTTTGCAGCTTCAGCACACGGTGTGCAAACCTTTTGTTTTAAATATCGCAAGAGTCGCTCTTTTGATTCCTTTGTTTCCAAGACAACCGGCGTTCCTGCTCATGCTGAGCCGAATCATGGCACGACACATGTATCGGGAACTCAAACATATGTCGTTGATAAAAGATTCAATATATATTTACTAGGAGTTGAAACGGAGTGCAAAAGTGCCTTGTTTGATGTTTATTTTAATACAGAACAAATTATGGATTATTTTGATCAGGCATTACCGGAAGATGAGTCTTTCGATGAGGCATTATCGGAAGATGAGTTTTACGATTACGAATAACACTTTGCGTCGCATAACACCATTGATTATGGCGCGCTAGGGCGTGTTAAATATTTAACTTGATCCGGCAGGGGAAAGATGGGCTGCGTCGCCTACAGTTGGTATGCAAAAAATGCTATAGATATTTTATAAACAATAGTTATACTTGGTATGGTTTAAATTAATTACTTTAGGGGTCATGCATGAAACAATTTCTTGTAATATTAACAACAGGTATATATTTTAGTTGTTTTGGTGCATCGTCATCACATGAAACAGCATTGATGCCGGCGCGCGATGCATTTGTGCAAGCATTTCTCAACTCGCCAAGAGCACAAGATCCTGATAATGCTGCAGCTCTTAAGTGCACAACAGATCCTGGGTATATCGCATTTGTTGATTCTAGAAGAAATGATCCGGCCGTTGTAGCTGCGATATCACCTTTGCTGCGTATGTTACCAGGTGAAAAGACGTTGTCTTATCAATTTGCTTATACATCGATAGGCAAAAACCAGCTTTTTGTATGCCTTGTAATTGGCAAGCAGCTAGAAAAATATTCCTACCCATCGCTTGGTAAAAGGGGAATTGCATATATTTTGGTGCAGAATTTGCGAGCTCATTGGGATCTGCGACTTTGCGGTCGTGATTATACCTCCTTTCAGCATGCAGGATATAAGCATTATCCTTATTTGCTTTCCAGAATGGATATTCGACGGGCCATAGCTATGGTGAATAGTTGTACTAATGAGCAGCTCCACCAGGATGGATGTACTCTTGTATTTTTTAATACATCGGCAAAAGGTGTGCAAGCGTTTTTCTACGATCATAGTGAGAAGTTTAAAGAGCGGACGTACAAATCATTCAAAAAGGTTGCAGTAACTGATGGAGGCACGTTGCAGATCGACACACCAAAAATAATTGCATATTTTAATGGACCAAATCATGAGCCGCGGGCGGGTACTGCAAAACGACTACGTCCAGAGGATGAGCAATCATTTTCGCGTGATTTTAAAGGGCATAAGATTTCCGATGCTTATCATGGTGGGGTTAAAAAAAGATGTTCGCTTGTAGAAAAACTCAGTACCGAAGAGGATGAGTTTGAAGCACGCCATCCTGAAGATGAATTAACAGACGATGAGGTTTCCGATAACGTTGGGCCCGCTACGCCATAGTTCGTAGAACGACGGCGAGTCGCATAACGCTACTAATTATGTCCTGTTTTAACCGGCGCATAGATTTTTAAAATGCTTACCGCGTTCTTCATAATCACGATACAGATCATAACTTGATCCAGCAGGGGAAAGAAGGACGGCGTCGCCTGCAGTTACGCGTGCAAAAATGTATGCCATTACAGCATCCAGCGTTGCATGTGCCGATGCTCTATGGCCATGCTCGGTTGCCCAGCCTGCAAGTTGCGTGGCCTCTTTACCAAAGCAGACAATCTCCTTGATGCCTTTTTTCTGCAGCTGTGCCATCATGACCGAACGATCTACTCCTTTGCTCAATCCTCCCAGCAACAGATATATTGGATACGCACTATAATGATCAACCGCTGCGAATGTTGATGCCGGTGTTGTTGATTTAGAATCATTTATATATATGCCTGGATAGCTACTTATAACCGGCTCAAGTCGGTGCTCCACAATAGTTGCTGCAGCAGCAAGATGATTGGCGCACACGTGCAGATGCATTTGTTTGCATAAGGCAATAAGTGTGAGCCAATGTTCTAAAAAACCATGTTTGGGCAGTTGCTCACGTAGCATAATCTCGGTTTCTCTACCGTTTTGATAGTGCATAATCATACTATCAGTTGCATACATAACAGAAGTGGTTGGTGGCAATGCAGCTTGTTCCGCAGCTGACAGTGGTTGTGGAGCAATGTAACATATCTGTTGTGTGCGTGCATGTTGATTGATAATGTTCTGCAGATCGATGTGCGCAATAATGCTATCATCTGCTGTTTGATTGCGTAACATCTGTGCCTTTGCTCTTGCATAGGCCTCCATGGTGCCATGTCGGTCAAGATGATTGGGATACAGATTTGTCCAAATGGAGATCTTTGGGCGAAACTGTTGCGTATGCTCAAGTTGCCAACTGGAAAGTTCCAGCAGTGCATATGCGGCATTGCCAATCTCGGGCTGCAGAAGATCTAGCATTGCCGTGCCAATGTTTCCGCCAACAACACACGGCGCAAACTGCTGTAGCAGGCGATGTGCAAGCGTGGTGGTAGTTGTTTTGCCAATGCTGCCGGTAATGGCGATAATCGGTTTATTCCAATGCGCATAAAAAAGATCAAGTTCATTAATAAAGCTGGTCAAATGTCGATAGGGGGTGGTGTTGACCCCAGGGCTGGCAAGAACATGTGGATGGTCAGCTAAAAATTGTTCAACTGATTGGTTGCTTAAGGTGCCGCCATATGTTTGGATGAGTACACGTTCATCATCGCTCAGGGCGCGATTATCAAATATAGCGCAGCGAGTGCCACGAGAGGCCAAAAAGGCAAGGGCTGATTTACCGGTCTTGCCAAAGCCCCAGATGCCTATGTTGGTTGGGAGGGTGTTAGATTGCATTGTTGGTCTCCTGTGCTACCATTGCTTAGATCTCGTTCGCGTTATATACTAAGTCAGTATACATTTATTACTCTACTTGGTAGGAATTACGCATGTCCCAAGATACTGAAAAAAAATTAAATTATAAAGATACGTTGAATCTGCCGCATACCGATTTTCCTATTAGAGCACAGCATGCAACGGAAGACCAACAGATGTTGGAGCGCTGGGAGAAGGAAAAGCTTGCTAAAAAGGCGTTTAATGCACATGCAGGTGCCCCTAAATTTATTCTGCATGACGGGCCACCCTATGCCAATGGCAACATTCATTTGGGACATGCGCTCAATAAGATTTTAAAAGATATTATTGGTAAAGCAAAACGTATGATGGGGCATCATGTACCCATTACGCCCGGCTGGGATTGCCATGGTTTGCCGATTGAATTTAAAGTGAGCCAAGATAATCCGCATGCCAATCGTACTGAGCTCAAAAAAGCATGCCGCGCCTATGCTGCGCATTGGATTGCCGTGCAAAAAGAGGAGTTCAAACAGCTTGCTGTATCTATGGACTGGGATAATCCTTATTTAACTATGGATTATGCTTATGAGGCTGCTATTATACGTGGCTTGGCAACCTTTGTAGAACAAGGGTATATCGAGCGCAAAAACAAAACGGTGCCATGGTGTTTTAACTGTCAGACGGTGCTTGCAACGGCGGAAATTGAATATCAAGATCGCAAAGATCCATCAGTCTATGTGCTGTTCCCACTTACCGATCAAGCGCTTGCAACTATTGCTCCAGAATTGGTTGGCAAAGAAGTTAATCTGCTCGTCTGGACAACGACACCCTGGACGTTGCCACTTAACCGTGCGGTACTTCTGCGCGCCGGTGCTGAATATGTAATACTCAACATCGAAGGCACCTATATCATCACGGCACGACAACGTGCAGATGCTATCGCTGCGCTTAAAGGTCAACCGGCGGAAGTTATTGGCACTTTTAATTCCGGTGCATTGCCATCAGGTAAGCTGTTGGTGCATCATCCATTTGTGACCGATTTGCAAGTACCCATAATTCTTGATGCATCAGTATCGCTTGAAGATGGTACGGCGGCAGTACATTGTGCACCCGGATGCGGACCGGAAGATTATGAAGTTGGTGTGCGCAATAATTTAGCTATATATTCGCCGGTAGCTCCCAATGGAACCTATACCGATGCGATCGCACCAAAAGATTTAGTTGGCATGTCGGTTACCGATGGCCAATGGTGGGTGCTGCGTCGTCTGCAAGAGGTCGGTAAATTGTGGCACAAAGAGAATATAACCCACTCATATCCGCACTGTTGGCGTTGCCATAATGGATTAATTTTTCGCGCAACTAAACAGTGGTTCTGTGATCTTTCACAACATGCGCTCAGAGCAAAAACGGTAGCGGAAATCGATAGTGCAATTACCATGCTTCCTGAATCTGCTGCAAATAGATTAAAAGCTACCATGGAAGGGCGTCTTGAATGGTGCTTGTCGCGTCAGCGTGTCTGGGGCGTACCAATTCCGGCAATTATTCATGATGCAACCGATACGGTGTTTATCACTAAACCGATGCTTGAACAGGTGGCACAGAACGTTGCTCGTGAAGGTATTGAATGGTGGGACAGTGCAGATATTAAAGATTTGTTGCCTGCCGATTTTGACTATACGACGTATCCATTGCATGAACTGCGCAAAGAGCAGGATATTCTTGATGTCTGGTTTGATTCAGGTTTAAGTTTTTATGCAGTGCTTATGCAGCGTTCCGAACTTGCATTCCCGGCTGATCTTTATTTGGAAGGTAAAGATCAGCATCGTGGTTGGTTCCAAAGTTCATTACTTGCAAGCATGGTTATCACCGGCAAAGCACCGATGAGACAGATCGTTACGCATGGTTTTACCGTCGATGAAAAAGGGCGTAAAATGTCCAAATCGATTGGTAATGTAGTATCGCCGCAAGATATAATTGCAGATCTTGGTGTTGATGGATTGCGCCTCTGGGTTGCAAGTATCGATAGTTCAGGTGATGCAGTAGTGTCTAAAGTATTGCTTGCCAACGTTAAAGAAGTGTATCGCAAAATTCGCAATACATGCCGCTTCTTGCTTTCCAATCTGTATGATTTTAACATTGAACATGATGCAATACCATTTGAAAAGTTACTTTTAATCGATCAAGCAGCATTGCGCGAACTCTATGCATTGCAGACAGCAGTTATTGCAGCATATGAACGTATGGATTTCACTGCCGTGTTTCATATGCTGGCCGATTATGTGACGACCGATTTAAGCGCATTCTATTTAGATATCATTAAAGATCGACTTTATGTGGAAGCTGCTGCTGGGCACAAACGTCGCTCTGCACAAACTGCATGTTGGTATATTCTTGATGCAGTTACTAAGCTTATTGCACCTATACTTTCCTGCACAGCAGAGCAAGTTTCAGACCATTATCAACAGAACAAACAGGAGTCGATTCACCTGCAAACATTTGCATCGCTTGATGCAATTGCAAAACCACTTGGTGCTCCGGTGGAGATGAGTCCGTTTGCGCGCCCAAAAAATGCGCGCGTTGTTACACCACAAGATATGCTCAAAGCATTGCACGAAAGTTCAAGCACCAAGCAAGCAACCAAGTTCTGGGGTGAGCTTAAACAGATACGTTCTGCATTACTTAAAGCGATTGAACAGCTGCGCGAACAGGGCATTATTAAGCATTCGCTGGAAGCACGCATACGTGCCTATGTGCATCCTGCAAGTGATGTGCAAGAGACGATAAAACAACTGAAAACACAGCTTGCCGGCACACAGCAAACGCTCGATGAATTTTTTAAAGAGTTTTTGATTGTTTCACAATTTATACTGGTTGATAAACAAGAAGATGTTGCGCAAACTATGGTAGATGGTCTATATGCAGAAGTGACGCCGGCATTGGGGGTAAAATGCCCACGCTGTTGGCATTGGAATGAGACTGCGCATGCCGATGGTTTGTGTGATCGATGTGCAGCAATTATTAAGCGCTGATTCATTTTTGCTATGAATTTTCTCGAGGGGTATATTGTGTTTATAAAACGACTGTTTTTGATATCCGGTTTGTTAGTTGGCAAATCTTTTTCTGCGGCTTACGATGTTGCACATAGACAAGAAGATTTGCCAGAGTATTTTTTAGTGCCTTGCGGCTCAATGATTCCGAGTTTTGATGCAACCCTTAAAATTAAGACGCAAGATATTGAACCCCTTACCGGTAAAACATATGGTACATTACACCAAGAAGCAAGCAATGAAGGGTTACCTTTAGCCTTGACGCTTATCATTTGGTGGCAAATGATAGACCGAAAGATGTCAACGGAAATATTTGATTTATGTTCATTTGTACGTGCATTTGGATCTAAAAAAAAGGATTTTACCAGTATAGGCACAACAAATGAGACGCTTACTGTGTGTTTTCGAAACTATGCGGATAACAAGCAAAAAGAAGATAGGATTCATTTCAAAGCGCCTGTTGTGAATGATGGATTTGTGTCATATGATAACCCTGGAAAGTATCCGATAGTATGTAACTTCTATTGTATCGGATCTGATTATCGGCAGATGAACGAAATCTCTATATCCCATGAAGGCACTATATCATTATTTTTAAGATCACAGCTTAACAAAGATGCTGATGCTTTAAAAATGTTAGTTCTTATGTATGCATTAGGTTCAAAAAAGAAAGGTGTTCTGGAGACTTACCCTGCAATTACAACACATGCAGCGTCGTTGATGAACGGATACTTGAAAAAACATCCAGAGCAGGAAATTGAAGTCAGGAATTGGATTGCATCTCTTACATGTACTGATTCATCTACAGCAGAGATTGAACAGTAAATTCTACGCCGAATATTTCGTGGTATAGCGATACAAATTTAAAATGCAACCCATTCAGATAGTTGTACTTTCAATGGGTTGCATCTATATTTTGGTTAAAATTTAGTTCTTATTTATAAGAAGATTGCAATGCAGCAGCAATTTCATCATTTATTTTCGCTTCAGCTAATTCTTCGCGATTTTTAGCGTATCTTAATTGTTCTAATCTTGTTTCCGCAGCCGATGGATTATCGCGGAATTTTGGATTACGTCGGTTTTCTGCACCCACAACTACGAAAATAGACAATGCACGATCTACTGCAACAGCAAGCTCTTCTTCTGTTTCAGCATTGAGTACATTGTTGAGTAATTCTTTAATAAGTTCAGTCTGGAAGTTGTCTTGAGGTTGTGCAACGAGTTTTGCTTCATCAAAATTGTTGAGTAATTCATCAATTATCGATACGCCACTCCAATAGCCGGAGCCAGTCAATTTTGTATTTAAAAGAAGATTTTGCGCGGCAGTTGTTTTGGTAGGCCAACTTACTGGCCATAATGATCCAGACATCGGATTTTTTGTTGCGACTAATGCTTTTGATGCCTCGAGCGCAGCTTTGACTTCATCGAGCGATGCGCCATACAGAGGTACGCTTACTGCAACAGTTATTAATAATAATAGCTTCTTCATAAAAACTCCTCTATTTGTCGATTATGACAAATATTTGTGGTTAATATTCTACAGAATGCAGCCCTGTGCCGCATTTATATTTCTATTATAAATATATCACCAAAAAGGGTGTTAAAACAAGAGTTTTTGCTCATTCTTTACAAAATAATTGCGCGGTGGCTGTACATAGCGTTTAAAAGGCATGTTTGCGCACATATTTAGGCTCCGCCAGGGTATACAAAAGAGGCAATTATAGGTAAGCAATTGCACTCAACCATTGATTTTTATTTCAACTTTACATTATTATATACTATAGAGTATAGTAGAATTTGGAGTAATGATGAAGAAATTAGCTGCATTGTCCCATATAATCGTTATAATCGCGTATCTAGGTGTTGTAAGCAATGCCTGGGCTGCTAGTTTGGCGCCACGACTTGTGGCTCCGGCGCGGGCATATAGTGCAAGTGCAAGAGCTGGATTGTCCGGCTTCGCCAGAGGCTACGCCGAGACTCCGGGAAGGCAAGCAGTCACGCGCTTTTACCATAGCCCATTGTTGCGAAATCAAGTTGAGCGTTCGTTGTTAGCTTCCCCTCAACGTTTTACCGTGTTACCTTTATCCGCATCATCGTCATTGCCATTTGCACATGATGTGAGCAGGCGTTTCTATGCACAACAGATACAGCACGATAAGGTATACAAAAAGAGATTTACGCCCATCGAAACGATACGCACATCGCAAGCAGCCATAGATCAAAGCAAAAAAGATATTGATGCCCATAGAAAAATTATCGCAGACCTGGAGACCAAAATAAAAAATGCGCAACACAAAAATGAAGGCATGCAGGCAGCTATTGTTACCTATACAACAGCATTAAACCAGTTACTGGAAAAACTAGAGCAAACGGGTGGTACCGGAACGGTATTTATGCATCGCCTGCGTAATCCGAAAATTGTTAGTCTGCAAAAATTAATTAAGCGGCTTGAAGAGCTCATTAAACATGAAGAGCATCATATTAAATCATTGCAGGCAACATTGGATCATCAGAAAAAACTTAAAGCTGACGCCGCACAAGTGCCGCAGCATGAAGCTACGCGTAACGCCGCAATAATGCAATCAACGCAGCAACGCTTACTTAAAGGCAATGACATCATTGCATTAGCTGCAGATGCACACGAAGCGGCTGAACTTAAACAACGGTTACAAAACGCATCTATAAAAGATAAAGAGTTATTAGCGTATCACTTTATCACTAAAGATAACATCAGCACGCTTGCCCAGACAGAGCATGGTTCAGAACTGTTGCAAGCGCTGGTGCAAAGTGCCAATATTTTTGCGCTTGATGCGCGGGTCATTAGAGAGACTATCGCCGTGCAAACGCTGGATGATGCTAATATTGTTGCAATTGCCAATAACCCTCATGGTTTAGCATTTTTAACATCACTTATACGTGAGCATATTGGTAAAGATAAAATTAGTGAGTTGTTGGTAGATGATATTACGCGCAATAACGTAGATGAAATTGCCAATAACCAGTATGGTTTAGAGTTTCTTAAAGAGCTTTGGGATACGGAAAATGCATATGTTAAAGATCACATTAAAGGCCTAAATAAGCTGCAGTTGCTCAAAACCTTACAAAAACCGCGTACACGGGCAACCAAAAGTTTCGGTGCACGCATTGCGGATTACTTTGCTTCATGGGGTTTGCCGGCTACTACTGAGAGGGTGCAACAGTAGTACATACTCTTAATTTTCTAATTTTGCTTGCTTAAGACGCTCAAAAATACGCGGCATTTTTGACCAAAATTTTGCAAATCGTTTCTTGTTCTTACCCATAGTTACAAAGCGTTCGCTAAAGCGGGCTGACGTGACGAGTATATATGCTGCAACTTCAATTCGCTCTTTTTCTGTACCTTGAATGCCATTGTTGTCGATAATCCGATCCTGAATCATAACGCGTCGTTTAAATTTTTTGCACAGCGGATTTCCATTTTGCATGAACATAAGTGTAGTGCTAAAACCGAAACATTCGGCCTCCCAAAGGCCCATATATTTATAATTCGTTGTAGCATTTACAAAATGAGTGCTTGTGGCATGCATGAGATTATGTATTACGCGATGGCAACAGGTGCAACAAAAATCGGTCCTAAAATGATCACGAATTTGCAATGAGCGTTGTACTACTAATGGGTTTTCTTTGCAAAAACCTGTAAATCCTTTTTCTAAAATTTCTTGATAGATACCAGGTACAGTTCCCGTAGGCGCAGCTCCAAGTGTTTGTGTTGTAGTTTCCCATGCTTGTTTAATGTCACACAGAAGCATACTAGTTGGATGGTCTTCAAATGGTAATTGACGTTCATCGTGTGATGATGCTGCAGCATACAGAGAGCAAGGGATTAATAAAGTAAGGATTGCAACGTATATTTTCACAGGTTCCTTTATATTTACGAGAGCAATGCAATCGCATTGCTCTCGTAATACATATTAACTATTTTTTAATTCTGCCTCTAACTCTTCTTCTAATTCAGCAAACACTGCCGGTACGCGAGCAACGAAAGCTCTAAATGTATCAACATTTTCCTTCATTGCAGCAAATCGTTGATTGAATCTAATAGGGACTGTCATTTGATGCGCAGCAAGTTCAGCATGTTCTTCAACGGTACCTACTACATCGTGATTGAGTGCAATGCGATCTGATATTTTAATGCGTAGTGCAAACTTGCTGTTAGAATTTCTAGCGAGCATTATAAGCGCAGAGCTAAACCATTTTAATTCTCTTACCCACAGATCAACATCATCAGGGTTTGCAGCTGCGGCCAAAAATGCATCTGCAGCCGCCATAGTTGCAGGGTTATGTGCTGCAAATGGATAGCTGAATAGATCTAGGATTTCCCATGAACGTTGAATGACAGGTCTATTGGCATCAGCAAAGGCTTGATAACCAAGGTCTCGTAATCCATAATATATAGTAGCAACAGTGCCGGTGGCCTGTTCGCCTTCAGCAATTTTTTTTTGGTCGCGTAACATAGTTTCGGCATCGGCACACTGTTTGGTTACTACTGCTTTATGCATAGCGGCCACAGGGGCATAAAATGCCACATGGCGACTGTCAGCGGCAAACATAGTGCCAGAGATAATTGTTGCAAGAATAATAGCATATAATTTCATCATACATTTTCCTTTTTAAACAATGCATTATAACTTTTTAATGATAGTGTTATGGGCGCAATACCTCCTTTTCTATAGCATCATACAGCTCAGCAAAACGTTTAAATGGTGCAACTTTGTCGGGGTTGCCGGCAAAGCCCGGTTCAGCAAGTATGCGATTAATCCGTTGTGCCATTGGCTTTAATTTAGAATTATTTTCTTTAAGGAGTTTCTCCGCCTCTTTTTTGAGCATAGCGCGTTGTTCACCTTGCATTTTAACCGCTTTTGCATTGCGAATACGCGCAAGAGCACCATTCAATTTACCTACGGCATCATTGATCGGTTTAAGATCAAGTGCCCCGCCGCTTGGTGTCGGGCGAGGAGTCGGTGCGGGTGGTGTGGGCGTCGCAGGTGTCGTAGGTTTTTTTGGTGGTTTGGCTGGGCGTGGAGGTTGTCCAGCGGTGCCATCGGTTGGTGCGGCTGCAGGCGTTGGTTGTGTTGTCGGTCGCTGTGCACCGCGTTGTACCAGATATGCACGCAAAACATATTCAGGTGCAATCGTTGGATTTGCTTCCACTAAAGTGGTAACTATCTGTTTTACCGCCGCATGCTGAGGGTTTTGTAACTGTATATAATTATCATGCCCAAAAATAGCATAGAGCAGTTGATCGGCTTGATTAGTAACTGTTGGCTCTGCAGTAAATCCGGAATTGATATTAAGCAGGGCGATAGCATCTCGCAGCACATCTGCCGTTGCATTAGCAGGAATGGTAACTTGAGGTGCAGTAGGTACGTTTGCCGCGGGCGCACTAGTTTCTGGTACCGGTTGGTTAACTGGCACACCATTGCCCGCAGGCAGGATATCTACATCGCCTGCAAACATACACAAATAGGTGCACCACAACAGTGCATATACAGATATCTTCATTAATCGATCTCCCTTTTTATTAGAGCGTTACGAATTAAAATGTCTGCGCAATGCATCCTCACTATAACTGTCAGCGCCAAGATCTAGAGCATTAGCGGCATCTTGTAAGCTTTTACTAAAGTCTCCCAAATTACGTTTTACATCCGCATCCTGTTCTACTTTTGTTTTGCCTGGTGCAGCGCGACCGCCGGCAGCTTTGCCGCCGCCTTTGTTCTCTTTATCCTCTTCTTCTTTGCCTTTGCCGCCGGTTGCTGCGCCACGGCCGGCACCGCCACCAGTTGGGCGAGCGCCACCACCTTTGCCGCCGCCAATACCTGCACTGCCGCCGCGTTTACCTTCTTTACCTCCGGCAGGAGCTTCTTCTTTGCCACCGCGTTCATATGATGGTTGTGGTGCGCCGCCGCCACCTTTACCGCCGATACCAAAATCATCCAATGATGGTAAGCGACGCGGTTGTTCACGTTTGCCGGCAATTTTGGTCGGCACTTCAGCATGAGCGCGCGCATACGGAGTTGCTGCAGCTTTAGTAAGTTTTTCTTCCTCTTCGCGGATTTTTTTGGCGATAGGTTCAAACTTTTCCATCAATTTTTTAAGCTCTGCCGGCAGTTGCATTTTGTACATGCTTTCAGCAAGTGCATTAACCGATTTATTAATTGCAACTTTTGATCCCGGTGTCATCTTTGCCATAGCAAATACGCTTACTTCAATGTTAGGAACATTATGTGCAAGGCGTGTTTCCAATTGACGCAGGTTATTGAGCACCTGTTCAGATTCAATAATGCTTTCAATATGTTTGTATCCAATCTTTATATCTTTATCTTTTATCTGCTGCAAAATATGAACAAAACGATTAAGTTCATGTTGGAAGCTTGCCCATGAAACGCCTGCAGGCCAATCATTAATACGTTTTTGGCGTATCCAACGTTCTATTTTGCCATCAAAATCAGGTAATGCTGCCGCTTTATTCAACAACGACTCAATCGATTTAATAATTGAAGTAATAATGTTCACCACTTCAGTTACTTTATCTGCAGCACTCACCGGTTTGACCACAGGTTTTTTAACCGGCTCTTCTACGACCGGCACCGGCGTAGGTGTTGGCACAGGAGGAGCCTCCGGCGTTGGCGGCTGGGTAATAATATTCATTAAATATTTCTCTTTTTCTTCTTCAGACATATGCGCTGTTTCGCGCTCAAGACGTTCAGTTTCTTTAGCTACTTCTTCCCAAAAGGTTGCACGTTCTTCTTCAGGAATCAGTTGATCGATTTCACTCATAAACTGTGCAAGTAGATCTTCTTGTGACATGTTAGGATCTAAATTGGCAAAAGGGTTGCCTGCACTTAAACGAGAAAAGGTTACAAAAATGATGCACATGCACAAAGAAATGAATCTACGTATAAGCATGTAATACTCCTGAATTAATTATGTTCATGCCGATTATTATTTTAGTGTATACTATTTTTGCAGTGAACAAAAGCTTATTAATGAGACAAAAAAGAGTGTAGTATGGTCAGCAAACAGCAAACCGGATTTTTTGTTATTGAGCTCATGGTAGGCTTTCTTTTGTTACAAACTATGATTCTCGTTGCCGCCGGCTATTTAAGTTACCAAACAAAATTGTATCATGCCTGTATGCAGCGACTTATTGCATTGGAGCTTGCAAACGAAGCCATTGAGCGCTGCTGGCCCAAGCAATGCATACCGCAGGCGCAGGTGGTGCAACAGTATACCTGCACGTATGAACCGCTTGCCATTAAAGCATATCCCAAGTTTAAGTATGGTGTATATACTGTACGTTACGACTCGCCGCAGCAACAAAAGAGCGTTGCATTAGCGGTGGGTTGCATGGAGGTGACGGCAGTATGAAGCAGGGATTTGCACTTGCCAATTGGATGATCTGTTGTGCGCTTATGTTATTGCTCAGCTTACTCACCTATGCTTTAATGGCACATTGGTACCGTCAGTTAAATCATATGCACCAGCGTTGTGATGCGTTATTACCGTTGCATCTTGCACTTGATATGTTCCAAAAAGATGTTGCACAAACGGTAACTATTGCGCAAGTTACCCAAGATCAGTGCAGATTAACTTCACCTTATTATCAGGTCACTTGGCGTTTGCGTGAGGGTAAATTAGTGCGCAATGCTACCCATTATGATGCAGCAATTAAACGTTGGAAGAAACCGAGCAGCAGTTTGCTTGCACAAGATATCACCAGCGGGAGCTTTGTACCTATTGACGCATCAGGAACTGAAAATAGAGAGTATCCATGCGGTGTACGCGTGACGATGGCACAAGGTTCTACCACCGTTAAACAGATAGGTTATGTGCGTAATGGTAACTATAAACTTAAAAGCTGAAGGATCAGCATTAGTTTTGTGCATGCTGCTTATGCTGGCGATGACGGCAGTCTTTGCCGGATTGCATATGCGTATGCATTTTTTTATGCAGACCATGCATGAGCGCGAGCAGTACCTTAAAGTGCGCGCTGCAACTAATGGGCTTATGTCCTGCGCATTGGATAAAGCGTGCAAAAAATGGTCAGCGCTCGTTAAAAGTAATCAGCAGCGTGAACAACTTACATGGCCTATCGATCGCGAGTTGATGGCGCAAGCGACTATCGAGTTTCAACCGCGTGAAACGCCCGATGGTAAAGTGCTTAATGTTGCGGTTGCACTGACGCACAAACAGCGTGTATGTAATGCACATGCAGTTGTGCAGCCGGTGTACCATAAAAAGAGTGGTGAGCTTTTGCATTATCATGTGAGTGAATGGTGTGTTGGTTGATTTTTTTCTTTATATTTTTATAAATCCATCTTCTCTATATATTTTCTTATGCGCCTGCCTGCCTCGACATAGCTCGTAGAGCGACGGCGGGCCGCGCGGGCATTAAGGGCATTCTTGCCAACGCCCTTAATAATCCCGGGCACAAAAGGGGCACCTTTTGAATCCCTACGCTTCAACTCAGGCCTCACGCATGAAGCATGCGTTCATGCCTTGCGAATCAGCTAATAAGGTCTGCAATAACTTACAATTTACACTTTTAGTCAATCGATCTTCGTTAGCAACTTAACATTATCTCTTGATGAGCGCTTTATCATAAAAGGAGAACTTTTTATCCTTCCAGCAGAGACTGGAAGGACAGTGATTGTTATCAGATTATTATTCTTTCGCGGGATTCCAGCTAGGCACACGCAAACACCCTGCGGGTACTAGCTCCTGTCCGCCGAAGCTTTATGCGAAGGCTGGATCGGCCAGCTGAACTGCTACCTGATTTTCACAAAATAATCGACGCAGTTGCATGCAATAAGCTTTCGAACTAAAGCGCGCATGTCTTTTAAAAGACAACGCCAAATTAAAGGAAATGTTAAGTTGCTGACGAAGATCGGTTGATTGGCATTGCAGGTGGCAAGTAATTGCGGACCGTATTAAGCACAACCAAAGGCATGAACGCATGCTGCATGCGTGAGGCCTGATTTTGTGCGTGGGATTCAAAAGGGTTTACCCTTTGTGTCCAGGATTGTTAAGGAGGTGTGACAAGACACCTCCTTGACGCCCGCGCGGCCCGACGTCGCTCTACGAGCTATGTCGAGGCGGGCAGGCGCATAAGAAAAAAATAAAGAAAAATTGATTTACATGTTTAAGAAAAAAAAGAATTCATAGAAATTAAAAAAACATTAAAAAACTAACAAACAAAAAACAAAGAAATCAGAGTCGCATAACACACTAAAATTATGTTATTCACAAACTAATGCAGGAAGAAAAAGAGTTTTGATTTCTGGTTTTCATTATCCTCTTTTTTCTTTATACTTAAGACAGTAAATTCTTAAACAAAAAGTATATCATCTATGAAGGAGTTCTTATGAAACTTTTTTTGCTTCAAGACGTTGAAAAAATTGGCATTGCTGGCGAAATTGTAAAAGTAACTGACGGCTTTGCATATAACTTTCTTATTCCACGCAAATTGGGTGTTGAAGTTACTCCCCACAATGAAGCGCAATTTAAAAACCGCATTAAAGTGGTAGAGCATCGCAAAGAGGTTATTGAAAGCAAAACTTCTATGCTTGCTGAAAAGATCCGCTCAATCAAGCTCACAATCAAACGTAAAGCACATGATGGCGGTAAACTATTTGGTGCGGTTGCTCCATCAGAAATTGCTGAAGCGTTGGCAGAAAAAGGATTTGCGGTAACTAAAAGTCAAATCAGCACTGACAAAGCAATTAAAACGACCGGTGCACATGAAGTTGTGGTGAAGTTGTCATCAAAGTTACAACCGACATTTACCTTAAATGTTGTTGAAGAAAAAGAATAATTAACGAACAGAAAAACACAGATGTCGAATTTACGATCCGGATATATTACGCGTGATAAAACGCAACAGTCAGAACAGTTACTCGGCAAAAGTCTACCTGCAAACGTAGATGCCGAGCGTGCTGTGCTTGGTGCATTACTCCTTAATGATGAGTGGGTAAGCCAGGTTGTAGAGACATTATCTGCAGATCATTTTTATAGTCCACAACATAAAATTATTTACGAACATATTGTGTGGCTTGCGCAACATCATAAGCGCATCGATTTAGTTACGTTACAAGATGAGCTTCACAAAAAAGGGCTTTTGGATGCTGTCGGCGGCGTTGTGTATCTTATCTCGCTCCAAGAAGAAATTCCTGCAGTCGGATTTGTTGTGCAACATGCGCAGATCATTAAAGAAAAAGCTGTTTTGCGTGAGCTCATCACCAGTGCAACGTCTATTGTAACTAACTGCTACAACCAGAACGAACAAGATATCGATGCGGTACTTGATGAAGCTGAAAAAACTATTTTTCAAATATCCAATCGTCGTGCAGCGACCAGTTTTGTACAACTTAACATTTGGCTGAAAAAAACATTTGCGCATCTGTCTGATATTAAAAGTCACAGTCGTGGTATCACCGGTGTACCAACCGGATACCGTAAACTTGATAGCATGACCAGTGGCTTTCAGCCGGGTGATTTAATTGTACTTGCAGCGCGACCTTCTATGGGTAAAACCGCATTGGCGCTCAGTATTGCACAATATGCAGCTGAACAACAGGTCTGTGTTGGTGTGTTTTCATTAGAAATGTCAGCTGAACAGCTTACCTTGCGTCTGCTTTCCGGCAGCTCCGGTATCGCACATCATAACATTCGCAATGCAACTATTACGTCTGATGAATGGATGCAACTCACTAATGTTGCAGCACGACTAGCTGATACTAAAATATTTATTGATGATACGGCAATGTTAAGCATTATGGATTTGCGCGCGAAAGCGCGTAAACTGAAAATGGAACATAATGTGCAGCTGCTGGTAATCGATTATTTGCAACTGTTGCACAGTACGCGTCGCCATGAAAATCGTCATCAAGAGGTTTCTGAAATTTCCCGCGCTATCAAAGCACTTGCTAAAGAATTAAATATTCCGATATTGGCATTGTCGCAGCTGTCTCGTGCGGTGGAAGCACGCATGGACAAACGGCCGATGCTTTCCGATTTGCGTGAATCCGGTGCAATTGAACAGGATGCGGATCTTATTATGTTCCTGTATCGTGATATTGTATACAATCCTGAAACGGAAAATCCGGCGCTTTCTGAGCTGATTATCGGTAAACAACGTAACGGACCGACGGGTACCGTGTATATGCATTTTGCGCGTGAACTTACTAAATTCCAGGATGTTGAACAGGACTAAAAAATCCTTCGACAAGCTCAGGATGATTTTATACTAGATGATTCCATAGATGATTCCATAATTGTATTTTCATATTTTTGCATACGACTTCCACGCACTATGTTTATGTATCTGTACCATAATATACCAAATCATCCAGAGTAAATATTTATAATCATCCTGAGCTTGTCGAAGGATCATCCAATGTATATACTTATTCAAAAAAAGGGAAAAATGATGAGTCGTAATGCAATAGTACTTGGGGTCGACCCTGGATCGGTAATCACCGGATATGGCATCATACAGCGAGAAGGGCGTGCATCGCTGTTGCTCGATTGCGGTTATTTGCAAATGTCTTCAAGCAAACACATTGCTGAACGCGTGCATACATTCTACACCTTCTTTGAACAAAAAATTGTACAACATCATATTACCGATCTTGCATTAGAAACACCATTCTGTGGCGTTAATCCGCAAAGCTTTTTAAAGCTCGGTTATCTGCGCGGTGTCTTATATCTGCTTGCACAACAACACAACATGCAGCTGCATGAGTTTAGTCCTTCTGAAGTTAAACAGACGGTAACGGGGTATGGCAAAGCTTCTAAAGAGCAAGTTGAGCGGATGATTATGCAGCTTTTTCCTAAACTGCCCATACAAAAAAAGAAAGATGTTACCGATGCATTAGCAGTGATGTTATGCGGGTTGTGGCAGCAGCAACGGCCGGTATTGCCGATGCGCTAACGTAGTTTCTTGTAAACAGCACATTATATGAGCTATAGTAAAACTAATTAGATCTGTACGGGGTATAGAGGCGCATACTAATATCCAAGGGGGTTCTGTGGATAGATATAATGCCTGCATACGCAGCTCACGCAATCTAAACATTGCGCACATCGAGCAGTCGCTCGCCATCCATTTTTCAGAAGAAGAGATGTTCACTGTTTACGATATGCTCCTCAGTCCCGGCTTGCACACGATTACCGTGAGTAATATTGTTATGGGGCGTGCAATACTTAAACTCTTTTTAGATTCACTTAATTTTCATGAGTATATGTATTGGCTTTCTGAAAGTACGGTACCATCGGGCGTTATTTCCATGTACCAAGAGATGGAGCTCGCCGGCTGCATGCAAGAATCATCATCTGATATGTACAGCTGGTACCTGCATAATGAACCTGATATGCACATGCTCATCATCGAATGTTCACAAGGGCTTACGCAAGAGCAGTGGTACCCTTATTTTGAAGAGGCGTTGCTGCAATCGTCTGTGTATGATTATTTGCCCATTATACAAGTACAATATGCATAAAGTTAACGCGTAACATTAAGTGCATACATAATACTCCACAGATCGCGTACGTTCAGAGTGTAGCAAATTTGTAGGGCGCGCAGCAATTATAAAAAAATCCCAGGCTTGTACACCTGGGATCTAATTTTAATATACAAATCTTAATAGTATATTTCTATTTCTGCATTACGACTGCAGATGCTTGAAAACGTTTAAGCACGGATTCTTCACGTTCCTCTTGCTCTTGTTTGCCGGCTTCAATAAGAAAATCACGTACTGCCTTGCAACGGGCTATTTTATCACTGTTTGCAAGCTGTGTTTGTCGGAAAAATACACCTTCATTCCTTCGAATTTGCCGCTCGCAGGCATCCAATTTATCTTGTGAATAGAATTTCATACCTTGTTCATGTAATTTTTTAAGTGCTGCTAAGGTGTTAGGTTCTGTACAGTTCTCTACTAAATTATATAATTCAGTTTCGTCCATACATTTGCTAAATGCGTTAAATAGAGTTTCATTATCTAACGCTTCAGTTGATTCATTCATAAGTGTTCTTACATCCTGGCAACTTGGGTTTATACCATGTGCTAAACCAAGCGCCATTAATTGAGCTGCTTTTGCGACATTCTTTTGCGCGAATGCGTTATGTATCATTTCTTTAAGGACTTGCGCATCATTCTTGTTGCTATAATCTGCCGCGCCCATTACATGAGTTGCTACAGCTGATAGCAGCAATAATAGTGATAGTTTCTTCATGAGAATACCTTTCGTTAAAATTAAAATATACATCAATATTTGGGCTTGTTGTTAGGTTCACCTGAGCACGCTGCAACTACAATGGTATAGATTAAACTGTTATCTATCATCAAATTGTTAAGCTCGTCTGAGAAGCGATATCCATTGCTATATAATTGTGAAGCCAGTTCTGGAAGCACATTCCATTTATGTAGATTCTTTTGGATCCCGGTTTCTGCCTCTTCACGGTATTTTTCCGCACATGCTTTAAATGCTTGCAGATATTGGTTAACCTGTTCACCATCATATGGTAAACCGGGATTTTCTAATAAATCTTGGCATGTTTTTACATTTCCTGCGCCATCTGTATATGCTGGCATCCAATTGTAGCCTTCCATGGCTCTTGTAATGTGCCTAAATATTCCGGGTTTTTTGGCCATCGTTTTTGCTATCGCATTGTGTGCTACTATGCTTGATAATAGTGTAAATATTAATAGTTTTTTCATATCGTTATACCCTTAACTTTTAAATGATAAATTATTTCTGTTGTACTGCAGCTTCTTGAAGACGTTTCGATAAAATTAAAAAAATCTTATTTTCTATCATCTTTGTTATTTTCATTAAAATCATTAATTGCGTTGATTGCTCGACCTACATATTCAACAAGCGTCATAAAACCATAGGCTTTGTTTTCTTCAAGCATTTTACGATTAAAATCGTCAGAAAAGCGAAAATCTCTTGCTTTCAATGCGGCAACAACCGCAATTACATCTAATTTGTCTTTATTAGCATATATATACTTTTCTGCGGTATTGGGATATTTAACTGCACATGTATGGAATGCATCAAAGTATTTCTCAGCTTGTGTTGGATCAAAAGGTACTTTAGTATCCTCTATTAAATTTCTACAAGTTTGCTTGTTGCCTCTGGCATCCTTATAAACAGTATTGTGCTTATATGCATAGGAAGATGAAAACCAGCTGGCTGTAACATTTTTTGTAATAGATACAGCTGTCATAAGCAGTATAAATAATGATAATTTTTTCATCGCAATATCCTTAAAATAGTTAAACAAAGTTTATGCATTTCTGCTTCGCTGATCATTCATGTCTCTGAGGTATTCAACGTTGTCTTCAGTTAAAAACTGTATTTTGGTGAGCTTTTCGTTCATGTCATCTTCAGTAAAAAAAGCTTTGAATGCGTTAAGCCAGCCACCCATAACCACTATAGGTAAATTTTTTCGATGGGTATGATAATCAGGATGTAATTTTTGGCACTTATCAAAAGCTTCAAAAAAGGTAATTAGGCCTCCCCTTGTGTCAAAATCATTCTTTTCGAATTTTGTAGTTAATAAATCTATGCATGAGTATCCTTTGCCCATTTTATCACGGAAGACAGGTTGATCTACTTCAGTACCTTGAGCTGCGCCCATTGTGTTTGCTACCACAAGTGACAAAATCATCAATAATAGTTTCTTCATCGAAAAACCTTTCTAAAAATAGTTAATCAATCTCTTTTATCTTACGAAGCAGAATCTATAATTTCTGCAACTTCTTTGCATCTACCACATGCCTCGTTATAACGACCACGCGCCTTGAATGATAAGTATCCAAATCTTTGTGGTGCGGTACGTGCATTTTCACGTTGTAATGCGCTGAATGTATGTCCCTGATCTTTTAATACTTGAGCTAACTGGACTGCATAGGGATTATCACAATCTAAAAACATTTCTTTATTGTTTTGCATGCAATGAGTAGCAAAATAGGTGAGTAATGTGTCGATAGTTTTAGATTTAATATTAGTGTATTCAGTGCTAAGAGGGGGAGCACCATATTGAGATGCTGAAAGAAGAGCTCTGTTTTCTATCTCTTCGAGCATTTTTTTTAACATGGAGCAATCAGGGTATGCATTCCCATGAATATGTTCGCTTACTTCATTAGGGCTAAAACTGCATGCAGCAGTTGCGCGAGCATTGAGCCATTCCTGAGATACCTCAACAGCCAATGCTTTGCTTGCTACAAGGGACAATAGTAATAATAATTTCTTCATGAGAACATCTTTCTTAAATAGTTAATTAACATCTTTATGAGTGTCTTACAATGTTAATAAGGTCATTTTTTAATTCTGGATCACCATTAATGCGGTTTAAAAGTTCAATTGCTTGTGGTGAATGATGCATATGGGAAGCTGCATGCTTTAGTCCATTCATATATCGTTCTTCATAAGTCACTTCATCACCCTCATCGCAATTGCTAGAACTCCAAAAGCATAGAAGCATAATGCTGCATATTACAGTCGGAATGCCTTCACCTTCCAGCTGTAGGCTGCCGAAAACACCTCCTAATGAACCCATTACTTTAGTAACAAACCAAGGATCCTTTATTTCAGGGGATGGTTCCTTATGGGGAGATTTCTTGGCTTCTTTTGCACAATTTGCATATGCTTGGAAAAATTCATCATTAATCTCAAAGTTTGTAGGATGTTTTAATAGATCGGTACAACTAAAAAACTGTCCATCAGATGTACGGTATGCGGCGTTAGCTCGATTAGCCCAATTCGCGTAATAAAACCAAGAAGCACTAACCGCTGCAGAACCACCAATCGCGTAGGTGAGCTCTTTAAATAGGTCTGCCTGTGCTGAACTTATAAAAGTCATCACAGTTAACGTCAATACTGATAATTTCTTCATTAAAATTCCTTAGTATATATTTCAACCAAACAATCTATTTCATTTATTGTTCGAGCATTATTTATTCTATCTACCGCTTCTTGTGGCCAAGTATTGTTTTTTAGTAGCTCAGATTTATAGCGGGAAAGCTCGTACATAAATTTCATTGATTTTGCTAGTGCAGATAAAGTGCCAATAATAGTCGCTCCTAAGATTGCGCCTTCGCCGCGATTTTCTACATGGATAATATCGTTTGAACTATAGAAAGGGTATAACAAAGCTCCGGCTGCTGCGCCTAAAGTTATTGCGGGCAATAAACTTTTTGCAGCAGTTGCCAGCTTTTGTAGTTCGTTATTAACAGCTCCCATATGTAGGCCGCAAACTGATAAAATACCTAGATCAATAAATGCTTGTACGCTGCTCTGTAGAGCGGTACACGATAATAATATTAATGCTAATTTCTTCATAGTGGTTCCTTATTTCTAGAGCGATTAACTATCTTGCATGCGGTTATTGTACCGCTTATGCCCATCCTTGACAGCTTCAAAATCAATATCCGCATCATCGAAGCGGGATGTTTGTGGTAAAAGAGGATGTCTGCTCATATTTTTAACAAGGCTGACAAGGTAACCATTATTATGAGTTTCACGCAGCCATGTCCTAGCAGCGGGTTGCATGCGATTATGAAAAAATTTAGATGCACAAATACAGGCAATGGTATTTGTCATTTCCCATCGCTGCCACCTGAATGACCTGTCTTCAGTATCAATAATGGCAATTGTTCCATCATCTATACGCCAGACGTTGCCTCCATGCCAATCACTGTAGCCGGTTTCTTCCGCGATGGTAGCAAACTCTTGAACTTCTTCAAGCGTAAATGGCTTATCAACGGGCGCCGGCGATACAGCCTCGGCGACACATACCCACATGCCATCGATTTTGTATATATATTTTTGGGGAACCATTAATCGTTGTAACTTTTTTTGTTCAATGCAATTACGCAAGCGCGCAGCATTAATAACTCGTTCTATGGAATGATTGATTATTTTAGCGTGGTTAGTTTCAATATCGGGGAAGTCACCTAAACCTATTTTAACAAAAATTTTTCTACCGCCTTCTTGTATGCTATGATTATGATTTTGCAGCCCTATACGCTTATATGCCGCTATTTCTCGCAATATGTATGCTTTGTTTTTTTCAAGTAAAATCTCTATTTCTATTGGAGGCGCATATTTGCGGGTAAATTTTTTAAATTCGACATCGGGGTCTTTGGCTTCTGTTGAAGTTGAAACAGATGACCTGTATACAGCACTTACGATATCCAATACAGTAGGTGGAAAGGGAAATGCTTGTGCATTTGCCGTTAAAAGTGATAGCATCATGATTAATGATAATTTCTTCATGAAAACACCTTTTTATTAAAATGTCTCAAAATTCATTTCCACTCTTAATTCTATCTAAACATAATAATATGTCAATGAGTAATTTTACCATTTATAATAAAATAGCTGTTTTTCCAGGTAAAATTGGCACAAATATTCAATATGGTCAATGGCTATCAAATTTGCCCCAAAACGAAAGATTTCAGTTTTTCAAGCGAACATTAAGCCCAAATCTATAAAATTGCCCAAATTTGATCCTGGAAGCTGTTTTTTGAGCATATATTTCAAAATCTTGGTCAAAATCGTTCCGACGTATATACAAAAATGCGCCAGAATAGGAGGGCTTACGAGGCGCTCCATCTAGCGTGTCTGATAATGTATATTATGTAATTTTTGGCCTTTGCGATATAATGATGAAATTCCGCAGTAAATTTCTGCGTTCCATCATTACGAGAGATATCTTAGGCTTTTTGACTTGAAGATGCAAGATATTTTTGTAGATCTTTTAAACCTATAAAAGTAATCGTAATATTATCAACGCGACGCACATATGGCATGTCGACATCATGTGCTACGACAATGTTATCTCCATCGGGATAATTTGCGCGGAATGCCTGTAAATTCTTTGCAATAGCCGTGAGCATCGATTGTCCAATATGATCTGATGCTGAGCTAAACTTGCATTCAATAGCAATAACAGATGTGGTGCCACGCGGACTAATAACAAAATCAACCTCGTGACCACGTTTGTCGCGCCAGTAATGTATAGGCTGCAGCTGCATAAATCCATGCAGTTCATTGAGTACAACATGCTCCCACAGCAAGCCCATATCCTCTTTGCGCAGCTCGCGCCAGCCCTTTGCATAGCAAGCAAAACCGGTATCAAAGCCATAGACTTTGGGTGCCATGATAATTTCTGTTGGTTTGTGTGTTGTATACGGCCGAATGACATGTACTACAAACGTCTCTTCCAGCACTGCCAAGTAGTTGGCAATCGTTTGCCGTGTAACTTCACAAGGTGCGGCGAATTTAGTCGCTTCGAACTGTCCGCCACTATAGGCAAGCAGCAGCTCGGTAAACTTTTCAAATGAATAACGTTTGCCCACCGAGAACATATCCTGGATATCTTTTGCCCAATAAGCATCGTTCCATTCGCTAAAATCAGCTTCAGGCAGATGTTTGCTGGTGAAAAATGACGGAAACCCACCAAATAGAAATCGATGTGCAATATCGGTATTGCCAAAGATGGCCATTTCATGCTCTAGGAGCGGCGTAAGCCAAATCTCTTTCTTGCGCCCGGTTAAGGTATCTTTAAATTTGGCACTTGCGCCCAACGTAGATGATCCGGTGGCAATAATCTGTACATCGGGATAATGATCAGCGCAAATCTTAAGTAGTTCGGATGGATTGTCTAAACGATGAATTTCATCGAGTATTACGCGTTTTCCGTGCATACTTTCCAAGAATGCTTCCGGGTCTTGTACCATCTGGCGCGTGCGTGGACGCTCGCAATCGAGATATAAGGCATCATCAATGCTTTTACATAGGCTTGTCTTGCCCACACGCCTGACTCCCATGAGCCAAATAATATTCCTGCTTTTCCATGCTTCTTCGATGAGATTAAGCCAAAACGGGCGCTTAATAATCATAAAAGATCCTCCAAATGCCATAATGCTGAATTTAAGGTACTTCTTGTATTTTAAGCTTAACACATAGTCATACTAAAAGTAAACAGACTTAACACATAGTTGTACTAAATGTTAGGTCCACTTAACACTTAGACGTACTATCTGTTAAGTGAACCTCATGAAAAATCTGTGTTATTTGCTTTCTGATGGCGCACATTGATATGTTATTGCAGTATCGCTTTCGCCATGCAACAATATTACCTCATTAAGCTTACATTCAAACCCCTCACACACGAGCGCGCGTGAATCAATAAGATTATCCAACAGCCGCGCATCATGCAGATTATCAATCAGTAGGCACCCAACAGAAACATGGTAGCTGGGAACAACTCTGCCGCCAGGAAAACAGTCTGTTACCAATGATGTTGTTAAACCATGCACACCATCATCAAGCGTAGCGGGAATACCAATAAATTTTTTACCAAATGTTGGCCCAAAAAGTTTCGCTGCGCCACCAACTTGAACTGTTAGTGCCGGTATAGATGCCGTTGCAAGATGATTTTTAAAAGCCTCTACAGTTGCGGCAACGGTAGAATCAATGCGTACTACAGCATCTTTACTAAATAGACCGGTGTGCAGGAGACTTACATGAAAATGTTTAAATGTTTCAAGCGTATCTTCACAACGAAACGTATCTTTAACACAATCGGACAAATCTTCTTGTACGGCACGCAATTTGCCAGATCGTCTGACCGGAATGGCGATTACAGCTTCTCCGCGCGGTTTGCTTTTTCGTTGGCGCGGTTCCATGGTGGCCAAATAGTGATTGTAAATAACGCCGGCATCATATGTATCTTCATTTTTGAAGCGTTCAAGACGTGCTTCTTTGCGAGCTTCGTATTTTTCTTTTCGTAGCAAATCACCGTCGTTGTACTTATTTACTATATGCTTAAGCGCAGCAGAACTATTATTTGTGTATTTTTTACCGGTGCCACAATAGCCAACCGGAAAATCATCTAGGTAATCAATTTTGGCCGCATGTATGTATGTGCTTGCAAGAGACAGTAAGAGTACAACATAGAGATTAAAAGAGGAGCGAAACATCATAGTTTTTCCTTTCAGTATATGACGTTATAGTTAATATCATTTTAACACGCTGGTAAAAAAGATATTAACTATAATGCTTTTATACAAAAAGACAACAGGCTGCTTGCGGAGAAATAAGATTAAAAAACCATAAAAAAACCACTACCCCGATACAAGTATCGGGGTAGTGGAAAAAAGGAGAGTAGTAATGAAGCCTAAGTTAATGCCAGTTGTCTGGCTTTTTAAACCAGAAAGCGGTTAGCTTTCTGTTATTATTAACAGATTAGCAGACGTAGGGAATAAGTCAAACGGTTACGTTAAACTTGATTTTTGCCCCTATTTCAAGCACATATCTTTCAATAACAGTATAGATACTACCCCATTCTTTTACGTCTGTCAACTTTTAAAAAATAAAAAAAGCTTTATAGTATGGGTTTCATTCAGGCTGAAATGTGATGCGCTGAGCGCCCTTGCTAGAGAGCATATCCCACAACAACGACTCCTGCACAGGGGCGGTAAAGATAAGCTGGCAATCGGAGGCCATAAGGGCATGCACCGCCATAGCGGTCCGTTCCGGGTCAAAATCGGTCAAAAAATCATCCAGCAACAGCACAGCAGCCCCCTTTTGGCGCTTGAGCGCGCGCAATTGGGCTAATTTTATAAGTAAAACGACCAATTTCTGCTGTCCTCGAGAAGCAAAAGCGCGTGCGCCCTTACCAGCAAAGGTTATCCGAACATCATCCAGATGGGCCCCAAAGAGCGATCGATTCATCATCAGCTCCTTTTGATACAATTGAGGGTTCGCCTGCATAAATGCCTCTATAGAATCGCCCAGGCCGCCGTTTTTAGCCATATAGGCAAATTGGATGGTCACATCTTCAGGAAAATAGCTTTTCAGCATCGTAGCTACCTCATGTTCCAGTTCAGCTAGAAAGGCGGTGCGGTTTTGTTCTATCTCTTTGGATAGCTGCCAGAGCTGCTCTGTCCAGATATGATACATATCTTTAGGTACATGACTGTGGGCCAGCAGCGCATTACGGTTGTATAAAATCTCTTTAAATACACGTAATGTCTGCATGTAATCAGGCTTGTAAAGCGTAATGGCCTGGTCTACAAAAGCGCGGCGCAGATCTGGCCCCGCTTTTACCAGGTCCATATCATCTTCGGTGAGCGTAATGGCACGATAATGATCCATAAGTTCTTTATAGGAATGTAATGCCTTACTGTTTATTTTAACCACGCGTTTTTTGTCTGCAAAGCCGATGGCAAGCTCATGCAAACCGGTATGTTCAAGATCGGTGAGCTCAAACTTGAGTCGAATAAAGAAATTCTGCTCATTAAATTTAATGAGATCGCGCGGTGTCGTTGCACGAAATGAGCGCAAGTAACAGGCATAATGCAACGCTTCCAGCACGGAAGTTTTACCTATACCGTTTGCGCCTTCAATAACCGCAATTGGCGCCGTAATATCAAGCGCCAAGTGCGGGAAACAGCGAAAGTTTTGCAACTGTAGAGAACGGATAAACATATATCACTATTGCTGTGATGCGGTAGCAGATACCGGCATTACCAGATAAAAGAGGCTGCGTTCTTGATCTTCAGCTTCAAAAATAATTGGTTTCGATGCACTTTTTAATGAAAACGAAAGTTTTTCGTTCGTGAATGTTTGCAAGCCACTTAATAAGTATGGTGCATAAAAACGTATTTCTAGCGGATTGCCGGAAAACTGTTCAAGCTGAATATGCTCATCCAATGCGCCAACTTCTTTGTTCTTCATACTGATTTTAAGTTCATCTTGCTCAAATGCAAACTGTGTTGCAAGAAACTGTTGTCCGGAAAGCAAGCATGATGAACGACGCAATGTTTTAATCAGATGTGCACGATCAACTTGTGCTGCAACAAAACCATCTTTGCTCAAAATAGCGCGGTATTCAGGGAATGTATCAACTAATAATTTAGTAAAAAAGTTAAATGTAGATCCTGAAAACACTAACTGTTTTGCACACGTACCAAGAAATATCATTTTATCAAGTGACGCTTCTAATATTTTTTTAAGCTCAAAAATGGCTCTGCGTGGGAGCAACCACTTTTTAGGTTCTTCGAGCGTGTAACGTGTCGTGCTCACTTGCGCCAAGCAGTGACCATCGGTGCTTGTCATCTTCATATCTGTTTGTGATATTTCTAGAAATAGGCCATTAAGCGCAGGATTGGCATTGTTCTGTGGAATTAAAAATGCAACATCAGAAATGAGTTTAAGCAAAAATTGTGCATCAAGTTCCATAAGATTTTCAATGCGTTCCGGAAATGGTGGAAATTCTTGTGCATCTTTAATGTTGAGCGTTAAGCGTGCACGGCCGGATGTAAGCACCAATTGTGCATGATCGATATCCATGCGAATATCGCCATCAAGCTCTTTGATCAGTTCAAAAATTCTACGACCGGAAACCAAAAATGAGCATGGTTCGGCAATCGCACCATCTTTAAAATGGTAGCTTGCTTGCAAACTGATTTCAAGATCGGTACCTTTAATGACCAGCTCTTTATGACCTACTTGAAAAAGGATATAATTAGTAGCATCGAGCGTAGTACGCTTGGTACAAATTGGCTGCATGGATGACAAAATGGAGATAAATGGTTTTTGTTCAACTACAAAACTATTTGTTTGCATGATTATCTGCGACCTTACACGAGAAAATAATGATGGTTACATCTAAGATTATTATTAAAAGAGTATACTATAAAAAGAGTGATTTTTCCATTAAACTCTTAAGATGTGTTTGCTCGCTAACCCCTTTACATGACTGATTATTATATGCGCATACTTACGTTTATTTGTATCCTTTTGTGTCTAAGTTATAGCCCGATACTCTTGGGTGGTATTCTTAAACATGTTGTTGCACGCACCTTTGGCATCGATGCAACTGATAGTCCATTTGGTCAACCGTTTGAACCATCCTTAAAAGGACTCAATACGCTCACCATTCATCCGTGTGATCAATTACCTGAACAGATGCTTACCGTCGCGGAAGTAGCGTATCATATTCATGCAGATACGTTACCCGATGTTGCACATTTGAACATTAAAATTACTGAGCCGTTAGCCTATGAATGTTGGCAACTAGAGCCGGGTATTCAAGCGCGCGGCGAAACTACGTTTGTAGTAGTACGTGGTTATGCAGGGGCTGCTGAACCGGCACGCCCGGGCGGTCCGGAAAAGCGTGGTTTATGTGCAGTGCCACGCAACGGTGGTGGCATAGTAACGGCGTATCAATGGCTTAAACATGGTGTAATTCATGATACAACTATAATATTTGATTATCCTGATACACGAGCTTACTTTGATTTTGGGCTTAAAAATGATCAAACGTGTCTGGATTTTCTGCATGAACAGATAGGTAATGCCGGTACAAAGCCAGTGTACCTTGCCAACTGCCGCGGTTCAAAATCGGTACTAAACTTTTTAGCCAAAAGCCACCCGAAAAATGTTGCTGCAGTTGTACTGGATGCACCATTTATGGATTTGACCGCATTTACTGATGCTATCGGCAACAGTTATGGACGCCTTATGCCATTTTCTAATCGCATTGCACGCAACGTGATTACCAACTGGCATGCCAGTTATAATCCTGATGATGAAATTACCATGGCTGATCTACGTACTATTCCAACAGAAATACCGATCTTTATAGCACATTTAAAAAATGATTGTCTGGTGCCGGATGATCTTATACGTACAATGATCAAAGAACTTGCCGATTCAGGCCATATTGTCTATTTATTGGTTATTGATGATCCAAGTAAAAATCATAGCAGATTGTATCAGACTGAGCCATTTAAATGGGCAGTTAACGCCTTTTTTAAGCGTTATAATATTCCGCATAATGCAGAACTTGCGCACAAAGGGAGATTCCTGCTTAATTACGCTGCGTATAATATTAAGCATCCAGATAATTGGTATGTATATAAAGTAAAGTAAAAACCCGGCACCAGATATTCTGATGCCCATTTTTACTAATTTTTGTTTACTTAGTTGCCACTCAACTTTTTTGGGTGATTTTCATCATTAATAAGAACTAGGGCTGCCGATGCGCCGAAAAAACTGCACAATGCTGTGCTGAACAAAGTATCGCTTTCAGTTACACATAAAGTTATTACCGAGGAAAATATAATAGCAAATGCTGACAAACAAGCAACATCCGGCGATTCCATATTCTTATAAAGCAGGCAAGGTATTAACATACCACCCACATAACCCATTGCGGGCTGTTTACTTGCTCGTTCTTCTACCGAATTGATTGCCAAAAGATTTGTTGTCATCACGAGTGATAACATTATTAATGCTAATTTCTTCATAGTAACCTCTTTAAACGCCATGAGTAAAATGCAATGAAAGCAGTGACCCCATCAAACTACTTGCTGCTATTCCAGTTAATATTTCATTTGTGCTTATACACAAAGTTGTAACAGAAGCAGTAACAATAGCTGCCACCGACCACAACCAAGCAGCAACCTTAGCATCAGCCTCTCTCTTAATTGTCGTTATTTGCGGTTCTTTTTTTGCCCAGTTCAAAATCCACCTTGGTACATTGGTACCATGCGCAATGAACATTGGGGTGAGAAAACCACTGACAATCCCAGCAACAGCAACTATGGTTGCCACAGCAGTATCATCGGTTGTAACTATCGGATCCGCATCGCAGGATACTTGGCCAATCAGCATGCAGCTCAATAGGCTGCTGAGTATTAAACGTTTCATAAAAAACCTCTGTTTTAAAGGATATATCTTCTTCCTATAAGACTAACTGAATACTAAAAATATGTCAAAAGGGGTCTCATGAGGTATTAGCAAAGAAAAACCCGGCTTGGAGGCCGGGTTCATTAATCAAAATAAGCGAAAAAGCGCTATTTTACGAGCGAGGGTGCTTTTTATCATACACCTTGCGTAAATGGCTTGTTTCCAAATGTGTGTACACTTGAACGGTAGAAAGGTTCTCGTGGCCCAAGAAAAGCTGTAGAGAACGCAAATCAGCACCGTTTTTAAGCATATGGGTAGCCAATGAGTGGCGCAACTTGTGCGGGGAAATTGGACGTTCTACGCCGGATTTCTTTGCCAACTCTTTCAAAATGGTCCAGAATGCTTGACGTGTAATTGGACGTACTTTGCCACCGTAACAGATAGGGAATACAAAGTCAGTCTTACGTTTGTTTTCGTCAACCATAATAAACTGTTTATGCACCGTTTCAAGGTATTTTTTCAACATTTCCATAACGTTACCAGGTATTGGGATCATGCGACCACGACCGCCTTTACCTTGTACAGCTACAAAACCGGTATCAAAATGGATATCAGAAAGCTTTAATGAAATCATTTCTGAAATACGCATGCCTGACACATAGAGTAAATATAACATTATCTTGTTACGGAAACCGTTGGTTGAAGTATCGTTATCTGATACTGCCAAGAGCTGTTGTACTTCCGCTTCAGTTAGGTACGAAGGCAGGCGTTTTTCTAGTTTAGGAAAAGCCAATTCGCTTGCAACGTTTTCAAAACCTAAATGCTTACTTAAATAAGCATACAAAGCTTTAAGTGACGATATTTTACGTGACATACTGCGTGCTTTTAGATCTTGCTTTTTAAGGCATTGTAGATACTGTTTCAGCGTCGCGAGCTTAGTACGCTCTAAATCGATCTTCTTTTCAGTAAGATAGTTTACAAATTGTTCGATATCACGTTTATACGCATCAAATGTATTTGATGATACCCTTTTTTCAGTAAGTAGATACGTGATAAATTTATTGAGTATTGCACTATTCATTAGTACCCGTTTCCTCATAATTAAGGTTAGTTTTAATATAATTACGACACTGCTTGTATCTTTTTGGTCACCTGACCATACCTATAAGTATACATAGTTTTTTGTTTTATGCAAAAAATTTATGCACTTTTTTTACATTTCTTTTAATATGATTTTGCCACCAGCACATCAGATACACTCGGATTGTCGCAATTGAAGCAGGTATCGAAGCTTTTTTCCTCCAATAAACAGCGGGTCATGGCTTTGTACTCTTTCAGCTTATTTTCGCACTCTGGGCTACGGCACCATCCGGTTTGATAAAGCCCATTGGCAGCTTCTAATTGAGGTCCGAACTGCGCCAATTTGGCAGCCTTATGCCACTGTTTATGGAATTTGAGCTCAGCACGAGCAAACATCTCTTGTTGCAGCTGTTCTAGCTTTAAAATAATACAATTAGAAATGTTTTTCGCATCGTAAGCCACTTTTTCCAACCCAAGGCGATCGGAAACCATAGCGATGCCCTGCTCAAGGTCACGCGGGCCGATTTCTATGCGCATTGGGACTCCTTTGAGTTCCCATTTATAGAATTTAGCGCCAGGAGTCTTGCTTTCATCTGCGTCGACCTGCACACGTATGCCAAGATGTGCTAGTTCAGCACGAATAGCCTCTGCTTGATGCAGTATCAGGCTGTTATCAAAATTTTTCTTGAATATAGGGATAATAACTACTTGGATTGGAGCAACACGTGGTGGCAATACTAATCCTTTGTTATCACCATGGGTCATAATTAACGCACCAATCAAGCGTGTCGTAACTCCCCAGCTGGTTAAATGTGGATATTGCGTTGCGCCTTCTTTATCTTGAAATGTCATATCAAATGCATGAGCAAATGATTGCGATAACAGATGTGAAGTCCCCATCTGCAAAGCTTTACCATCCGGCATCAGCGCTTCAAACGTCATGGTCTTTTGTGCACCGGGAAAACGTTCCGATTCCGATTTTGCTCCGGTGACTACCGGTATTGCCAAGATCTCTTGTGCAAGGCGTACATACTCATTGAGCATGAGCATTACCTCTTCTTCAGCTTCCTGGAGCGTGGCGTGGGCAGTATGACCTTCCTGCCAGAAAAATTCAGTGGTGCGCAGAAATGGACGCGAACGCATCTCCCACCGTACTACATTGGCCCATTGGTTGATTTTTAATGGCAAATCGCGCCATGAATGCAGCCATTTGGCAAACATATAATGAATCACCGTTTCAGATGTTGGTCGTACAACAAGCGGTTCGTCCAGTTTTTTGCCGCCGGCATGAGTCACCACAGCAACTTCAGGAGCGAATCCTTCCACATGAGATGCTTCCCGCTTTAAAAATGATTCGGGAATCAACAGCGGAAAAGCGGTGTTTTCGTGCCCGGTGAGCTTAATGCGCTCATCAAGATAGCGCTGAATAAGCTCCCAGATAGCATATCCATAAGGACGAATTACCATGGTTCCGCGTACAGGGCCATGATCAGCAAGTTCTGCTTGCGCAACAATTTCGTTATACCAGTCTGAAAAGTGTGTATTGATGTTTGGCAAAGTCTGCATGATAAATTTCCTAAGCTAAAATAAATGTCTATTCTTGTGCATTAGCATACTCTATTTTTGACAAAACATCCAAAAAAAGATGCCCTTTTTGTGAAAAAAATGATCATTTTTTTTAAAAATTAGATTTTTTCCGGTCAAATTTACCCCAAAAAAATCGGGCCAAGAATAACATATGCAAATTTTTTGAATAATTTGATTCTATCAATTAATACAAGAAAACATTATCCTCTTTTTTTTGCAAAATATGGCAAAAATTTTTTGAGTATACTATTTTTTTTTGCAAAAGTCATCATGTTTTGATCCACAACTGTTGCATTTTAAAATTTAAATTAAGTATGCTTAAGATGAGTAGTAAGAAAAAAACTACACACTCTAACAGTTGAGAATGACGAGGTCTGTTAATCAAAAGAAGGAGAAATGATATGACAGCCAAGAAAAAAGCAGTTAAAAAAGCTGCTCCAAAACGCAAAGCTGCTAAAAAAGCGGCTCCTAAACGTAAAGCAGTAGCTAAAAAAGCTGCCCCTAAACGTAAAGCTGCGGCTAAAAAGGCTGCTCCTAAACGTAAAGTAGCTAAAAAAGCAGCTGCAGGCGCTGCAGTAGCTAAAAAAGCTGCTCCAAAACGCAAAGCTGCTAAAAGAAAAGCTGCTCCTAAACGCAAAGCAGTAGCTAAAAAGGCTACTTCTGCTGCTGCACCAGTAGCAAAAAAAGCTGCTCCAAAACGTAAGGCCGCTAAAAGAGCTGGCGCTAAACGTAGAGTAGCTAAAAAAGCTGCTAAAAAATAAGCACGCTGACTTATATAATAAAAAAAGGCGATGATGTTGATCTATCGCCTTTTTTTATTGCGTAATTTTTATGCGAACTGTCTCAGCAATAAGAGAAAACTGATCCGAGTTCAAAAATCAAGTACTTCTTTTATAAAAGAATCAGATTTTTGTCATCCTCGCTTGCGGGGATCCAGTGTTATTTTTTATTAATGTTTTAATCAGTAAATTTTTAAATTAATTTAATACTGGATCCCCGCAAGCGAGGATGACAAAAAAGGTATCGTTTGTCGCTTTTGATAGGCATTCTACAACAAGTTTTACAGACCAAAAATATCTATAAAACCAGATGATTTCATACCCAATTTTTATCTAATTAATTGCTTTACGCACTTACCGGCGGTTCATCCAGTTTGTCAGTCCGCAGCTCATCTTGATAGAAGATATACAACCCTATGGACACAACAACGGTTGAAATCCAAAATGCCATACCAATCTGTTCGCTCAAGAAAAACCAACCAAACAGCGCACTAAACATCGGAATAATAAATCCGGTAAATGAGATAAATGTTGCAGTGTAGTAATGCAACAGATAGCCATGCAGATTAAATGCTGCGATATTGGCAATAAGAATGATAGCCAGCGTATATGCAGCGAACATGATGATCCCTGCACCATACGTACCAACTAGATCGCACAGTGATTGCATACCTGCCAACGAATAACAGGTTGCCGGTGCATTAATAGTTGGTGTTCCTTCAACAAGTATTGAGGTAATTAAGCTGGCAATACCTGCAAGAAACATTGTCCAGGCGTTAATGGTCAACGTGCCATAGCCGCGTTCATGTGCTTTTTTGAAAGCAATCCAACCATAGCATGAGCTAAATACCGCCATAATCATTACGATTTCCGGAATGGAAATAAGACCACCACCGCCAAGAATATTTTCTTCCGGTGCAGCTGCCATTAAAATTGGTATAAAGCCAAGAAATCCTACAATCAACCCGACAAGCTGCTTTTTAGTAATAAGCTCGTTGAGAGCAAAATAACTAATAATAGCCGTAATAAATGGTGAAAGGTTAAATAACAGGCTCGCTTTTGATGAAGCAATATGATTCATGCTCCAATATTCACAAATAAATGATGTGTAATATTGAAAAAAACATACCTGTGCAATAACGAACATATCTGCCTTGCGCAGCTTTAACGGCTCTTTTTTAATAAGGCAATATGCAAGCAGCATGAGCCCGCCAATAAACATACGCATACCGATAAAAAGTATTGGTGTGGTATAACTTAATGAGGCTTTACCGATAGTAAAGGTTGCCGCCCATAAAATGTTCAAAATAAGTATCAAAATCATGACATTCCTTATTAATTATGCAGCGTCCATATCTTTACTACAAATCGCATCATCAACAATTTTTACCCGTTCAATACGTGTTGCATGGCCGGTGGCAGTATCAACTTCTATCCAAGCACCATACATAACGAATGGCGGCTCCTCTTCTACAACAAATTTTGCCGGCATTTGCTGTAAAAATTTAAAGAGAATCGGTTCGCATTTCATGCCGATAATGGAATTAAGTGCGCCCGTCATACCCAAATCGGTAATATATGCAGTACCTTTTGGCAACACACGCTCATCTGCGGTTTGCACATGCGTATGCGTGCCAACAACAGCGCTTACTTTACCGTCTAAATAGTGGCCAAGCGCATTTTTTTCTGATGTTGTTTCAGCATGCATATCAACAACTACGATACGTGTTTTGTCTTTTAAATAGGTAAGTATCGAATCAACGGTGCGGAATGGGCAATCTAAATGCTCATGCATAAAGACACGCCCCATCACATTAATGACGCCGATTTTTACCCCTTGAACTTCGATAATAGTTACCCCAATACCGGGTGTTGTGCGCGGATAGTTTGCCGGACGCAAAAGATCTTGCTGCGCAGTGCCCAGAAACTCAAAGATCTCTTTATTGCCCCAGATATGATTACCTGAAGTAATAACGTTGGCACCGTTATGCTTAAAAAAACGTACTATGCGCGGCGTAATACCGCGGCCACGAGCATCGCTATTTTCACCATTGACTATAACCGCATCAATCTTGAGTTCTGCGCGTAAACGATCGATATGTTTTTGAAACATCGCTCGACCGGGAGCACCAATTACATCACCAATGCATAAAATACGAATCGTACTCATTGATTACCTTGCATACTCTATAGCGCGTTTTTCACGAATTACATTTATCTTTATTTGACCCGGGAAGTTCATTTCCTGTTCAATACGTTCAGCTAATGTACGTGCCAAGATAGCTGCTTGATCATCATCAAGTGCCTCCTCTTGTACAATAACACGAATTTCGCGACCAGCTTGCAATGCATACGCTTTCTTGACGCCTTCAAAGGTATTGGCGATTTCCTCAAGCTTTTCAAGACGTTTGACATAGGCAGTTAATGTTTCGCGACGTGCACCAGGGCGTGATGCTGAAATGGTATCAGCAATAACCACAATCGGGCCATAAATGGAAGTATAGGGAACTTCTTGGTGGTGAGCTGCAACAGCGTTAACTACGCGTGCATCTTCGCCACAACGTTTAGCAATTTCAGCACCAATCATTGCGTGTGGGCCTTCAACTTCTGCAGTTACCGCCTTACCGATATCATGCAAAAGACCGGCACGTAATGCAATTTGACCATCAAGGCCAAGCTCTTGTGCAATCATGCGGGAAAATAAACCAACTTCTTTGCTATGTTGTAATACGTTTTGTGAATAACTTGTTCTAAAATAGAGTTTGCCTAGTAAGGTAACGATTTCAGGATGCAGACCTTGTAAATTAAACTCAAGCACAACCTCTTTGCCGTATTCTTCGATAATTTCATCAAGCTCTTTTTCTACCAGTTGAACTGTTTCTTCAATACGTGTTGGGTTGATACGCCCATCAGCGATCAAACGTTCAAGTGTACGCTTAGCAATTTCGCGGCGTATCGGATTAAAGCCGGAGATATTAATGATTTCCGGCGTTTCGCCAATAACGAATTCCATACCGGTCGCCATTTCCAGCGACTTAATATTTCTTCCCTCTTTACCGATAATACGTCCCTTCATTTCATCGTTGGGAAGGTGCACAACACTGGATGAGTGCAGCGTAACTTGATCGGCCATATAACGTTGCATTGAGGTTACTAACAGATCAATAGAGCGCTCTTTTGCGCGTGTTTTAGTGTCTTCTTCTACTTTTTGAATCCACTTTTCATTAGTCAGGCGTACTTCAGCCTGCAACGTTTCGCTTAATGCTTGCTTTGCCTCATCACGGCTCATGTTAGCAATACGCTCAAGCTTGGTGATAAGTTCGGTATAGAGATTCTTTATTTTTGCTTCATTGGCGCGCAACACATCTTCAGCGCGTGACAAATTGCGCTCTTTTTGTTGTAACTCTCGTTTAAGATCATCAATACCATTTTCCTTTTTTTCAATCGCTTCGTATTTAGTATTGAGCTTTGCTTGCAGATGATCAAGTTCTACACGTTCACGCTTCATATCGAGTTCAAACTCGTTGCGCTTCTTGTAAATTTCATCTTTTATGCGTAACATTGCCTCTTTGCGCTCAGTTTCAATTTCGCGCTGCATGTTTTCGCGGCGATTTTTTGCCTCTTTAAACAGATCGTGCGCAGCATTATATTGCTTGCGCGCGTAAAAAAATAAAAAAAGCGCAAACAGTCCTACGGCTGCTGCGACACCAAGAATTACCATTAATGATATGTGTAACATGGTATATTTCCCACAATAAAAATGTATGCATCTTTGTACTACAACAAAGGCTTTAATCACCGTTGTCATAGGTCATAATTAATCTACAAAGAGGTTACATCAGCATGTGATGACGAAAGATGCTCATAAGAGAGCTTGGTAAGGTACATCAGACAAGACATGGATTTATGCGCTACACAGATGGTTATCTAACGTACGCACAAGTTGTTCACCTTTAGACTGAACCATTTGAGCTTCATGTTCCAAGTGAATCAAGTTACTTGTAATACGCAACGCTGTCAAAACGACAGCTTTTTTATGATCGACACTTGCATCATGAGAAAGTATCTCTTGCAACAGCCGGTTAACATAGGCGGCTGTTTGCGCAATATGTTCTTCTACTTCGTCTGAAACAATTGTGTATTGATCACCTAAAATCTCAATTGTATAGTTCTTTGCTTCATTCATTGTGACTGATTACCACTTTCGACCAAGGCTTCTATATTACGTATCAAGTCGTCAACAACAGACTTTGTAAGCTCTTTTTCTTTATTAAGTTCTTGCAAACGATGCGATTCGTTAAGCACAGAACTTTCGAGCATTTCAACCTGCTTTTTTAACTGTGCAATCTCTTGCCCGGCAGTCAAAGCTTCTTTCTTTAAACAACTATTCTCTTTTTTAAGAGATTCAACTAATTCTAATAAAGCAACAACTTTATCTTCTAAAAGCTGCATCATGTGCATGGTATACTCTCTCCTTTTTTTGTACTTTTTGTTGCACCCAGTTGTTCGTAAATAAACTCAGCATGAGTCTAATAACTGCACATGATGATTGTCAAGCAAGAACTATTGTCTTGCCATTTTCACCAATTGGCCAAATGCTTCCGGTTCACAAATAGCAAGCTGACTTAACATCTTTCTGTTAAGCATAACTTGCGCCTTTTTTAAGCCGGCAATAAATCTGCTGTAAGAAAGACCGTGTGATTTTGTAGCAGCGCTAATACGAGAAATAAAAAGCCCACGCATATCGCGTTTCTTTAATTTACGTCCCTTAAATGCTGCCGCCATCGCACGCAATAAAGTTTCTTTAGCGCGTTGGAAAATATTGTTACGTTGTCCCCAAAAACCTTTAGCCGCTTTTAATACACGTTTATGACGTTTTTTGGTTACGGTCCCGCGTTTTACTCTTGTCATGGATAACCTTCAGATAGAAATTAATGACCTAATAATACTAATACACTTGATAGATCAACCTTACTTACGTAGTCTCCACCACGTAATTGGCGACGTCGCTTTGCACCTTTTTTGGTGAGCAAATGGCGATGGTAAGCTTGCGCACGTTTTACTTTTTTCTTGCCAACCAATTTAAAACGTTTTTTGGCGGCAGAGTTGGTTTTCACCTTACTCATAATGTTTTATCCTATTGTATTTACTTTAAATAATAAACACGAAACCAACATTGTCCGATGTTAGATTCGCGTTCATGTACAACATTTTTCATCTCATTATCTTCAAAAGTTTTATCTACTTTTGCAAAAAGCTCTTGCCCACGTTGCTCTTTTGAGATGTTTTCTCGACCTTTAAAAAAGAGTGATATTTTAACTCTTTTTCCACTTTTTAAGAAATCAATCGCCTGCTTGATCTTAGTTTGATAATCATGCTCACCGATTTTAGGACGCAATTTTATCTCTTTGATCTGCACTTGTTGACTCTTTTTGGCATCAGTTTGCTTCTTTTTCTTTTCATACAGAACTTTGCCAAAATCCATAATACGAGCTATAGGCACATCATCGGGGCCTTGCTCAGAAAGAACAACCAAATCAAGGTTTGCTTCTTCTGCAAGCTGCATAGCTCGATCACGACTTATAATACCAATATTTTCGCCATCCTGCGTGATAACTTGTATCTTCGGCGCACGAATTTGTTCGTTTATTAATGGCAGATGCTTCTTATCTTTCAATGCTCTTTTACCTATTATTTTTCTGAGAGTTTTTGCTCAGATTCTTGTATAACATTTTTCACATCAGCAAATATCTTGTCAAATAGTTCCGGAGAGCGTAAGCATTGTAATGCCTGATCTCTGCCTTGTGCTATGTTGCTACCAGCATAGGCAAACCATGCCCCTGACTGCGTAATTACATTATAATGCAATGCTGCATCAAGTAAATCCAGCTCTTTACTGATACCTTCATTAAATAATAAATCAACTTCCACACGCTTAAATGGGGGAGCCACTTTATTTTTAACCACTTTTATTGCAACGCGGTTACCGATATTAACTTCACCCTTTTTAAGACTTGCTACTCTACGCACATCAAGGCGAAGTGATGCATAGAATTTTAATGCGTTACCACCGGTAGTTGTTTCTTTGTTGGCAAATGGCATACCACCGATATTTTGGCGAATTTGGTTAATAAAGACCAATACCGCATTCGATTTATGCACAACAGCGGTCAGCTTACGTAGAGCTTGTGACATCAAACGTGCTTGCAATCCAACATGAGCATCACCCATATCACCCTCTAATTCAGCTTTAGGCACCAAAGCCGCGACTGAATCGATAACAATAAGGTCAACTGCACCAGAGCGCACAAGCATTTCTGCAATATCAAGCGCTTGTTCACCATGATCAGGTTGGGAAATAATAAGGGTATCAATATCGATGCCTAGATTAGCTGCATAATTTGAATCCATAGCATGTTCTGCATCGATAAATGCGCAGATACCACCACGTTTTTGTGCTTGTGCAATTGCATGCATAGCCAGTGTGGTCTTACCTGAAGATTCCGGTCCAAAAATTTCGATAATACGTCCAACCGGGAACCCACCAACGCCGATAGCTTGATCGATAAGAATTGAGCCAGTCGATATTGCTTCTATCTTGTTGTGCGACGCCTGTCCAAGCAACATAATAGCACCTTTTCCGTGCTGTTTGTCAATTTGAGCAAACGTAGCCTCGAGAGCCTTTTTTTTGAACTCATTCTGTGATGAAACCGCTTCAGACATAGTCGCTTTTGCTTTAACTGAAGGTTCTGTAGCAGCAGTTTTTTGTTTCATAATCTTTATTTTTCGTAAAGTGTTGATAACGTTTGGTTAGTTTCAATTGTAGCATTTCTGGATAAAGAAGCAATAAAACCTTGTAAAAACAGGGCTTTTCTCTCATAGATAGCCTCCGGCGCCATCTTCTTTATCGCTGCGTCAGCAGCCTGAAAATCGATTGATCGGGCATCTACCAATGCAAGAATATACCCATCATGTTCAAGCTGCGTTACCGCTGAACCTTTCTTTTCTAGTTGTAATAATAGATCTGGTGTTAAGCCAGCCTTTCTGAGCTTTTCTACGGTAGTTTTATCATCGGAAGCAATATAGTCTGTTTCCATCACCGTGGCATTAAACTCCTTGGCGACATCATGCGCTGATTTGTTACCGAGTGCGGCTTTCGCAAGGCCTAACTGCTCTTTAAGGCGGGCAGCAGCGCGATCACGCACAAAATCTTCGCGCACGGTGGATTCTAAGCTTTCCAGGTTTGGCAGATGACGTTTTTGAATATCGGTCAACTGCACAATATAGCCCACGTTTTGGTCTACAAAGATACCCGTTTGTCCTTTTTTCAGCCTAAAGAGTTCGCGCATAATCTTAGAATCATCCTGCGCTTTAAGCTCTTGTGTAGTCGCTACACCTTTTGCCTTTTGGATAAAGGCTGTCATTTCAGCTTCTTGCGCTGATGCGTTGCGTGCATGTTTAAAGTCACGTGCAAAGCGTTTGCCGAATTTTTGTGCAATCAAAGCACGTTCAATCTCTTTTTTAACTTCCGAAAGCGCTTTAAATTGCGTTGGTTGTTTGCTCACCAACTGTACAATCTGAATGCCTTCATTGGTTTCAAACGGTTCAGTGATATCATCAACTTTTGCCATCATGAAGGATTTGCGCTCAAACACCGGATCTTTTTGACCTTTAGCAAATGGTGCAATCAGTCCGCCATTTTTGGCTTCAGTTGTTTCTTGCGATAACTCTTTTGCTTTTGCAGCGAATAATGAAGGGTTGCCTACCAATTCTTGGTGTACCGCTTTAGCTTTTTCCCATGCTGCATCTTTTGTTTGCGCATCGGAAATTTTAAACAGTATTCTGCGTACTTCTACCTGTGCGGGCTTTTGCACGTATTTGTACACTTTGTTTTTATCGTAATAATCCTGAATTGAACTATCTTTAACTACAATGCCATACTCTTCAGGGGTAACTTTCCACACTTTGCCGGCACGTTTTTCCGGCATCCAATAACGTTTAGCGGTACTATTTTCGCGGTCAAAAAAAGCTTTAAGTTCAGACGGATTAACCTCTTTTGCTTGCTCTTGCTTTATATACGCATCAACCGGCAACGTGAGCAATGCATACTTGCGCAATGCATGTTGTTGCGCATACGCAGCTTGTGCTACATTTTCGGGAATCACCGCTCCCAAGCCTGCAAGCTCAAGTGTCATATACCGTGCAAGACCTTGTTCAAGCATAACTTCAACTTGGCGTGTGGTCAGGTTTGCACGCGTAAGATAACGCTTAAGGCGTTGTGTATCCAAACCTTGGGGCGTATAAACACCCAATGGCACGATTTCGGCAAGCCCGGATTGGTACATAAATTGTGGACTGTTAATCTTTTGTTCAAGATATGTAGGATGAATATGCAGGGGAATCGATGCGGCTAGTTGATCGAGTAATGTATCGCGCTTAATCTCTGCAAGAGCCAAACGCTGTGGTGCTTGGTCAGCTCCCATTGAGCGTAAAAAATCTTCTGCATATGCACCATATTGCTCACGTAATGCTTGGATGTTTTCCTCTTGTTTGGCAACATTGCGAGCAAATTCCATCTGGGAAATTTCTTGGCCGTTAATACGTAATGCCCAGCCTGAGCCATCACCATTTTTGCCAGATCTGCTCATGCCAAAATCCAATAGACCTATAATAAGCGCAGCGGTAAGCACACCCAATAAAACGCGTGTAGCATGACTTTTAAATCGGTCTCTTATAACGGTTATCATCGACGATCCTTTTTATTATAATGTTTAACAAGTTATTATACGTATATCGTGTAATTTTTCTTCTTTTTTTATTTTGTAGATTGCTGCAAGCAGCTCATCTTTATCTTCAAACGGTTCGGTAATTACCTGATACCAAATGATTTTTTTGCCTTGGGCAGTTGTACTATGCCGCTCTTTTACGCAAACGGGAAAGTTTTTGCGTTGTAATTTTTCTGAAAATTTTTGTGCTGCGCTTGACGTGCCAAAGCCAATGAGTTGTGCATAATATGCCTGCTGCGGTGCAGAAATAACAGTCGCTGCCGGCTGTGCAACTGGTGCATTCTCCATTTTTATTGCTGCGGCGACAACTGCCGCATGCTCAATTTCCGGTTCATAGACCGGTTCTGTTGGTTTACGCTTGCCTAAAAAATAACCGGTTACAAATACACCAAAAACTATAAGTATCACCGTCGCCGTCATCCAAGAAAATTGGCGATGTGAAACATATAAACCGGGTAATCTTTCTTTATCATTACGTACATCGTACCGTTTTTTTTCTTCATTAATATACATGATCAACCAAATTAAAGGGTTTACTATTAAAGGGTTACACGATCACTTAATAGTTGTTTAATATATAGGTCATATCCTATATTCGTCAAGTCAAACTCCAGAATATGCTGCGCTTGCATACTATCTGCCATGGTAATATCTTTGCGCAACATACGCCAAAATGTTTCCTGGCGTTTTGCATATTGTTTTGTTTGCCATGCTATGCGCATGCGGGCATCCTCTAATGAGAGCGCACCTTGCACATAAGCAATGAGTTCAGTATATCCTATAAAACCTTTTTGGGTAACAAAATCTTGCCACGGTGTACCTATAAGTTCTCGTGCTTCTTGCACCCAACCGGCAGCAAGCATTTGGTCAATGCGCTCATCGATGGCAGCATGCAATGCAGATTTTTGTTTGTACACATGCACCAACGTATAAGTAAACGGCGGTGCATACGCAGGTTTATAGAGCGATGGCTTGCATCCGGTTGTGTGCCAAATCTCAAGTGCGCGCACGATACGATAGCGATCATGAGGATGAATTTCTGCTGCACGCACCGGGTCAATAGCATGCAATTCATGCCAAAGCTCTAGTGATGAGCGAGTGTCGGGTTCACGTGATGTTTGACTTGTGCCGGTTACCGATTGTTGTGGAAAAAGTAGTGATTTAAGATAAAATCCTGTGCCGCCAACAATAACCGGAGTGGCACCGCGTGCTATAATTTCTTGCACCAGCGTACGTACTTGGTGCACATAGGCATGTGCCGTCATACGCATAGGTTGATCAATAATATCGAACATATGCTGTTTAATAGGAGAATTTTGCCAGTCCGGTTTTGCGGTTCCTATGGCTCCGGCAGTATACATCTGTGCGCTATCCATATTGATAATTTCAATAGGAATGTGATTGGCCAACTCTTGGGCAAAGCCGGTTTTGCCGCTTGCTGTCGGTCCAAAAATAAAAATAACCTTATTCATGCTTGCTCATCTGTTGTAGTTGTACCATAAAAAGATAATCACACAGGCCATGTTAACCTATGTGATTATCGATACTTTTTTATCTATCGCTTAAGCAACAGAAACTTGCGTATGCGGCGTTCGTTTGTGCACTATTAACACTGAACGTAATCGCTCAATAGCCTGTTCTTCATTAACTTGGTTTACTACTGAAATCTCCTGCGCTAACAACGTTTCTGTTTGTTGCAGCAATGATTTTTCTCCAAATGATAACTCTTTTTTGGTCGCAATGTGACGCAAATCTCTATAAACGCGACAAATTTCATCTAAATCACCACTGCGCAACTTACTTTGGTACTCTTTGCTCCGTTTATTCCAATTACTTGCGGTGAGCTCATGCACATCTTTAACTGCTGGCTCGGCAAGCATTAATAATATATCATTAATCTTTTTTTGTGACGATAGCCTTCTCACGCCGGCTGATGTCAAATTATGTATAGGAATTAAAATAGTCATATCTTTATTAATAAACGTGAGTTCGTAAAAGAGCACATTATGACCGGCAATACTTTTTTCTACCGTACGACTAACTTTTGCCACCCCATGACCCGGGTAGACAATTTTTTCATTAACCGAGAACATGTCATATCCCCTTCCTGAAAGGAAGGCGCAAAACACCCATTACCTTAGCTCATTACTATATAAGTGTACCAGGTTAGAAATTTTTTGAAACTATAAGATGCTGTTTAGCGCGGATGATATTTTTTGTAATAAAACTTAACACACTGAAAAATCACGGTTGCAATCATCATCGGCGGTGCCCACCAATATTCTTTAATCCATTGGGTAAAGCTCAAGCCACTTTTTTGATAGCTATTGGAAATAGCGGACGCATTAGTTACCAGAAAATCGATGCCCGTTAAAATCTCTTCAATAGGCATTTTATTAATCTGTTGATATATCTGCATAAGTTGCGCATAATTAAGTTTGCGTATAGGCGCAGCCGATTCGGGAGTTTCTTGTTGATGATATGCATGTAGCATCAACGAAAGCCGTACTGCAAATGCATGCAAAAATGTACTGTCATCAATAAATTTATACTGTTGACAATCATCCCAAAGCTGCTTAAAGGTGCGTTGCCGCAATGCTTTGTGCTGCTCAGAACGATTGGTCGCCGCGGTTGCAGCCTCATGCAAACTCTTTTGCAATTCAGGATCTGCGCTGAGCATAAGCTGCGCCGCTTCATGCAGACGCCGCAACGCATAATATCTGAATGCTACTTCATCAGTATGAATATTAAGCGCGAGATCAGAAACATCACTTGCCCGTTCGGGCAACGGCAGACGCATGAGCGTTCCTTGCATACAGAGCTCTATATATTCAGTTAATCTGCTAATAGCGTCGCATCTGCAGACAATATTAAGATCCATAGGTATCGATTTTATACTCTCTTCATCATGCAAATGTTGTGCAATAGTTCGCGTAATAATAAAAATCTCTTTGCTAAAATCTTCAACAAATAGATCATCTTTAAGCGATTTGTATGATTTAAAAGCATCCCAGACCATAAACAGTGGTTTGAGGCTACGCAATTGATTCATTGATGCAACTGAATCTTTTATTAATACGTGGTTAAATTGATGCATTTCTGGTGTATGCATAAGCTCGTCAATTACGTGGCGCGTGCGTAACGGAGATGCGACCGCTTTTGCTTCTTGAGAAAATTTAGCCAGTAACTTAATGGTACGATCAAGGCGCGCAATAAAATAGTAGCGCCGATATACTAAAAATGTCTGGTCGTTGATGGGCAATGCAGCTTCATGTTCTCCTGCATGTGCAGGCATATGGCATAGCAATAAAAACAGTAAAGCACAACGCATTAAATTCATAGCATCACCATACTAGATAATAATAGATTATCGCACCTATACACGCTGCACCCAAACCGCATGCAAAACGCATTGATACACGAGCAAACTGGTTTTGTTGCTCCATATGTTGCAAAGCAATCAGACGATCAGTAACCTGGTCAATGGCATCTAATGTTTCATCCAACGGCATTTCATCAATATTTTCATAAATTTCTAAAACTTGGCTCATCTGATTAACGATAATCTGGCCATCCTGTTCTGAAGTTGCCTCTAGCAAAAGTCCCTTATATACAAGAAACAGATTCATGAGCATCTCTTGCAAAAATGTATCATCTGCTACAAAGCGATATTGTTGCACATCATCAGCAACTTGCAAGAGTGGCTCAAGATTTTTTTTAATATACATCTGCTTAATACATTCTTTAATACGACTATGCGTAAACTGCTGCACATTAAGATCAAATAGATTTTCATTGTTACGTCTGCCATGTAGATCGATGGTAACGCCTTGTTTGTGGAGATATTCAAGCAGTTGCAGACTTTTATCCAATCGTTTAAGTATTAAATAACGTTGGGCGATCATATCCGTATTGACCGGTTCAGCGGTAGATATCACGACCGAACGGGAACCGCTGGGTAACAGATGTTGCGTACATGCATCTATCTTATCGATACAATCATATAATGAAAGCTGATCTGGCGCATAAACTGATCGTGAACTCTCATCCAGTTCACTGCATAATGCATATAACATGTGCGCAAATTCGACGGCAAAACGTGTATCATACAGTTGTTGATAATTTTTGCAAACACGCCACAATTCATACAATGAAGTAACCGATTTCTGTTCAAGCATCACCGTAGCTGCAGTGTTAATAAGTGGGTGCTGATAGATATGCGGTGTTATATAACTGTAGCTAAAGGTGCGCGTAACTGCATCTTGTTGCAACAGATCCAATACTTTTTCAATGCGCTTAATCAGATAAAACCGATCATAAATAGTTGCTGTTTGCGGCGCAATATAACGCTGGCCAGATAAAGTATGCGCGTTGACATGTGCAAAAAACAACAGGCAAAAAACTTGAGTTAATTTAAAATAATCCATGATCACTACATTATTACGCGATTACTACTATTTTGTTTTATTCTGTTTTGAGCATGAACTATACTAAGTCCGTTATGCAAGGGTACAGGTGAAAAATAGTAAAAATAGAGGACATACCGTTCTTATGATGTACTTACTCTACGGCTTATTATGCATATGGAGCACCTCGCTATGTGCCGATAATTCTACCTATGATGTGATCGTTATTGGCGCTGGGCCTACGGGTATAATTGCTGCGCAGGCTGCTGCAAATTTTGGCAGACGTGTAGCTATTGTTGAACAGGAAACCATAACGCGTAATAGAATCTCGCAAGGAGATATTCCACTTAAAGCGCTCATTAAAGCATCGCATGTTGCACATATTATACGTGATGGCGCTGCATTCGGACTTACCGCAACCGATATCAGCTCACCTGCCCATGATACGCTCAAATACATTCAACAAGTTATACAGAAGGCGGGCACGCTCTATGATACGCAGCTCAAAGAATTAAACAATATAGCATTTATTTATGGGCACGCAACATTTATAGATGCTCATACCATACAAGTGAATGAAGCACGATACACAGCAGATCGTTTTATTATTGCAACGGGAGGCCATCCCTATATTCCACCAATCAAGGGGCTGGAAACAACACCATATTACACTAAAGATACATTGTTTTCTCTTTCCAAATTACCTGCATCGATAATAATCGTTGGTCAAGGCCCGCTGGGTGTTGAGCTCGCGACAGCATTGCATCGTCTTGGTGTACAGGTAACTTTTTTAGTAAAGCATGGTCTGATTTTACCTAATTACGATTTTGAGTTGGTCGAATTAGAATATAATCAACTCAAAGCCGCAGGAATTAAAGTTCACTGCGGCGCTACCGTTACAGAAGTTAAATATGATGGGAGTATGATCCAACTGAATTATCAGACACAACTGCAGAAAGAAGCCTCCTGCACAGCACAAGCATTGTTAATTGCGCTTGATTTAATTGGTAATACCGCAGGGCTGGGACTTGAAGATATCGGCGTTGAAGTTGCGCATGATGGTATTGTGGTTGACGATACGATGAAAAGTTCGATTGATTCAATATATGCGTGTGGTGACGTCGTTGGTCGCATGTATACTTTGACGCGAGTCGCCTATTATCAAGCCCATATTGCCGCATTTAATTGCTGTAAGCCCTTCTATGGCAAGCCGCAACATGCTAATTACACCAATGTTTCCAGCTTTATTCAGGGGATATTGCCGCTCGGTTCAATCGGTTTATCTGAGCAAGCAGCACGCAAAAAGTATGGCAAGAGTATTACTATTTATCACCATGCATACAGCGATTCTGCCAGGGCTATTATCGATAATGCGACCGATGGATTTGTAAAATGTATCTGCCTGGATGATGGCACCCTCGTGGGCGTGCATGTTGTTGGTGAAGGAGCCGACCAAATCATCGATAGCGTGCGCATGGGCAAAAGCTTTGACCAACAATTTGCTCAGTATGTCCATGAACTCAGAACGTCACCTAACTATCTTGATGTTATATGGCAAACAGCTATGCAAAGCGCCCGTGACCATCCACAAAGCCTATTAAAGCTCTGTAAAAAGTACCTTATTACAAAACTGCAGGGGCTCTTGGGTTTATTCTTATAGTCGGTTAAACTATAAAGATAAAGCCTCTATTAAGGAACCTCCTGTGCTCATTGATTATAAAAGAATTCTTGCCTATGCCGGCATAGAAGCGCTGGTATACCAACTTCTTCTGGTAATCCACCAGACAATGCTCTATGCGACCATCGATCGCCATATATATGGTGTTGTGGGTACTGTATTTTCATTGGTATATTTGGGTGCGACAATCATAAACATTGGGTTTGATCAAGCATTGGCAGCGCAGTTTCAGACTGCTCGGCAAAACCGTTTAGCCTTTAAACAATTGGTAGGATATCAAGCCGGCTGCAATTTGTTGCTTGCTGTACTTTTATTGTTCCCACTGTATTACTGCATGGCAACGCTCTATCAGTTGCCCTACAACAGTACACAGCTTGTGATTATTATGCTCTGCATTATCATCGAAACATATAAAAAGAGTTCAAAAAATATCATGTATCTCATGTTGCGCCATCGCTTTATAGCGCTCAGTGAGCTTATGCATATTGTCAGTTATGTTGCTGCAGTTTGGTTATCGTTGTATGCTGGCATACAGCCATCACTTACGTTATTCTTTGTTCCGTTGATTATTATCTCTGCTGTGCAAACAGGGCTGCATGGCGTTATTATCATGCGTTATTATTATCAACTACCGGACGCCGATGATTGCAGTATCGATTGGTTTTCTGTTGCACGCGAACGTTGCGCGCATTATCTGTATCAACTTTCTCACACCATCTATTCAGCAAATCTTTTAGTGCCGCTTTTCGCAACTACCTTTGGTATGGAGCTTGCGGGATTGCTTAAGTTTGCAAGTATGATTGCATACAGCATCAACAGCATTATTCGCCACACATTCGGCGCTGCATGCACCGGCATTTTTTCAGCATTGCAACGTGCATCACTAGCAGACAAACAACAAGCATTTGCATCGGTTGATAGTTATTTAATTACCACCGGCATCACGATATTAAGCTGTCTGAGCATGTTATGCGGTATAGCATATGTGTGCAATGCATATGCATTTTTGCCGATCATCACCGTCGGTGCATTTTTGCTCTTAATATTTTCAGAGCATCTTATTATTACGCATGAGCAGTTTATGGTGCTGGAAGGCAAAGCATGGCATCTATTTATCTGTAATGGCATTGCACTGATGCCACTTGTATTATTGTATACAACATTCACCACATCAGTGTTGGAACTTTTGGTTGCGCTCATTGCAGCAAAGTATGTAAGTTATGGTTTGATTGTCTATTACACACAGAGTTCGTGGCAATTAAAATTGCGCTTACCGAAACCGCTTAAATGCGGTAAAATTTAAGACTGGCTACCAAAAATATTTCATTCATAATGCAGCAATCTAATCATCCTGAGCTTGTCGAAGGATCTTCCATTATTTATATTTGCTTTATTTAACCTGACAGAAAACCCCACGGCTTTTTAAGCCTGGGGATGAATGGCAGGTGAGCGCGGTCGATAGCGCTCACAAAAAGCTCGGTTAAAAAG